>NZ_JBHTFN010000045.1:0-227911 GCF_042666195.1 Bradyrhizobium sp. GCM10028915
GACCGAACTCGCTTTCCACGGCATCCACACCTCCCGCAGAACAAAAGCGGAAAGTGTAATCCATGTGTCCGGTACGTTTTGTCACCTATGTCTCGGGCCGCTCAGGTGGCCACATTGTCATAGCAAATCAGTGCGTTGCAAGGGTGGTGGGGCTTTGTGTCTCCATTCTGGCCCCCAATCTGTCCCCCAAGCGCCTTCTACATCGCTGGTAGAGGCAGGGTCGAAGTATCGGACAGAACGTGCACTCCCATCACTCGCCGTCGCACTTCCTCAGTAGCCCCCTGTGTAAGGGAGTAGGCGAACCTCCTCAGCTCTTGGATGCGGCGGTCGATCTCTCCGTCGAGGTTCGTGAAGACATGGGTTGCGGTGGTATGGCGGAACGCTTGTGACCAGCCCCTGACAGTCTTGTGCAGCAACACCATTGCCTGATGATAGCGCAGCACGTGCGATGTTGACTGTCCCGACGCCGCTAGCCTCATCTCCTTCTTCGCCTGGGCAACTAGTGCGTCGCACTTCCTCAAGAAAGCGGTGGTTGCGGCTGATGAGGGCTGTCGTGAGGTCCCCGAAACCCTGTAGCCGAGCACGTCAGTTCCGTCATGGATGTTGCCCTCATCGAACTTGCCGGACTGTCGAGCGGCGCGGTCGTTTTCGTCGTAGACATCCATACCAATCAAGGCCAATCGATCCCGCGCCGAAGCAAAAGCAGCCATGACCTTTGCTCTCGTGGGTCCCAGAATGATGAAGTCGTCGATGTACCGGACGCATACGATGCCTCGGCCGTTCATCTGCTCGTCAAAATCCCGGAGCGCGATGTTTGCGGCGAGTGCGGATAAGGCAGAGCCTTGGGCCACACCAAGGTCTGCATCGGGAAAAAGGACGAATTGATCGCGCTCCTCCAGCTCAGCCTTGTTGCTCAGGTTCGTCGCAAGCGCGATCTTGAAGAGTTCTGTGAATTCTTCATCCGCAACCGCATGGGACACGAACTCATTCACCCGTGCCAGGGGTATGCGAGTGAAGAAGTCTTTGATGTCTGATCTCACAAACCACGACTTGCCGCTACGAACGGCATGGTCGATCAACGACAGTCCATGAGGCACGCCGCGGCTCTTGACACCACCCACGCTCGTTCTTGTTTCCATGACCTGTTTCACGGCGGGCACGCCGGGCCATCTTTTTCGAGCCGGCGACGTATCAGAGCCAAAACCTTGCAGTACTTCAAGGATCGCTCGACGCACGATGCGATTGTCGATGGGGGCCATCACTAATGGACGAAAGCCCTTTCCCTTCCCCTTGGGGATGGTGATCCCTTTTTCCCCATCGAAGGCGAACGTGCTGTTGCGAAGGCGCTTGCTGATCTGTTCGACGTTGTTGAGCCAATTCTCGTCGTAACTCTTGATGGCACTAACAGTCGTTTCGCTAGGGGACAAAAGGCCGCTCTGCTTCACTGCCGCCCAAGATCGATGAAGCACCTCCCGCGACCTGAGCCTTTTGCAGAGATCATTGACCATCTAAGCGCCAGTGGTGTGAGGCCCTATCGGTTCGCCCGCCCTCGGCCAAGATCAAGTCCGATCCCCAAGGCTCCGAAGGCGCAGTGTGCATCCCTCGGGTGCGACCTGATCCGAAGTAGCAACTGCCACCCGGACCTCACCCCCTGAACAACCGACGCTCAGATCGAGCCCGGCCCCCAGAAGCGAGTGGATCGTTGCTGCGGAGCAGATCGCAGCGATAGCCGGCGCCAATCGCTTGGCACCTTTTTGCATGTCCTGGTCATTCGACGCGCTCCTTCGGGGTCCGCCTACCTTTTTGGCGGTGCCTGTCAAGAACTGCCCGCGACCCTCCACGCCGGCGGAGAAAGAAAAGCTGCCAACCGTCCGATAGGTCCCCGTAACAGTGAGGGCTACGGTCAGCTTCCAACCCGCCGAGAGCGAAGTCCGATCCCCAAGGCTCCGAAGGCGCAGTGTGCATCCCTCGGGTGCGACCTGATCCGAAGTAGCAACTGCCACCCGGACCTCACCCCCGGAACAACCGACGCTCAGATCGAGCCCGGCCCCCAAAAGCGAGTCGACAAGATGTTCGCCTTATAGGTGAGTCGGTTCCAAACCACAAGATGATGTGGCTATGTCCCAAGGCGTATCCCCACATTGTGTGGATGGTGCGCTTTTTGGACTTGCAAAAACACTGATGGACCGTGAGAGAGGCTTATACCCTGAGTCGCGCGGCCACCCGAGCAACTTGCGTGGCCGTCCACTCCCTTCCGCCGCGGGGCGTTGGAATGCGGCGCTGCGTAAGGGCCCGTGCCACTCCGCTGAGAGATGCCACTCCAGTTCGCGCAAGGTCGCGAATGATGTCCGCGAGGTCCTCCGCTCTACGGTTGGCGCGTGCGGTCTAAGCATCGCGCCCGGCCTTCCGTGCTGCGCGGGACAACCGCGCCTCGGTGCCCTCCCAACTGTCCGGCCAACCCATTCGTCCCGTCCCGTCGCGCCCGCCCACGACACTCTTCCATCGCCGATCGCCACGACATCGGATGCCAGGCGGCTGCAGGCAAATGGCGGCATCAAAAAACCCGGTCGCGATGCGGCAACCTGGCCGCAGTTTATTCCATCATTCAACCAGTACATGCGTCGTGGGAAAAGCCCCAAAGGTGCATGAGCGTCTCTCGCGCGCCTTCGGCCGCCACAACGCGTCGTGAAGTCGCGCCATGCAGAAACGCGCCTGTACACGGTGGCGTGACCTCCATAACTTCCGCGGCGCAATGTGAGGAGATGCGACGTGGCGAAGAAGACGGCGACCAGGAAGAAATCTGCTGCGAAGAAAGCAGCGAAGACCTCCAACAAGACAAGCGCCGTTCGCAAGGGCAAGGTCGCGAAGGCTGCAACCAAGCCGGTCAAGAAGGCCGCCGCGCGAAAATTGTCCGCACCGCGCCGCCCCAAGGGCCCGGCCTGGCAATGGTCGGCGGTCGAGACCGCAGCCGCAATCCGCTCCGGCGCCATCTCCGCGGTCGAGACCGTCGAGGCGCATCTCGAGCGGATGCGGGCCGTCAATCCGCGACTGAACGCGGTTGTCGTCGATCTCTCTGAGGAGGCGCTGGCCGCGGCGCATGCGGCCGACAAGCGGCGCGCGAAGGGCGGCGAGCTCGGCCTTCTGCACGGCCTACCGATCACGATCAAGGAGAACGTCGACTACGAGGGCCGTCCGAACTTCAATGGCGTCCCCGCCAACAAGGACCTCATCGCGCCGTCGGATTCGCCGGTGGTGCGCAACCTGAAGAAGGCTGGCGCGATCATCATCGGCCTCACCAACACGCCGGAATTCTCCTTCCGCGGCTTCACCGACAATCCCCTGCACGGGCTGACGCTCAATCCCTGGGATCCCAATATCACCTGCGGCGGCTCCTCGGGCGGTGCGGGTTCGGCGGTCGCCGCCGGCATAGGCACCATCGCGCACGGCAACGACATCGGCGGCTCGCTGCGCTGGCCGGCGCATTGCAACGGCGTTGCGACCATCAAGCCGACGCAGGGACGTATTCCGGCCTTCAACGCAAGCGCAACCGCCGAGCGGCCGATGCTGGCGCATCTGATGTCGGCGCAGGGGCCGCTCGCCCGCCACGTCGCCGACGTCAGGCTCGCGCTGGAGGTGATGAGCCAGCGCGATCCGCGCGATCCCTGGTGGGTACCGGCGCCGCTGGTCGGGCCGAAGCCGAAGGGGCCGATCAAGGTCGCGCTCGCCAGGATTCCTGAAGACATGGACGTCGATCCGCACGTCGCGGCGGCGTTGCGTCAGGCCGCCGATCACCTGGAGCGTTCCGGCTATCGCGTCAGCGAGGTCGATGTGCCCGACATCGACGGCGTCTGGCAGACCTGGTGCGACATCATCACCAACGAGACGATGGTGATGCAGGAGGCCGGCATGCTGAAGGTGACGTCGGAAGACTTCCACAAGGCGTGGGGCGGCATGAAAGCCAAGGCCAACGTGCTCGACCTCAAGGCCTGGATGCAGGCGACCGCCGCGCGCAACGGCCACATTCGCGCCTGGCAATTGTTCTTCGAGGAGTATCCGGTGGTGCTGGCACCGACCACGGTGAAGCCGACGCCTAGCCCGCGCGAGGACACTGTCAGCCCCGAGCGCGTGCGCGAGATTTTCTGGGGCGAGATCCGCTTCATCTCCGCGATCAACGTGCTGGGCCTGCCGGGCGCCGTGGTGCCGGTGACGCTGCACGATGGCCAGCCGATCGGCGTGCAGCTCATTGCCGGGCGCTATCGCGAGGATCTCGCGCTCGATGCAGCGGCCGCGATCGAGAAGCGCGCCGGCGTGCTCGCCCATCGGCTGTGGGAACAGATGGACTGATAGGGCAGCGAAGTTGTTTCCCTCTCCCCTTGTGGGAGAGGGTGGCTCGCCGCGCAGCGGCGAGACGGGTGAGGGGTCTCTCCCCGCTAACGCAAGCTTGGCCGTATGGATAGAGACCCCTCATCCGGCGCTTCGCGCCACCTTCTCCCACAAGGGGAGAAGGGAGTGCAGCGTGTTCGCTGCCGCCAACCGCAAAACTTCATTAATCCAATTTGACTTGAATTTTAGCCAATTCCCCAACAACCGTTAGGGTTACTTCCTCGATCTCTAGACGAATTATTGTCCGCTTTACCACCCGCCTCTAACAGAGGACGGCGGACAACGCACATGCCTCATACAGGCCAATAAGTGCGGCCCGCTCCACGCGGAGGTGGCACGATGCGCAACGAGACGATCGCTATTCACGCCGGCTACGAGCCCGAAGCCACCACGCACGCGGTTGCCGTGCCGATCTACCAGACCGCGGCCTACGCCTTCGACAGCGCCGATCACGGCGCGGCGCTCTTCAATCTCGAGACCGAAGGCTATCGCTACAGCCGCATCGCCAATCCGACCAGCGCGGTGCTGGAAAAGCGTATCGCGGAGCTCGAGGGCGGCGTCGGCGCGCTTGCGGTCGCGACCGGGCAGGCCGCGCTGCATTTCGCCTTCGTCAACGTCGCCGATCACGGCGGCAACATCGTTTCCGTGCCGCAGCTCTATGGCACCACGCATACGCTGCTCTCGCACATCCTGCCGCGGCAGGGCATCACCGGCCGCTTCGCCGAGAGCGACAAGCCCGAGGCAATCGAAAGGCTGATCGACGAGAACACCCGCGCCGTGTTCGCCGAAACCATCGGCAATCCCGCCGGCAATGTCTGCGACATCGAAGCACTGGCGAAGGTCGCCCACGCCCACGGCGTGCCGCTGATCGTCGACAATACCGTTGCAACGCCCATCCTGCTCAAGCCGTTCGATTACGGCGCCGACATCGCCGTGCATTCGCTGACCAAGTTTCTGGGCGGTCACGGCACCACGCTCGGCGGCGCCATCGTCGACTCCGGAAATTTCCCCTGGGCCAAGCACGCCGACCGCTTCCCCGGTTACAACAAGCCGGATGCCTCCTATCACGGCCTCGTCTATGCCGAGCGCTTCGGCCGCACAGCCTATATCGAGCGCGCGCGCAGCATCTATCAGCGCACCATGGGTTCGGTGCTGTCGCCGTTCAACGCCTTCCTGCTGCTCCAGGGCATCGAAACCGTCGCGCTGCGCATGGAGCGCCACTGCGAAAACGCCCGCAAGGTCGCCGAATTCCTGCGCAAGGATCCGCGCGTGGCCTGGGTCAACTACACCGGCTTCCCGGACAGTCCCTATTATCCGCTGGTGCAGAAATATCTCGACGGCAACGCCTCGTCGCTGTTCACCTTCGGCATCAAGGGCGGCATGGAAGCCGGCAAGTCCTTCTACGATGCGCTGAAGCTGATCACGCGCCTCGTCAATATCGGCGATGCCAAGTCGCTGGCCTGCCATCCGGCCTCGACCACGCACCGGCAGATGTCGGCGGAGCAGCAGCGGGTCGCCGGCGTTTTGCCGGAAACGATCCGCTTGTCGATCGGCATCGAGCATTGCCAGGACATCATCGAGGACCTCGATCAGGCACTGGAAAAGGCCTGCCCGTCCGCGCGCCTCCAGGCCGCGGAGTAGGCGGCTGCGCCGATGACGATCCTGATCGACAGGGATCAAGCTATATCGAGCCCGGCGCTGGTGCCGGGAGCGGGCGATCTGGCGCGCGAGCCCGGCGGCACCGAGTTCACGATCGGGTTGATCAACAACATGCCGGATCCGGCACTGAAGGCGACCGAGCGGCAATTCATGAAGCTGCTGCAAGCCGCAGCAGGTCCGCGCCGCATCCGCTTTCACTGCTTCTCGCTGCCTTCGGTGAAGCGCTCGCCGGAAGCGAGATGGCATGTCGAGAGCGAATACTCGGAACTCACCGAGCTCAGACGCCACAGGTTCGACGGCCTGATCGTGACCGGCGCCGAGCCGATCGCGCCTGAGCTCGACCAGGAACCGTATTGGCGCGATCTCACCGAGCTGATCGACTGGGCCAAGGTCAACACGCGCTCGACGATCTGGTCGTGCCTCGCTGCGCATGCCGCGGTGCTGCATCTCGACCGCATCGAACGGCGGCCGCTGCCGGCCAAATGTCACGGCATTTTCGACTGCGAAGCCGTGACCAGGGATCCGCTGACGCGGGCCGCGCCCGCTCCCCTCAAGGTCTCGCATTCGCGTCTCAACGAGATCGCCGAGAGCGACCTCGTTGAGGCCGGCTACCAGGTGCTGACGCGTTCGGCAAAGGCCGGCGTCGATACCTTCGTCCGCCAATATGTCAGCCGATTCGTGTTCTTCCAGGGCCATCCGGAATATGACGCGCTGTCGCTTCAGCGTGAATATCTGCGCGACATCGGCCGTTATCTCGCGCGTGAGCGCGACAATTATCCGCATCTGCCCGTGAGCTATTTTGACGCTTCGACCGAAGAGAAGCTGGTCCGCTTCGAGAAACAGGCAAGGCACCAGCGCCACCCCGCGCTCAGCAACGAGCTGCCCGCGCTGAATTTGCGTGCCGATATTGCCGCGGGCAGCGCCGCGGCGGCATTGTTCCGGAACTGGCTGCAATATCTCGGCGCGGGGACCGACGCGTCGGTGCTTGCACGTTAGGTCGGGACGACGGCATCGACGTTAGGACTAACGAAGTGTGTAGCTTGCCTCGAGCGGCGCACGAATGCTTCAGTGACGGCGGGGCAGACAGGAAATGCGAGTCGTGTGGTCGGCACTCCAGGGACGCGTGAGCAATCGGCTGGCCCGGCACTTTCGTGCCGCGCCGCACCGTCTGCCCGCGCATGCGCCCATGGTGAGCTTCACCTTCGACGATGCCCCCGATAGCGCCGCAGGCGAGGGCGCCGAGCTTCTGGAGCAGCATGGCGGCCGCGGTACCTTCTATCTCGCGGGCAGCCTGGTCGATCGTCCCTCGGACCATTGGCACGGCCTGTCGAACGACGCCATCGTGCGGCTTCACCGGGCCGGGCACGAGATTGCGTGCCACACCTTCTCGCACCAGAGTGCGGTCAATCTCGACGAGACCGCCATGGCCCGCGAGATCGAGCGAAACCGCAGCCATTTTCGCGGCATCGATTCCTCGATCACGCTCGAAAATTTTGCTTACCCCTATGGCATCGCGTCGGTGTGGCGCAAGCCGCAGCTCGCCAAGACCTTCCGCTCGGCGCGCGGCATCCTTCCCGGCGTCAATCGCGACGTCATCGATCTCCAGTTCCTGCGGGCCTCGCCCCTGGTCGATCGCGAGATCAATACGACGGGTGTCGATGGCTATTTCGACGAGGCGGTCGAGAGCGGCGGATGGCTGATCTTCTACGGTCATGACGTCGCCAACGCGCCGAGCCCGTATGGCTGCACGCCGGACCTGATGCGCCATGCGCTGCAGGCCGCCGCGAGGCGCGACATGCCGATCGTGACGGTCGCGGAAGCGCTGCGGAGGATCGGGGCGTAAGAAAGTTTTCTTCCCACGAAGGGTGGAAGGCGGCGTCCTGCGGAGCAAACAGCCTTGCCACGCCTGCGCGGTCATGCGACTGGCCTTGTGACGAATCTCACGGCCTCACCCCGACATGCCCATGTCCTCTCCTTCCACCGCTCCGCTGCCTGCGCCGGCCCAGGGCCGCGATGCGCTGTCGGTGCTGCGTTCGGTGTTCGGCCTGCCCGGGTTCCGCGGCGCGCAGGGCGAGATCATCCGGCACGTCACCGGCGGCGGCAATTGCCTGGTGTTGATGCCGACCGGCGGCGGCAAGTCGCTGTGCTATCAATTGCCGGCGCTGCTGCGCGAAGGCTGCGGTGTCGTGGTGTCGCCCTTGATTGCGCTGATGCGCGACCAGGTCGCCGCCATGCTCGAAGCCGGGGTCAACGCGGCCGCGCTGAACTCGTCGCTGACCCCGCAGGAAGCCTCCGACATCGAGCGGCGCCTGATCGTGGGTGATCTCGACCTGCTCTATGTCGCGCCGGAACGGCTGCTGACGCCGCGCTGCCTGGCGCTGCTGGCGCGGGCGAAGGTGGCGCTGTTCGCGATCGACGAGGCGCATTGCGTCTCGCAATGGGGCCATGATTTCCGCCCCGAATATGTCGGCCTGTCGATCATCGCCGAGCGCTTTCCCGACGTGCCGCGCATCGCGCTGACCGCGACTGCCGACGAATTGACCCGCAAGGAGATCGTCGAGCGGCTTCAGCTTGCAGACAGTCCGCACTTCGTCTCCAGCTTCGACCGTCCCAACATCCGTTACGAGATCGTCGACAAGCGCAACGCGGTGTCGCAGCTCAAGGATTTCATCCGGGAGCGTCACGCAGGTGATGCGGGCGTCGTTTATTGTCTCTCCCGCAAACGGGTCGAGGAGGTCGCCGCGGCGCTCGACGACGCCGGCATTGCCGCATTGCCCTATCACGCCGGGCTCGACAGCAGCGTGCGCTCGCGCAACCAGGACCGCTTCCTCAACGAGGACGGCATCGTCATCGTCGCGACCATTGCCTTCGGCATGGGCATCGACAAGCCGGACGTGCGCTTCGTCGCGCATCTCGATCTACCCAAGAGCATCGAGGCCTATTACCAGGAGACAGGACGCGCCGGCCGCGACGGCAAGCCGTCGGCGGCCTGGATGGCCTACGGTCTCTCGGACATCGTGCAGCAGCGCCGCATGATCGACGAGTCAAGCGGCTCCGACGAATTCAAGCGGGTCTCGATTGGCAAGCTCGATGCGCTCGTTGGCCTCGCCGAAACGCCGCACTGCCGGCGCCGGCGGCTGCTCGCCTATTTCGGCGAGATCGTGATGGGCGAGGGCTGCGGCAATTGCGACAATTGCCTGACGCCGCCGAAAATGCGCGACGGCAGGGTGCTGGCGCAAAAACTGCTATCCTGTGCCTATCGCACCGGGCAGCGTTTCGGCGCGATGCACCTCATCGACGTGCTGATCGGACGCCTGACCGAGAAGGTGACGCAGTTCGGTCACGACAAGCTCACCGTTTTCGGCATCGGACGCGAGCTCAACGAGAAGCAGTGGCGTACGGTGCTGCGGCAGCTCGTGGCGATGGGACATTTGCTGAGTGACAGCGAATCGTTCGGCGCGCTGAAGCTGACGGATTCGTCGCGCGGCGTGCTGCGGGGCGAAACGGAAGTGTGGCTGCGCGAAGAGGCGCCCGGCGTCCGGATCCGTTCGAGCCGCGCCAAGTCCCGCCGCAGTGATCTGGCCCCGGCAGCCGACGCGCCGCAGGGCGATGTCGATCCTGAATTGCGCGCGCGGCTACGAGCGTGGCGCTCGGACATTGCCCGCGCACGTGGCGTGCCGGCCTACGTCGTGCTGCATGACGCCACCATCGACGGCATCGTTCGCGCATGGCCGACCACGCTGGACGAACTGCGCAATGTGCCCGGCATCGGAGACAAGAAGCTCGAGCATTACGGCAACGAGCTGCTGCAGATTGTCAGGACGCGGTAGGGCGCAGGCACACCTCCGCCGTCATCCCGGACAAGCGCAGCGAAGCGGAGCGCCGATCCGGGATCCATAGCCACGGGCCGTAGGAAAAGGCACGCTGACTGCCTCAGCGTGTTTCAACAATTGGCAGTCGGGGTAATCGGTCCTGGCTTTCGCCAGGACGACACTCGTCGGGAGGTGCGCGCCGCCTCACATCACCGACGCGCTAGCCGTTCCGGAACGCATATCCATAGCCGTTCAGCGCCGGCGCGCCGCCGAGATGGGCGTAGAGGATCTTTGCGCCCTTCTCGAAATAGCCCTTCTGCGTGAGATCGATCAGGCCCTGCATCGACTTGCCCTCGTAGACGGGGTCGGTGATCATGGCTTCGAGACGCGCGGTGAGGCGGATTGCCTCCTTGGTTTCTTCCGACGGCACGCCGTAGGCGGGATAAGCATAATCCTCGATCAGCACGACGTCGTCGGCGACGAGATCCTTGCCGAGCTCGACGAGCTTGGCCGTGTTCTGTGCGATCGAGAGCACCTGCGCCTTGGTCTGCGCCGGGGTGAAGGAGGCGTCGATGCCGATCACCTTTCGCGCGCGGCCATCGGCGGCGAAGCCGACCAGCATGCCGGCATGGGTCGAGCCGGTGACGGTGCAGACCACGATGTAGTCGAACTTGAAGCCGAGTTCGGCTTCCTGCTTGCGCACTTCCTCGGCGAAGCCGACATAGCCGAGGCCGCCGAATTTGTGCACGGAGGCGCCGGCGGGAATCGCATAGGGCTTGCCGCCCGCCGCCTTCACCTCCTCGATCGCGTCCTCCCAGCTCTTGCGGATGCCGATGTCGAAGCCGTCGTCGACCAGGCGCACGTCGGCGCCCATGATGCGCGACAGCATGATGTTGCCGACGCGGTCATAGACGGCGTCCTCGTGCGGCACCCAGGCCTCCTGCACCAGGCGGCACTTCATGCCGATCTTGGCCGCGACGGCCGCGATCATGCGGGTGTGGTTGGACTGCACGCCACCGATCGAGACCAGCGTGTCGGCGTTCGAGGCGATCGCGTCGGGGATGATGTATTCGAGCTTGCGCAGCTTGTTGCCGCCATAAGCGAGGCCGGAATTGCAGTCCTCGCGCTTGGCATAGACCTCGACATTGCCGCCGAGATGCTTTGACAGCCGCTCCAGCTTCTCGATGGGCGTCGGACCGAAGGTCAGCGGATAGCGCGCGAATTTTTCGAGCATCGTCAGGTCATCCCGATTGGCGTTAATGTCTGATAAAACGCTAGCATCGCTGTGTAAAAAGGTGCTTTCAAATACTGCGGCTCTGTTGCGCATGTTCTTGCAGAAAGTGCCATATAGCGTAGTCTTCCTTTCGCCGAAAACCCTAATTTCGGAAGCTTCTTCCATGTCCGTTCGTCTTGACCGTATCGACCTTAAGATGTTGCGATTGCTGCAAAATAACGGCCGGCTCAGCAACGCCGAGCTGGCCGAAACCGTCGCCATCAGTCCCGCCACCTGTCATCGCCGCACCCAACGCCTGTTCGAGCACGGCTTCATCGCCGCCGTGCGCGCCATGGTTGCGCCGAAGAAGGTCGCAAAGGGCACGCTGGTGATGGTCGGGGTCGTGCTCGACCGTTCGACGCCGGAGAGCTTTGCGATCTTCGAGCAGGCGATCACCAGGCTGAAATTCGTGCTCGACTGTCACCTCGTCGCCGGCGACTTCGACTATTTCCTCAAGATCCGCGTCGGCGACATGGAGGACTTCAACCGTATCCACGGCGAGCAACTGATCGCGCTGCCCGGCGTGCGCCAGACCCGCACCTTCTTCGTGATGAAGGAAGTCGTCGACAACGCGCCGCTGGAGTTTTGAGCGGAAGCTATTGATGCGCGTTCCGCATCATGGGAGATTCAGATGATGCAGACATTCCCCTTCCGCCACCTCAATCCGGCGGGGCCGGCCTATCGGCGCGGCTGGGTCGACGAAGCCGTGGCCGCGATCGAGGCCGACCAGTGCCGCACGGCCGACACGCATCTGATCCGGCTGATCGTGCCGGCGCTCGCTGGCATCGACATCTATCTGAAAGATGAGTCGACGCATCCGACCGGCAGCCTGAAGCACCGGCTCGCGCGCTCGCTCTTCCTTTACGCGCTCTGCAACGGCCACATCCGCGAAGGCACGCCTGTCGTCGAGGCCTCGTCGGGATCGACCGCAGTGTCGGAAGCCTATTTCGCGCAGATGATCGGCGTGCCCTTCTATGCCGTGATGCCGCGCACGACCTCGGCGGAGAAGATCGCCGCGATCGAGCATTACGGCGGTAACTGCCATCTGATCGACGACGGCCGCGCGCTGTATGCGGAGGCCGGCGCGCTGGCCGCACGGCTGGGCGGCCACTACATGGACCAGTTCACCTTCGCCGAGCGCGCCACCGACTGGCGCGGCAACAACAACATCGCTGAATCCATCTTCACGCAATTGCAGGGCGAGCCGCGCCCGCTGCCGGACTGGATCGTGATGGGTGCGGGCACCGGCGGCACCTCGGCCACCATCGGACGCTATTTGCGTTATCGCCAATACCCGACGCGGCTGTGCGTCGCCGATGTCGAGCATTCCGCTTTCTTCGACTGCTTCAGCTCGCAGGACCGCTCTCATGTTTGCGACCGCCCTTCGCTGATCGAAGGTGTCGGCCGGCCGCGCTGCGAGCCCTCCTTCGTGCCGGGCGTGGTCGACCGCATGATGAAGATCCCGGATGCGGCGACGATCGCGGCGATGAACGTACTGTCACGCCGGCTGCGTCGCGCGGTGGGGGGCTCTACGGGCACCAATTTCCTGGCGCTGTGCCGGCTCGCCTCGGAGATGCGAAAGGCGAATCAGACGGGATCGCTGGTGACGCTGATCTGCGATTCCGGCGAGCGCTACCGGCAGACCTATTATGAGCCCGCCTGGCTGAAAGCGCGCGGACTCGATCCAGCGCCGTTCGAGGCGGCCTTGTCGTCGTTCCTCGATACAGCGCAGCCACTGGGGCTTGAGTTCGAAGACGTAACGAATCCGCAGAACTTGCGAAATCCTGAGGCCTGATAGCTGGCGCCTCCCTGCCATTGCAAGATTGCACGGCCGTCACGGCAACTTCACTTGCCTTGCGAGCGCCTGCGGGCGAGTTTCGCGGCTTCTCAACGAGGAGACCTGCCGTGCGCCTTCCCATTCTCGACCCGAAAGACCTGAGTGCCGAACAGAAGCCGCTCTATGACGACATGCGAGCTGGCATCAAGGATCACTTCAAGGGCTTTGTGAACATGCGCGACGATGGCGCGCTGCTCGGGCCCTGGAATCCCTGGATCCGTGAGCCGCGCTTCGGCAAGCCGGTGTGGGAGCTGGTCAAGGCGATCGCGGCGAACCCGCTGCTGCCGGCGCCGGTGCGTGAGGTCGCGATCCTCGTCACCGGCTCGCATTTCCGCTCCGGCTACGAACTCTATGCGCATGTGCTGGTTGCCGAGCAGCGCGGCCTCTCCGACGAGAAGCTCGCGACCATCGTCGCCGGACAGCGGCCGGTCGATCTCACCAAGCAGGAAGCCGTCGCCTACGACGTGGCGTCCGCATTGGTCAGCGGCGGCGTGCTGCCGGAACTGACTTATCGGGCCGCGGTCAAGGAATTCGGCGAGCACGGTGCGGCCGAACTGTCCTATCTCGTCGGCGTTTACTGCATGGTGTCGGTCACGCTGAACACGTTCGACGTGCCGGTGCCGGACTGACCACACTGCCCCAGCTGCTGGACTGGACGGAAGCGTCACGGTACCCTGCCGCCGCCATGGCGATGCATTCGCCGGTCACGATCGAAGTGCAATGAAGAGGGAACGACAGCCATGGACACGTCACGCCGCATCCTGCTCGCCGGACTGGCGGGACTCGCCGTTGCGCCGACCGCCGCTGGAGCCGCGCCCTCGACCGCGGCCGATGATGTGACGGTCGCCGAAGAGCGCTTTGCGCGCATGATCGCAGCTGCGCATGCGCCCGAAATCACCTGCGCGCGACAGGCCGAGCGTTATGCGGATGCGCATTGGCCAAACTACGTCGCGGCGGCGCGTTCCGTCATCGGGGCAAGAGCGTGAGGCATTCTCTTTCCTCTCCCGTTGCGGGAGACGGCAAGACGAGGTGCTTCACGTCCCCACCGCCCGCCTGACCTGCTCACCGATCTGCGACAGCACGAGCTGCGCCTGCGGCAGAATTGCGCCCATGGCTTGGAAATTGTGGACCATGCCCTCGTGGCAGACGTGCTCGACCGTGACGCCCGCAGCGAGCAGCTTGCGCGCATAGGCATTGCCCTCGTCGCGCATCGGGTCGTACTCGGCGGTGTGGATGATGGCGGTCGGCAGGCCCGCAAGCCGTGTCGCGCGCAAGGGCGAGATGCGGGGATCGGCAGTATCCAGGGCCTCGGGCAGATAGTCGGCGAGATCGGCTTCGATCGTGACGCGGTCGATCAGGTGGCCTTCGGCGAACGCCTTGCGCGAAGGCGAGGCCTCCTCGAAATCCAGCACCGGGCAGATCAGGCATTGCGCGACGATGGAAAGACCAGCTGTCTGCGCCGCCTCCTGACACACGATCGCAGCGAGCGTTGCACCGGCGGAATCGCCGCCGAGCACCAGACGCCCGGCGTCGATGCCGAGCGATGCGGCCTCGCGCGCCACCCATTCGGTGGCAGCAATCGCATCGTCCACGGCGGCGGGGAATTTGTGCTCTGGCGCCAGCCGGTAATCGACCGAGACGAGGCGGCAACCGGTCGCATGTGCCAACGCCGCCGCGATGCGGTCATGCGTGGCGATGCTGCCGGCAACGAGCCCGCCGCCGTGAAAGAACACGAAGCCGGGCGCGCGATCATCGGCGCCTGCGGGTGAATAGAGACGATAGGGCAGCGCGCCGCCGGGACCAGGCAGCACGCCGTCGGACGTCGTCACGTCAGGCGCATCGGCGCGCGCAAACTGCATCAGCTTTGCCAATGATTGCCGCCGTGCTTCCACGCTCGGCCGGCTCCGTGCCTGCGGCGCAGCCGCAGCCATCATGGTCAACAAGCGCTTTGCGAGCGGATCGAGCGGCATGGTGCTTCCTTTCCCCTCACGGGAGGGTAACTCACCATTTTCCCGCAGGGAATCATTTAGAAATTGCGCCCAATAGTGGCGCTATAATGCGGCACCACGCCAAGGGAGAGGCCGGTCATGGCCGAGATCAAAAAGCCCATCGAATATTCGCCGAGCTGGACCTTCTTCGAGGGCAAATGGCACGACGGCAATGTGCCGATCATGGGTCCGCGCACGCATGCGGCCTGGCTCGGCTCGGTCGTGTTTGACGGCGCGCGGGCGTTCGAAGGCGTCGCGCCTGATCTCGACCGCCACGTCGCCCGCGCCAATCAATCCGCGATCAACTTTGGCCTGAAGCCGCTGGTCGATACCGGAACCTGGATGACACTCGCAAACGAGGGCATCGCACGCTTCGCGCCGGATGCCGAGCTCTACGTCCGTCCGATGTACTGGGCGCGGAACGGCTCGGGCGGCGGCGTGCTGTTCGATCCCGAGACCACCGATTGGTGCCTGTGCATCTACGAGGCGCCGATGCCAAAGCCGGTCGGCAACGCGATCACGCTGTCGCCGTTCCGCAGGCCCACCGCCGAATGCGCCCCGGTCGAGGCCAAGGCCGCCTGTCTCTATCCGAACAATTCGCGCGCGCTTGCCGAGGCCGCCTCGCGCGGCTTCCAGAACGCGCTGATGCTCGACATGCTCGGCAACGTCGCGGAGTTCGGCAATTCCAACGTGTTCATGGCCAAGGACGGCGTGGTCTACACGCCGGTGCCGAACGGCACCTTTCTCAATGGTATCACCCGGCAGCGCGTCGTCAGCCTGCTTCGCGCCGACGGCGTCACCGTGGTCGAGAAGACGCTGCGTTACGCCGACTTCCTCGCCGCCGACGAGATCTTTTCGACCGGCAATTTCGCAAAAGTCGCGCCGGTGATCCGCATCGACGATCGCGAGCTGCAGCCGGGCCCGCTCTACACGCGCGCGCGCAAGCTCTATTGGGACTTTGCCCACGCAGTGAAGCTGGCGGCGTAGCTTCCCCACCTTCGCCGGTACGACGGCGGAGTTGTGGCAGCAAGGCGCGTTAGCGCGTGGCAGGAACCCCTACTCGTCCTTCTTCGACATCCGCTCGAGGCGTTCCTGCATGTCCTTCATCTGCTGGCGCAGATCGTCGATATTGCTGTCCTTTGGGGCTTCGGCGGCCGGCTCGGGCGCCGGCTCCGCGGAGCCCGCGGGGCGGGCTGCGCCGGGCGCGAAAGGCTTGAACATCGAGAAGGTCTGCTGGAACAGCTCCATGTTGCGGCGGACCTGTTCCTCCAGCGGCGCAAACGGGGTTCCGGACAGCGAGGTGGCGATCTGCTTGCGGAACTTCTCCTGCTCCTGCGTGAGCGAGGCGATGGCCTGCTCCAGATATTTCGGCACCACCATCTGCATGCTGTCGCCGTAGAAGCGGATGAGCTGGCGCAGGAAGGTGGTCGGGAGCAGGTTCTGGCCGGCCTTGTTCTCCTGCTCGAAGATGATCTGGGCAAGCACGGAGCGGGTGATGTCGTCGCCGGTCTTGGCGTCGTAAACCAGGAAATCTTCGCCGTCCTTGACCATGGCGGCGAGGTCTTCCAGCGTCACGTAAGTGCTCGTCCCGGTGTTATAGAGCCGGCGGTTCGCGTATTTCTTGATGGTGGTGGGTTGGTCTGATTTCGCCATGGGCTCTCACTTGCAAGCGCGGAGAACGGGAACCTGACGGGCTATGCCGCAGGGCGGGAAGAGTACGCAACGCAACAAAATAAGCATTTTCAAAGGGGTCACGCTACCGTTTTGTGCGCCACGGTTAATCGGGCAGCAAAAACGTGCTTGCGAAAGCGCCAAGAACGCTATTTTGAATGCGCTGCGGGATGAATTCGGCCACCGGCCGATTGACATGCCTCAACGACGTTAACAGGATGCCGTCCGAGACTGGCGAGCCGTTTCCCCAGCCCCGTCTGCCCCCATTCAACCCAGGAGATGCCCATGTCAGACGATGTCGTCATCGTCAGCGCCGCCCGCACCCCGGTCGGAAGCTTCAACGGAGCGTTCGCAACCCTTCCCGCCCATGATCTCGGCGCCATTGCCATCAAGGCCGCGCTGGAGCGCGGCGGCATCGAGCCCGGCCGGGTCTCCGAAGTCATCATGGGCCAGATCCTGACCGCCGCCCAGGGCCAGAACCCGGCCCGTCAGGCTTCGATCAATGCCGGCATTCCGGTCGAGAGCCCGGCCTGGGGCGTCAACCAGCTCTGCGGCTCGGGCCTGCGCACCGTTGCGCTCGGCTATCAGGCGCTGCTCAACGGCGATTCCGAGATCGTGGTCGCCGGCGGCCAGGAATCCATGAGCATGGCTCCGCACGCCCAGTATCTGCGCGGCGGCGTCAAGATGGGGGCAGTCGAATTCATCGACACCATGATCAAGGACGGCCTGTGGGACGCCTTCAACGGTTATCACATGGGCAACACCGCCGAGAACGTCGCGCGGCAGTGGCAGATCACCCGCGCCCAGCAGGACGAGTTTGCGGTGGCCTCGCAGCAGAAGGCCGAGGCCGCGCAGAAGGCCGGTAAATTCAACGACGAAATCGTTCCCGTCACCATCAAGGGACGCAAGGGCGATGTCGTCGTCAGCGCCGACGAATATCCGCGCCATGGCGCAACGGTCGACGCGATGGCGAAGCTTCGTCCCGCCTTCGAGAAGGACGGCACGGTCACCGCGGGCTCGGCGTCCGGCATCAACGACGGCGCTGCTGCCGTGGTGCTGATGACCGCCAAGCAGGCCGCCAAGGAAGGCAAGAAGCCGCTCGCGCGCATCGTGTCCTGGGCGCAGGCGGGCGTCGATCCGAAGATCATGGGCTCGGGCCCGATCCCGGCCTCGCGTGCCGCGCTGAAGAAGGCCGGCTGGAACGTCGGCGATCTCGACCTGATCGAGGCCAACGAAGCCTTCGCTGCGCAAGCCTGTGCCGTCAACAAGGACCTCGGCTGGGATACCTCCAAGGTCAACGTCAACGGCGGCGCGATCGCGATCGGCCATCCGGTCGGTGCCTCCGGCGCCCGCGTGCTGGTGACGCTGCTCCACGAGATGCAGAAGCGCGATTCGAAGAAGGGCCTCGCCACGCTGTGCATCGGTGGCGGCATGGGTATCGCGATGTGTGTGGCGCGCGACTGAGATAGTTGACGCGTCATTTGCGCGTGCGCTGCACACGTGACTGAGTGCGTTGCACGCGATTAAAAAGGCAGCGGTTGCAAATCAAATATTCTTCGCAACCGTACAAGCCTCGACTAAAGAGAAACGCCCGGCTCGACGCCGGGCGTTTTGTTCTTGATGTCCGTCAAACGTCCCCCATAATCCGCACTTAAAAACGATCACTCAGAAACGTCCGAAGAGTCCAAGGGAAGGAAATACGATATGGCACGTGTTGCATTGGTGACGGGTGGTACGCGGGGCATCGGAGCTGCGATCAGCAAGGCGCTGAAGGCGGCCGGCTACAAGGTTGCGGCGAGCTATGCCGGCAACGACGCGGCGGCAGAGAAGTTCAAGGCCGAGACCGGCATCGCCGTCTACAAATGGGACGTCAGCAGTTTCGATGCCTGCGCCGAGGGTGTGAAGAAGGTCGAGGCCGAGGTCGGCCCGATCGACGTGCTCGTCAACAATGCCGGCATCACCCGCGACACCGCCTTCCACAAGATGACGCTCGATCAGTGGAACGCCGTCATCAATACCAATCTCGGTTCGCTGTTCAACATGACGCGTCCCATCATTGAAGGCATGCGTGCGCGCAAGTTCGGCCGCATCATTTCGATCTCGTCGATCAACGGTCAAAAGGGACAGTTTGGCCAGGTCAACTATTCCGCGGCGAAGGCCGGTGACATCGGCTTCACCAAGGCACTCGCGCTCGAGAACGCCAAGGGCGGCATCACCGTCAACGCGATCTGCCCCGGCTACATCAACACCGAAATGGTGCAGGCAGTGCCAAAGGACGTCCTGGAAAAGAACGTGATCCCGCAGATCCCGGTTAACCGGCTCGGCGAACCGGAAGAGATCGCACGTGCGGTCGTGTTCCTGGCGGCGGACGAGGCCGGCTTCATGACCGGCTCGACGCTGACCATCAATGGCGGCCAATATCAGGCCTGATGGCGCCCATTCTCTTGGCGCAACGTCGCTGAGGCAAAATATGTAGCTTCAGTCGCGACAAGGCGATAGTGAAGACGAAAATGCCCGGCCTTGTGCCGGGCATAAACGTCCTCAGAGCCTTTGATCGATGACTCCCCGCACCGCAACGCTGATCGGATTGACCGCGATCCTGATGTGGTCGCTGCTGTCAGTGATGACGGTGGCGACCGGAAAGATCCCGGCATTCCAGCTGGCCGCGATGACGTTCGCGATCGGCGGGCTCGTCGGCCTGCTCACCTGGATCGGCCGCGGCGCAGCGGCCAAAAGCCTGCGTCAGCCGCTGGTCGTGTGGATCGTCGGTGTCGGCGGACTGTTCGGCTATCACGCGCTGTATTTCCTCGCGCTGCGCTTTGCGCCACCGGCTGAAGCCGGCCTGCTGAATTATCTGTGGCCGCTCCTGATCGTGCTGTTCTCGTCGTTTCTGCCGGGCGAGCGGCTTGCCGTGCATCACGTCGTTGGCGCCCTGCTCGGCCTCGTCGGCACCGTGCTGCTGTTCGCCGGTAACACCTCGGGCTTCACGCAGGGACAATTGCCGGGTTTGGCCGCGGCCTTCATCGCAGCGTTCGTGTGGGCGATCTATTCGGTGTTGTCGCGGCGACTGAAGGCGGTGCCGACCGATGCGGTCGCGGGATTCTGCCTCGCCACCGCGGTGCTCGCCGCGCTGATGCATGGACTGCTTGAAACCACGGTGTGGCCGGACACGACGCTGCAATGGCTCTCCGTCATCGCGCTCGGCATCGGCCCCGTCGGTGCTGCGTTCTACGCCTGGGACATCGGCATGAAGCGTGGCGACATCCGCGTGCTCGGCGCCGCCTCCTATGCGACGCCGCTGCTCTCGACCGGCTTCCTCATCGCCGCTGGCTTTGCCAATGCCAGCGCCAACATCACCATCGCCGCGATCCTGATCGCCGGCGGCGGCCTGATTGCGGCGAAGGACATGTTGCTGCGGAAGCGGTAGCATCATTGCCGGCGCAAGCCGAAGCGACAGGGCCTTAGGGCTCCCAGCCCTTCGGCGCGAGCTCGAACTTCGCGAACTCGAAGGCGGGCGCCACGGTGCAGCCGACCAGGGTCCACTCGCCGGTGGTCTCTGCCGTCTGCCACGCATCGGCCGGCACGATCGCCTGTGGCCGCTCGCCGTTCAACAGGTCCGTACCGAGCCGTACCTCGTGCTGGGAGCAGCCTTCGTGCGCTATCCGCAGGGTCAGCGGGCTGCCGGCGTAATAGTGCCAGCTCTCGACAGCATCGATGCGATGCCAGTGCGAACGCTCGCCGCGCGCCAGCAGAAAATAGATCAGGGTCGAGCGCGCGCGGCCGTTGGCGTCGGTGGTCTGGTCGCGAAACGTCTCTCGGTAATGCCCGCCTTCGGGATGCGGGCGGAGTTCGAGGCGCGCGATGATCTCGGCTGCGGTCGGCATCGATTCCCGTCAGGATCTGTTCTTCAAGACTTGTTCTTGCGCTCGCGCAGCTCGCCGAACACCGCGGTGGCATCCGCGCCCTTCATGTGCAGCCTGGCTGCGATCGAGGGTTCGTCGGCGCGCAGGAACACGTTTGTCCGCTTCTCGTCACCAAGCAGCGCGGGAATGGTCGGCTTGTTCTCGGCCCGCAGCCTCGCCACCTCCGCCGCGCGCGCCTGCAGCGCCGCATTGTCGGGGTCGACGGTCAGCGCGAACTTGACGTTGGAGGCCGTGTATTCATGGCCGCAATAGAGCTTGAAGTCGTCGGGCAGGGCACGCAGCTTCAGAAGCGAATCCCACATCATCGGATAGGTGCCCTCGAACACGCGGCCGCAGCCGATCGAGAACAGCGTGTCGCCGGCGAACAGCGCTTTGTCGGTGTCGAACACATAGGAGATGTGGTCGAGCGTGTGGCCGGGCGTCTCCAGTACGCGCCCCAGCAAGCTGCCGACCCTGACGATTTCGGCATTGGCGACGCGCAGGTCGACGTCTGCGATCTCCGTCGTCTTGTCATGCGGCGCGACGACGCGGCAATTGTATCTCTGCTTGAGTTCGGCGACCCCGCCGACATGATCGCCATGATGATGGGTGATCAGAATGTCGGTGAGCTGCCACCCCTCGCGCTCGAGCGCCCTCACGATGGGGCCGGCCTCCGGCGCGTCGATCGACGCCGTCGCCTTGGTTTCCACATCGTGGATGAGGTAACCGAAATTGTCGTTTAAACAGGTGAAAGTACGAATTTCGGCGGCCATGTCATCTCCGATCGCGCTCAGCTCCGTCAGACAAATATGGCGTTAACGTTGCGCAGGCAATGCAATATTCCGCGCGCGGGGGCCGCCTCGTGCATGTTACATTGCGATCATGACCATTGATGTCGTCGACCTCCGCGAGTTCTACTCCCGTCGCCTCGGGATTGTGGCGCGGCAAATGATCAATCGCGGCATTCGGGAGCGCTGGCCGCGCGTCGATGGCCAGCGGGTGCTCGGCTTCGGCTATCCCACGCCCTATCTCGGGTTGTTCCGCGAGGACGCGGAGCGCTGCATCGCCTTCATGCCCTCGGCCCAGGGCGTCCTGAAATGGCCCACCGGACGGCCGGCGCTTGCCTCGCTGGTGGACGAGTTCTCGCTGCCGCTTCCCGACGCCGCGGTCGATCGCATCCTGCTGGTCCACGCACTGGAAATGTCGGACGATCCGGCCGCGCTGCTGCGCGAGGCATGGCGCGTGCTGTCGCCGTCCGGTCGCGTGATTGCGGTCATCCCGAACCGGCGCGGGGTGTGGACCCGCACCGACAGCACGCCGTTCGGTCACGGCCGGCCCTATTCGCGTTCGCAGATCACGGACCTGTTGCGCCAGACCTGGTTCACCCCGACCGCCTGGGGCGAGGCGCTGTTCATGCCGCCCTATGCCGGGGGCTGGGTGCTGAAATCCGCACAGATGTGGGAGCGGGCCGGCGCGGCGCTGTCGCTGCCCTTCGCCGGCGTGCACATCGTCGAGGCGACCAAGCAGGTCTACCGCGCGATCCCCGCCAAGCGCGAGCGGGCGCGGCTCATTCCATCACTGGCGAAGCCGGTGCTGGTACCATCCTCGACGACGGCGACGCGCGGCTAAAAACAAATCGTCCCGGACATGCCGGGACGATTCGGGTCAGGACATCTGGCAAGATGTCCGGCGAAAGGCTTACTCGCCGGGAGCCACTTCGTCGCTTGAGGCGGCCGGAGCGGCTTCGCGCTCGGGGCGCGGGCCATTCGGGCGGCGGCGCCGCCGCGGAAAGCGCTCGCCACCACCACCTTCGAAGCCGGCCTGGCCGGGCGCGCCACCGCTCACCTGCGGCTGCGGGCCGGTGATGAAGGAAGGCAAACGATCGACGCTGACGGCGTCGGCGACGACGGGCTGAGGCTGGTTCAGCGGTAGCGGTTGCGGCTGGGGCTGATATTGCGGCTGCGGACGATGGTCGCGTTCGCGATGCTCGCGCGGCTGCTGGTTGTCGCGCTGATAAGCATGGTTGTCGCGGGGCTGATGATCACGCGGCTGATGATCGCGCGGGCCGTCGCGGTCGCGGGTGAAGGGCGGCGGTGGCGGCTGTGGGACAAAACCCGGTTCCTGGCCGAAATTCGAGAAATTCTCGCCGTCGTCCTCGCCGTCGTCACCGCTGTTGTTGCTGATGGGCTCGTCGCCGCGCGGTTGCTGGTTCTGCCGGAACTGTTCCTGAGCCGTCGCGATCAGACGAAAATAATGCTCGGCATGCTGGTAGTAGTTCTCGGCCGCAACGGGGTCTCCGGATGAGCGCGCGTCGCGCGCGAGCTGGAGATATTTTTCAGCAATATGCGAAGCCGTGCCGCGGATCTTGATGTCAGGTCCGTTGGACTCGTAGACCCGGGTCATCGGGTTCTGGCCGCGCCGGTTATTATTGTTGTTATTGCTATTATTATTGTTGCGGTTGCGCATCCGCTGCTTGTTCTGACCGTTTCTCATGTCCTGCCTTTAATTCCAGCCCTAAAGGTTGCACGCATTACTGATTGCCGAGAGTGACCTGATGACAGCGGTTCACATCGCTTGCGCGCAACCGCACGCAAGAGCGGATTGATCCCTGCCGATGTTCGTCGACCGTCGCGTTCAACAAAAGACGCGTTCCCCACCGCCAGCATCCATCGCCAGCGAACCCATTCATATCGCCTGCCGAAACAAGCCCTGCTTTGTTGCGTAAGTCTTCAAGCGCAATATCAGGCTTTCGTTCACGTTGCGGTCGGTAAGCAGCGCAGCTCAAATGGCCATCGCGCTCAACAGGACCTGCGGCTTGGAACCATTATCAGTAAGCTCTCGCCCGAGAGCCCGGCTTTCGCCCGTAGGTCTACGGGGCCGGCACCGATGTGTTGATAGGAAGGTAGTCGTTCCCAAGGGATATTCCAAGAGGTTTTTTGCAGCCCAATCCGGCTTTTATGGGGGCATTTTCCGGGCCGAAACCGCCCGTGGGATGCCCGCCAGATCGGCCTTGGGCGGCCTGTCCACGACCAACGCGGCAGCCGTCATCAAGGTTTCAATATTTCGGGCCTGGCCCTGTCCGGCCTCGACGATCAGTGCTCCGCCGGGAGCGAGACGTTCAGTCGCCTGCGGGATCAGGGCGCGATAGGCGTCGTAACCGTCATTGCCGCCGTCGAGCGCCAGGTGCGGATCGTGCTCGCGCACCTCGATGCTCAATTTCGGAATTTCGGCCGACGGGATATAGGGCGGATTCGACACGACGAGGTCGAACGGGCCGCGGAGCGCCGCTGCGTAGGAGCAGCCGACGAAGCTGGCGCGGTCGGCGAGGCCAAGAGCCGCGGCGTTGTCTCTGGCGGTCTTGAGCGCGGTCAGACTGAGATCGGTGCCGACGCCGACGGCGCCGGGAATTTCGTGCAGCAGCGCGAGCAGGATGGCGCCGGATCCGGTGCCGATATCGGCGATGCACGGGCGCCGTCCCGAATTCGTAAGCCCATGAAAGATCTCGAGCGCCAGTTCGACCACGGTCTCGGTATCCGGCCGCGGGACCAGCGTCGCCTCGGATAGCTGGAACGGCAGGCCCCAGAATTCCCGAGCGCCGAGAATGCGGGCGACGGGCTCATGCGCGAGCCGGCGCTGCGCATACGCTTCCAGCCGCGCAGCCTCTTCAGGCGCGAGTTGTCGGCCCGCCTGCGTCACCATCCCGGTCAGATCAAGCCTCAGCGCAGCTCCGACGAGCAGGCGCGCATCGAGGGCGGGCTGCTCGATGCCGGCCGATTGCAGCCGTGCCGCAAGCACGCGCCGCGCACTCTCGATGCTGTGTCCGGGATCGAAATCTGTCGCCAATGGAACCATCCTGCCTAGCATCGTGGATAGATCGGCTGGCTTGCTTGCGTCAATGAAAAGGAGCGCGTCAGATCGCGCCTCGCAACCAAGGAGGGTCCATGACGCCCTACGACGATCAGAACGTCTTCGCAAAGATCCTGCGTGGCGAGATCCCCTGTTTCGAGGTTTTCAGGGACGACCGTAGCCTCGCCTTCCTCGACATCATGCCGCGTTCGCCCGGGCACACGCTGGTCGTTCCCCGGGCGCCGGCACGCGGCATCCTCGACATCGCGGATGACGACCTCGCCGCGGTCGCCCGAACCGCCAAGCGGATCGCGATTGCCGCGATGAAGGCGTTCGACGCCGAGGGCATCATCCTTCAGCAGTTCAGCGAGCCGGCCAGCGGCCAGGTGGTCTTTCACCTGCACATGCACGTCATGCCGGTCAGGGCCGGAATCGAGCTGCTGCCGGCGCAGACGCGCAAGGAGGACACGGCGGTGCTCGCCGCTCACGCCAGGCGAATGATCGCCGCTCTCTAGACGCCGAGATAGCGCTGGAGCAGCTCCGGCTGGGCCTTGAGCTCCCGCGCCGGCCCTTCGTGCACGATATGTCCGTTGTTGATGATGTAGATCCGTGTCGCCAGCGCCAGCGTCGCCGCCAGGTTCTGCTCGACCAGCACGATGGTCTGGCCGGCGGCGGCGAGCTCGCGGCAGGCCTTGACCAGATCGTGGACGATGACGGGCGCGAGTCCCTCGAACGGCTCGTCCAGCAGCACGATCTTGGGATCACGCACGAGCGCCCGTGCGATCGCGAGCATCTGCTGTTCGCCCCCGGATAGCTCGGTGCCGCGGTTGTTGCGCCGCTGCTTCAGCCGCGGAAACATCTCGTAGATGCGATCGAGCGGCCAGCGTTTCGGCGCGGTGATGCCGGCGAGGACGATGTTTTCCTCCACCGACAGGCTGCCGAAAATGCGGCGTTCCTCGTGCACGAGCTGCATGCCGGCCTGCGCGATTCTGTGGCTCTTGCGCCCGGCGATATCGATGCCGTCGAATTTCACGCTGCCGCTACGCGGCGTCACGACGCCCATAAGGCTCTTCAGCGTGGTGCTCTTGCCGGCGCCGTTGCGTCCGAGCAGCGCCACCACCTCGTGACGCTCGACATGCATGGCGACGTCGAACAGGATGTGGGAGTCCCCGTAATAGCTGTTCAGGCCGTTGACCTCGATCAGGCTCATGCCGCGATCTCTCCGTGCACGCCACCGAGATAGGCTTCCTGGACGGCGGCGTTGGCCTTGATTTCCTCCGGCGTGCCGGAGACCAGCACCCGGCCTTCCTGGAGCACGGTGACGCGCTCGACCAACTCGAACAGCGAATCCATGTCGTGGTCGATGATGATCATGGTACGGCCGCGCGCGATCGACTTGAGCAGCTTGACGGTCTCGAGACGCTCTCGCGGGCTCATACCGGCGAGCGGCTCGTCAAGCAGCAACAGGCGCGGCGACGTGGCGAGCGCAAGCCCGATTTCCAGCCTGCGCTTCTCGCCATAGGCGAGCTCGGACACGGGCGTGTCGGCACGACGGGTCAGGTTCACCAAAGCGAGCGTGTGCGCCACCTGCTCCGTCAGGCCCTTGACGCCGCCGAGCGTGCGGAACAGGTCGAGCCGGAATTTTCCGCGCAGTTCGGCAAGGGCTGCGATCGTCAGGTTCTCCCGCACCGTCAACCCGGTGAAGAGCTGGTTGACCTGGTAGCTTTTGGTCAATCCGAGCTGGCAAACCTCGGTGACCTTCAATCCCGTGATGTCGCGGCCCTCGAACACGATCTGGCCGGAGCTCGGCGCGATCTCGCAGGTCAGCATCTTGAAAAAGGTTGATTTGCCGGCGCCGTTGGGGCCGATGATCCCGCGCAGCTCGCCCCGATTGACGCTGAAATCGATGTCGCTGTTGGCAACGAGGCCGCCATAGCGCTTGGTCAGGCCGGTGGCTTTCAGGATCGGCCCGGAATAGGCGGGGTGCTCGACCTCCTTGGCCTGCATCGGCGCCGGTGGAGGTTGCAGCCTGGCCTCGGTGTCAGCGGCGTCCTGCTCCATCTCCGCATCCGTCTGCTTTCGCTTTCCCGAGACGAGGCGGTAGAGATCGGCAAGGCCGCCGATGATGCCGCCGCGCAGGAAGCAGACCAGCAGCACGAACACGACACCCAGCACCAACTTCCAGGCTGCGCCGAGGCCCAGTGCGGACTGCAGGAAGTCCTGAAGGAACAGCCAAACGGTTGCGCCGACCAGCGGTCCGAACAGCGTGCCCCTGCCGCCGATGGCCGTCTGCATCACGAGCTGGCCCGAGGTGTCGAAGGTGAAGGCGTCGGGCGGCATGAAGGCCTGGAGCACGCCGAGCAGTCCGCCGGCGAAACCCGCGTAAGCGGCTGCGATCACGAAGGCGGTCAGCTTGTAGCCATGGATGTTGTGGCCGACGGCCGTGGCGCGCAGCGGATTGTCGCGGATCGCACTCAGAACCGCGCCGACCGGCGAGCGCACGATCCTGAGGGCGATGACGACGCCGACGAAATAGCACAGCGCGATGAACTGATAGAGCGACCAGCCATTGGTGAAGTGGATGGAGGTGAAGCCGAGATTGAAGCTCGGCGTCGGCACGCCGGGCAGGCCGTTTTCGCCGCCGGTGAAATCGGAAAGTGGATTGAATTCGACGAAGAAGAACACTTCCGCGATTGCCACGGTGATCATCGCGAAATAGATGCCGGTGCGGCGCAATGCGATCAGGCCGATCAGGTAGCCGGTCGCTGCGGCCGCGATCATGCCGATGATCAGCGCGCCCAGCACGTTGCCGAAGCCCGCGCGGGTCAGCAGGTAGGCGGCGACGAAGCCGCCGGTGCCGTAGAAGGCGGACTGGCCGAACGAGAGCAGGCCGGTGAAGCCGAACAGGATGTCGAAGCCGAGCCCGAACAGGCCCCAGACCAGGATCCTGTTCACGGTGTTCGGCGCGAAGCCGAGATGAGGCAGCACGAAGGGGGCTGCGATCAAGCCGATCGCAGTCAGGGCTTCGATCAGGAAGGGGCGTTGCTTGAGCATCAGGTGATCGCTTACTCGCGGCCCTGGACGCCGAGCAGGCCATGCGGTCGTACCACGAGTACGAGCGTCATCGCCGCAAACAGCATCACATAGGCATAGCCGGGGTTGAACATGGAGGTGACGCTGATGATCTCGCCGGCGATCAGGCCGCCGAGAATTGCGCCGGGGAACGAACCGACGCCGCCGATCACCACCACCACGAAAGTCTGGACCAGGATGTCGTCACCGATGCCCGGTGTCAGCGACACCACCGGCGCGTTGACGATGCCGGCAAAGCCGGCGGCCATTGCGCCGATGCCGAAGACCACCATGAAGACGCGATAGACATTGATGCCAAGCGAATCCACCATCACCGAATCCTCGATGCCGGCGCGCACAATCATGCCCAGCCGGGTCCGGTAGAGCACGATGAACAATGCGCCGAGGGCGATCGCGACGATGCCGACGACGGCGAGGCGGTAGGTCGGATAGAACATGAAGCCGAGATTGGTGATGCCCTGGAATAGCGCCGGCGGCGGCACCAGCTGCGACTGGCTCGAGAAGATCAGGCGCACGAGCTCGACGAAACAGATGCCGAGCCCGAAGGTCACGAGCAGCTGATCCTCGTGCGGACGATGATAGAAATGACGGATGATGACGCGTTCCATGAGAACGCCGAGCAGCATCACGAACAGGGAGCCCGCGATCACGGCAAGGATGAACGACTCCGTGTACTGGTAGGCGACGAAGCCGGCATAGCCGCCGATCATGAACATCGCGCCGTGTGCGAGGTTGAGCACGCCGAGCGTGCCGTAGATGATGGTCAGGCCGGAGCTGATCAGCGCGAGCAGGGCGCCGAGCGCGAGCCCGTTGAAAAGCTGTGAAACGAGGTTGGGCCAACTTATCATGGGACAATCGCTGTTGCGCGTCAGAAAAAGGCGACGCCGCGGGACCGGAGTGCAGTCCGCGGCGTCACAGGGGTTGGCGAGGTCTCAGCTGTAGTCGCCGAGATGGCAGCCGAAGGCGTCGGGCTTCTGCATCAGGCCCTCACCCGGGACGATCTCGACGACGTCGTACCAGTCTTCCTTGTTCTTCATGTCCTTCTGCTGCTTGCCCTTGACGATGATCACCGGGCGGACGCATTGGTGATCCTCCGGGCGGTAATGGACGTCGCCGACCAGGGAGGGGATCGTCTCGCCCTTCTCGTAGGTCTTGATCACGTCAGGCGGACTGAAGCTGCCGGCCTGCTCGCACATGTGCGCCCAATGCGCGAAGCTGACATAGGCGTTCTCGGCGCCCCATTCGGGCTTGTAGCCGTACTTCTTCTCGAACGCTTCGTTGAACATTTTCGCCAGCGGGAACTTGTCCTCGATGGTCCACCAATAGTCGGTGGCGGCGTAGACGCCCTGCATCAGGCCCCCGGTCTCGCGCGCGATGAAAGGCACCTGGTACGGCACGACCAGCTTCATCTTGTCGAGCACGCCAAACTGCTTGGCCTGTTGTGTCGACAGTACCGCGTCGTGGCCCCAATTGACGTTGATCAGCACGTCGGCGCCGGAGTTGGCGACGTTCAGCAGGTATGAGGAATAGTCGGGGGCGCCGAGCGGGGCGACCTGGTTGGTCACGGTGGTCCAGCCGGCGGTCGCCAGGAAGTCCTGCATCGATTTGGTAACGGTGTGGCCGTAGGTGTAGTCGGGAGTCAGATACGCCGCCTTCTTGCCCTTGCCGAACTCACGTACCATCACCGGGCCGATCGCTGCGGCCGCAGTCTGGCCGTAGAAGTTCTGGCGAAAGCCGTAGCGGACGCAATCCTTGCCAGTGGTATCGTTCGAGCCGGAAATGCCGCACACGAAAATCACATGTTCGCGCTGGGCGAGCTTGTTCAGCGCCACCGCAACGGCGCTCGACGTGCCGCCGGTGATCATGATCGCCTTGTTCTCGCTGATGAAGCGCTGCTGCGCCTGCACTGCCTCGTTCGGCTTGGCCGCGGAATCGGCGACGCCGAACTTCAGCTCCTTGCCGAGCACGCCCTTGCTGGTCTTGGGCGAGATCTTCTTGATCAGCTCGTGGCCTTCATTGATGTGCTCGATCGCGAGCTGGTAGCCCTTGAGCTCGTCTTCACCCTGCACGGCATAGGTGCCGGTGCGCGGCACCGAGATGCCGATGAAGGCGGTGGAGCCCGAGACCCCTGCGGGGTAGGAGCCGATCGCCGGCTTGTCCTCGGCAAACGCCGGCATCCCCGGCAGAACCGCGCCACCGATGAGGCCCGCGGTGGTCTGAAGCAGGCCACGGCGCGAAAGGCCGCGGCGGATGAGATTGTCAGTCATGATCGTTTCCTCCTAACGTCGTTCTTGTTTGCAGGCAAAGCACGACCTGTCCGACGGCAGCCGGCCTCGAAGGCCTGTCCGCGCCGGGCACGTCACATCCGCGTGTAGCTCTTGGGCGCAAGCATTGCTTGTGAACGCCTTCTGTCAATTTCGTCTTTGGTCGAACGCCGAAAATTATCTCGTGAAAACATATCGCATCACGATATATATTAGCCTTTGTGAGTACGAGGCTGGCGGGTTCGGCGAGAGAAATGGCGCGGCAGACGACAGTGGCGGGTACCCGAAAGCGACGGTCGTGGCCGCAAGGTGCGGAGCGGCAGGAGGCGGCGTGGCCGGAAGAGGTGAGCGGGCAGCGGGCGACACCGCAGTCCGGCGATGCCTCGCGCATGCCCGATCCGCGCAACGGGCCGGCCGGCCGGCGCGGGCCCGCCGTCGGCCCCGTTCAGGCGAAGCGCGCGCCCGGTCCGATGCAGAAGCTAAGCGTGCGCGCCCAGAACGTCCTCAAGGAACTCGCGGTCGAGCTCACTGCCGAGCAACCGCCGAAGGGGAATTGGTCGCCCTCGCGCGAATTGCTGCTTGCGCTGACGGCCGAACGCCTCGCGACCGCGCGCAATTGCGGTCCTCACACGATGAGGGAAATCATCGACTGGGCGCAGGGCTGTGGCGTGACGATCAAGCCGGTGATCCCGCCCGGCGGCTCGCTGTCGCAGATGTGGGCCGAGTTGATTAGCAATGCATCCGCGGGTGCCTTGACCAGCGCCGAGATTGCCGGCGCGCTGCAGCGCTCGATCCGGCGAAAGAGCGTCCGTATCCCGATCGCGTTCCAGGTCATCCTGGTGAAGATCCTGCTGTCCAGCTTCGAATAGGTGGCGATATTTGTGTGTCCGGGGCGCCGGTCGGTTGGTTCGGCTTGGCCTTCCTTGCTAGTCTCGGTGAGGCCGCCCGTTGCACCGGCTGGCTCGACGTCGCAGGCAGGGAATGGCCCCATCGAAGCGGAAGACGACACGCCCGGCGCGTGCTGTGCCCACAAAGGGTGGCGCGATGCGCGAGGCCGACTACGGGGCGCTTGCGCAGTTTCGCTATCAGCTCCGAACTTTCCTGGCCTTCAGCGAAGCCGCGGCCCAGAGCGCCGGCTTGACGCCGCAGCAGCACCAGGCGCTGCTGGCGATCAAGGGATTGGCCGCCCCTGACGGCGCCAGCGTCGGCGACATCGCGCGCTTCCTGCTGATCCGGCACCACACCGCGGTGGAGCTGGTGGATCGCATGGCGAAACTGAAGCTGATTGGCCGGGAAGCCGACCCCGATGATGCGCGGCGCGTCCTGGTCAAGCTGACAGCGAAGGGCGAGCGGAAGCTGCGATCCCTCTCGCGCATCCATCTGGACGAGCTCAGCGCCGCCGCGCCCGGTTTGGGCAAGATCCTGCGAGCGTTTCGAGCCAAGAGATGCTGAGGACACGCTGAAGAAAGCGCGAAGCCGCGAGCTCTACGCCGCCGCGCCCTGAGCGGCGAGCTGCGCGGCCTGGTGCTCGGTGGTCAGCGCGTCGGTCAGTTCGCCCAGCGCTTCGCCCGCCATCACCTGCGGCAGCTTATAGAGCGTCAAATTGATGCGGTGATCGGTGACGCGTCCTTGCGGGAAATTATAAGTGCGGATGCGCTCGCTGCGGTCGCCGGAGCCGACCTTCTCCTTGCGCTCGGCCGAGCGCGCCGCGTCGAGGCGTTGCTGCTCGGCGTCGTAGATGCGCGAGCGCAGGATGTTCATGGCGGAAGCGCGATTCTTGTGCTGCGAGCGGCTATCCTGCATCATCACCACGATGCCGGTCGGGATGTGGGTGATGCGGATCGCCGATTCGGTCTTGTTGACGTGCTGGCCGCCGGCGCCTCCGGCGCGCATCGTCTCGATACGCAAATCATCGTTCCGGATCTCGACGTCGACCTCCTCCACCTCGGGCATCACGGCGACGGTGGCGGCAGATGTGTGGATGCGCCCCTGCGTCTCGGTGTCCGGCACGCGCTGCACCCGGTGCACGCCGGACTCGAACTTCAGCTTAGAGAACGCGCCGCGGCCCTGCACCTCGGCGATGATTTCCTTGTAGCCGCCGACGCTGCCTTCGCTGGCCGAGATCACCTCGACCTTCCAGCCCTGCAGGGCCGCGAAGCGCTCGTACATCCGGAACAGGTCGCCGGCAAACAGCGAAGCCTCGTCGCCGCCGGTGCCGGCGCGGATTTCCAGCACCACGTTGCGATCGTCCATGGCGTCCTTCGGCAGCAGCGCGACGCGGATCTTCTGGACCAACTCCTCGATCTTCGGCGTCAGCTCGCCGCGCTCGGCTTCCGCCATGGCGCGCATCTCGGCATCGGTCGCGGGATCGGCGATCAGCGCCTCGGTGTCGGCGAGCTCCTTGAGGGCCGAACGATAGGTCTTGACCGCTTCGATCAATGGCGTGAGCTCGGCGAGCTCACGCGTGATCTGCACATAGCGTTCGGAGGCGAGCTGACCGAGCGATTCGGCCTCGAGTGAGGCGTGATGCGCGAGCAGGACGTCCAGTTTGGCTTCGGGGAGTGACGACATCGGTTCGGTCTCAAATGCGGAAAAGGGCGAGGCGGCAGGAGGGGGCGACAGGCCCGCTACAAGGCCAGGCCTTCGGCCTCGGCAAATTCCGTCAGCTTCTGCCGGATCGAGACGCTGCCGGCGGGCGCGTCCAGCAACGGCCCGAGCATCGCCTCGGCCTTCTTGGCGTCGAGATCGAGCACCATGGCCTTGACCGGGCCGAGCGCGGTGGCCGAGAGCGACAGCGAGCGATAGCCCATCCCGATCAGCGCCAGCGCGCCGATCGGTTTCGACGCCATCTCGCCGCAGAGCGACAGCGATTTGTTCGCGGCTTGCGTCTTGCGTGCGATGTCGCGAAGCGCGCGCAGGATCGGCGCCGACATGGTGTCGAAGCGCTCCGAGACTTTCGCGTTGCCGCGGTCGACCGCGAACAGGAACTGGAACAGATCGTTGGAGCCGACCGAGATGAAGTCGACCTTCTTCAGGAGCTCGTCGAGCTGATAAAGCAGCGCCGGCACCTCGACCATGGTGCCGATGTCGATCCGCTCCGGCAGCGTGTGGCCGTGCTGGCGCAGATAGGTCAGTTCGCGTTCGACAAGCGCCTTCGCAGAATCGAATTCACCCACCTCCGAGATCATCGGGAACATGATGCGCAGCGCGCGGCCGCCGCCGGCGCGCAGCAGTGCGCGGATCTGGCCGCGCAACAGGCCGGGACGGTCGAGCCCGAGCCGGATCGCGCGCCATCCGAGCGCGGGGTTCTCCTCGATTACCGCCTCCATATAAGGCAGCGCCTTGTCGCCGCCGATGTCGAGGGTGCGGAAGGTGACGGGCTTGGTGCCGGCGGCATCCAGCACGGTGCGATAGAGCGCGAGCTGGTCGCTGGTGCGCGGCAGGCTCTGGCCGACCATGAATTGCAGCTCGGTGCGGAACAGGCCGATGCCGGCGCTGCCGGTGTCTTCGATGTGCGGCAAGTCGATCGCGAGACCCGCATTGATCATCAGCTCGACCTTCTGGCCGTCCTTGGTGACGCAGGGCCGGTCGCGCAGCGCCAGATACTGCGCCTGGCGGCGGGCCCGGAAGCGCACGCGCTCGGCGAAGGCCGCTTCGACCTCCTGCGATGGGCGCACATAGATCATGCCGGAGGTGCCGTCGACGATGACGGCGTCGCCGGGATCGGCGATACCAGGCGCGTTCGGGACTTCGCCGACCGCGGGAATGCCGAGCGCGCGCGCCACGATCGAGACGTGGGAATTGGCGGTGCCTTCCTCCAATATGATGCCGCGCAGGCGCTTGCGGTCATAGTCGAGCAGCGCCGCCGGGCCCATCGCGCGCGCGATGACGATGGCGTTGTCGGGCAATTGTTCGCGTGACGGCGCGTGATCCTGGCCGACCAGCTGTCGCATCAGGCGATAGCCGAGATCCTCGAGATCATGCAGCCGGTCGCGCAAATAGGGATCTGTCGAGCGCAGCATGCGCGCGCGGGTGTCGGATTGCACACGCTCGACGGCGGCTTCCGCCGTGAGGCCGGTGGCGACCGCCTCGTGCAGCTTGTGCGACCAGCCCTGGTCGTTGGCGAACATGCGGTAGGCTTCCAGCACCTCGCGATGCTCGCCGCCCTCGGCGACGTCGCCGCGCTCCAGCATGCGGTCGAGATCGGCGCGCAGCTTGGCGAGCGCGGTGTCGAGCCGCTTGATCTCCTTCGGCAGGTCCTCGGCGATGTAGTCCTTGATGACCACCCGCGGCTCGTGCAGCACGACATGGCCGAGTGCGATGCCTTCCGACAGGATGGCGCCGACCTTCTGCGCCGAATGGCGCGCCGCGGGCTCATGGCCCGGCTGGGCCAGCGCAGACAGCTCGCCGGAGGCGATCAGCTCCGCCAGCACCATCGCGGTGGTCTGAAGCGCCTCGAGCTCCTCCTCGACATAGTTGCGCTTGGCGCGGTTCTGCACCACCAGCACGCCGAGCGTGTTGCCGGCGCGCAGGATCGGCACGCCGAGGAAGGAGTGGTAGATCTCTTCGCCGGTCTCCGGGCGGAACGAGAAGGCCGGATGGCTCTGCGCATCGCTCAGGTTGAGAGGCGTTGCCTCGCTCGCGACCAGGCCGACAAGGCCCTCATGGGCGCTGAGCACGGTGTGGTGCACCGCCTCGCGGTTGAGGCCTTCGGTGGCATAGAGCTCGAGCGTGTTGTCGACGCGCAGCACATAGACCGAGCACACCTCGGCCACCATGTTGGCGGCGATCAGCACCACGATCTTGTCCAGCCGCTCCTGGGCCGAGACCTGCTCCGCCATGGTTTCGCGGAGCCGTCTCAACAAGACGCGGGGACCTCCCGACGCGCTCCGCATGAACCGTCAATCTCCTCCGTCTGCCGGGGCCGAAAGGACCCGCGGCGGCTCGCCCAGAAATCCAGAAAAACAACAAATTTGCTCGTCCGGCGCCAGCCCCGGCGGTTGCCTGGGCCGAATCAGCACCGCCTCAACTGGGGCACAGTTTCTGGCAGCCCACCCAGTTCGCCGTATAGCGAATTGGGGCTTGTTTTGCCAAGCAAAACGCCTGCCAAACGCGAAAGTGTGGACACCTTCGCGTTTGCTGCGACCGCTAAGAGAAAATTAGCCTAAGCCTGATCGAGACCGTAGAGCGTGTGCAGGGTGCGCACCGCAAGCTCGGTATAGGCGGTGTCGATCAGAACCGAGAATTTGATCTCGGAGGTTGTAATGGCCCGGATGTTGATATTCCGTCCTGCGAGGGCCGAGAACGCCTGGGCGGCAACGCCGGCATGGCTGCGCATGCCGCTGCCGATCACCGAGATCTTGGCGACATCGGTAGCCGTGTCGAGCCGGGCATAATTGATCTGGCCCTTGGCCGCGGTAATCGTCTCCTTGGCCCTGGTGTAGTCGGCGGCCGGGACCGTGAAGGTGAGGTCGGTGGTCTTCCCGTCCTCGGAGACGTTCTGCACGATCATGTCGACGTTGATGTTGGCATTGGCGAGCGGGCCGAAGATCGACGCCGCCACGCCGGGCTTGTCCTCGATCTGGCGTACCGAGATCTGGGCCTCGTCCTTCGAAAAGGCGATGCCGGTGACGACGTGGCTTTCCATGATCTCCTCCTCGCTGCAGATCAGCGTGCCGGGCGGCTGGTTGGCATGCGGGTCGATATCCTCGGGCTTTTCGAAGCTCGAGCGGACGAAAATTGGCATGTTGTGGACCATGCCGAGTTCCACCGAGCGGACCTGGAGCACCTTGGCGCCCTGGGAGGCCAGCTCCAGCATGTCTTCAAATGCGATCTTGTCGAGCCGGCGCGCCTTCGGCACGATTCGCGGATCGGTGGTGTAGACACCGTCGACGTCGGTGTAGATGTCGCAGCGGTCCGCCTTCACGGCGGCGGCGATCGCCACGGCCGAGGTATCGGAGCCGCCGCGGCCGAGCGTGGTGATGCGGTTAGTCTCGGGGTTGATGCCCTGGAAGCCGGCGATCACGGCGACTTCCTTGCGCTCCCTGAAGCGCTTGATGATCTCGCTGCCGTCGATGCCCTCGATCCGGGCCGAAGCATGGGCGTCGCTGGTCGTGATCGGGATCTGCCAGCCCTGCCAGGAGCGGGCCTGGATACCCATGCCCTGAAGCACGATGGCAAGCAGGCCGGACGTCACCTGTTCGCCCGAGGCGACCACGGCGTCGTATTCGCGCGCGTCGTGCATCGGCGAGGCCTCGGTGCACCAGGCCACCAGCTCGTTGGTTTTACCGGACATCGCCGAGACGACCACGGCCACTTCATGGCCGGCGTCGACCTCACGCTTCACATGGCGTGCGACGTTGCGGATACGTTCGATGTTGGCGACGGACGTGCCGCCGAATTTCATCACGAGGCGGCTCATGACGACGCGTGCATTCCTTCATAAGGATCAGTATGGTGGCCCGCACTGGACGGGCCTCGCGGACACCGACCGCGCGTATACATAGCGGCGGGGCCGGGGGCAAGCGGGTTCCTGCGGGGCAGGGTGCGGGGTAGTGGGTTAACCGAGATCATGGCGCGCTATATCGACGAGATCCTGCAGCCTGGCGAGAAGGTGCTGTATTCGACCAATGCGCACTGGATCTTCTATTTTCCGGCGATCCTGGCCTGGATCGTGGCGCTGGTCCTGTTCGTCCTGTCCCGGCAAACCACCGTCGAGGGGCTCGTCATGCTCTGTCTGGTTGCGGCCGGCCTGGTCGCTCTGGCGGCGCTGTACTGGACTGTGAAGGGCTGGTTCCATCGCTTTACCACCGAGACCGACGTGACCAATTTGCGGGTCGTGCACAAGACCGGCTTCATCAAGCGCCGCACCTTCGAGATGGCGCTGGACAAGGTCGAGAGCGTCGATGTCGATCAGACCATTCTTGGACGAATTCTCAACTACGGCGACGTGACGATTCGCGGCGTCGGCGAGGGGATCGAGACGATCAAGACCATCGCCTCGCCGCTCGCCTTCCGTAGTTCGATCACCACGCGGTAGGACCGCGCGTAACCATGAGCATGCAGCAAGATACTCCCGTAACCGCAAGCACCTCGCCGGGCTCGACCGTCGATGCCGCCGAGATCGCGAAATTCTCAAAGCTCTCGGTCGAGTGGTGGGATCCCAACGGCAAGATGGCACCGCTGCACCGGATCAACCCGCTGCGGCTCGGGTATATCCGCGATGCCGCCTGCCGCAAGTTCGAGCGCAACGCGCGCAGCCTCAACTGCCTCGGCGGTCTGCGCGTGCTCGACATCGGCTGTGGCGCCGGCCTGCTCTGCGAGCCGTTGTCGCGCCTGGGTGCGCAGGTCATCGGCGTCGATCCGTCGGTCAGCAACATCGCGGCCGCCAAGCTGCATGCCGACAAGGCGCACCTCGCGATCGACTATCGCTGCACCACGGTTGAGGAGATCGACCCGCGCGAGCGCTTCGACATCGTTCTGGCGATGGAGGTGGTCGAGCACGTCGTCGACGTCGGCGTTTTCCTGAAGCGCTGCGCCGCGATGCTGAAGCCGAACGGCCTGATGGTGGTCTCGACGCTGAACAGGAACTGGAAGAGCTTTGCGCTTGCCATCGTCGGCGCTGAATATGTCCTGCGCTGGCTGCCGCGCGGCACCCACGAGTGGAACAAGTTCGTCACCCCCGACGAGCTGACGAAATACCTGCTCGACAACCGCCTGGTCATCACCGAGCAGACCGGCGTCGTCTACAGCCCCTTCGCCGACAAATGGACCCTCTCGTCAGACATGGACGTGAACTACATGGTGGTGGCGGAAGGCATGGTGTGAGGCGTTGCCGCTTCCAAACATTCGGCGTCGTCCTGGCGAAAGCCAGGGTTTAGTTAGGCGAAAACTGATAATTACGAGTCTTCGCCAAACCACTCCCTGGGGTAATGGGTCCTGGATCTGCGCTTCGCTTGTCCAGGACGACACCGAATTCGTCAGGCAAGCATCGCACCCATGACATCCGCGTGATTGACCTGCTTGAGCGCGAGCGGCACGTTGACTCAACGTCCTCTCGCTCCCAGCGCAGTCCCACCCATGTTGACCATCGCCAGCCTCTGGATTCCCTTCACCGTCATTGCCGCGCTCGGCCAGGTCGCGCGCAATGCGATGCAGCGGTCGCTGACGAAGCCGCTGGGGACCTGGGGCGCAACCAATATCCGCTTCCTGTTCGGCTTTCCGTTCTCGCTGCTTTTCCTGGCGGTGGTGCTGGTCGCCACCGGCGATCATCTCGATATGCCGCCCGGTGTGTTCTGGCCGTGGCTCCTGCTCGGCGCGCTCAGCCAGATCGTCGCGACCGGCCTGATGCTGCTCGCCATGAACGACCGCTCCTTCGTGGTGACGACGGCCTATTTGAAAACCGAGGCGATCCAGACCGCCATCTTCGGCTTCGTCTTCCTCGGCGATCATCTGACATGGCTGAAGGTGCTTGCGATCGTGATCGCGACAATCGGCGTCGTCATCACCGCGCTGCGGCCCGGCGGCGAGAAGAGCTTTGCCGAATTGAAGCCGACCATCACCGGCCTCGTCGCGGCCGCGGCCTTCGCGCTCTCTGCGGTCGGCTTCCGCGGCGCCATCATCAACGTGCCTGATGTCTCGTTCGTGACTGCGGCATCGTTCACGCTGGTGCTCGGCCTGTTCGTGCAGACGCTGATCCTGACGGTCTATCTGCTCTGGCGGGCGCCAAAAGTGCTTCAGTCGATCCTGAGGCTTTGGAAGCCATCGCTGCTCGCCGGCTTCATGGGCGCCTTCGCCTCGCAGTTCTGGTTCCTGGCGTTCGCGCTGACGGCCGCCGCCAATGTCCGCACCCTCGCTTTGATCGAGGTGCTGTTCGCGCAAGGCGTGGCGTACTATTCGTTCAAGCAGCCGATCGCGCCGCGCGAGATTATTGGCATCGTGCTGATCGTGGTCGGCGTGGCGGTGTTGGTGGGAGTCTAATTCCGATCTTCCGGCAGCGTCGGCAGCGGCGACACCTCGATGCCTTCGTCGATCAGCGACTTGGCCTCGTCGGGCGAGGCCTCGCCATAGATCGGACGGTGCTCCTTGTCGCCGTAATGCATCGCGCGGGCTTCGGTGGCGAATCGCTCGCCGACATTGTCGGCGTTCTTCACGATGTGATCGCGCAGCTCTTTGAGCTTGGCGCGCAGCTCGCGCTCCTGCGCCATCAGCAGCGAGGTCGGTGCGGATTGCGCAGCTTCGGGCGCGGTCATCGTGGCGGTGGGCTCAGGCGGGGGCGTGGCGCGTCCGCGGCCCTTCTTGCCGACGATGCGCGGCGCCATGATCGCCTTGTCGACCTTGGCCGAGCCGCAAATCGGACAGGTCACGAGCTTGCGCTTCACCTGCTGGTCGTACGCGGCCGAGCTCTGGAACCAACTCTCGAAGTCGTGGCTCCGGTCGCAGCGGAGCGCGTAGCGGATCATGCCGATCCCCGCACCAGGTGCAGATGATCCGGCCCCGCCTTGGGGTCGGCGACGCCGAAGCGGCGGCCGTGCTGGAGTGAGGGTATCGCGCGGCGCGCGGTCTCGACCTTGGCCGGATCGATTTTTGCCATGATGATGCCGGGCTCGACATCGCCTTCGGCGAGGATCTCGCCCCAGGGATCGATGATCAGCGAATGGCCATAAGTCTCGCGCTTGTTCTCGTGCAGGCCTGCCTGTGCCGCGGCGAAGATGAAGCAACCGGTCTCGATCGCGCGCGCACGCAACAGCACGTGCCAATGCGCCTCGCCGGTCTTGCGGGTAAAGGCCGAGGGCACCGTGATGAAGTACGCGCCGCTTTCGGCCAGCGCGCGGTAGAGCGCGGGGAAGCGCACGTCATAACAGATCGTCAGGCCGACGCGGCCCCAGGGCAGGTCGGAGATCACGGCCGTCTCGCCCGGCTGGTAATTGGCGGATTCGCGATAGCTCTCGCCGTCAGGCAGCTCGATATCGAACATGTGGATCTTGTCGTAGCTCGCGAGCACATTGCCCTCGGGCCCGATCAGGAACGAGCGGTTGACCGCTTTCTCGTCCGAAAAGCGCAGCGCCAGCGAGCCGACATGGATGTGGATCTTCAGTTCCGCCGCGAGCGCCCGGTACGCCCTCAGCGAGCTGTCGTCGTCTTGGCTCTGGAGGTGCTCGAACAGGGCCTTGCGGTTGAGCTGCATCATGTTGCTGACTTCGGGCGTCTGCACGTAGTCGGCGCCATTGGCTACAGCCTGGCGGATCAGCCTGGTGGCCTGCGCGAGGCTGGGCTCGGGTATCAGGCCGGTGCGCATCTGCACCATAGCCGCCGTGAAGGTCCTGTTGTCGCTCATGACTCCGCCTTGACGCTTTCGAGCATGCCGTCGAGCTTGCCTTCGCGATCGAGCGCGTAGAGCTCGTCGCAGCCCCCGACATGGGCTCCGCCGATCCAGATCTGAGGGAAGGTCGAGCCCTCGCCGGCGCGATCGTACATCTCCTGGCGCCAGGACGGGTTCTTGGCGATATCGAACTCCGTGAACGTCGCCTTCTTGCGGGTCAGCAGCGACTTGGCGGCGGAACAATAGCCGCAGCCCGGCCTCGTGTAGATCTCGACAGCAGCGGTCATCTTGTCTGGCGCTCTCATGTCATGAATTCATTGAATTATATGGGACTTCACCGGCTCTCGACAACCCGGGCAAACACCAGCACGTCCACTTGCGCCGCTTTGGCCCGGAGCAGGGCCCGCGCACACGCATCCAGCGTCGCGCCCGACGTCAGGACGTCGTCGATGAGGACAATGCGCCGACCCTGGACGTCCGCCTGGCGGTCGGGGGATACCTGGAATGCGCCCTGCACATTGGTGGCGCGCTGGGCCCGCGACAGGCCGATCTGCTGCTCGGTCGCGCGTACCCGGCGCAGCACCTCAGCCTTCGCCTTCACTCCGCTCTGCCGCTCGATGATCCGCGCCAGCGCCCCGGACTGGTTGTAGCGGCGGCGCCACGCCCTTCGCCAATGCAGGGGAACGGGCACCAGCATGTCGGCTTCGGCGAGCAGTTCGCCGCCCGCGCGCGCCATCCAGCGGCCCATGGCGGGCGCCAAATCCGTCCGGTCCTGGTATTTCAGCGCATGCACCAGGGTGCGCGCGACGTCGTCATAACGCACCGCGGCGCGCGCCCGCTGGTAGGCCGGCGGGCTCGCGATCGCCTCCATCGACAGCATGTCGGGCCCGGGATCGTACACAAAGGGAATGCCGAGCCGCGGGCAGTAGGGCCGTTCGATGAACGACAGCCGCGCCCAGCACGCCGCGCACACGCCCTCGCCGTCGACCGGCTCGCGGCAGGACACGCACAGTGTCGGCAGCGCGATGTCGAGTGCAAGCGTTGGCAGATGCGCCATCACACCTCGGCAGGCCTGAAGCGCGCCGCGCAAATGGCTGGAAATGGAGCGTGGTGGTGATGCCTCGGCGTCCATTGGGCAAGGCTAGCGCCGTCCTGCGCCACGCTCAAGTCAATGGGCTGTTCTCGTCCGCGCCCGGCCTACGGCTCTTTCGGCAGCACGGGCCGGAAGAACGATCGCTCATAACGGCGAAAGCAGCGCGTTTGCCTTGCGAACTCGATCGCTTTCTGGACGTCCGGATCTTCGGCGCTGTCCTTCCGATATTGTTCGTACGCCGCGAAGCTCGGGAAGCTGAACATCGCGAGGGCGACGTCGCTGGCGCCTTCCGATGGCAGGAAGTACCCGTGGTGGATGCCGCCGAATCTTGGCACTAGTTCCAGCCACATCCTGCCATAGGCTTCGAATTCGGCGAGCTTGTCCGGGGGGATCTCGTATCGCAGATAACAGGTGATCATCGTTTGACGCTCCGGCGCCGCGGGCCTGGTGCGGATTGCTAGTTTGGAACACGGGGCCGGTGTCGGCTCCATGAGGCAAGGCTAGCGCCGCGCGCAGTGGATTGCCAGAACCAGCATGATCGGCGTAACCAGCGGCATGGCTCAAGACCCGCAAACCCCGCCCGCTTTGTTCGATCGTGCCTTGCTGCGCGCGCGACAGCGCCGCGCGCAGGCGCAAGGTGCCGCGAGCTTCCTGCTGGATCGGGTCGCCGAGGACATCTCCGACCGGCTGGCCGCGGTGATGCGAGAGTTTCACACAGCGGCCGATCTCTGGACGCCCGGCGAGGATCTCGCGGTGCTGCGCGCGCGACTGCCCTCGATCGAGCGCATTGAGCTCGATGCGTCGGGTGCGGAGAAGCTGCCCTTTGTACCGGAGAGCCTCGATCTCGTGGTCTCGGCGCTGGCGCTGCAATTCGCCAACGATCTGCCGGGTGTGCTCGCGCAGATCCGTCGCGCGCTGAGGCCGGACGGGCTGCTGCTGGCGGCGATGATCGGCGGCGACAGCCTGACCGAGCTGCGCCAGGCCTTTGCCGCCGCCGAGGCCGAATGCGAGGGCGGCGTATCGCCGCGAGTCGCACCGTTCGCCGATCTGCGCGACGTTGGCGCGCTGTTGCAGCGGGCGGGGTTTGCGCTGCCGGTCACCGATGTCGACCGCGTCGTGGTGCGCTACGCCAACGCGTTCGCGCTGATGCAGGATATCAGGCGCATGGGCGCCGCCAATGTGCTGATCGAGCGGCGACGCACGCCGAGCCGGCGATCGACGCTGCTGCGGATGGCTGAAATCTACGCGGAACGCTTTGCCGACGCCGACGGCCGCATCCGTGCGACATTCGACATCATCTGGCTTTCCGGCTGGGCGCCGCATGCGAGCCAGCAGCAGCCGCTCAAGCCTGGATCAGCGAAGGCGAGCCTGGCGGAAGCGGTGAAGAAGGCGGGAGGGACGTAAGCTCTCTCCGCCGTCATGGCCGGCATAGCCGTCCGAAGGACGGCGTCGCCTCCGCTCGCCTATGTCCCGGCCATCCACGCCTGTCGGTTCAGCACGAAGATCGTGGATGCCCGGGACAAGCCCGGGCATGACGCCGAGAGTGTGGTGCCCGCTTCGAATTCACATCAACAAATCAATCAAATGCGGGATCAGCGGAATGTCCGCGGGCGGCATGGGATAGTCGCGCAGCTTGTTGGCGCGAACCCAGGCCAGGGCCTGGCCTTCGCGCGGCGTGACCTGTCCCTCCCAGCGCCGGCAAATGAAGAGCGGCATCAGGAGGTGGAAGGTCTCGTAGCCGTAGCTCGCGAACGTCAGCGGCGCCAGACAGGGTTCGGCGACGGTGATGCCGAGCTCCTCGTGGAGTTCGCGGATCAGGCTCTGTTCCGGCCGCTCGCCGGGCTCGCACTTGCCGCCGGGAAATTCCCAAAGGCCGGCCAGCGTCTTGCCCTCGGGGCGCTGCGCGATCAGGACGCGCTTGTCGGCGTCGACCAGCGCGCAAGCCACCACGAGCGTCAGTTTGAGATCAGCCATGCCTGGAATTCCGCTCGCTGAAGGATCATCCGCAACGGTTCGTTAACCCTGTTACGGCCCGTGTTTCCGAGGTCTCCATAAGTCATATTTAATCCACGGTTCCTAGAGTGGAAACGCTGAAACCATTTCGGGCCAGATCCATGCGCGCTGAGTGTCGTACCATCTTCCGTCGGTTCCTTCGCGACCGGCGCGGCAATGTCGCGGTGATCTTCGCAATCTGCTGCGTCCCCCTGATCACGTTCATCGGCACCGCGATCGACTACTCCCGCGCGACGCAGGTCCGGGCCAAGCTTCAGGGCGCGGCTGACGCGGCCAGCGTCGGTGCGCTCGCCAAGGCATCGCCGGGGTTTGCCGCCGCGGGCTCGATGACCACGGACGGCACGATCACGGCCGGCGTCGACGACGCCCAGAAAATCTTCGATGCCAATCGCGCCAACCTGACCGGCTATACGCTCGACAGCGTCACCCCGACCGTCGTCAAGACCGGCTCGACCATCAACTCGACCGTCTCTTTCACCGCCACCATCAACACCATGTTTCTCGGCCTGATCGGCAAGACCACACTGACCATGAGCGGCACGTCGTCGTCGACGGCCAATATGCCGCTCTATGTCGACTTCTATCTCCTGCTGGACAATTCTCCGTCGATGGGCGTCGCAGCGACACCGACCGACATAACGAAATTGCAGGGAAAGACGGGTGGATGTGCATTCGCGTGTCACGACACCACCAAGGCCGCCGGCACAAGCAACTACGACATCGCCAAAGCAAACGGCATCACGACCCGAATTGACGTGGTGCGCCAGGCGAGCGCGAACCTGATGGACACAGCCCAGAACACGCAGACCTATTCGAACCAGTTCAGAATGGCGATCTACGATTTCGGCGCTTCGTCAGCGACGATCGGATTGAGAAATCTGTTCGCGCTGTCGTCGAGCCTGAGCTCCGCCAAGACTGCGGCGGGAAACATCGACCTGATGGCGGTCGCCGGTCAGAATGACTCGTATACTAAAGACAAAGATACTCCCTTCACCACGATTTTTCCCGCGATCAATAGCGCAATCGCCTCGCCGGGAGCCGGCACATCCGCGTCACCGCTGAAATATCTGTTTTTTGTATCCGATGGGGTCGCTGACGAAACCAACTCAGGCACGACGATGTGTAGTGTCTCGTCTTCTTCGTATCCTCTCGCGTCATCGAATCGCTGTCAGTCGCCGATCAATCCGGCGCTCTGCACGGCCATCAAGGACCGCGGTATCAAGATCGCGGTGCTGTACACGACGTATCAACCACCTACCGACACCTGGTACACCACCTGGATCTCGCCCTTTAACCCCGGGCCGTGGGGGCCGTCTCCGAACAGCAAGATCGCGCAGAACATGCAGAGCTGCGCTTCGCCGGGATTCTATTTCGAGGTCAGCCCCACCCAGGGCATTTCGGAAGCGATGAACGCGCTGTTCAAGAAGGCACTCGCGGATGCGCGGATCTCGGGGTGATTTTGATCACCCCGCCCGCTTGCGGGTCAAGCGGACTCACCGCGAGTCCGGCTACGACCTGTAATCCCCGTTGATCGCGACATACTCCTTGGTGAGGTCGCAGGTCAGTACGCGGTCGCGGCCCTTGCCGAGGCCGAGCGAGACCTTGATCGCGATCTCCGGCGCCTTCATCGCTTCCGACACCTGCGCCTCGTCATAGGACGGATCTCGCGCGCCGCTCTTGGCGACGCGGATGCCGTTGAAGGAGATCGAGAGCTTGTCGCGGTCAGCCGGCTCGCCGGCCTTGCCGACCGCCATCACCACGCGGCCCCAATTGGCGTCCTCGCCGGCGATTGCGGTCTTCACCAGCGGCGAGTTCGCGATCGACATCGCGATCTTGCGCGCCGAGGCCTTGGTCTTGGCGCCCTCGACGGTGATCTCGACCAGCTTGCGCGCGCCTTCGCCGTCGCGGGCCACTTGCTCGGAAAGATTGGCGAGCACCTGGTTGAAGGCCTTGACGAAGGCTTTCAGGCGCGGGTCGGTGGCGCGACTGATCTTCGGCGCGCCGTGTTCCGCAGCAGCACCGGTGGCAAAGGCCAGCAGCGTGTCCGAGGTCGAGGTGTCGCCGTCGATCGTGACCGCGTTGAAGGTGTCCTCGACGCCGCTTTTGAGCAGCGCCTGCAGCGCGGCAGGCGCGATCGGTGCGTCGGTGAAGATGAAGGACAGCATCGTCGCCATATCGGGCGCGATCATGCCGGCACCCTTGGCCATGCCGTTGATGGTGACCTTGGCTTTGCCGAGCTTCACGGTCGCGGTCGCGACCTTCGGGAAGGTGTCGGTGGTCATGATCGCCTTGGCGGCGGCGAGATAATCGCCGGCCTCGGCGGTTTCCGCGAGCCTCCCGAGCACGCCGTCGAACTTGGTCGCATCCAGCGGCTCGCCGATCACGCCGGTCGAGGCCAGGAAGATCTCACCCTCGGTGCATCCGACGGCCTTGGCCGCGATCTTCGCGGTCAGTGCCGTGGAGCTGCGGCCGGTCTTGCCGGTGAAGGCATTGGCGTTGCCGGAATTGACCACCAACGCGCGGGCCTTGCCGCCTTTCAGCTTGGCGCGGCACCATTCCACCGGCGCGGAGGGACATTTCGACTTGGTGAAGACGCCTGCGACCGCGGTGCCCTTGTCCATCACCGCCAGCAGCACGTCGGTGCGGTTCTTGTAGCGAATGCCGGCTTCGGCCGTCGCGAGACGGACCCCCGCGATCACGGGCATGTCGGGAACGTGTTTCGGGGCGAGGGGGGAAACGGAGGAGGACATCGGGGCGCCTTGGTGGGATCTGGACATGCAGATGCCCGGCGCGGGGGCCGGGCATCACAAAGGCTTAGATACTCTTCACGTCACCGAAGTGACAGCGAATTCTTACTTCTTCGCCGGGGGCGCCATCTTGCTGTCGGACGGCTTGGCGTCAGCCGGCTTGGCCGCATCGGCCGGCTTGGCGTCCTTTGCCGCATCCGCCGGCTGGTCCAGCCGCTCGACCTTGGCTTCCGCGCGCAGCTTGGCGACGTAATCGGCCTGGGCCTTGCGGGTGACATACTGCTCGATCTGCGCCTTGACCTGCTCGAAGTCCGGCGCCTTGCGGCTGCGCTTTTCCTCGACCTTGATGACGTGCCAGCCGAACTGCGACTTCACGGGGTCGGAGATCTTGCCCGGCTCGAGCGCGAAGGCGACCGCCGAGAATTCCGGCACCATCTGCTCCTTGGTGAAGAAGCCGAGGTCGCCGCCGTCGGCCGAGCCCGGATCCTTGGACTTCTTCTTGGCGAGTTCGGCGAAATCGGCGCCCTTGTCGAGTTCGGCCTTCACCGCCTTGGCCTCGTCCTCGGTCTCGACCAGGATGTGGCGGGCGTGCACTTCCTGCTCGCCGGTGATCTGCTTGGAGGCCTCCTCATAGACCTTCTTCATGGCATCCGGGGTGGTGGCGGCCTTGCCCTCGCCGGCGAGCAGGCTGTCCATCAGCAGGCGGTTGCGGGCGAACGCGAGCCGCTTCTTGAACTCCTCGCCCTCGGCGAGCTTCTTGTCCTCGGCGGCCTTGCCGACGATCTTCATGTCGATCAGGAAGGACAGGACGTTCTCGTCCTTGGTCGCCGGGTCCATCTGGGCGAGGCTCGGCCCGAGTTCCTCTTCGGCCATGGCGACGTCGCTCTTCTTGATTTCCGCGCCATTGACCTTCGCCAGCACCGGATCGTCGGCAGCCCGGCCGGGACCCGCGATCAGCGCCAGCGCAAGGCAGCCCACGAGGGCGGTGGCGAGGCCGAAGCGCAGGCCGGTTCTGGTTACCGGGAACGAGGTGGTCATGGAAAATCCTTTTGTTGAAGCAGGGGGCTGCTCGAGCGGGGCGGACACTCGCCCAATTCAGGGGGCCTTGGCAACGCGAAAAGTCTGTCAAAATGATGAATTAGCCGCAATGCACCCGCCGTTGACAAGGCCCTGACCGGGCCATATCTCTGCCCGGTCGCGTCCATGCGATGGCGTTTATTTTGCTGCGTTTTTGGCCGTTGAACCCAGACTTGCCCAACTCCCACCCATATGGCGGATGGACCCCCCGCAGACGGGGCTCTGGCGCCCAGCAGGCGTCACGGTGAGTTGATAGGCAGGCGGGTGACAACCTCTTGGCTGCAACGCGAACGCGGTTGAATCGCGAACACAGGAACTAAGCATGATCGGCGCGCTCGCCCGCAAGTTTTTCGGCTCCGCCAACGACCGGCGGGTGAAGGGATATCAGTCCCGCGTCAACGCGATCAACGCGCTGGAGCCCGAGGTCTCGAAACTCTCCGACGAGGCCCTCAAGGCCCGCACCGTCGAGTTCAGGAAGCAGCTCGCCGAGGGCAAGACCCTTGACGACCTGCTGGTCCCCGCTTTCGCCACGGTCCGTGAAGCCGCCAAGCGGACGCTCGGCCAGCGCCATTTCGATGTCCAGCTGATCGGCGGCATGGTGCTGCACGAGGGCGACATCGCCGAGATGAAGACCGGCGAAGGCAAGACCCTGGTCGCAACGCTCGCGGTCTACCTCAACGCGCTCGCCGGCAAGGGCGTCCACGTCGTCACCGTCAACGACTACCTCGCCCGCCGCGACTCCGCCTGGATGGGCCAGATCTACGGCTTCCTCGGCCTGACCACCGGCGTGATCGTGCACGGCCTCGACGATTCCGAGCGCAAGATGGCCTATGCCTGTGACATCACCTACGGCACCAACAACGAATACGGCTTCGACTATCTGCGCGACAACATGAAGTACCGGCTCGAGGACATGGTCCAGCGGCCGCACTTCTACGCCATCGTCGACGAAGTCGACTCCATCCTGATCGACGAAGCGCGCACGCCGCTGATCATCTCCGGCCCGCTCGACGACCGCTCCGACTTCTACAACACCATCGACGGCTTCCTGCCCAAGCTCGACAAGTCCGACTACGACGTCGACGAGAAGCAGCGTACGGTGACGCTGACCGAAGCCGGCATGGAGAAGATCGAGACGCTGCTGCGCGATGCCGGCCAGCTCAAGGGTGAATCGCTCTACGACGTCGAGAACGTTTCCGTCGTGCACCACATCAATCAGGCGCTGCGCGCCCACACGCTGTTCACGCGCGACAAGGACTACATCGTCCGCGACGACGAGGTCGTCATCATCGACGAGTTCACCGGTCGCATGATGCAGGGCCGCCGCTATTCGGAAGGCCTGCATCAGGCCCTGGAAGCCAAGGAGCACGTGCAGGTCCAGCCGGAAAACCAGACGCTGGCCTCGATCACCTTCCAGAACTATTTCCGGATGTACGAAAAGCTCGCGGGCATGACCGGCACGGCGCTGACCGAAGCCGACGAATTGTTCGACATCTACAAGCTCGAGGTCGTGGAGATCCCGACCAATTTGCCGGTCGCCCGTCTCGACGAAGACGACGAGGTCTATCGCACCCAGAACGAGAAATACGCCGCGATTCTGGCCGAGATCGAGCGCGCCAATGCGCGGCTGCAGCCGGTGCTGGTCGGCACCGCCTCGATCGAAAAATCGGAAGTGATCGCCGAATATCTCAAGAAGCACGGCTATCGGCAGATCGATTTCGGTAACGAAAATTCGATGCAGAAGCTGTACGCGGCGGCCCGCGCCGGCAAACCGGCAAAGCTGTTCGCGGTGCTCAACGCGCGCTTCCACGAGCAGGAAGCCTACATCGTCGCGGAAGCCGGCGTCCCCGGCGCGATCACGATCGCGACCAACATGGCCGGCCGCGGCACCGACATCAAGCTCGGCGGCTCGCTGGAAATGCGCATCCAGCAGGAGGCCGCTTCGATCGAGGACGAAGCCGAGAAGGCCTTGAAGATCGAGCAGATCAAGGCCGACATCGAGCACTTCCGCGACATCGTGCTGAAGGCCGAGGAAGAGGTCGAGATCGAGCCCGCGAAGGGTTCGAAGCCCGCCAAGACCGTGAAGAAGCCCGGCGGCCTCTACATCATGGGCTCCGAGCGCCACGAATCCCGCCGCATCGACAACCAGCTCCGCGGCCGCTCCGGCCGTCAGGGCGATCCCGGCCGCTCGAAATTCTTCCTGTCGCTGGAAGACGATCTGATGCGCATCTTCGGCTCGGATCGCCTCGACAGCATGTTGCAGCGTCTCGGCCTGCAGGAGGGCGAGGCCATCATCCATCCCTGGATCAACAAGGCGCTCGAAAAGGCGCAGCAGAAGGTCGAGGCGCGCAACTTCGATATCCGCAAGAATTTGCTCAAGTTCGACAACGTCCAGAACGACCAGCGCAAGGTGATCTTCGACCAGCGCGTCGACCTGATGAAGGACGACAGCGTCGCCGAGACCGTCGCCGACATGCGCCACGCCTTCATCGACGACCTCGTCGCCAAGCACGTGCCCGAGCATGCCTATGCCGAGCAGTGGGACGTCGCGGGCCTGAAGGAAGAGCTCAAGCGCGTGCTCGATCTCGACCTGCCGGTCGAGGACTGGGCCAAGGAAGAGGGCATCGCCGACGAGGAGCTGCTCACGCGCATCGAGACCCGCGCCGACGAGCACATGGCCGCAAAGGTCGCGCAATGGGGTCCCGACGTGATGCGTTACGTCGAGAAGACCATCCTGCTGCAGACGCTCGACCATCTCTGGCGCGAGCATCTGATCATGCTCGACCATCTGCGCCAGGTCATCGGCCTGCGCGGCTACGGCCAGCGCGATCCGCTGCAGGAGTACAAGACCGAGGCGTTCAACCTCTTCCAGGAGATGAGCGCGCATCTGCGCGAGGCCGTCACGGCGCAGCTGATGCGGGTCGAGATCGTGCCGCCGGAGCAGGAAGCCCCGGTGCTGCCGCCGATGGAAGCGCACAAGTTCGACCCGAACACCGGCGAGGACGAAATGGCGCTCGCGAGCGTCACGCTCGGAGCGCAGGCCACCGACGCGGCGTTGCGCGATCCCAAGAACCCGGCAAGCTGGGGCAAGATCGGCCGCAACGAGGATTGCCCCTGCGGCTCAGGCAAGAAGTACAAGCACTGCCACGGGCGGTACGCTTAGCGATCAGGTGTGAGGTGCGACGTCGGCGCCTCACATTCCACTGTCGTCGCCCGGTTTAGCCGGGCGACCCAGTACGCCACGGCTTCTCGGTTCAATCACGTCAGTCTCTGGAATACTGGATCGCCCGATTAAATCGGGCGATGACATCGAGTATGGGGCGCGCGGCTCCATCTCCTTCGCCGGGACGACCGTGTGGAGAGAGCTTGCTAAACACGCCAGCTCAATTCGAGCTGTCGATCAAGCTCTCCAGCAGCCGCTTCAATTCGCTCGTCGATTTGTCGCCGTAGCTCTCGAGGATGTGCTCTTCCTGGTCGACCGCGAGCGAGTTGAGCTTCTTGCTCAGCACCTTGCCGCGATCGGAGATGAACATCAGGACCTTGCGGCGGTCGTTCGGGTCCTGCACGCGGTAGACCAGCGTGTCCGAGACCATGCGATCGATCATCTTGGTCAGCGTCGGATGGTTGAGCAGCACGGCATCCGCGAGCTCTCCCATCGAATGGCCGTTGCCATCCGACAGGACTTTCAGAATGCGCCACTGCTCGACGGGCACGCCTTCCTTGCTCAACCGCAGTTCGAGCTGCCGGTTGATCTCCCGGTTGGCTTGCGCGAGCAGGTACGCGAGGTGTTCGGTGATCGGGGTGTTCGGTTTTGCCACGGCTAAGACTTTGTCTTGACCCAAATGAGTGAATGTCTTGCAATCGATGCTGCATCTATATGCACTTCAATTCTTGAATATTCAATATTTTCAAAATAGGATATTGCCCAACAATAGGGCGGGTGCCGCGGCCGCCTGCTGAATGAGCTTTCAAGTCTGGTATCAGACAGGAGTTGGCGTGCGCGCGACGGTAAACTTCCCGGCTCACGGCGGTCCGGCGTTACCGCCGTCCTTGCTGTTCAGGAATCTGTCGCCCGCGGCAGCGGATTTCGACCTGTCGCCGGCTGATGCGCATTTCATGAAGCGCCGCGGCGCACACAACAAGCTCCGCATCGGGGGCTTCATTTGCTGCACCGGCTCGCCCGGTGTCTGGGGCCCGTGCGCGACAAGCAGCGCGCAGCTCGCGGTCGCCGAGATCAACAAGCGCGGCGGCATTCTCGGGCGCGAGATCGAGCTTTCGATCTACGATGCCGGCGGGCCGCTCGACGGGATTCTGAGCCGCGCCGAGCAGGCGATCGCTTCCGATGAGATCGACCTCATCGTGGGACTGCATACCAGCGCGGTGCGTGTGGCGCTGCGCAAGGTCACGACCCGCCACCGTATCCCCTACATCTATACGCCCGTCTACGAGGGCGGCGAGCAGACGCCGGGTGTCATGGCGATCGGCGAGACGCCGCGCTGGCAGAGCCGCCCCTCCATCCACTGGCTTGCCGACGTCAAGAAGGCGGCGCGCTGGTACCTGATCGGCAGCGATTATGTCTGGCCCTGGCAGTCGCACCGCGCGGTGAAGCGCTACATCAAGGAGGCCGGCGGCCATGTCGTCGGCGAAGAGTTCGTTCCCCTCGGCGAAGACAACCACGAGCCGCATCTGGAGCGCATCCGTGCCGCGAGGCCTGACGTCGTCCTGATCTCGTTGATCGGCACCGACAGCATCACGTTCAATCGCGCGTTCGGCGAATGCGGCCTCGGCGCCACGACGCTGCGGCTGGCCGGGGCGATGGACGAGACCGTGCTGCTCGGAATCGGCGCCGACAACAGCGAAAATCTGTTCTGTGCCTCCGGCTATTTCCCGGGCATCGGATCGCGGGCCAACGACGACTTCCAGAGCCGCTATCGCGCGATGTTCGGACCGAACGGCCCCCCGATCGGCTCGCTCGGTCAATCCAGCTATGAGGGACTGCGCTTCCTTGAGGCCGTGGCAAACAAGGCGGGCACGTTGGCGATGGGGCCCATGCTCGCGGCCGGCCGCAACATCGTCTATGGCGGCGCGCGCGGCCCCGTCACCGTCAGGAACGGTCATACCCGGATGCAAATGTATCTCGCCGGCGCGGATGGCCTCGATTTCAAGCTGATCAAACCGATCTGACGCCGGCGCCCCATCTGCAAACGCCCGAATCCAAAATAATACTTGAAAAGGAAAATATTTCCGTCTGTAATATCAAGGTAGAGCCGATGGGCGCGCCCGCACACGCGCGCCAATGAGGCTCCAATGCCAGGGATTCCAATTCCAGGGATCAAGAAGCCTTTGAGGAGAGCGCCGTGACAGTTGTCCTTCCCACGCCAGCCCAATTGCGCAGTGTCGCCGACCAGTGCGGCCTTTCGCTGACCGACGACGATGTCGCCTCGTTCCGCGGTCTGATGCAGGGCTCGATCGAGGCCTACAATCTCGTCGGAGCCATGCCGGACGAGGTGCCGGAGGTCAAATATCCGCGCACGCCGGGCTATCGGCCCTCGCCGGAAGAGAACCCGCGCAACGCCTGGTATCGCAAGTCGACCGTGAAGGGGGCGGCGAGTGGCAAGCTCAAGGGCAAGACGGTCGCCCTGAAAGACAACATCATGCTCGCCGGTGTTCCCATGATGAACGGCTCGGCGACGCTCGAAGGCTACGTGCCCGATTTCGACGCCACCATCGTCACCCGCATGCTCGATGCGGGCGCCGAGATCGCCGGAAAAGTCCATTGCGAATCCTTCTGCATGTCCGGCGGCAGCCACACCAATGCGGTCGGCGCCGTCCACAATCCGCACAAGATGGGCTATTCGGCCGGCGGCTCGTCGTCAGGCAGCGGCGTCGTCGTCGCGCTCGGCGAAGTCGACATGGCGATCGGCGGCGACCAGGGCGGTTCGATCCGCATGCCGTCCTCGTTCTGCGGCACCTATGGCATGAAGCCGACCTGGGGCCTCGTGCCCTACACCGGCATCATGCCGATCGAGGTGTTCGTCGACCACACCGGCCCGATGACGGCGACCGTCGCCGACAACGCGCTGCTGCTGGAGGTGCTGGCCGGCGACGACGGCTACGACCCCCGCATCAAGGCGCCCAAGGTCGAGGAGTACACCAAGGCGCTCGGCCAGGGCGTCAAGGGCATGAGGATCGGCATCCTCAAGGAAGGCTTTGAGCAGGCGACGGCCGAAGCCGCCGTGAACGAGAGCGTGCGCGAGGCCGCAAAGCGATTCAAGGATTTGGGCGCCACGGTCGAGACCGTTTCGATCCCGATGCATCTCATGGGTCCCGCGATCTGGACGCCGATCGGCACCGAGGGCATGACCCAGACCATGATGTATGGCGACGGCTATGGTCTGTCCCGCTCCGATCTCTACTCGACCACGCTGATGGACTTCCATCGCGGCTGGCGGCGGCAGGCGGATTCTCTGTCCGAGACCACAAAGCTGTTCCTGCTGCTCGGCACCTACATCAACAACACCTTCGGTCCGCGCTATTACGGCAAGGCTCTCAACATCTCCCGACGCCTGACCGCGGCTTACGACAAGGCCTTCAAAGACTACGATTTGCTGCTGCTGCCGACGACGCCGATGAAGGCGACGAAGCTGCCGGAGCCCACGGCCAGCCGCGAAGACTATGTCGCGCGTGCGCTGGAGATGATCTCCAACACCGCGCCGTTCGACATCACCCATCATCCGGCGATGTCGCTGCCCTGCGGCATGGTCGACGGCCTGCCCGTCGGCCTGATGCTGGTCGGCCGCATGTTCGAGGAATCCACCATCTACCGCGCCGCCCACGCCTTCGAGCAGATCGGCGACTGGAAGAAGATGTGAGCGAGGGACTCATGCAGACGGACGTAACAGGGAAGCGTTTTCGGACGCGTCAAGACATCAAGCCGGAGCCCCGTTCCGATTCCTTCGGAACGGGAAAGGCTCCGGCGCATGGCTAACGCGTTCGTCGCGGCGTTCGAGATCCTGAGCTTTGGTGCGATCATCGTCCTGATCGTGCTGGGGCTCGGGATCATCGCCAGCATGATGGGCATCTTCAACTTCGCGCAGGGCGAGTTCGTCCTGCTCGGGGCCTACATCACCTATCTTGCCTACGCCAATGGCCTGCCGATCTGGGCCGGCATGGTCGCCGCACCATTCATTGTCGGCGCGCTCGGCTTCGTGCTGGAGGCGCTGATCATCCGACGCTTCTACGCAGCCCCCATCGTCGCCATGCTCGGCACCTATGCGCTCGGCCTGATCATCCGCGAATCCGTGCGCGGCTTGATCGGCGGCTTCTATCTCACCGTGCCGGAGCCGATCGGCGGCTCGATCGATATCGGTGCCATGCAAATCTCGGCCTGGCGCTTCACCATCATCATCATCACGGCGCTGGTGATGGGCGGCTGCTATCTGCTGCTGGCGCGCACCAGCTTCGGCCTGCGCGTGCGCGCTACCCTGGAAAATCCTTCGCTGGCCCGCGCCTCCGGAATCTCCACGCCGCTGATCTACGGCGCCACCTTTGCGTTCGGCGCGGCGCTTGCTGGCCTTGCCGGCGCACTGATCGTGCCGGTGTTCAGCCTGTTCGCCGATCTCGGCCTGCGCTTCCTGATCCAGGGCTTTGTCGCGGTCATGGTCGGCGGCGTCGGCTCCTTCATCGGGCCGGTCGCGGGCGCCGGCGTCATCGGCACGCTCAGCGCCGCGCTGCCCTGGGTGATGGCGCCCGTCGTGGCCGATGTCCTCGTCTTCGTTCTCGCCATCGTCTTCATCAAATTCCGGCCGCAGGGCCTCATTGCTGGAAAAGGGGTTTAGTCACATGTCCGATCGTTCTCAGCTCTCCCGTCGCCGGTTCCTTTCGAATCTCGCCTTTGCCTCCGGTGCAGTCGCAACCGGCGTCGGCAGTTGGGTGATCCCGGCGCCCTGGGCCAATGCGGCCGAAGCCCCGATCAAGGTCGGCATCGCCACCGACCTCACCGGGCCGATTGCCTACGCCGGCAATGCCGACGCCAACGTCGCCAAGATGGTGATCAAGGAGATCAACGCCGGCGGCGGTCTGCTCGGCCGCCCGCTCGAGCTCTTTGTCGAGGACACCGCCTCGAACGAATCCGTCGCGGTCGGCAACGTCCGCAAGCTGATCCAGCGCGACAAGGTCGACATGGTATTGGGCGGCATCACCTCGTCGATGCGCAACGCCATCAAGGACCCGATCGTCGCGCGCGGCAAGACGCTCTACATCTATCCGCAGCTCTACGAAGGCAAGGAGTGCACGCCTTATCTGTTCTGTACCGGGCCGACGCCGGCGCAGCAGTGTGACGAGTTCATTCCCTGGCTGATCAAGAACGGCGGCAAGAAGTTCGCGCTGCCGAGCGCCAACTATGTCTGGCCGCACACACTCAACGTCTACGCCCGCAAGGTGATCGAGGCCAACGGCGGCGAGGTCGTGTTCGAGGAATACTATCCGCTTGACCAGGTCGACTTCTCCTCGACCGTCAACCGCATCATCTCCAACAAAGTCGACGTCGTCTTCAACACCGTCATCCCGCCCGGCGTCGGTCCGTTCTTCAAGCAGCTCTACGAGGCCGGCTTTCTCAAGAATGGCGGACGGCTGGCCTGCGTCTACTATGACGAGAACACGCTCAACATCAATCAGGCGGCCGAGATCGAGGGTCTCGCCAGCTGTCTCGATTATTTCAAGGTGCTCACCAAGGAGAACCCGTTCGACGCAAAAATCCAGGCGGCCTACGAGAAGGATTTCCCGGGCAACTTCCTGTTCGCTGCCGGCAGCGCCGCCACCGGCACCTATCGCGGCCTGAAACTGTGGGAAGCCGCCGTCAAGGAAGCCGGCAAGGTCGATCGCGACTCGGTCGCCGCTGCGCTCGATCATGCCAAGATCGCCGAAGGTCCCGGCGGACCTGCCGAGATGGTGCCGGGCAAGCGCCACTGCAAGATGAAGATGTACACCGCTGTCGCCAAAGGCGGGAACTACGAGATCGTCGGACGCAGCGACGGACTCGTCGATCCCAAGGAATGCTAGAGTCGAATGCCGAAAGCGATGGGCGCAGCGAAGCAGGCAGTCCCCGCCGAGATCGGCGGGGAGCAGAACGTTGCCATGGTTGAACACGGATCAGCAGGGCAAGCCGGTTCGGTGCGGAAAATCCTGCCGATCGTGGAGGGCGTCGTGCTCGTCGTGGCGCTGCTCGCCCCGCTGGTGCTGCAGGACTACCTCACGGTGTTCGCGACGCGCGTGATCATCCTCGCGCTGTTCGCACTGTCATTCGACCTGGTGTGGGGCTATGCCGGCATCATGAGCTTCGGCCAGGCGCTGTTTTTCGGCTCGGCCGGCTATGGCGTGGCGCTGCTCGCGCGCGATCTCAACATTACCAACATCTTCCTGGTGCTGCCCGCGGGCACCATGATCGGGCTCACCTTTGCGCTACTGCTGGGCGGCTTCCTGCTGCTTGGACGGCATCCCTCCAGCGTGATCTTCGTCTCGCTGGGCACGCTGACCGGATCCTACGCCGCCGATCGGCTTGCGCGCGGCTGGTACTATCTCGGTGGCCAGAACGGCATCCCCTCGATCTCCTCGATGACGCTCGGCAGTTACGAGTTCTCGGAAGGGCCGCCGTTCTATTATCTCGTGCTTGGCCTGCTCGTCGTGGTCTATCTCCTCTGCCGCTTTCTGGTGCGCTCGCAGTTCGGGTTGGCGCTCGCGGGATTGCGCGAGAACGAGCAGCGCATCGCCTTTTTCGGCTACAAGGCGCAGCATCTGAAGGCGATCATTTTTGCGATCGGAGGCGCAGTGGCCGGCCTCGCCGGCAGCCTCTATGCCTTCCACGAAGGTTTCGTCTGGCCCAACATGGTCGGCGTCGTGGTCTCGACGCAAGTGGTGCTCTATGTGCTGTTCGGCGGCTCCGGCACGCTGATCGGCGCCGTCATCGGTGCCGTCATCGTTGAGGGCGTCAGCTTCTGGCTCTCGGACAATTACCGCGAGGTCTGGCCGATCATCCTTGGCGTGCTGCTCCTGCTGGTGATTCTGTTCCGGCCGCTCGGCCTGATCAGCTTCGTGCTCGGCGAGCGCGAGCGGGTCGGCAGCTTTGGTGGCAAATCCAGGAAGACCGGGAAGGAGAAGCGCGATGCCGCTCCTTGAAGCCAGCGGCGTCAAGAAGATCTTCGGGAAGCTCACCGCGCTCGACGGCGCCGCGCTGACCGTCGGCGAGAACGAGTTTCACGGCCTGATCGGCCCGAACGGCTCCGGCAAGAGCACGCTGATGAAGTGCATCGCCGGCGCCGAGGTGCCGACACAGGGCAAGGTCTCCTTCGTCAACGCCGATATCACCGCGTTCACGCCGACCGAGCGTGCCCGCGCCGGTATGAGCTTGAAATTTCAGATCACATCCGTGCTGCCGACGCTGACGCTCTACGACAACATTCTGCTCGCGCTGCAGGCGCAATCCTCGCTGTTCGATCTCGTGTTCTCGCGCACGCGCGGGCTCTTGCACGATCAGGTCATGACCATGCTGACGCAATTTCGCCTCGCCAACCGCGCTTTCGACGCGGCGGCGGCGCTGTCGCACGGCCAGCAGCAATGGCTGGAGATCGCGATGGCGCTGGCCTGCAAGCCGAAGCTTCTGCTGCTGGACGAGCCGACCGGCGGCATGAGCCTGGAGGAGCGCCGCGTCACCGGTGAATTGCTGCAGCCGATCAAAAAGCATTGCTCGCTGGTCATCGTCGAGCACGATCTCGATTTCATCCGCGACATCTGCGATCGTCTCACCGTGCTCGACCAGGGCAAGGTGCTGGCGTCCGGCACGGTGTCGGAGATCCAGGCCAACAAGGCCGTCCAGGAGATTTATTTGCGCCGTGCCTGAATTTTTGGACATCAAGCATCTCGACGCCGGCTATGGTCGCAGCCAGGTCCTGTTCGACGTCAACCTCGGCATTCCCTGGCGCGGCGGTGTCGCCGTGCTGGGCCGCAACGGCGCCGGCAAGACCACGCTGATGAAGACCATCGTCGGCGAACTGCCGGCGTGGAAGGGCGAGGTCGCCTTCGATGGCCGCGACATCAGCCGCCGCGCGACCCAGGAGCGGGTGCGCGCCGGCATCGGCTACGTGCCGCAGGAGCATTCGGTGTTCGCGCGCCTGTCGGTGCGCGACAATCTCGCGGTCGGGTCGCTCGCGAGCAGGAAAGCCGACGCGGTCGAGCACGTGCTGACCATCTTCCCAAAGCTCGGCCAGCGCCTCGACCAGCCCGCCGGCACGCTTTCCGGCGGCGAGCGCAAGATGCTCGCCATCGGCCGCGCCATGCTGGGCGATCCAAAACTTCTTCTGCTCGACGAGCCGACCGAAGGCGTCTGGATCGGCGTAATCGAGGAGATCACCGAGCGCCTGATCGAGCTTGCGAAAACCATCGCCGTCATCATCGTCGAGCAGCACCTCGACCTCGCGCTCCGCGTCGCCGATTACGCCTACGTGCTGGACCGCGGCCGCGTCGCGCTGCAAGGCGAAGCAGGCGAGGTGAGGGGCAATCCGGAGCTGCTGCGGTATCTGGCGCCGTAGGGCGCGCGTGAAGCGCGTCCCTCTCACACCGAACTCGGCTGTCATGCCCCGCGAAGGCGGGGCATCCAGTACGCCGCAGCTTCTCGATCGATAAGGGGTGCCTCTGGAATACTGGATTCCCCGCCTTCGCGGGGAATGACGGCGTCAGGCTGGGATGGATCGAAGAGATTAAGCGGAGCGCCCGCTTTACTTCACCGCCCCAAACCGGCTGTCGAACGAGTTCGATTGCACCACCGGCGCGGCGCCCATGATCTGGGTCGCTTCACCCGCGCCATCCGAGACCGACGGCTTCAGCGTCGGGCGGGTTGCGGCGAGGCGGGTGTCGGGCTTCGCAGGTTCGGCGGGTTTGGCAGTGGCAACAGCCGGCTTCGGTGCATCCTTCGCTGCGTCCTTGGACGTGTCGCGGCCCGGTACGAACCGGGTCACCGCGGCCTTCAGCCTCGAGGCTGCGGTGGGCGGCGTCGTCGACGTCGCAGCCGGGGCGACGGATGCCGTGGCCTGCGGCGGCGGCGTGGTCGCGGTGGCGTCGGCATTGCCCACACCTATCTTGCGGCGGAGATTGGAGAAGAAGCCGGATTTCTCGGGCGGAGCTGCGGTGGCGACGCGGGCGCTGGCGGCGGGCGCGCTGACGGCGACGACCGGCTCTTCCTGCGGCGAGGGCGCGGCTGCATCGAGATTCGGCTTCGGCGGATTGACGTGTCCAGGGATGGTGCCCGGCGCCTTCGCCATCGCCAACATCTGGAGCGTGGTGCCTTCGGCGCCCTCCGACAGGCCGGTCGAGCCTTCCGGAATCTTCGCGGCAAAGATCTTGTTCATGCCGCCGTCGATGCCCGTGTTCATGCGCGCAACGGGCGTGCCGCGCGAAACCAGCTTGTTGTACTCCGCCTGGTCGCGCGCATCCTTCTCGCGCACGGCGCTGGCGATCTCCTCGGGGATCACATAGGCCGGGCACTTTGCCGATGCATCGAACACCGGATCGCGATTGGCGTCGGGCGGCTTCGCCGCGTCGAACACGTACTTCTTCTCGCAAAAATCGACCTTCGGCTCCTGCCGCGTCACCTCGAAATGATCATAGCCTTCCTTGATCATCTTCCAGAACGGCATGTTCGGATTGTTCCGGTGCTTGGCCATGTTCACCGGCGTCATCTTGAACGGATAGGCCTGCAGCTGGAACGCCTTCTGGCCGCCGAAGAAGGATTCGCGCCCGAGCGAATAGATCTCGGCGATCTGCTCGTCCGTCATCGCGTAGCAGCCGCGCGACGAACAATCGCCATGCACCATCAGCTGCGAGCCGCTGCGGCCCAAAGCCTTGTCGAACGCGTTCGGATAGCCCGTGTTGAACGACAAATAGTACGCCGATTGCGGATTCATCTGGCCCGGATTGATCGAGTAGAATCCTTCCGGCGCCTGGCGATCGCCTTCGCGCACCTTCGGGCCGAGATCGCCCGACCAGCGACAAATCGGATAGGTCTTGAGCAGCGCGAACTGGCCGTTGCGGGTCTGCTTCCAGACCTCGAGCTCGGCCTCCTGCTTGAACAGGCGCACCAGGATCGGTGATTGCAGATCCATGTTCTTCTCGACCATCGCGGCGAGAAGCTTTGGCGGCACCGGCTGGTTGGCCTTGGCATTGGTCGCAAGCGAAACCTGGTCGGTGTCGCAGCCGGCCAGCACGAAGCTGGCGGCAAGCGCCACCGAAACCAGAAACGCGCGAGCAAGCGAACGAGAAATCAAGATGGACCCCACACCGTCCAAGGCATCGCGCGCAAACCCCAATCTTGAAGCATGATCCGACCGGAGACCGGGACCCGTCGCGACGGGCTTTTTCGCAATCACGCTCCAGCGCTTATGCCCTGAAGCCATTGATTAAAATTCTAACCTCTGGGTCATGTGGTCGCAACCCGCACGGGGATCACGAGCCCGTTGGCCCAAAGGCGTGGTCAACGAAGACTTAAACTGGGCTGAAACTTGGGCCTTTCGGCCAAACCAGCACTGAGATCGCTGATTTGGGCAAAAAAAGGGTTAACGCGGGGTTACCGGGGGCCTCCGGGACGGTTTGGCCGGCCTCAAATTCAGCGTCGTCTCGGCGAAAGCCAGGACGACGGCGGAGGGGGACGCGTCCAACGGGCCCCAAAGCCCGCCCGAATCAGCCCAGTTTCCGGCCAATATCGAGGAATTTCTGCCGCCGATGCTTGCGGATGGCGTCCCCGTCCAGACCCCGGAGTTCGTCAAAGGCCTTGGCAATGGCGTCGCCCGTGGTGGCGATCATGGCGGCGGGGTCGCGATGGGCGCCGCCGACCGGCTCCTTCAGGATGCTGTCGATCACGCCGAAGCGGAGCATGTCCTGGGCCGTGATCTTCATGTTGTTGGCGGCTTCCTGCGCCTTGGAGCCGTCGCGCCAGAGGATCGAGGACGCCGCCTCGGGCGAGATCACGCTGTAGATCGCGTGCTCCAGCATCAGGACCTTGTTGGCGGTGGTGATGGCGATGGCGCCGCCCGACATGCCCTCGCCGGTGATGATGGCGACGTTCGGCACGGTCAGCGCCATGCAGGCATCAGTCGAACGCGCGATCGCCTCGGCCTGGCCGCGCTCTTCCGCGCCGATGCCGGGATAGGCGCCGGCGGAATCGGCGAGCGACAGCACCGGCAGGCCGAACCGCTCCGCCATCTCCATCAGCCGCACGCATTTGCGATAGCCCTCGGGCCGCGCCATGCCGAAATTATGCTTGATGCGGCTCTCGGTGGAATCGCCCTTTTCCTGGCCCATCACGCAGATGGCCTCGCCGCGGAAGCGGCCGAAGCCGGCCACCAGCGCCTCGTCCTCGCCGAACTTGCGATCGCCGGCGAGCGGGGTGAACTCGGTGATCAGGCCCTTGATGAAGTCGTTGAAATGCGGCCGCTGCGGATGCCGCGCGACCAGCGTTTTCTGCCACGGCGTCAGGTTCAGATAGAGGTCGGCCATCGCCTGCGCCGCCTTGTCCTCGATCCGCCCGATCTCCTCGGCGATGTCGCTGCCGGAGGCCGCAAGCGTCCGCAATTCATCGAGCTTGGAATCGAGCTCGGCGACGGGCTTTTCGAAATCGAGATAGCTGCGCATCTGGTCTGGCATCAACTCAATATAGGGAGGACGGGGCGAGGCGGCGAAGCGGATTCGATGTCGCGGAAAGAAGTGTAGGTTCGTCAATGAGTTGGCTTGTGTGCTCGCAACGAGCGCAGGCCAAATCATCGTGAGGCCCCGGCTCTTTCTGCGGAGATGTGGCCGAAGTCAAGGCGGTTTCATCGTTCCAGTACCGTAGCCCGGATGAGCGAAGCGATATCCGGGGCAGGTCGCCCGATCGTCAATCCCGGATGTCGCTTCGCTCATCCGGGCTACTGCAGCTACGGCAGCAACTATTTCTCCGCCAGCGGGTGCAGGTCGCGGACCAGGCTCTTCAGCCGCTCCTCGACCACGTGGGTGTAGATCTGGGTCGTCGAGATGTCGGTGTGGCCGAGCAGCGTCTGCACGATGCGCAAATCGGCCCCGTTGTGCAGCAGGTGGCTGGCGAAGGCGTGGCGCAGCACGTGGGGGGAGACCAGCCGGGCCTGCAGGCCCGAAGCGACCGCGAGCTCCTTCAAGTCGCGGGCAAAATGCTGCCGCGTCAGATGTCCGCTCTCGCCGAACGAGGGGAACAACCATTTCGAGGCCGCCACGCTGTTCTTCTTGTCGGTCTTGTTGTTGTCCTTGGCCGCCTCGGTCGCCGCGAGATAATCGGCCATCGCCTGGCGCGAGGCCTCGTTGAGCGGCACCAGCCGTTCCTTGTTGCCCTTGCCGCGCACCACGATCATGCGGGCGTCGCGCTTCGCGGCCGTACGTGGCAGCGCCACCAGTTCGGAGACGCGCAGGCCGGTGGCGTAGAGCACCTCGAGCAGGCAATAGAGTCTCAGGGCGCGCAGCCGTTTCGAGAGCGAAGCATCCTCCGCCTCGCTCAATTCCTTGGCGCGGCGGAGCATGCGGTCGACATCCGCAATCGACAGCACCTTCGGCAGGCCGCGGCCGCGCTTGGGGCCGGACAGGATCGCCGCGGGATCGTCGGTTCTGATGCGTTCGTTCAGGAGGAAGCGATAGAGATGCCGCATCGCCGACAGCCGTCGCGCGACGCTGGTGGACTTGAAGCCCCGCGTATCGAGATCGGCGAGATAGTCGCGCAGCGTCTGTGTTTCCGCGTCCGCGAATGCATGGCCGGCGCGACCAAGAAACTCGGAGAAGTCGGTGAGGTCGCGGCGATAGGCGTCGAGCGTATTGGGGCCGGCGCCCTGTTCCGCCGCGAGCATGTCGAGGAACAGGCCGGTGAGCTTGGCGTCTGAGGACTTGTTATCGGAAGATCTGGCACGCATGCCGGCAGCCTAGCTGCTATTTCTTGAGAAACTTATCCGGCGGGATCGTCACCGTCATTTCCCGCGGCTTGGGATTGACGAAGTTCGCCAGCGCGAAGACCACGCCATAGACGATGCCGGCGATCACGGCGACGACCGTCAGGAAGCGGAACAGGCTGGGCATCGGCAGGATCTCGGAGAGGGTCTCGGTCAGGGGCTTGGCGGGCAAATTAACCAATGAAATCATCCAACACGTTCGCCGTTTCGTGGCAAGAGTCCTCTGGCGAGGGCCCCTGCGGGGTCGTATAGGTGGCCAAAGGATGCCGCCTTTGGCGGCAGATCGAGCGAGACCCATTCGAGCGAGACAAATGCCCGACGCCGCGTTGCCGATCCAAGCCTCGCCCGAGGCCGACATCCTGTCGGCGCTGGGGACGCGCTCGATCGTGCTCGTCGGCATGATGGGGGTGGGCAAATCCACCATCGGCCGCCGCATGGCTCTCCGGCTCAAGCTGCCCTTCGTCGATGCCGACACCGAGATCGAGGCGGCGGCCGGCATGACCATACCGGAAATCTTCGAGCGTCATGGCGAGCCGCATTTCCGCGACGGCGAGGCCCGCGTGATCGCGCGTCTGCTTGACGGCGGTCCCATCGTGCTGGCGACCGGCGGCGGCGCCTTCATGCGCGAGGAGACGCGGACCCGGATCGCGGCGAAGGCGATATCGATCTGGCTCAAGGCCGATCATGATGTCATCATGCGCCGCGTGCGCCGGCGCGCCGACCGTCCGCTGCTCCAGACCGCCGATCCCGAAGGAACCGTGACGCGCCTGCTCACCGAGCGCGAGCCGGTCTACGGCCATGCCGACCTCACCATCGCCTCGCGCGACGTGCCGCACGACAAGATCGTCGATGAGACGATAGAGACGCTGCGCGCGCATCTTTGCGGCGAACGGGCGTCCCCGCCACCAGCCGACGTCGCGAGTGCCGCACGATGACCGCGCCTTTGAAACATTCCGAGCCCGTCAACGTCGAGGTCGCGCTGGAGAATCGCGCCTATGACATCGTCATCGGCCGCGGTGTGCTGGCCTCGCTCGGCGAACGGGTGGCGCGTTTACGTCCCGGCGTGCGCACCGCGATTGTCACGGATCGCACCGTCGCGAAATACTGGCTCGAACCCGCCGAGGCGTCCCTCGCAGCCAGCGGCGTTCCGACATCGCGCATCGTCGTCGAGGAAGGCGAGATCTCCAAGACCTATGCCGGGCTCGAAAAGGTCAGCGAAGCCCTGATCGCCGCCAAGATCGAGCGCAACGATCTCGTCATCGCGCTCGGCGGCGGCGTGGTCGGCGATCTCGCCGGCTTTGCGGCGGCGATCCTGCGCCGCGGCGTCGACTTCGTGCAGGTGCCGACCTCGCTGCTGGCGCAGGTCGATTCCTCCGTCGGCGGCAAGACCGGCATCAACTCGCCGCAGGGCAAGAATCTGCTCGGCGCCTTCCACCAGCCGGTGCTTGTGATCGCCGACACCGCCGTGCTCGACACGTTGTCGCCGCGGCAGTTCCGCGCCGGCTATGCCGAGGTCGCCAAATACGGCGTGCTCGGCGACGAGGCCTTCTTCGCCTGGCTCGAGAACAACCATTCCGACATCTCCAAAGGCGGTTCGGCGCGCGAGCATGCGATCGCGACCTCCTGCCGCGCCAAGGCCGGCGTCGTCTCGCGCGACGAGCGCGAGACCGGCGAGCGTGCGCTGCTCAATCTCGGCCACACGTTCGGCCATGCACTAGAAGCCGCGACCGGCTTCTCCGACCGCCTGTTTCACGGCGAGGGCGTTTCGATCGGCATGACGCTGGCGGCGCAGTTTTCGGCGAAGCTCGGCATGATCGGCGAAGCCGATGCGATGCGAGTCGAGCGTCACCTCATTGACGCCGGCTTGCCGACGCGCTTGCAGGACATCGCGGGCTTCGCGCAGGAGGGGCTTGCCGATGCCGACGCGCTGATGACGCTGATGGCGCAGGACAAGAAGGTCGAGCGCGGCAGGCTCACCTTCATCCTGCTGGAGGCGGTGGGGCGGGCCGTCGCCGTGAAGAACGTCGAGCCGGCTCCGGTGCGCGACTTCCTGAAGGACAAGCTCGCGCAAAAGGCATGACGCGAGGCTGAACGGCGCTACAGCGTTTTCGCGCGAAGTGGGTACCGGTTCGCGTAAGAAACGCGTCAAAACAAGAAACCAGAGTGGTTCATGGATTGGCTCGGATTCACCATCGTCATTCTCTGCCTGCTGGTCTCCGGCTTCTTCGCCGCGAGCGAGACCGCACTGACGGGCGCCTCGCGCGCCAGCATGCTGCGGCTCTCCAAGCAGGGTAATCGCGACGCCGACGTGGTTTCGCAGCTGCTCGACATGCGCGAGCGCCTGATCGGCGCCCTGCTGCTCGGCAACAACATCGCCAATATCAGTGCATCCGCCCTGGCCACCAGCATTTTCACGGCCTGGTTCGGCGACGTCGGCGTGCTCTATGCCACCGGCTTGATGACCGCACTGGTCGTGATCTTCGCCGAGGTGCTGCCCAAGACCATCGCGATCAACGCGCCCGACCGTATGGCGCTCGCGGTCGCGCGCCCGATGCGGCTGACGATGTACGTGCTGGGGCCGCTGCTGCGGATCGTGGAAGTCATCGTGCGGCTGTTGATGCGCCTGTTTGGCCTTGCCGGCGAGCACCAGGCGATCCTGTCGCCGACCGAGCGCCTCCGCGGCGCGGTCGACCTGCTGCATCATGAAGGCAAGTTTGAGAAGCACGACCGCGACATGCTCGGCGGGCTGCTCGATCTGCGCGAGCTCCAGGTCTCCGACGTCATGATCCATCGCACCGAGATGACGATGATCAACGCCGACCTGCCGCCGGAGGATCTGGTGCGCGAGGTGCTGGCGGCCGAATACACCCGCATCCCGCTGTGGCGGGAGAAACCGGAAAACATCATCGGCGTGCTCCACGCCAAGGATCTGCTGCGCGCGATCCGCGCGTCCGACGGCGATACCTCGCGCATCGACGTCTCGACCATCGCGCTGCCGCCCTGGTTCGTGCCGGAAATGCGGCCCGTCTCCGAGCAGCTCAAGGCGTTCCGCCGCCGCAAGACTCATTTCGCCCTGGTCGTCGACGAGTACGGCGAAGTTGAAGGTCTCGTGACGCTGGAAGACATTCTGGAAGAGATCGTCGGCGACATCTCCGACGAGCATGACGTCGTGGTCGCGGGCGTGCGCGCCCAGCCGGACGGCTCGGTCGTCGTCGACGGCTCGGTCCCGATCCGCGATCTCAACCGCGCCATGGACTGGCACCTGCCCGACGAAGAGGCAACGACGGTCGCCGGCCTCGTCATTCACGAGGCGCGCTCGATCCCCGACCGCGGCCAGAGTTTCACCTTTCACGGCTTCCGCTTCCGCGTCCTCCGCCGCGAACGCAACCGCATCACCGCGCTCCGTATCTCACCGGTGCCGCGCGAGACGGAAATGGAGGAAGCCAAGCGGCGGCGGGCGGGGACGTCGTTTTGAAGCGGTAGCTGTCATCGTCCGCCTTGTGCGCGCTTGCGCACTGGGGCGGACGATCCAGTAAGCCGCAGCGGCTCGATTCTAGCCGCGCCGCCTCGGACTACTGGATGCCCGCCTTTGCGGGCATGACAGCCGCATCGGCGAGCTAGCTGCCGCCTTCTCCCGGCGCTTGCGCGTGGATCGCCAGCGCGTGCACGCTGCCGGAGAGTTCCGCGGCCAGCGCCGAATTTATCATGCGGTGGCGATCGACCCGGCTCTTCCCTTTGAAGGCGGAAGACACAATATAAACCCGAAAGTGCGTCTCGCCGCTCGGCCGATGGCCGGCGTGGCCCTCATGCAAATGTGACTCGTCGACGACTTGCAGGCTTTCCGGCGTGAAAGCTTCCTGCAACTTGTTGCTGATAGTGTCTCTGATGGCCATCTGGGTCATTACGGTGCGAGATCGCTCTCCGTATTGCATAGGCCGCCTCTAGCGGCCGTTCAAGGACGCCTCAGCATAGTTTCGGCTATGCTTTTCAGCTAATTGCAATGTCAAGACTTGAAGGTTTTTGCATTGCGTAGTCAAAGTCAGCCATGCCGATCGATTCATCAAAGTTCTTCGACTCCATCCGGATCAAGCCGAAAGGCAAGCAGCCGGAGGTGAAGCCGCGCGACGCCGTGGTCAATTGCGAATGGACCGGGTGTCAGAACAAGGGCGCGCATCGTGCGCCCAAGGGTCGCGACAATCAGCGTGAGTACTGGCACTTCTGCCTGAACCACGTGCGCGAGTACAACCAGAACTACAATTTTTTCTCCGGCATGAATGCCGACGCTGTCGCGCGCTATCAGAAAGATGCGCTGACCGGTCATCGTCCGACCTGGAAGATGGGCGCCAATGGCGGCGTCAAGAAGGGCGCCGAGGCCGAGATCGACGGCGCCTTCGATCCGTTCAGCATGTTCCAGGAGCTGAACGGCCGTACGGGCTGGCGCGCCGGCCCGCAGGCCGCGCCCAAGGCCGAGACGCGCAAGATCATGAACGCCGAGCGCAAGGCGCTCCAGGTGATGGGCCTCGGCCCCGAGTCCACGCTCGCCGACGTCAAGTCCAAGTACAAGGCGCTGGTGAAGCAACACCACCCCGACGCCAACGGTGGCGACCGCTCCACCGAGGATCGCCTGATCGAAATCATCAAGGCGTATAATTATCTGAAGACCGTGGTGCGCGAGGCGTAGGCTTCGCGCGCGCTTTCTTCCCTTCTCCCCTTGCGGGAGAAGGTGGCGCGAAGCGCCGGATGAGGGGTTTCTCTCGGCGAATTCAACTGCAAGATATGAGGGTGTCGAGACAACCCCTCACCCGTCTCGCCGCTTTGCGGCGAGCCACCCTCTCCCGCAAGGGGAGAGGGGAAGCACGCGCTCCGGGCTACGCATTCCCTACGCCTTCGGCATCGCGCCCACATATGACGAGCTCGGCCGGATCAGCCGCCCGGTCCGCTGCTGCTCGCGCGCATGCGCCGTCCAGCCGGCTGCGCGCGCCACCGCGAAGATCGGCGTGAAGGCCTGCCTCGGAATCGCCAGCGCATCGAGCAGGATCGCGGTGAAGAACTCCACATTGGTCTCCAGCGGCCGGTCCGGATTCTTCTTGCGCAAGGCTGCGCGGATATAGGCCTCGACCTCGCCGGCAAACGGCAGGTCGGCGCCGTCCGAGGCCAGCGCCTCGATCGCGGTCTTGAGCACGTCGGCGCGGGGATCGCGCACGCGATAGACGCGGTGGCCGAAGCCCATCATTCGCTCGCCGCGGGCGAGTGCCGCGTCCACCCAGGGCTGGATGCGCTCGCGCGAGCCGATCGCGTCGAGCATTTCCAGCACCGGCTCCGGCGCGCCGCCATGCAGCGGACCCGTCAGCGCGCAATAGCCGGCGGTGACGGCGGCAAACAGATCTGCGTGCGTTGAGGCCACCACGCGCGCGGTGAAGGTCGAGGCGTTCATGCCGTGGTCGCTGGCGGTGACAAGATAGGCGTCCAGCGCTGCGACCTCGCGTGGTTCAGGCGCGCGCCCGTGCAGCATGCGAAGCGTGTCGGTGGCCTGGCTCACGTTCGGATCGGGTGCCACCGGATCGAGACCCCTAACCCGGCGGACGAGCGCGCCCGCAATCACCGGGAATGCGCCGACGATTGTCGCCTCATGGGCGAGCCCGTGCTCGGCGCGAAGTCCCGCGACTGCCGCGCGAAACCCGTCGACGACGCCCATGCCGCGCGTTGCCGGCAGCAGCTCATCCAGCCGCGCGAAGGCGCGCTCGCGTGCGGCGCCCAGGCTCGCGCGCACATTGGCTTCGCTCAGCGTGGTCGTGCTGGCGCCGTTCCAGAGCCGGGCGGTGACGCCCTCAAAGCTCGACTGGCTCGCCAGTCGGCCAACATGCTCGCCGGCGATGATCAACTCGCCGCGCTCGCCGTCGACATGGCTCAGCACGGTTTCGGCCGCGGGAACGCCGTCCAGCCCGATCTGGCTCTTGGTGAGGTGGATGTTCATGGCCCAATCTCCTTTGCACCAGCCAAAGATCAGGCTTCTCGACAGATTGATCAATCTTGATTACATAAATCAATATGAAAAATCCGGAAGGTCTCTACCTCTCCGCCCGGGAAGCCGCCGCTGAGCTCGCGATCTCCCCGGCGACGCTCTACGCCTATGTCAGCCGCGGCCTGGTCCGGTCCGAGCCGACGCCGGACTCGCGCAAGAACCGTTATCGCGCCGAGGACGTCCGGGCGCTGAAGGAGCGCCGGGTGCCGTCGCCGGAGCCGCGCGGCCTGCGCAGCTTCGATGCCGATCTGCCGGTCATGGACACGGAGATCTCCACCATCACCGAGGAGGGCGCGATCTATCGCGGCGTCAATTGCGTCGATCTCGCGGAAAACGACACGCTGGAGCACACGGCGACGCTTCTGTGGGACGTCTCCGGCGTCGATCCCTTTGCGCCGGACAATTTTCCCGCGGTGTCCGATGAGATGCGCCTGATCGCGCAGGCCGCGCGGCGCGCCGCGCCGATCGATCGCGCCATTGCCGTGCTGGCGCTCGCATCGAGCGCCGATCCCCGCGCCTTCACCCGCGCGCATGATGGACGTGCGATGGTCGGTGCGCGCATCGTCCGGCTCCTGGTCGCGACCATGCTCAATACGGAGCCGTCCGCCGAGCCGCTGCACCAGCAGATCGCCAGTGCCTGGGCTCCCGACAACAAGCACGCGGCCGATCTCATACGCCGCGCGCTGGTTCTGCTCGCCGAGCATGAGTTGAACGCGTCCACCTTCACCGCGCGTTGCGCAGCCTCGACCGGCCTCAATCTTTATGACTCCGTCATCGCCGGCCTCGCCGCGCTGAAGGGACCGAAGCACGGCGGTGCCGGCGTGCTGGCCTCGCAGCTCGTCAAGGCACTGGTCGATCGTGACGTCGAGCCAATGGTCCGCGAGCGTGTCGCGCTCGGCGAACGCTTTGCCGGCTTCGGTCACGGCGTCTACAAGCGGGGCGATCGGCGCGCGCAATCGCTGCTCAACGCGCTCTCTCGCGCAGGCGCACCGCGCAAATTCACCAAGGAGGTGCCCGAGCGGATCGCGGAGGCGACCGGCGAACTCGTCAATATCGACTACGCGCTCGCGGTGCTCGTGCACGCGTTGCGCCTGCCTGGCGGCAGCGAGCTCGCCCTGTTCGCGATGGCCCGCAGCGTCGGCTGGATCGCACATGCGAGCGAGCAGTTGCAGTTCGGCAAGCTGATCAGGCCCCGGGCGAGGTATGTCGGGCCGGCACCGGGGCGGAGGGGAGGCGCTGCTAGCTAGGATCGCTGCTGCGGTCGTCCTGGCGGAAGCCCGTGCTCGGGTACCTGATCAATCCGCAAGCCCTAACACGAACGCCAAAGCAATCCCGATCCGCGCCATATCCTGGCTGCCGAGGCGCCCGATCTTCTGTCCGATCCGTTCGCGTCTCACGGTGATCGGCTTGTCGGTCATCGCCTGCAATCTCAGTCGTAATCCATTTTCGCGGGTTGGCTCGATAGTCACCCGAAAATCCGGGGCGTGCGCCAGTTCGGAAGTCAACTGGCAGATCACGACGGAGGCATGAGTTTCAGGGAAAGCGTCGCTCTGCACGATGACCGCCGGGCGGGGTTTGCCATAGTCGCCCGTTGCAGCGACGGTCACGACGTCACCGCGTTGCATCTGCATCAAACTCGGAGACCGACTCGATCCACTGCAGCGCGTTGCGCTCGCGATCGGGGTCGAGGCTGGCAACTTGCTTCGCCACCCGTCGTCGAACTGACCGCGAGCGAGCATCAGCTACGACGAGGCGCAGTTCGCGCAAGCCCCGCAGCCGCCTCCGCTGGCGCATCATTTTCATTCTTTCAGCGGGTGCAGTCATTGGAGACGGTCCCATGTAACGCGTTACAATGTAACGCGTTACGGCTTGGAGGCAAGGGCCGCCACGTTGCGAAGTTTCCAAACCGCAGTGCGCCGCTCGACGCTATCACCCTCGCGGCTTCGCCACCGCCACGCCGCCGCCGTTCCGGCGGCGATAGATCCAAACCGCCAGGCCTACGACGATTGCCACGCCGACCACGGTCAAAATCCACATATGCTTATACGGATGCCCATGGTGCGGCAGCCCGGCATATTCGTGCAGGGCCGACACCGCCAAAACGCCCGGCAGCACATGCGCCGGCGCCCAGACCAGGATCGCCGGGATGTTGATGGCGTAGAAGCGGGCCGGGGGCATGCCGAGCGCGCCCGCCGTGACCGGGACGAAGGCACGGATCGGCGGCACGAAGCGGGCGAAGAACACCGCCCAGGTGCCGAAGCGGTGGAAGAAATTCTCGCTCTGTTCGACCACACGCGGATACTTGGTCAGCGGCCAGGTGTTGAGGATCTCCCGTTGTTGCCGGTGTCCGATCCAGTAGGCCGAACCATCGCCGAGCACTGCGCCGAGCGCCGCCGCCAGCAACACCCATTGCAGCTTGAGCTCGCCGCCCGGGACCAGGGCGCTTAGCGCCAGGATGATAGTCGAGCCGGGGATGACCGACCCCAACACCGGAACCGCCTCCAGCAGGGCCGCCAGGAACAGGGTCAGATAGGCCAGCCACGCATGGGCCGAGACGAATGAAATGAGGGGATCGAGAAAGGACGTCACATCGTCTCTGTGCTGGGATTGGGCCTCGGGGTTCGGACCCTACATAAGTAATGAGCGGCGGTAAAAGTGCCACCCGCGTGGGCAGGACGGTGCCTTCGGCACGAAATTCAGGCGTGATTCGCAGGGCAGCCTTCCAAAAATCGCGTTCCTTGCCTATCTAAATGAAAAGACAACGGAACTTTGATCGGGGGGCGGGCTTCTGCCCGCCCGTTGTCTCTGATAGGTTCGCAACAGCACCCAGCCGCAGCCAACGTGCAATAACTGGTCTCGGGATCGCCCGGGACCTCGGAGGATTGATGACGACCGCCGCGATGTCCAAAGTTGAGGAAGTTTCCGGTTTGCCCGACATGAAGGTGTCGGTGCGCCAGGTGTTCGGGATCGACAGCGATCTCGAAGTCCCCGCTTATTCCGAAGTCGATCCTCACGTCCCCGAAGTCGATTCCGATTACCGCTTCGACCGCGCCACCACGCTCGCCATTCTCGCCGGCTTCGCCCACAACCGCCGCGTCATGGTCACGGGCTATCACGGCACCGGCAAATCCACCCATATCGAGCAGGTCGCCGCGCGACTGAACTGGCCCTGCGTGCGCGTCAACCTCGACAGCCACATCAGCCGTATCGACCTCGTCGGCAAGGACTCGATCGTGGTCCGCGACGGCAAGCAGGTCACCGAATTCCGCGACGGCATCCTGCCCTGGGCGCTCCAGCATAACGTCGCGCTGGTGTTCGACGAATACGACGCCGGCCGCCCGGACGTGATGTTCGTGATCCAGCGCGTGCTGGAAGTCTCCGGCCGGCTGACGCTGCTCGACCAGAACAAGGTGATCAAGCCGCATCCGGCATTCCGCATGTTCTCGACCGCCAACACCGTCGGCCTCGGCGACACCTCGGGCCTCTATCACGGCACCCAGCAGATCAACCAGGGCCAGATGGACCGCTGGTCGATCGTCACCACGCTGAACTATCTCAGCCATGACGAGGAAGTGGAGATCGTGCTGGCCAAGGCCAAGCACTATCGCACCACGGAGGGCCGCGACATCGTCAACAAGATGGTTCGCCTCGCCGACCTCACCCGCAACGCCTTCGCCAATGGCGATCTGTCGACGGTGATGAGCCCGCGCACGGTGATCACCTGGGCGGAGAACGCCGACATCTTCAGCGACATCGGCTTTGCGTTCCGGGTCACCTTCCTCAACAAATGCGACGAGCTCGAACGTCCCCTCGTCGCCGAGTTCTACCAGCGCTGCTTCAACGCGGAGCTGCCGGAATCGTCGGTGAACGTGGCGCTCAGCTGATCGCTCTCGGTGTGTCGTCCCGGCCGAGTGCGCAATTGCGCACGGGGCCGGGACCCATACCGCGAGGTCTCTCTGTGAAGCGACGCTGCTAATTTCTCCTGACGCAATGATCGCCGGTGGTTATGGGTCCCGGCCTTCGCGGGGACGACGGGTAAGGGCGAGATGAGCACCACCTCCAACTCCAAATTCCGCAACACCAAGGAAGCCCCGACCGAGCCGTTCAAGCGCTCGGTGGCCTCCTGCCTGAAGGCGATCGCCAAGGCGCCCGAGCTCGACGTCAGCTTCGCCGCCGAGCGTCCCGGGCTCGCGCCGGGCAAGGCGCGGCTGCCCGAGCCCGCGCGAAAGATGACCAGGCGTGATGCCGCCATCGTGCGCGGCCACGCCGATTCCATCGCGCTCAAGCTCGCCTGTCACGATCCGAAGGTGCATCGCAAGCTGATGCCGGGCAATCCGCAGGCGCGCGGCGTGTTCGAGGCGGTGGAGCAGGCCCGTGTCGAGGCGATCGGCGCGCGGCGCATGGCGGGCGTTGCGAAAAACCTCACCGCGATGCTCGACGACCATTTCCATCGCGGCAAGTTCGACGAGATCACCGATCGCGCCGACGCGCCGCTCGCCGACGCGCTGGCGATGCTGGTGCGCGAGCGCCTGACCGGCATGGCGCCGCCGACGGCCGCCAAGAAGATGGTCGATCTCTGGCGCCCTATTCTCGAAGACAAGATCGGCAGGCGGCTCGACCGGCTCGATACCGTGGTCGAGGACCAGACCAGGTTCGGCGATGCCGTGCATGATCTGCTGACGGCGCTCGAGATCGGCGACGAGCGCAGCGCCGACAGCGAAGACAATGACGAGAACGACGAGAACCAGGACGGCGACAACGACCAGTCCGGCGCCGAGGGCTCGCCCGATTCCGACGCCGCGCAGGAGATGAGCGCCGATCAGGCGCAGGCATCGAGCGAGGAGATGAGCGAGAGCGCGATGGAAAGCGCGCAGGCGTCGACCTCCGACACCTTCGACGACGGCGAGCTCGGCGACGACGAGACGCCGGGCGAGGCGACGCGACCGAATTCGCACGGCAAGAACGAGCCGCGTGGCCCGGAATATCACGCCTTCGCGCCGAAGTTCGACGAGGTCATCGCCGCCGAAGACCTCTGCGACCATGACGAGCTGGAGCGGCTGCGCGCCTATCTCGACAAGCAGCTCGCGCATCTGCAGGGCATCGTCGCCCGTCTCGCCAACCGGCTGCAGAGGCGCTTGATGGCGCAGCAGAACCGCGCCTGGGAGTTCGATCTCGAAGAGGGCATTCTCGACCCCGCGCGGCTGTCGCGCGTGGTGACGGATCCCTATCACCCGCTGTCCTTCATGCACGAGAAGGAGGCGACGTTCCGCGATACCGTGGTGACGCTGCTGCTCGACAATTCCGGCTCGATGCGCGGGCGGCCGATCACGGTCGCGGCGACCTGCGCCGACATCCTCGCCCGCACGCTGGAGCGTTGCGGCGTCAAGGTCGAGATTCTCGGCTTCACCACGCGCGCCTGGAAGGGCGGGCAATCGCGCGAGGCGTGGCTTGCCGCCGGCAAGCCGGCCAGCCCCGGCCGCCTCAACGATCTCCGCCACATCATCTACAAGTCGGCGGACGCCCCCTGGCGTCGTGCGCGGAAAAACCTCGGCCTGATGATGCGCGAAGGGCTGTTGAAGGAGAACATCGACGGCGAGGCGCTCGACTGGGCGCACAAGCGCCTGCTCGGCCGGCCGGAACAGCGCAAGATCCTGATGATGATCTCGGACGGCGCGCCGGTCGATGATTCCACGCTGTCGGTCAATCCCGGCAACTATCTCGAGCGGCACCTGCGCCACATCATCGAGGAGATCGAGACCCGCTCGCCGGTCGAGCTGATCGCGATCGGCATCGGCCATGACGTGACGCGCTATTATCGCCGCGCGGTGACGATCGTGGACGCCGAAGAGCTCGGTGGCGCCATCACCGAAAAACTCGCCGAACTGTTCAGCGAGACCAACACCGCGCCCACGCAGCCGGCCAACCGCCCGCGACGCAAATTGCATTCGTGAGCAAGCATCGATCCCGCCGCAGCTTCATCGGCCACGCGGCGGCGGGATTCTCCACTCTCGCACTGTCTCGCCTGGCGCAGGCACAGCCCGCGCCGAAGCCGGCGCTGATCGAGCACGCCGTCGCCGCGCCCGTTGGCATCGAGGTCAACGCGCGGCCGATCCCCAATTTCGAGCCGCGCGACCGCGCGCGCACGCGGTTCGGTTCGCTGGACTATCGCGGCGGCCTGGTGCTGACCTCGCCGCATCGCGGCTTCGGCGGCCTGTCCGGCTTCCGCTTTCTCGACAGCAAAGGCGAGCGCTTCCTCGCGATCTCCGACCAGGGCACCTGGTTCACCGGTCGCATCCGTTATTCCGGGCGGAGCATGACGGGTCTCGACGACGTCGAGGCCGCGCCGGTGCTCAATGCGGAGGGGCGGCCGATCACGGAGAAGCGGCTGTGGTACGACACCGAGTCGCTCGCGCGTGACGGCGACCTCGTCTATGTCGGGCTTGAGCGCGTCAACCAGATCATGCGGTTCGATTTTGCGAAGGGCGGCACACGCGCGCGCGGCGAGGTGCTGCCGACCCCGCCGGCGGTGCGCAAGCTGCCCTACAACAAAGGGCTCGAGGCGCTGGTGTTCGTTCCGAAGGGGCAGCCGCTCGCGGGCACCTTGATCGCGCTGTCGGAGGGCGGCTTCGATGCCGACGGCAATCTGATCGGATTTTTGCTCGGCGGCCCCACACCGGGCCAGTTCAGCATTCGCCGCACCGACCAGCAGCTCATCAGCGACGCCGTGCTGCTGCCCTCGGGCGATCTCCTGATCCTCGAACGCAAATTCTCCTGGTTCACCGGCGTCGATATCCGCATCCGCGCGATCCCCCTGAAATCGATCGCGCCGGGCGCATTGGTCGACGGCCCCGTGCTGTTCAAGGCCGATCTCGGCCACGAGATCGACAACATGGAAGGCATCGACGCCCACGTCACGGCCGACGGCGAGACCGTGCTGACGCTGGTGTCGGACGACAATTTCTCGATGCTCCAGCGCACCCTGCTGCTGCAGTTCGCGCTGGTGGAGTAGGGCGGCGCGGCCGCAATGCATCCCCCGCGAGCCGCCATGCCCCCCGCGCGGCTGGCAATCGGCGCATCGCCCACTACACTCCCCTGCATCGCCCTCTATCCCTTCGGAACTCCCCCGCATGAGCGCCCTGTTTTCCCCGATCAAGCTGCGCGGCCTGACTTTGAAGAACCGCGTCGTGGTGTCGCCGATGTGCCAATATTCGGCCGAGGACGGCGTCCCCACCGACTGGCACTTCACCCACATCAACAATCTCAGCCTGTCGGGCGCCGCGATGTTCTGCATCGAGGCGACCCATGTCGAGGCGATCGGCCGCATCACGCCGGGCTGCCTCGGGCTCTACAGCGATGCCGCCGAGGCCGCGCTGAAGCAGATCCTCATCTCGGTGCGGAAACATTCCTCGACCGCGGTGGCGATGCAGCTCGCGCATGCCGGCCGGAAAGCCAGCAGCGCGCGGCCCTGGGACGGCGGCCAGCTGATTCCGCAGGACGCGGGCGGCTGGCAGACCGTGGCGCCGTCGGCGCTGCCGCACAAGGAGGGCGAGGCCGCGCCGCTGGCGCTCGATGCCGCGGGCCTCAAGCGCATCCGCGAGGCCTTCGTCGATGCCGCCAAGCGCGCCGATCGCATCGGCATTGACGCGATCGAGCTGCACGGCGCGCACGGCTATCTCCTGCATCAATTCCTGTCGCCGATCTCGAACAGGCGCACCGACGAATATGGCGGCTCGCTCGAGAACCGCATGCGCTTCCCGCTGGAGGTCTACGACGCGGTCCGCGCCGTATTCCCGCACGACAAGCCGGTCGGCATGCGGGTGTCGTCGACTGACTGGGTCGAGGGCGGCTGGGACCTGGCGCAGACGCTTGAATTCGCCAACGCGCTGAAGGCGCGCGGCGTCGACTGGATCGATGCCTCCTCCGGCGGCGTCTCGCCGCTGCAGAAGATCGCACTCGGCCCCGGCTATCAGGTGCAGTTTGCAGAGGCCATCAAGCGCGAGACCGGTTTGCCTACCATCGCCGTCGGCCTGATCACCGAGCCGAAGCAGGCCGAAGAGATCGTCGCATCCGGCAAGGCCGACATGGTCGCGCTCGCCCGCGGCTTGCTCTACGACCCGCGCTGGGCCTGGCACGCCGCAGCCGAACTCGGCGGCGAGGTCGAAGCCCCGCCGCAATACTGGCGCTCGCAGCCCTCGACCCAGAAGGCGCTGTTCGGCAAGACGACGTTCGGGGCGCGGTGAGGGGGCGAGTGTGGCGCGAGGACCGCGCCGCAAACTCGTCATTGCGAGGAGCCCTTGCGACGAAGCAATCCAGGCTGTGTCCGCGGAAAGAGCCTGGATTGCTTCGCTGCGCTCGCCATGAGGATGGGGAGGCAGCCATGCGACACACGCCAAGGTCGTTGCTCCGCGTACCTTTTGGTCCCGTGCCGTTCCGCCTCACGCATCCGTAAACCCTCTCAGCTTCCACCCCACCCAAATCTGGCCTAACCTCGCGTGCGTCCAACGCCTCGCGGAGGCCCGCCATGCGATTTCGTGTTCGAAAAGCTGCCCACGTCATCGAGCGCGTGGGCCTTGCGATGGCGGGCGCGGCGTGCGGGCTGTTTGTCGGCGCTTATGTGGGATCCGCGATCCCCGCGCTCACCACCGAGGGCTTCCTGCTGCTGATGATGGTGCTGGGCTTCGTCGGCTTCTATCTCGGCATCGACACACCTCAGCTGCCTTTCGACGAGGCCCATGGCGACATCGACGCCGCGGAACTGTTGAGCGCGGCCGGCACGCTCTGCGCCACGCTCACCGCACTCGCCTCCGTCGCCATCATCGTGCTCCGCCTCGATCCGCACATCGCCTGGAGTTGGTTCGCTCTGTTCGGCTGGATCGCCGGCGTCGCGATGCAGATCGTCGCGGGCGCAAAGGCGCGGATGCGGAAGCCGTGAATTTGTTGTGTTGGGAGAGATCGCGCCGCAAGTACACTGCGTTCCCTCCCCCCTTGTGGGGGAGGGCTAGGGAGAGGGGTAGCCACACGGCGTGCTCTGTCGAATGAAGCGACACTCTGTTGCATCGCTTCGCACGTAACTAACACCTTTTGCTGGGCCACCCCTCTCCCCAACCCTCCCCCACAAGGGGGGAGGGAGCCGAGCGGAGTGTGGAGCGCGGCCTTGTTCAGCAGCTGGAAGGAGTCAAAACACCACGCCCACCTTCGTGCCGCGCTTCCACGCCACGCGGCAGCGTTTTTTCGTGTTCACATGCAGCAGCTCGAAGCGATCGGGAATCTTCACCTGGCCGCCGAGATCGACGCAGGCGCCGCCCGGCGAATAGTCGATCAGCGTGCAGGGGATCACCGGCGCGCGCGGGTCGGTGATGATCTTGGCCTGGCGGGACACGAGGCCCGCGGGTTTGACGCGGGCGTGTCGTCGCGGATGCATTGGCACTCTCCTCCAATTTCCGCGGATGGCGCGGGTGATCGGGAGATGATGCCAAGGAGTTGATTCGATCCGGCTAAGGCGGGCTGGAGAATTTTAATGAAAAGTGTCGGCGAATGGAGAAAGCGGCGGTAGCGGGGTGGGAAGGCTTCCCCCTCTCCCCTAGTGGGAGAGGGTGGATCGCCACGAAGTGGCGAGACGGGTGAGGGGTCTCGCACGGCATACGAAGCTTTCGCGTTCGCGGCGACAACCCCTCATCCGGCGCCATAGCCGATGCGAAGCATCGGCGTTTTCAAGAACGGCGGCCGAAGACCGCCTATGCCACCTTCTCCCACAGGGGGAGAAGGGAAGGCCCTCACCCCACCACGATCTCCCCCGACTCCGCCACCATGCCCACACCCGGCGGCAGCGGCATCGGCACCGTCACATACTCCTTCGGCAAATTCACCGGCCGATAGCCCGGCTCCACCGCCATCCGCTTCACCACGCTCTCATGCACATGCGCGCCCACGGGGATGAGGCGCGGCTCGCAATCGGGGATGTAGAGCCCGAGAAACACCTTCCGCGCCGGCCATTCCCGGTACTTGGCGCTCTTCGGCAGATACTCCAGCACGCGCCAGGGCACCGTCATCGAATCATGCAGCTCGCCGGTCTTGCCGGTGTAAGCCGGCGGCACGTATTGGAACGGCGAGTTCTTGCGCTGGATGCCCCAGGCGAGCTGGTTCACCGTGCGCGGGTTGAAGTTCAGCCCCGCCTTGGTCGCCTCCTCGATCATCCAGAGCAGCGGATATTTGGACTCGCCGCTCTCGACTTCCGGATAGCCGCCACCGACGTCGCAATGCACGCCGGCGAACCACACCTGCAAAATGTCCTGCGGCTCCTTCTTGTCGTCGGGCACGAAGCGGTTGCGCCAGTACTCCTGCGGCTCCTCATACGCCTTGAGGCGGAACATGCAGCGCCGCTCGTCGATCGCGATCGCCTGGCGGAAGATGTTGACGCTGGGATTGCGCAGCGTGAAGGCGAGCTCCTCGAAGCTCGGCAGATAGCCCCGGTCGGCGCGCGGCACGATCACGCTCGCCACCGTGTCCCAGACGCCGATGAAGTGGATGGTCGGCCAGCGCGACGAAGTAATGCGTGCGAACTGGGCGGCGAGATCGAACTTGTTTTTCGGCAGCGGCCCGCTGTCGTCAAAACCCTCATCGACGAGGTCGCTGACATCGTTGCCGCGCCCGGTGCCGGAATATTGCTTGTAGGCGACGAGGCCACTGCCTGCGAGGTTGGCCTGCTCCGGCGAGATCAGGCCGATCTTGTGGATCAGCCCCGCCAGCACGCGAACCGTGTAGGCGCCGCGCGAGAAGCCAAACAGATAGATCCTGTCGCCCGGCGCGTAGTGCTCGACCAGGAAGCAATAGGCCGAGAGCGTGTTGTCATCGAGCCCGTAGCCGGTGGCGAGCCCCAGCACCAGATTGACGTTGGCTTTCCAGCGGTGCCACGTCGAGGGCTCCGTCACCGTGCCGACCCCGGGATCGTAGAACACCAGCTGCCGCGGCCGCGTCTTGTCGGTTTTGCGCAGGCAGCGATAGAGCTTCAGGACGTTGGAGATATTCTCCGAGATCTCGTTGCCGGTGCCGTCACAGCAGATGACGAGATTTTTCGGCTCGGATGTGTGGTCGGCGTTACGCTCGTGATCCACAGGATGCCCCTCCCGCTGATGCTACCCGGGCGAGTATAGCGGAAAAGGGCGGGGAGAGGGAGATGACGCTTCTTCCCCTCTCCCCTTGTGGGAGAGGGTGGATCGCCGCGAAGCGGCGAGACGGGTGAGGGGTCACTCTCCGCGTGCGAATCTCTCGCGTCAGAACTCCCGGAGACAGACCCCTCATCCGGCGCCAACGCCGATGCGAAGCATCGGCGTTTTCAAGAACGGCGGCCGAAGGCCGCCTATGCCACCTTCTCCCACAAGGGGAGAAGGGAAAACAGCGCCCGCCCCCTACTTCTTCTTCTGGCCGATCTCCGGCTGCCAGGCGGCATCCTTGCGGCTCGGCGCTGCGGCGCTGGTCTTGATCTTGTCTTTCTTCGGCTTCTTGGTCTCGCGGTTGCTGCGTTGCTGTCCCTTGGCCATGACGTCGTCTCCTCCTGGGTTTCGAGTTCGTCCGCGTGCGAGATCGGCGCTGCAATGGTCGCTGGGCATGACGACGAGATGCGTCCGCCCGAGCCATTGAAAGATCGCCGCTGCGCACACGAGGCGCGAAAGATGCAGCGCAACATCGACGCGCGGCAATTGCGTGAGCTGCGCTGACGTGGTCGAGCGTACGCCCGCGTCCTGCCGATTGCGAGAACTAAAACGCCGCGTGCGAGCGCCGCGCTTGCCGCTTAAGTCCCGGCCCACGCTGACATAATGCTGGCTATTGCCGGGTAACAAGCGCATGGTCCGCCATAGCTGGTGTCGGTTGGGGCCCCTTCTTTGCGAAAGGCAGGCGCGCATGACCATCCGCTCGCGGCGAGAAACCATCACCTTCAAGCATCCATTCCACATCCGCGGCCTCGAGCGCCAGTTGCCGGCCGGCGCCTATGAGGTCGTCACCGACGAGGAGATGATCGAGGGCCTGTCCTTCGCGTCCTATCGCCGCGTCGCCACCATGATCACGGTGCCCTCCGAAGGCGTGCGCGGTGCGACGGAGATGCTGTCGATCGGCTCGGTCGACCTTGCGGATGCCCAACGTATCGACGCGAGTGCCGCCAATGACTGAAATTCCGGTCGATCTCGACAGCCACCGCGGCATGGCCGCCCAGAAGGCAACCGATCTGCGCCGCGCGCTGGCCGATGTCGAGGCCCAAGTCAGGGAGCTGCGCGAGCGCGAGGCCGAGCTCGAAAACCGCATGATGTCGGTGCCCGCCACCTCCTGGCCGGAGGCCGCCGTGAAGGCCCGCCATCTGCTCAACCTCTATGCTGCGAGCCTGCCCAGCGAGGACACCCGCCACCGCGCGCTGGTGGCCGCGCTGTTCGACGATTTCGCAAGATTGAACGGCGACGGCTGAAGGCGAGCCACTCGTCGTCCTGGCGAAAGCCAGGACCCATAACCACCGAAGCGACTTGTTGTGCACGCTTGTGCCACAGCCTGCTTCGACAACGCCGACCGGCGCCCCCCGTGCGCAATCGCGCGCAAGGCACGACGCGCGGCCGCAAAAGGAACACCCCATGACGCTCACCACCAGCCGCTTCATCGCCCACGACCAGGACCGCGGCATCGTCCAGTTCTCGATGCAGGACGGCAGTAAGGAGATCGCCTGCGCGATCTCGACCTCCGCGATGGATGACCTCGAGCGCGGCCCGCGCGCCAGGCCGAGCGAGCGGGAAGAGCAGTTCACGCGCCTGCGCGAACGCATCGAAGCCTGCACCGGACGCAAATATCAGGCGACGGAGTTCGAAGGCACCCCGCCGGGGATCGTGCTGCGGAGCATTGATTTTCGGGGGTAGGGGGAGCCACATAAAGGGTCTGCACGACCCACTCTTGGTATCTTCTGACGCCGCGCGTTTATCGCTAGTGCAGCTAGGGCTTCCTATTCATCAGAAGGACGCAAGGATCGCCGTTAGGCGTTAGGATTGTCGTCTGAAATCTGGCGCGGGTTACGCTGACGCGAAGATTCTGACGATCTTGACCGATATTGGTGCTGGTGACGTTGTTGCGTACTATCCGATCTGGATTCGAAACGATCTTGCGTCCGGCGAGCCGAGGCCAGCCTTCAAAGATGATGACTTCATCAAATTGTTTACCTTTGGCCTTATGCATATTCATGATGATCACTCCGCGCTCGGGGCGGCCGGCAGTCGCAAAGTGTTCCTGAACGAAAGCTTGTCTGACGATAGCTAGTGCATTCTGGTATTTGCCATGGGCACGCCAGTCTTGGGACAATGACTGACGCAATACCTGGCCTCGCTCTAACATCCGAATACTGCGAGCCTCCTCGGCAATCTCCCTAAGGCGCGGGCAGTCGCATTCGTCAAGCAACATTCTTAGCTTTATCCAGTCTTTGTCTGGGTCTCCCGAGAGTGGCTGCGACTGGACCTCATCTACAGTGCGGCGTATCGCCTGAACGACGCTGTTAGCTGACCAAGCCTTCGCTTTGTTACGCTTCTGATAGGCCTTTTCGATCGCGTCAGCTTCCGCAAGGTTTCCTTTACCGGGGTCGTCTCCATCGCGTCCCCGATAGAATGCACACAATAGTTCGATGCAATCTTTAAGGCCTGTGTCGGCTTCTTGTTGGAGCAGGCAGGCAATCGTCTCCGCGGCGAGTATAGGGCCGTCCATGTCGACGGCGGCCGTATGAGATATCGACGGCATTTTTGATGTAGGCTCGCGAAGAGATTCGGATATTTGCCGAGTCATTCGTTTTGTTGGAACTAGAATCGCCACCGTCCAATTCTTCTTGCCTGCCTTTAGGCGTCTTTGTCTTGCCTGTAACGTATGTCCGCGCAATGTGGCCAATGCCTGGTTGGCATTCGGCTCAAACCCCGAAAATTGAATGCCCACATAACGATCCTGACTGAAGTGTCCCTTGAGCAAATCGTTTCCAAATTTTGCGATGTCCGTGCCTTTGCTCCGGTGATTGTCCGATTTCAGATCAAACTCGTTTGGATGAAATGTGTCTCTGAACTGCTGAAGCCGCTTTTCTTCAGCACCTGCGAATTCAAAAATTCGTTGTTCAGGATCGGCTAGGGCAATTAATGTGTTGTGCTTGCCTATAGCCTTCAGAACGCTCCATTGGTCGGCCGTAGTATCTTGGAATTCGTCCAGAATGATTATTGGGAATGCGGTCGCGATCATTGACCGAATTTTCTTTGAGTCCTTCACGAGCGCGCCTACGAAGTGCGCGAAGACGTCAAAGCAAATTCGCCCCTCCTGCTGGGCGAGACGTATTCGTTCAACGTCCTCGGACTGACGCTTCCTCTTTCGTTCATCTTCTGACAATTTCGAGTTTGATTTGTACTTGCGCCGAGTAGCAGCTAGAGCAATGGCTTCGTTCGGGGGCGTGACTAGAGTTACGCGCCTTGGCAATCCAACGAGGTACCCGTGCGTTCTCAATATACGCCAGAAGAATGCATGATAGGTGTCAACCTCTATCCTTTGCTTCGCTGTTGGTGAAACTCCTTCTTCCTCGATAGTTTCGATTATTCGGGCTACGGTAGCCCTTGCGAAGCTAAGGAAGAGGATGCGTTGAGCTGGCCTTAGAACTGTAGACTGCTGGGCAGCCTTCAGGATTGCGATCGTCGTCTTGCCCGAACCTGGTCCGCCACGGATCAATAGAGGGCCAGCTGTGCCTAAGATTTCCTTCTGCGTTTTTGTGAGATCTACCACGACCCTATTTCGGAATTTTTTCGGAGTGCGGAGACGAAATGACAGGTTCACACGACTGTTTCAGCGAGGTGCAAACATCACGTATCCACTGGGGCATCTCAGTCTCGGAGCATTGAGCGAGATAATCAGCGAGCCCCCAGTTTCCCTTGGCGGATCCAAAGAATTCTGCAAGGGCAGCTAGCGGGTCATCCTTCCAGTTGGGATGCTTCGCTTTGATGTGCGGGGGCCAGTCTAATCCTGATGCAAATCGTTTTAGCGCGGATTGAGAAGTGTTCTTGAGCACAAGGTTCTCCATGCCTGTCTCATCATGCATAAAGAGAGTCTTCACTACTGCTTCAATCGCAGTTTTGCTGTCATCAGACTGTTTGTCGCAAAAGGCGAATACTTCTTTGTCGAGCTTTGCATATAGGCGGGCTAAATCGACAATCTGTGTTTCCGATCCTGCATCAAGGACTGAAATGCCGAGAGCTTCGAGAGATGAGTAACTTTGAGGGTTTAGTTCACTCAGTCGTCGTGCTGCAGACGAGAGTGCAGTCGCCTCGGTTGCGCCTTCGGCTACGAGCACGCGTCGAGCCAGAAGACTCTCACAGAAGCGAGTGCGGAATTGCTGTCGATACCTCTTGAGCTTGATGCTCTCGGGCAGGGTTACTGTCGATTGGAGCATTTTCCCTGTTGAGGATCGGCTCAGAACCACCGTTTCTTCGATGGCAAACTCTTCCAGAACGTACGGAGAATGCGATGTGAAAAGTGTCTGCGCGGAAAGCTTTCGCAGTTCATGCACAATGCGTTTTTGTGCATATGGAGGGATTGCGGTTTCCGGCTCTTCCATCGCAAAAATCACGTTCTGCTTGTCTTCCGCAATCTGCGACAACATGGCAAGGAGCAGCAGGTTGATGGTGCCCGTGCCTTGGCGAAAGTAGGGCGCAGAATACGAGCCTGTTCCGGTATCGATAAACGCGGTAATCACTTCCCGCAGATGTCTTCGCGTAAGAGCCGAGACCCTGAGATGAGGTTGGATGCCCCACTCACGAGGGACATACTTTTTTAGTGCTCTATCAATGCTGCTTAGGACACCAGAGATACCTAGCTCGGGGGCGCTTGCTACATCGAAGTTTGACAATTCAGAAAGAGTGGTTTCCCACATCTTTGGTCGTATTTCTTTAAGGCGAAGAATTATGTCGAGGAGACTTCCGCGCTCAAGGCTAAGGGCCCTCGCGCCCGTACGAAGCGATCGTAGATATAGAAATCCACACTTCTGCTTGTCCGACTTTGTAAAATGCTCCGGCTTTTCATTTTCATCTATTGTTCGGGTGTAATAAGTCTTCCCTTCAAAGTCGTCCTCCTGGGGATTGTAGCTCCCGATGAACGTGACGCGTAAGGCAGGAATAGTAGCGGACAGATCAAGCTCGGCGGGATCAGATACATCTGACATCGCGTGTTTCAAGACGTCCCACCACTCGATGTAATCTCGAAAGTGTATCTGCTGTTCTTCGGAAAGCCCGGTGACGGTTGCTTCTACAATTATTCGCGGCGTAGTCTCTGAACCATCAGGACGCGCACCGCCTGCCAAATACTGACCAAGATGAAAGTCGTGTTCATCAATGGGGGATTGTCGCGAGAGGCGGTCTGGTCCCATGACCAAATCGAGCGCTTCCAGAAGCGTCGACTTGCCGACGTTATTGTCACCTATGAGAACCGCGTGATCTGGAAGGAGCACAGAAGCGGCGCGGATACCTCGAAAATTTTCGATGGAAAGGTGGCTGATCTTCAAAATAACCTCGGACAACAGCGCTTAGTCTTAATGCACGTCATGGTTGTCTGATCACTCGCTAAAAGCAATCCATCTTCTTGTTAGAGTTCAGTGAGAAAAGCTTCTTGCATCGCACAAACAAAAACGGCCGGATCTTCCGATCCGGCCGTCTCGCAAAACTCTTCCAGCTAAACCTACGCCTCGCGACGCAAGCCCTCGCCCAATCCGAAAATTCTTAGCTCGCCTTCTTCTCCGGCGCGGGGGTCGGGCCGACCTTCTTCTGGATGGCGCGCTTCAGCTCGAGGGCGCGGGGCGACAGCACGGCGGCCTTGGCCTTGAGCAGGAAGGGATCGAGGCCGCCATTGTGGTCGACGCTCTTGATCGCGTTGGTGGAGACGCGCAGGCGCACGTTGCGGCCCAGCGCTTCGCTGATGAAGGTCACGTTGACCAGGTTCGGCAGGAAGCGGCGCTTGGTCTTGATGTTGGAGTGGCTGACCGTGTGGCCGACCTGGGGGCCCTTGGCCGTCAATTCGCAGCGGCGAGACATGGCAAAATCCTCAATCTTTCCCAACGATGTGCGGCCGCCATTCGGGGCGCCACGGGCAAATCTCTGTCCTTGCAGGGAGCGGGCGGACGTATAGGGGGGAAGCGGCGGGACGTCAAGGCGACGAGCCGTTTTTGGCCCGTCGTCCCGGGGCGCGCGAGAGCGCGAAACCGGGATCTCGAGCGGCATAATGCGGTGTCATCGCCCGGCATTCGGTGTCATCGCCCGGCTTGCCGCCTTCGCTGAAGCTTCGGCGGGCCGAGCACCCGTGTGGGCCTCGGCGTAGCCTTGGCGGAGCCGGGACCGGGCGATCCAGTACTCCGAGACGGTACGGCTGACCAGAGGGGCCGCGGCGTACTGGATGCCCCGGTCAAGCCGGGGCATGACGGCGGTGGAGGTGGCGGGGTGAGGTGCGCGGTTCTGACCCGCCTCGATCACCAAAACGGCAATGATTATCGCGCCTTACCATCACATAAAGGGCGTATTCGCGCCCGAAGAGTCCGGTGGAGTTCCGGACGCCGACAGGCCCGGACGCATTGCTTGGCGCGGTATTTGGCTTAAGTAACAACCGTTCGCGCCCCGATTGGATTGTTTCGTGCTCACAACGCCTCATCTTGCGCCCGGCCTGCGCTCAGCGGAGCGGCGCGCGAGGAATCCGCGCGCTGCCGGCCGCTGGGTCATGGCGGCCCTTGGCGGGCTGGTCTTGGCGTGGGCGGCGGAGCCCGCGGCGGCGCAGGGCAAGCTCGAGGCGCAATATGAGGCGACGCTGGCGGGCATTCCGGTCGGCAAGGGCGCCTGGAATATCGACATCCAAGACGACGTGTTCGCGGCCGCGGCCTCCGGCGGCACCTCGGGGCTTCTAAAATCCTTCGCGGGCGGGTCCGGCACCGGCGCCTCGCAGGGCCGCGTGGTCAACGGCGCGCTGGTCGCGACCGGCTATCAGGCCTCCACCACCACCTCGAAGAAGACCGAAGAGATCCGCATCACGCTCGACAAGGGCAATGTGAAGGATTTTGCCATCCTGCCGGAGCCGCCGGTCGATCCCGACCGCATCGTCGTCACCGACGCGCATCGCCGCGGCGTCTGGGACCCGATGACGGCCTCGCTGGTGCGCGTCTCAGGCAGCGGCGAGGTGCTGTCGCCGGACGCCTGCCACGGCAGCGCCGCCGTGTTCGACGGCCGCATGCGCTACGAGCTCAAGCTCGATTTCAAGCGCATGGAGAACGTGAAGGCGGAGAAGGGCTATCACGGCCAGGTGGTGGTCTGCTCGCTGTATTTCGTGCCCATCGCCGGCTACATCCCCGACCGTCCCGTGATCAAATATCTCGCCGCCCAGCGCAACATCGAGGTCGCGTTCGCGCCGATCGCGGGCACGCGCATCCTGGTCCCGTTCTGGCTGAAAGTGCCGACGCCGCTCGGGCCGGCCATGCTGGAAGCGACCAGCTTCATCACCAGCGCCCAGCCGCCCAAGGTCGCGAAGACGCAGTAGGGCTGGGTGCCGTAGCCCCGCTGCCGTAGCCCGGATGGAGCGCAGCGTAATCCGGGGTTCTTTGCTTCGGCCCCCGCATTGCGCTCCGCTCCATGCGGGCTACGGACCTCCCTTTTGGTGAAAATAAACATCAATGATTTCAACAACATCCCTACTGTGCATGGGGTTGTTTTCGCGCTTTTTGTTTGGAGGGGGTCGAGAACCGGGAATCCATTTGACTCCTCCCCGATTCTGATTCGACTCCGCGCCGTCCCCAGCTTTAACGAATCCGCTACCGAAACGTCGCTTGTGCGGCGGAGCAAAACTCCATCTAGTGCGAACCCACAAGCCTCCCGCGACATCTTGCGAGAACGGAACAGGACTCAAGGGGGAGTCAGCGATTCGGCCGCGATTCGTTCTCAACTCGTTCCGAAGCTTAAAGCCAACGGGAAAAGCGTCGCAAAGTGAGACAGTTGCGCGGGATCTGGGAAGGGGCGCCGCATTCTCCGCCGTCATGCCCCGGCTTGACCGGGGCATCCAGTGCGCCGCGCCCTCTCGGTTTGATCTGCGCCGCCTCTGGAATACTGGATCGCCCGGTCGAGCCGGGCGAGGACAGCAGCGTGTGAGGCGAGCCCTTCGCGCCACCGCCCCAAAACAGCACTGACATTCGCCCCAATCGCCATTACCTAATCCCCCAGATGCCTTTTTCCTCCTCCCCCTTCGCTTCCGAGCGGCTTCCCGGCGCCGGCGTCACTGCGGTGCTTGGTCCCACCAACACCGGCAAGACCCATCTCGCCATCGAGCGGATGCTCGCGCATCCCTCGGGCATGATCGGGCTGCCGCTGCGCCTGCTCGCGCGCGAGGTCTACAACAAGATCGCAGCAAGGGTCGGCCCCGACGCCGTCGCGCTTGTGACCGGCGAGGAGAAGATCAAGCCGAAAGCGCCGCGCTACTGGGTCTCGACCGTCGAGGCGATGCCGCGGGATCTCGACGTCTCGTTCCTTGCCGTCGACGAGGTGCAGATCGCGTCTGATCTCGAACGCGGCCACGTCTTCACCGATCGCATCCTCAATCGCCGCGGCCGCGACGAGACGCTGCTGCTCGGCGCTGCGACCATGCGCCCGATCATCGAGCGGCTGCTGCCGGGCGTCTCCATGATCACGCGGCCGCGCCTGTCGCAGCTGGAATTCGCGGGTGATCGCAAGATCACGCGGCAGCCGCGCCGCACCGCCATCGTCGCCTTCTCGGCCGACGAGGTCTACGCCATCGCCGAGCTGATCCGCCGCCAGCATGGCGGCGCCGCCGTGGTGCTGGGTTCGCTGTCGCCGCGCACCCGCAACGCGCAGGTCGCGATGTTCCAGAACGGCGAGGTCGATTACCTCGTCGCCACCGACGCCGTCGGCATGGGCCTCAATCTCGACGTCGACCACGTCGCCTTTGCCTCCGACCGCAAGTACGACGGCTACCAGTTCCGCCGCCTGACGCCGTCCGAATTCGCCCAGATCGCCGGCCGCGCCGGCCGCGCCACCCGCAACGGCACCTTCGGCACCACCGGCCGCTGCGCGCCGTTCGAGCCCGAGCTCGTCAATGCGCTGCAGAATCACACCTTCGATCCCGTGAAGGTTTTGCAATGGCGCAATTCGAAGCTGGATTTCGCTTCCCTCGGCGCGCTCCAGGTCTCGCTGAACCTCGCCCCCGGCCACGACGCGCTGACGCGTGCGCCGATCGCCGAGGACATGCGCGTGCTCGACCACGCCGCCCGCGACGCCGAAGTGCGCGATGTCGCGCATGGCAAGGATGCGGTGGAACGGCTGTGGGAGGCCTGCCAGGTCCCGGATTATCGAAAGCTGTCGCCGGCCGCCCATGCCGAGCTGGTGACGACGCTCTACGGCTTCCTGATGCGGAAGGGATGCATCCCCGACGCCTGGTTCAGGACCCAGATCGACCAGGCCGACCGCGTCGACGGCGATATCGACACGCTGTCGGCCCGGATCGCGCAGATTCGCACCTGGACCTTCGTCGCCAACCGCCCCGACTGGCTGAAAGACCCCGAACGCTGGCAGGGGATCGCCCGCGAGGTCGAAAATAAATTATCGGATGCGCTCCATGAACGCTTGACTGAGCGTTTCGTTGATCGCCGGACCAGTGTATTGATGCGCCGCCTGCGGGAGAACACGAGCTTGAATACGGAAATCGGCAAGACCGGCGAAGTCATCGTCGAAGGCCATGTCATCGGCCGCCTCGATGGCTTCACCTTTGCACCGGATGCGGCGGAAGCCGGCTCCGATGCGAAAGCGTTGCAGGCTGCAGCGCAGGCCGTGCTCGCCGGCGAGATCAACGCGCGCGCCGAAAAACTGGGCAATGCGCCGGACGAGCAGTTCGTGCTGACCTCGGAAGGCATCATCCGCTGGACCGGCGACGCCGTGGCGCGGCTGTCTGCCGCAGAGGAAGCGCTGCATCCGCGCATCCGCATCATCTCCGACGAACGCCTCACGGGCGCCCCCCGCGACAAGGTGCAGGCCCGGCTTGAGCTCTGGCTCAAGACGCATATCGAAAAGCTGCTCGGCCCGCTGTTCGAGCTCAGCAAGGCCGAGGACGTCACCGGCATCGCCCGCGGCATCGCCTATCAGCTCGTCGAGGCGCTCGGCGTGCTGGAGCGCCCGAAGATCGCCAACGAGCTGAAGGATCTCGACCAGCCGTCGCGCGCGACCTTGCGCAAATACGGCGTCCGCTTCGGCGCCTATCACCTCTATTTCCCCGGCCTGCTCAAGCCGGCCGGGCGTGCGCTGGCCGCGCTGCTCTGGGCGCTGAAGCAGGACAATGTCGATCCCTCCGCGCTGTCGGGCGCGCAGCATCTGGCGAGCTCGGGCCGCACCTCGTTCCCGGTCGACAAGCAGCTGCCGCGCGACGCCTATCGCGTGCTCGGCTACAAGCAGGCCGGCGAGCGCGCCGTGCGCGTCGATATCCTCGAGCGCCTGGCCGATCTGATCCGTCCGGCGCTGGCCTGGCGCGAGAACGCGTCTGGCGAAAAGCCCGCCGGGGCATTCGACGGCCGCAGCTTTGTGGTGACGCAGGCGATGACCTCGCTCACCGGCTCCGCCGGCGAAGACTTTGCCTCCGTGCTGCGTGCGCTCGGCTATCGCATGGACAAGCGCCCGCCGCTGCCGGCGAAGCCCGCCGCGGCTGTTGTCGAGACGCCTATTGCTGACGCGCCTGTTGCTGAAGCATCTAGCGAAGAGACGCCCGCAACCGAAACGCCGGTCGAAGACGCCGCAGCGCCCGCTGACACCGCAATCGAAGCCGCCGCCGAGCCTGTGACCGTCGAAGACGCGCCCGGGATGGAGCAACACGACGAGCCCGCGCATGACGAGCCGGCGCTCGAAGCTTCCGTCACGCCGGAAGACGCTCCCGGCATCGCGCCACCTGCGGAAGAGCCTGTTGCCCCCGCTGAAGCTGTCGAAACCGCACCTGCCGAAACCGCGCCTGCAGAGACCGCTGCAACTGAAGCCACTGCGTCGGCCGATGCGGCAGCGCCCGTGGAAGCCGCGGCGACGCCCGCCGAGCCCGAGCTCATCGAGGTCTGGCGTCCCGCGGGCCGTCACGATGATCGCAAGCCGCGCCACGAGCGCCATCGCAACCAGCGTCATCACCAGCCGCGTCCACAGGCGGCCGCTGAAGCCGGCGCTGCGCCTGCCGAAGGCGAAGCCCAGCCTGCCGCCGACGGCGAGAAGCGCGGTGAGCGCCATCGCCATGGCGGCGGTCATCGTCGAGATGGTGGCAGGGACTTCCGCAAGCCGCGAGAAGGTAGCGCCGAAGCTGCGCCGCGTCCCGAGGGCCGCGACGACAAGAACCGCCGCTTCGAGGGCAAAAATGGCGGCAACAAGGACCGCGACAACAAGGACCGCAACAAGGGCAAGTTCGGCCGCGACCGCGACAAGGGCCGCGACCGCCAGGGCGGACCGTCGCTGCGTCCCTACGCATCGAGCGCCACCCCGCGCGAGCGCGATCGTCCGGTCGATCCGAACTCGCCGTTCGCGAAGCTCGCTGCGCTGAAGGAGCAGCTGTCCGGGCGTAAGGAGTGAGCCCACGACCGAGCGGCAGCGCATCGACAAATGGCTGTGGCACGCGCGGGTGGTGAAGGCGCGCACCTCCGCGGCCGCGCTTGTCGAGTCCGGCCATGTTCGCGTCAACGGCGCACGCGAGAAATCGCCGGGGCATGCGATCAAGATCGGCGACGTGCTCACCATCGCGCTCGATCGCACCGTGCGCGTCTTGAAAGTCATCGCCTTCAACGAGCGCCGCGGCGACGCCGCCTCGGCCCGTGTGCTCTACGAAGAGCTCGGTGAAGGCCCGCCAAGTTCTCAGCGCAATTAATTGCGCTTTGAATTCATTTCTTGGTCGATCAAGCGCATAAAGCCGTCATGATCGGCCGTTCCTGAGCTTGCGGCGCCGGGCCATCCGCGCTACGCAAGCCGCGACTTTTAAAAGAGCTTTTCGGAGCGTTGGATGACTTACGTCGTCACTGAAGCGTGCATCAAGTGCAAGTACACCGACTGCGTCGAGGTCTGCCCGGTCGACTGTTTCTATGAGGGCGAGAACATGCTCGTCATCCATCCTGACGAGTGCATCGACTGCGGCGTGTGCGAGCCGGAATGCCCCGCCGATGCCATCAAGCCGGACACGGAACCGGGCCTGGAAAAGTGGCTCACGGTCAACGCCGACTACGCCAAGAGCTGGCCGAACATCACCCAGAAGAAAGAATCACCCGACGACGCCAAGGATTTCGACGGCATGGAGGGCAAGTTCGACAAGTATTTCTCGCCGAACCCCGGCTCCGGCGACTAATTCGGGCCAAACTTAACCCTATTAGCGGCCTTACCGCCGAAAACCAGCCCTTAACACCCCTAAATCATTGATTTTTGCGGGAAATGTGCTATATTGGGCACATTGAGCCGAACCCTGGTTAGCCCCGTCGGCCCCTTGGGTTCCCGTGAAACCAAATGTCGAACAGGGGCGTGGCAGTTTCCGCGCGCAGGCTGTGTCACAGAAAACGCGTAAAAAGAGTACTTCAGCGAAGGCTTCCCATAAGGACGCCAAGAAAGTCGCCGCGGCCAGCCGTAGCGCATCCAAGGGTCGGACCGCGACGAAGGCGCCGGCTGCAAAGTCCTCGAAGAACAAAAGAAGCGCAATGCCTAACAAGACTGCCAAGCCGGCCGCGAAAGCGACCGTTGCCAAGCCTGTTGCCGCCAAGCCTGCCGCCAAGCCCGCTGTTGCCAAGGCTCCCGCTGCCAAGCCCGCCGCAAAGGCTCCTGTTGCTGCTGCTCCTGCCAAGGCCCCTGTTGCTGCCGCCAAGCCGGCCGTGAAGCCCGCGGCTGTTGCGCCGAAGGTCGAGGAAAAGAAGGTTGTGACCCAGCGTCAGGGCTTCAAGGCCAACGAATTCGTCGTCTATCCCGCTCACGGCGTCGGCCAGATTCTGGCCATCGAGGAGCAGGAGATCGCCGGCGCGAAGCTCGAGCTGTTCGTCATCAACTTCATCAAGGACAAGATGACGCTGCGCGTGCCGACCGCCAAGGTCGCCAATGTCGGCATGCGCAAGCTCTCCGACCCCGCGCTGGTGAAGCGTGCGCTCGAGACCCTCAAGGGCCGTGCCCGCGTCAAGCGCACCATGTGGTCGCGCCGCGCCCAGGAATACGAAGCGAAGATCAATTCGGGCGACATCGTCGCGATCGCGGAAGTCGTGCGCGACCTCTATCGCTCCGAGTCGCAGCCCGAGCAGTCCTACAGCGAACGCCAGCTCTATGAAGCAGCGCTCGACCGTCTCTCCCGCGAGATCGCGGTGGTGCAGCACTCGACCGAGACCGAAGCGGTCAAGGAGATCGAGGCCCAGCTCGCCAAGAGCCCGCGCCGCACTGGCGCCAAGTCCGAAGCCGCCGAAGGCGAGGCCGATGCGGACGCCGAGGGCGATAGCGACGAGACCGAGGGCGGCGCCACGGTCGCCGACGAGGCCGCGTAAGCGTCTCGCGCGTCGAACGCAACAGATCAAAGCCCGGCCTTACGGCCGGGCTTTTTGTTTTGGAGACGCTGACCGCCCCGGTTCGGGGACGTCAGCGGGCGGAATTGCTTTGAGCCTATGCGGTCCTGAGCAGGATCAAACCCGCGATGCGCTTCCCGAAGCGCCGCGCCCGGTCTCGCGGTCGTCTCCGCGCGCATCAGTCGCAACCGTCCACCACCAGGCGCCCAACGCATCGATCAACGGCACCAAGGTGTGGCCGGCGGCGGTCAGATCGTACTCGACCCTCAACGGGTATCCGTCGAATTCCGTGCGGGTCACGATACCGGCGTCCTCCAGCTTGCGAAGCTCGAGGGCGAGCATCCTGTGCGAGATGGTCGGATTGTCCCGACGCAAGTCGCTGAACCGTTTGGTGCCCTGTTTCAAATAGTAGATCAGAAGCGTAGGCCACCGGCCGCTCAGGATCTGCATCACTTCCTCGATGGGACATCTCGAAACGAGGTCTTTCATCGGCGGACTCCAGGTTACAAAAATGTTCGCAATTTACTTGATGGAGCGAGCGACTAGGGTTCGGGACCGCTGCGCAGCGTGATCATCAGAAATCACGGAGAATAGATCGATGGATCCAATCCTACTCTACGGCTTCCCGATGGGAAGCTCCATGGGGCTCGTTGCAGCTCTTGAATGGCTTGGCAGGCCATATCGCCTGTGTCGCGTCGACATGCTGGGCGAGATGCTGAGCCCGTCATACGCCAGGATCAATCCGCGACACGAGACACCTGCACTCATCACGGACCAGGGCGATGTGCTGACGGAAACCATGGCGATCGCGGCTTGGCTCGAAGCCAGGGATACCGAACGGCGCATCAGCTTTGATCCGTTGTCGCCGCAAGCCGATCGCATGCACCAGCTGATGGCGTTCGTGAATACCGGCTTTACCGGCGCCTTCGCGCCGCTTTGGGTCGCAATGGAAGGCGTGGCGATGGACGACGCCATGCGTTCGGCCTTGCGGGAGTTCGGAAGGAGAAAGGTGATCGAACGCCACGACAAGCTCGAAGGCATGATCGAGCCGGCAAGGTTCCTGCTCGCCGACCGGCCGACCCTCGCGGACGCCTTGCTGGCAGGTGTGGCGCGCTGGCTCGACTTCCACGCTGTCGCGGACAGGAGCCGCTGGCCAAAGCTGGCCGCGCTGCGCCAACAACTCGAGGCCGATCCCGGGGTCATCTACGCCACCGCCGTGGAGAGCGGCAGCAATGATCCGGGAACAGGATCCTGCGCAGGCCACACCGCCCTGGCCGACGTCATCGCGCGATATGGCAAGCAAGCCTAACCAGTGGAGAGGAGGAGCGGCTTCGATCCGCTCCTCCTCACTTCACCGGCCGCTTCTCGAGCTTCCGCGCCAGCGTCCGCCGATGCATCCCGAGCCGCCTTGCGGCTTCCGAGATGTTGAAATCGGTTTCGATCAGGGTCTGGTGGATGCGTTCCCACTCCAGCGTCTTGATCGATGTCGGCCGGGCGTCGAGCGCGACCTCGGCATTGCCTGCGGCCTTGTTGAAGGCGGCCTCGATGTCGTCGGTGTTCGACGGCTTTGCCAGATAGTGGCATGCGCCGAGCTTGATGGCCTCGACGGCGGTGGAGATGCTGGCAAAGCCCGTCAGCACCACGATCAGCATCTCCGGATCGTGCGTGTGCAAGAGCTCCACGCAGGCCAGTCCCGAGGCGCCGCCGAGCTTGAGGTCGACGACGGCATAGCCGAACGATCGCTCCTCCAGGACTTTCCGCACGTCCTCGATCGAGGCGGCGAGCACGACCTCGTAGTCGCGGCGCTCGAACGAACGCTTCAGGGTGCGGGCGAAGCCGGCATCGTCCTCGACGACGACGAGCGAACGATCAGGCGTCAAAGCTGCCTCCGATCGCGAGCGTTGCGAGCGGCAGCGTGAGGCGGACCGTGGCGCCGCGCTTCCTGTGGTTCTCGGCGGTCACGCTGCCCCCTAGCTTGCGCACCACGTTCACCACCAGGAACAGGCCGAGCCCGCCGCCGGCGCGGCCCTTGCTCGATTGATAGGGCTTTCCGAGCTGTGCCAGCATCTCCGGCGCAAAGCCGGGGCCGCGATCGCTGATCGACAGCACGAGATGATCGCCCTCGCGCCCGGCAACGAGCTCGACCCAGTCGCGCGAGACCTCGTAGGCGTTGTCGAGCACGTTGAAGATCACCTGCTTCAGCGCGACGTCCGAGACGATTGCGACGTCTTCGCCGAAAGTGTTGACGAAATACAACGTGCGCGCCGAGCGCGCGTCCCGCCACTCTTCCACGAGCGCGGTGACGAAAGCCGCAACCGTCGTCGGCGACGATCCTTCGCCGCGGGCCTCGCCCGCCGACACGAGGATGCCTGTCACGATGGACTTGCAGCGCTGCAACGAGGTCTCCATCTCCGCGAGGTCCTCGGCCAGCTCCTGATCGGCGGCGAGGTCGGGCATGCGGCGCCAGTCGCCGAGGATGACCGAGAGTGAGGCGAGCGGCGTGCCGAGTTCGTGAGCCGCGCCGGAGGCGAGCAGGCCCATGCGCACGATATGATCCTGCTCCGCGGCATGCTGGCGCAGCGCCGCCAGATGCGCGTCGCGCTCGCGCAAATTCCTGTTGATGCGGGTGACGAACACCACCAGCAGCACGGCGTTGAGCACGAAGCCCAGCAGCATGCCTGCAACCGTGAGCGTGTAGGTCTCGCTCAGCGGGTTCGGCGGCAGATCGAGCGGCCGGTAGGCGACGGTCAGCCAGACGAAGCTCGCGCAGGTCAAGGCGACCAGCGACCAAGTCGAGCGGCCATCGAGCAGCACCGCGCCCAGCGTCACCTGGAGCAGGAACAGCGAGGTGAAGGGATTGGTGGCGCCGCCGCTGAGGTAAAGCTGCGCGGTCAGCGCGGCGACGTCCAGCATCAGGGCGACCAGCAACTCATTGTTGGTGATCGCGGCGCGATGGCGCACCCAGACCAGGCTGGAGATGTTGAGAAATATCAGGGCGCCGATTACCGCCCCCATGCGGGTGAGGGGCAGGGGAATGCCGAGCCACACATGCACGCCGCCGATGGTCACGATCTGGCCGACCACTGCGGTCCAGCGCAGCTGGATCAGCAGCGCCATGTTCTTGCGGTTGGTCTCGTCGTCGGTTGGCGCTGTGCCGATCAGCTCGCTGCGCGCGTCCGCCTGCGATTGCAGCGTGACGGCGCCATGCGTTCGTCCGTCGTCAGGTGGGCTCGCCGATCGTTCCAGCATCTGATCCCGTCCTGCGGGCGACAGCATCTGGGCCGCCGGCCGCTTCGTGGACGAAGCCGCTCCAGGGCTCCTTGCGGCGGAACAGCCCGCCGCCGAATGTGACGAAAAGTCTGCCGGCCAGCATGAACGCCAGGGCAAACCACGTCAGCGCGTAGATCAGGTGGTTATTGGGAAAGCTGATCACGGTCAATCCGCCGATTGGGCCGTTGCCGGATTGTGATCGAGCGTCGGCATCGACGAAGAAGGGCGCGACGTGGTCGAGGCCGCGTGCCGCCGCAATCGCGGCGACATCCCGCGAGTACCAGCGATTGTGCTCAGGCACGTTGGTCCTGAGGAATCCGCCTTTTGGCTCCGTCACGCGCAACAGGCCGGTGATCTCGACCTGGCCTTGCGGATTGCCGTCCCGGCGCGTCGAGGCGTCGCGCCGCTCGGGCGGCACGAAGCCGCGGTTGACCAGGACCAGCGTGCCGTCGTCGCGCCTGAGCGGCGTCAGCACCCAATAGCCCGGGCCTTCTTCGGTGACGGCCTGAACCAGGGTCTCGCGGTCATGCAGGAAATGGCCGGAGACGCTGACGTGCCTGTATTCGTCGTTCGCGGCGGAGACGGTCGGCCATGCCGCCGGCGAGGGGATCGGCTGGGCCGGGGCATGAACGCGCTGCTCGACGCGATCGATCAGCGCCAGCTTCCAGGCGCGGCGCTCGATCTGCCAGACGCCGAGCGCGATCAGAAGCGCAAAGGCCGTGAGCGAGAGGATCGTGAGCCACAAGGGCGGGCGCGCTGCGTTGCTGCGCGTCCCGTTTGCCTCGCTCGTCACGGTCCGGGTCTCGTTCATTTCATCCCGGTCATCTGGTGGATCGGCATCATGTTGCTGTTGAGGTGGTTCATCACCCACAGCGAACCCGACAGGGCGATCACCACCATGACGATGGTGAAGATCAGCGCCATCATGCTCCAGCCGTTCTCTGACGTCGTGTTCATGTGCAGGAAGTAGATCATGTGCACGACGATCTGCACGACCGCAAAGGCCATGATCACGAGCGCGGTGATCTGCTTGCTCGGAAGCGCGCCGCTCATCACCAGCCAGAACGGAATCGCGGTGAGCACGACCGAGAGCACGAAGCCGAGCATATAGGTCGAGAACGAGCCGTGGGCATTGGCGTGGCTGTCGCCGTGATGATGATCGTCCGCGTGGGCGGCGTGAGTATCGGTGTTCATCGCAGAACTCCCAGGAGATAGACGAAGGTGAAGACGCCGATCCAGACCACGTCCAGGAAGTGCCAGAACATCGACAGGCACATCAGGCGGCGGCGATTGGCCTCGATCAGGCCGAACTTCCAGACCTGCACCATCAGGGTCACCAGCCAGATCAGGCCACAGCTGACGTGCAGGCCATGGGTGCCGACCAGGGTGAAGAAGGCGGACAGGAAAGCACTACGCTGCGGCGTCGCGCCCTCATGGATCGTGTGGACGAACTCGGACAGCTCGATGCCGATGAATGCGGCTCCGAACAGGCCGGTGATCGCCAGCCAGATCTGGGTCTGCGCGATCTTGTTCTGCTGCATCGTCAGCATGGCAAAACCATACGTGATCGACGACAGCAGTAGCATCGAGGTGTTGACCGCGACCAGCGGCAGCTCGAACAGATCCTTCGGCGCCGGGCCGGCGGCGTAATTGCTGCCGAGCACGCCGAAAGTGGCGAACAGGATCGCGAAGATGAGACAGTCGCTCATCAGATAGATCCAGAAGCCGAGCGAGGTGCTGTAGCCTTCCGGATGCGGGTGTTCGTCGGCCAGGTAGAAGACCGGCTCGCCGGTTTGCGTGGGATTGACAGCGACAGTCATTTACTTGGCTCCGGCGAGCAGCTTGGTGCGCGCGTCTTCGGCCCGGATGACGTCCTCGGCCGGAATATCGAAATCGCGGTGATAGTTGAAGGTGTGACCGATGCCGACGGCGAGCATCGCGATGAAGCTCGCGGCCGCCAGCCACCAGATGTACCAGATCAGGCCGAATCCCATCGCGGTGGCGAAGCCGGCGAGGATGATGCCGGTGCCGGTGCTGCTCGGCATGTGGATCGGCTTGAACCCGGTGAGCGGGCGCTGATAACCGCGCTTCTTCATGTCCCACCACGCGTCATTGTCGTGAACGACGGGGGTGAAGGCGAAGTTGTAGGCCGGCGGCGGCGACGAGGTCGCCCATTCCAGCGTGCGCGCGTCCCAGGGATCGCCGGTGACGTCCTTGAGCTGCTCGCGCCTGAGGAAGCTGACGGCGAACTGCATCAGCATCGAGAGGATGCCAAGGAAGACCAGGAAGGCGCCAATGCCGGCGACGATGAACCAGATCTGCAGGCTCGGGTCGTCGAACACGCGGAGGCGGCGGGTCACGCCCATCAGGCCGAGCACATAGAGCGGCATGAAAGCGAGGTAGAAGCCCGTAACCCAGAACCAGAACGACAGCTTGCCCCAGAACGGGTCGAGCTTGAAGCCGAATGCCTTCGGGAACCAGTAGCCGATACCGGCGAACGCGCCGAACACGACGCCGCCGATGATCACGTTGTGGAAGTGCGCGATCAGGAACAGGCTGTTGTGCAGGACGAAGTCGGCCGGTGGCACCGCGAGCAGCACGCCGGTCATGCCGCCGAGCACGAAGGTCAGCATGAACGCGATCGTCCACATCATCGGCAACTCGAAGCGGATGCGGCCGCGATACATCGTGAACAGCCAGTTGAACATCTTCGCGCCCGTCGGGATCGAGATGATCATCGTGGTGATGCCGAAGAAGGAGTTGACGCTGGCGCCCGACCCCATCGTGAAGAAGTGGTGCAGCCAGACCAGGTAGGACAGGATGGTGATGACCACCGTGGCGTAGACCATCGAGGTGTAGCCGAACAGCCGCTTGCCCGAGAAGGTCGATGTCACTTCCGAGAAGATGCCGAAGGCGGGGAGAACCAGGATGTAGACCTCGGGATGACCCCAGATCCAGATCAGGTTCACGTACATCATCGGGCTGCCGCCGAAATCGTTCGTGAAGAAGTTGGTGCCGACGTAGCGATCGAGCGAGAGCAGCGCGAGCACGACGGTCAGAACCGGGAAGGAAGCGACGATCAGCACGTTGGTGCAGAGCGCGGTCCAGGTGAACACCGGCATCCGCATCATGGTCATGCCGGGGCACCGCAGCTTGACGATGGTGCAGATCAGGTTGATGCCGGACAGTGTCGTTCCGACGCCCGCGACCTGTAGCCCCCATATGTAATAGTCGACGCCGACATCCGGACTGTAGCCGATGTTCGACAGCGGCGGATAAGCGAGCCAGCCGGTGCGGGCGAATTCGCCGATGAACAGCGAGGCCATCACCAGCACCGCGCCGCCGACCGTCATCCAGAAGCTGAAATTGTTCAGGAACGGGAACGACACGTCGCGCGCGCCGATCTGGAGCGGCACGACGAAGTTCATCAGGCCGGTGACCAGCGGCATCGCCACGAAGAAGATCATGATCACGCCGTGGGCGGTGAATACCTGGTCGTAGTGATGGGCGTTGAGATAGCCCTCCGAGCCGCCGAAGGCGAGCGCCTGCTGCAACCGCATCATCAGCGCGTCGGCGAAGCCGCGCAGCAGCATCACGATGCCGAGGATCATGTACATGATGCCGATGCGCTTGTGGTCGACGCTGGTGAACCACTCGCTCCAGAGATAACCCCAGACGCGGAAATAGGTCAGGCCGGCGAGCATGATGAGGCCGCCGGTCGCCACCACGGCAAACGTGCCGACGACGATCGGCTCGTGCAGCGGCAGCGATTCGAAGGTGAGCCGGCCGAAGATGAGCTTGAGAAGATCAGGAGACATGCGGGATCTCTTTACGAATCTGACTTCGGACGTTGTCCGAGGAAGAAGGACGAGGACTTCAGCGGCGTGAAACTCGGCCGCTTCAGGCCGGCGCCGAGCAACGGCGCGGTGTCAACAGGTGCCGTGATGGAAGCGGTGGTCCTGCCCTGCGGCGCATCGGGCGTGCAGGTGCCGGCGACGAAAGTCGGCTCCGGCCCAAGCGCGGTGCCGCGGCGCGCGTACTTGTCGTAGGCCAGCCGCAGGGTGTTGTTCAGACCCTCATGGCCGAGGCCCCCCTTGGCGTCGATCGCCATCATCTCGCTCTGGCACATCTTGCCGGTTTCGACGCACATGTTGAGGATCAGGCGGTAGAGATCGGAATCCACGGTACCGTAGCGCCGCACCGGCTCGTTCTGGCTGGGCTTTTCGAGCTGGAGATATTCGGCGCGGCCGAGCGAGCCGCCGCCGGACTTGGCGCTGGCGATCCAGGCGTCAAAGCCCTTGTCGTCGAGACCCTGGAAGTTGAAGTGCATGCCGGAGAAGCCGGCCCCGCTGTAGTTCGCCGAAAAGCCCCGATAGCTGCCGGCGTGGTTCACGACGGCGTGGAGCTTGGTCTCCATGCCCGGCATTGCGTAGATCTGGCCGGCCAGCGCGGGGATGTAGAACGAGTTCATCACCGAGGACGCGGTGATGCGGAAGTTGATCGGACGATCGACCGGAGCTGCCAGATCGTTGACGGTGGCGATGCCGTAATCCGGATAGATAAAGAGCCACTTCCAGTCGAGCGCCACGACGTCGACCTCGAGCGGGGCCTTGGACTGGTCGACTGCGCGGTCGGCATGGATGCGGCCGAGCGTGCGATAGGGGTCGAGCAGATGCGTGCCCATCCAGGTCAGCGCGCCAAGGCAAACAATGATCAGAAGCGGCGCCGACCAGATCACCAGCTCGAGGCTGGTCGAGTGGTCCCATTCCGGCTCGTAACGGGCGTCGGTGTTGGACTGGCGGTAGCGCCAGGCGAACAGCACCGTCAGCGCCATCACGGGCACGACAATCAGGAGCATTAGGACGGTGGAGATGATGACGAGGTCGCGCTGTTGCGCTGCGATATCGCCGGCCGGCGCCAGCACGACGTAGTTGCAGCCGCTGAGCGCAACCGCCAGGGGTAGCAGCGCCAGGATCTTGAAACGGGACACGGGCCGAGCCTTATGAGAATGAGTTTCTTTTGCGGACCAAAGGGTAGCTGCGGCGCAGCAATCCGGACAGTGGACAATTTGTCCAATGTTGCAGTGCGGGATGTTGCGCCAGACAGGGCTAGATTGCCTGGCACCTCGCCGGGCGGTCGGCTTTGGTTTTCAGGACGTTAAGGGCGCGCGAATGGCGATGGCACAGACCCCCGCAATGGCAGACCACTCGGGCGAGCACGGCCACGACCAGGCCAGTCCCGGCGAGATCGCCATCGGCGTCATCATCGGCCGCACCTCGGAATTCTTCGACTTCTTCGTTTTCGCGATCGCCTCGGTGATCGTGTTCCCGCGCCTGGTCTTCCCGTTCACGAGCGAACTGACCGGCACCCTCTATTCCTTCATGATCTTCGCGCTGGCCTTCATGGCGCGGCCGATCGGCACCGTCATTTTCATGACGGTCGACCGCGAGTACGGCAAGACGGCCAAGCTGATCTCGGCGCTGTTCCTGCTCGGCACCGCCACCGTCGCGATCGCGTTCCTGCCCGGCTATCACGAGATCGGCGCTGCCGCGATCTGGCTGCTGGCGCTGGCGCGCATCGCACAGGGTCTGGCCTGGGGCGGCGCCTGGGACGGCATGGCCTCGCTGCTGGCGCTGAACGCGCCGCCTTCAAAGCGCGGCTGGTACGCGATGGTGCCGCAGCTTGGTGCGCCGCTTGGTCTGATCGTGGCGAGCGGGCTGTTCGCCTATTTCGCCGGGAATCTGTCGGCCGACGATTTCTTCGATTGGGGCTGGCGCTATCCGTTCTTCGTCGCCTTCGCCATCAACGTCGTGGCGCTGTTCGCGCGCCTGCGCATGGTGACGACGGAAGAATATGCCTCGCTGTTCGAGACCCGCGAATTGCAACCCTCGCGCATCTCCGAGACTGTGGCGCGCGAAGGCCAGAACATCATGCTCGGTGCGTTTGCGCCGCTGGCGAGCTTCGCGCTGTTCCACATGGTCACGGTGTTTCCGCTGTCCTGGGTGTTCCTGTTCACCCGCGAAAGCCCGGTGCGCTTCCTGATCATCGAGATCGTCGCCGCCGTGTTCGGCGTCGGCGCGATCGTGCTCTCCGGCGTCATCGCCGATCGCGTCGGCCGCAAGTCGCTGCTGATGGGATCGGCGATCGCGATCGCGATCTACAGCGGCTTTGCCCCGCAGCTGCTCGATGCCGGCGCGTTCGGCGAGACCATCTACATGGTGATCGGCTTCATCCTGCTCGGCCTGTCGTTCGGCCAGTCCTCGGGTGCGATCGCCTCGAACTTCAAGCAGGCGTATCGCTACACGGCCTCGGCACTGACCTCCGACATGGCCTGGCTGTTCGGCGCCGGCTTTGCACCGCTGGTCGCTCTGTTGCTTGCGACCAATCTCGGCGTCATCGCCTCGGGTGCGTACCTGCTGTCAGGCGCGTTCTGGACCTTGCTCGCGCTCTGGCTCAGCGGCCAGCGCGAGGCCGGCGATATGGACGCGGGCGGTTAGGGCGTGAGCTGCAGCTACAAGCGAATGTCGTCCCGGCCTAGTGCGCAATTGCGCACGGGGGCCGGGACCCATACCGCGTGATCTATCGAACGCGGGTGTACTTAATCCCGAACGACCAGCACCCGCCAAATTGCTCCCTGTGGTTATGGGTCCCGGCCGACGCCGGGACGACAGCGGAGTTTGCGGAACCACCGCGCGTCAATCCGCCACGACCTTCACACGATCGCGCACCTTCACCTGCGCGTTGCGATCGAGCCCGTTGAGCACGCGAAAACGCTCGGCCGGGTGGTCGACGCCGGCCATGCGGTGGGAGAGCGATTCCACGGTGTCGCCAGGCTGTACGGTGATGACCTTGATGCGCAGCGGGCGCGCGGCCTGGATCTCGTCGAGCGTCAGGCGGCGGAATGAACCGACGGTCTCGCGCGCATTGCGCTCGCTCTCGGTCGACTTCTGCCGTGCCGCGAAGATGAAGCGGTAGACGTCGCTACCGAAGCGCAGCGCATAGACCTTGAACTGCCACTGGTCGCCCTTGGCGGTGGCGGACGCAGCCGGAAAACCGTTGATGGTGATGTCCTCGGTGGAGGCCTTCTCGACGCCCTCCATCCAGCCGGAATTCAGGTAATCGCCCAGCGACTGTTCGGCCGGCACCCGCACGACATCGAAACGCATCGCCTGCGAGCCGCCGTCGCGCACGCCGATCACGGCCTGCGCGGTATTGTCGAGCGTAAAATTGTCCGGCGCCTGGAAGGTGAAACCGAGCTTCGGATGCAGGAAGCGCCGGCCGCGGACAAAACCTTCGCTTGGGTCTTCGCCGTAGACGAGATTGTCGATCGCGGCGAGATAGGTCTCGCGGTCGCGCTCGCCGCCCTCTGGCGCTGCGTATTGCCGCGCGATGGTCTGCGCGTTCTGCACGCGCTCGGGCGTTGCCGGATGCGACGAGGTGAAATCCTGCGCGCGCGGATCGAGTGAGGTCTTGCCGACCTTCAGCTCGGCATTGCGCTCCATCGCCGAGAGAAAGCGTGCAGCACCATAAGGATCGAAATGGGCCTTGGCGGAGATGCCGACGCCGACGCCGTCGGCCTCGAACTCCTGATTGCGCGAAAAGCTCGCCATGGTCAGCTTGGTCTTGGCGAGCGCCAGCGCGGTGAGATCGGGATCGTTGCTCATGTCGGTGACGACGCGGGTGACGATCGCGGCCTGGCGGGCCTGGTCCTCGCGCATCGCGGCGTGCTTGGACAGCACATGCGCCATCTCGTGGCTGAGCACGGAGGACAATTCCGACGTATCGCTCGCCAGCGCAAGAAGACCGCGCGTGACATAGAGCTGGCCGTTCGGCAGCGCGAAGGCGTTCACCGCGCCGGAATTGAGGATCGTGACCCTGTAACCCTGATCAGGGCGGTCGGACGCTGCGACCAGCCGGTCGACGGTCTTGGTGACGAGCGATTCGAGCCTGGGGTCGTCATATGTGCCGCCGTAGCTCGCCAGGATGCGCTCGTGCTCCTTTTCGGTGGCGGGGGTCTGCGCGACGGCCGGCTTCGGCTTGGGCATTGCGACGGTCGGGGGCGCCGCCGCGGTCTGGAACCGGCCCATATCGCCGCAACCGGCGAGGGCTGAACCCAGCACGAGGCATAGCGCAGCCGGCGCTGCCCGCAGGCGGCGGCGTTCACCTCGTCCGTGCCGTCCTAGCACCCCATTCACGTCGCTTAACCCGTGCCTGGCCCTTTTTAGGGCCTTACCCCTGTCGGCTCGTTTGCGCCCAGCAACTCGATTTGTCCCACGAGGCGTACATCGATACGCGGCCCCGTATTCCCCTCAGCCCAGCCCCGGACACGAATACGCTTATTTTCCAGATACTTAAGGGCAATCCCGGCGCTTTCGAACGCGGGTATCATGCGCTTTGAAATAGTCACGGCGAAGCCGCGTGTCCAGTTTCGTCCGAAGTTGAGGTAGGTCATTGCCCCAGCTTGCCGGACCGACAGGACTTTGCCCTCGACCACCACAAAACGCCCGATCCCCGCCAAAATATCGTCCGGACTTTCCGCGTTTTTTATGGCCGACAGGTCAGCCCAGCTGCCCTTTTTTTGGCGCCTCGCCTCGGCCTCCGCCGCCATCAGGGCGGCCGCGCAGTCCTTATCGGCGATCTCGGCGGAGACGATGGCGTCGCCCTGGGCGAGGAGCGTCGCCTGCACGGAGATGTCGCTCTCGCCGACAAAGACCAGCGCGCCCTGGCGGCCGTAGCGGTCGGGCGTGTCGTCGGCGCTGCGCAAAATAACGTCGCGACCGACGAGCAGCGTCGTCAGCGCCTGCTTCGTGGTTGCGGTCGGCTCGATGCCGGTCAAGCGGATTTCCCGGCCGTCATCGAGACGCAGACTGCGCGCATCGATCGCGGTGACGCGGCCTTCGCCCTGGGACTCGAACTGGCACGGCGTGGCGGACGCACCGCGAGCCGCGACCAGAAGACATGCGACGATGAGATGAAGCAGTCGCGTCACGTTGCCCGGAAAGGTTGCGTTGCGCTCCAACCATAACTCAAGCGCGGTGGGGCGCGAAGACTGTTTGTTCATACTCCGTCATTGCGAGCGCAGGGAAGCAATCCAGAGTCCCTCCGAGGAAAGATCCTGGATTGCTTCGCTGCGCTCGCAATGACGGCGGAGGCACTCTTCCGCATCTCGTCATTCCGCTTTGCGGAAAGCGCGTGTTGATCGTTCATCTGCATCGTCCCGTGCGCTTGCTGCGCTGTCGCGCATGCGGCATGATTGCGGTAACAGCAATAACCAAGCCGCCATCAGAGTACGGCGCGATAAGGGAGGTCTTTTCGATGAAGCATGTTTTGTCGGGCATTTTTGCCGCTGCGTTGGCGCTGAGCGCGAGCGCCGTGCAGGCCCAGGACAAGCCGCCACTGAAGATCGGCGGCATCCTCGACATGTCGAGCCTGTATGCCGACATCACCGGCCCCGGCAGCGAGACCGCGGCCAAGATGGCCGTGGAGGACTTTGGCGGTGAGGTGCTCGGCCGCAAGATCCAGGTGCTGGCTGCCGACCATCAGAACAAGGCCGATCTCTCCGCCAATATCGCCCGCGACATGCTCGACAATCAGGGCGTCGAAATGATCTATGACGTCGCGGCCTCCGCGACCGCGCTCGCCGCCGGCGAGATCGCGAAAGCGCGCAACAAGATCATCATGTTCAACGGCCCGGGCTCGATCCGCCTCACCAACGAGGCCTGCGGTCCCTATACCATTCACTACGTGTTCGACACCTACGGTCAGGCCAATGTGACCGGCCTTGCGGCCGTGAAGTCGGGCCTCGACACTTGGTACTTCCTCACCGCCGACTACGCCTTCGGCCAGGATCTGGAAAAGGACACCAGCGCCGTCGTGACCAAAACCGGAGGCAAGGTGCTCGGCAGCGTGCGCCATCCCCTCAACACGTCGGATTTCTCGTCGTTCCTGCTGCAGGCCCAGGCCTCGAAAGCCAAGGTGATCGGGCTTGCGAACGCCGGCGGCGACACCGTCAACGCCATCAAGCAGGCGGCCGAGTTCGGCATCACCAAGGGCGGCCAGAAGGTCTCGCCGCTGCTCGCCTTCGTGACCGATATCGACTCCATCGGACTCGAGACCGCGCAGGGCCTGTTGCTGGCGGAAGCCTTCTACTGGGATCTCAACGATGACACCCGCGCGTTCTCGAAGCGCTTCCAGGAGCGTATGAAGCGGCCGCCGACCTCGGCGCAAGCTGGTGTCTATTCGTCCGTGACTCACTATCTGAAAGCGGTGAAGGCAGCCGGCACGACCGACGCTGCGACGGTGATGAAAGTGATGAAGGAGACGCCGATCAACGACTTCTTCGCCAAGAACGGCAAGATCCGCGAGGACGGCCGCATGCTGCACGACATGTACCTGTTCGAGGTCAAGAAGCCGTCGGAATCCAAGGGCCGCTGGGACGACTACAAGCTGCTCGCCACCGTGCCCGGCAGCGAGGCGTTCCAGTCGCTGGAGCAGTCGCGCTGCCCGTTGGTGAAGAAATAAACACCGTCATTGCGAGGAACGAAGCGACGAAGCAATCCAGGCTGTCTCCGCGGAAACATCTCTGGATTGCTTCGCTTCGCTCGCAATGACGAGCGTCGATAGACCGAAGCAAACAACAACAAGGGAGACGTCCCATGAGCAACGATATGGTCCTGCAGAAGCTCGAAGGCGGGCTGCTCACCATCACCATGAACCGGCCCGAGCGCAAGAACGCGCTCAACCCGGACATGGTGGCCGGGCTGGTCGTGGCGGCACGGCGCGCGGCGGATGATCCGGAGGTGCGCGCGGTCTTGTTCAAGGGCGCGGGCGGCAGTTTCTGCGTCGGCGGCGACGTCAAGTCGATGGCCGAGGGCCGGGCGCCGCTGCCGTTCGAAGTGAAGATGGCGAACCTGCGCCGCGGCATGGAAGTGTCGCGTATCCTGCACCAGATGCCAAAGCCCGTGGTGGCACAGCTCGATGGTGCTGCGGCCGGCGCGGGTCTGTCGATGGCGCTGTCGTGCGACCTCCGCGTCGCTTCCGAATCCTGCAAGATCACCACCGCCTTCGCAAAAGTCGGCTTCTCCGGCGATTACGGCGGCACCTATTTCCTCACCCAGCTGCTCGGCAGTGCGCGGGCGCGCGAGCTCTATCTGACCTCGCCGGTGCTGACCGCGAAGGAAGCACATGCGATCGGCATGGTGACCAAGGTTGTCCCCGACGCCGAGATCGATACGGCCGCGCACGAGCTCGCACTGTCGCTGGCGCAGGGCCCGTCGATCGCGCTTGGCTTCATCAAGCGCAACATCAACAATGCCGAGCATCTCGCGCTGGAGGATTGCTTCGACGGCGAGGCGATCCATCACACCCGCTGCAGCGATACCGAGGATCACAAGGAGGCCGCAAAGGCGTTCGTCGAGAAGCGCAAGCCGACCTTCAAGGGCGCATGACGATGGCGCCCTATATGCGGTTGCGGCAGATCTGCCTGGTCGCGCCGCAGCTCGCGCCCGTGATCGCGGATATCGCTGACATCATGGGCCTCGCTGTCTGCTACCGCGACGGCAACGTCGCGAAATACGGCCTGGAGAACGCGCTGCTGCCGGTCGACACGATCCTGCTGGAGGTGGTCGCGCCGTTCAAGGAGGGCACCACGGCCGGCCGCTTCATCGAGAAGAGCGGCGGCCGCGGCGGCTACATGGCGATCTTCTGCTGCAACGATCCCGACGAGCGCGGCCGTAACGCCAACGCTCTGGGCGTGCGCACCGCCAACGTGATCGACCACGCGCCCTATCACGGCGTGCAGCTCCATCCCCGCGACTGTCGCGCCGCCTTCATCGAGTTCAACCACACCGAAGGCAGCGACGACATTTTGGGGCCTTATCCGCCAGCGGGGCCAGACTGGCATAAATTCATCCGCAAGGACGTGACGCAGGCGTTGACGAGCGTGGAAATACAGAGCCCGGACCCGCAAGGGCTGGCCGAGCATTGGGGCAAGCTCATCGGCGTGGCGCCGAGTGGCGATGTCGAACTGAAGCTGACCAACGCGACCTTCCGGTTCGTGAAGGGCGCCAGCGAAATCATGAGCGCGCTGGAGTTTCAGGTGACAGATGTGGCCCAGGTGCTGCATGCCGCCAAGGCCAAGGGGCTCGCGGTGGCGGGCAATGAGTTTCTGCTGAGCGGCGTGACATTTCGGCTCGCTGCTTGACCACTTGCGCTAGTTCTCGTTGTGTCGTCATGCCCAGGCCTGTCCCGCCTGCGCGGCCGAAGCGGCTTCGGCCGCGCAGGCGAGACAGGCCCGGCCATGACCGGGGGTAGCGCCAGACCGACAATTGGAATCTGCACATGCCGCATCCGCTCGACAGCTTCTTTGCACCCGCCAGCATCGCGCTGATCGGTGCTTCGCGCGATCACGAGAAGATTCCGGGGCGCCTGCTGTCGATGTTGCGCAAGAACGAGTATCCCGGAAAAATCTATCCGGTGAACCCGAACTACGCCGAGATCGACGGCCTCATTTGCTACAAATCGATCACCGACATCGGCGCGCCGGTCGATCTCGCAATCATCCTCATCCCCGCCCGCGCGGTGCTCGCCGCGCTCGAACAATGCGCCGCCGCCGGCGTGAAGAACGCTGTTATCATCTCCTCCGGCTTCGCCGAGGAGGGCGGGGAGAGCGCGGCGATGCAGGACGCGATCGCGGCGCTGGCGAGGCGCACCGGCATGCGGATTTCCGGTCCGAATGCCGAAGGCTTTTTCAGCCAGAAGCAGCGCGTGGCGGCGACGTTCAGTCCCGCCGTGGACGTCAAGCCGAGCGTGGTGCCGCTGGTCGCCACGACGAAGCGGATCGGCATCGTGGCGCAGAGCGGCGGCATCGGCTTTGCGTATTATCACCGCGCCAGTGCGCTCGGCATTGCCGTGAGCTATGTCGTCAGTGCCGGCAACGAATCCGATCTCGGGGCCGGCGAGTTTCTGGATTACATGGTGCAGGACGCTTCAACGGACGTGATCCTGCTGTTCATCGAAGGCATTCGCGACGTCGACAAGTTTCTCGCGGCAGCGCGGCGCGCCGCCGAACTGAAAAAGCCTGTCATCGTCACGAAGGTCGGCCGCTCCGGCGCCGGGATGCGCGCGGCCGCCTCGCACACCGCGAGCATGGCCGGATGGTCGGCGGCCTACGACGCGGTGTTCGCCAAATATGGCTTCATCGTCTCCAACGATCTCGACGAGGCGCTGACGATCGCAGCTGTGCTTGCGAGCAATCCGTTGTCGAAAGGCGATCGTGTCGCCGTGGTCACCGTCTCCGGCGGCGCCGGCATCTGGGCCGCCGATGCCGTGGCGCTGCAAGGCTTGCGGGTGCCGGAGCTCTCCGAAAAAGTCCAGGCGGAGATTAAGGCGCTGATGCCGTCCTACGGCACCGCGCGCAACCCGATCGACGTCACGGCGCAGGGCGTGACCTCGGGCGGCTTGCAAAAGAGCGTCGATGTGCTCACCGCGTCGGACGAGATCGACGCAATCCTGATCGTGCTGTCGCTGTCGAGCGACGTCCGGAAGCCCTTCAAGGAAGCCGAGCTGACGCCGGTGCTGGCCGCGCAGCACAAGCCGGTGGTGTTCTATTCCTACACGGTACCGTCCGATTTCGCGCGGCGCGAGCTTGCCAAATCCGGCGTCGTGGTGCTCTCCGGCCTCACTTATGTCGGCGTCGCGATGCGGCAGCTCGTCGATTATGCCACCTTCGAGCTGCAGAAGCCCGCGGACGGGGCGCAAGTCCCCGCGCGGGACATCTCAGCACAGCTGAAATCGCCTGCGCTCTCGGAAGCCGACAGCAAGACATTGCTCCGCGCCGCCGGCATCGCGCTGCCGGATGAAGTGCTGGTGAAGGACAAGGGCGAGCTCGATGATGCCGTCGCCCGCGTCGGCTTTCCGCTGGTGCTGAAGATCCAGTCGCCGGACATCGCGCACAAGAGCGAGGTCGGCGGCGTTCGCGTCAATATCACCACAAAGGGCGAAGCGTTTCTGGCGTTCGAGGCGCTGCTCAACAATGTGCGCCAGCACAGGCCTGAGGCGGCCATTCAGGGCGTGCTGGTCTGCCCGATGGCGAAGCAGGGTGTCGAGATCATCATCGGCACCATGACAGACGCGACGTTCGGGCCGATGGTGATGGTGGGCCTTGGCGGCATCACGACCGAATTGTTCCGCGACGTCGTCTACCGCCCGGCGCCGGTCAGCGCGGAAGAAGCCGGCACGATGCTGGCGCGCTTGAAAGCCGCGCCGCTATTGACGGGATTTCGCGGGGCGGCGATGGCGGATGTTGCGGCGGTCTCGCAGTTGATCGCGGACATTTCCGTGATTGCCGCGCAACATGCAGAGGAGATCGCGGAGATCGAGCTCAACCCGGTGCTGGTGCACGCGGAAGGGCAGGGCGTGACGATCGTGGACGCGCTGGTGGTGGGGCGGAGATCATCCCTCTCCCCTTGTGGGAGAGGGTGGCTCGCCGCGAAGCGGCGAGACGGGTGAGGGGTCTCTCTCCACAAGCGCAAGAGAATGGCTTGCGGAGATAACCCCTCATCCGGCGCTTCGCGCCACCTTCTCCCACAAGGGGAGAAGGAAGAAAGGACCTACCGCCCCCTGAAATTCGCGACCCGCCGCTCTTCCGTGGCCTTCACGCCTTCCTTGAAGTCTTCCGTGGCGCGCAGTCGGGTCTGCTCCTCGAGCTCGTGATTGGTCGCGGCCATCACGCGATCGGCGAGGCCAGCGCGCATCGTGGCGCGGGTGGAGACGAGGCCGAGCGGGGAGCATTCGGCGATTTCACCGGCGAGCTTCAGTGCGGCCGCCTTGACCTGGTCCTGCGGCACCAGCTCGTTGGCGAGGCCCCATTTGAAGGCCTCCTCACCGGTGACGCGGCGGCTGGTGTAGAACATCAGCTCGGCGTTGTTCTTTCCGATCAGCTCGGGCAGCGTCACAGTCAGGCCGAAGCCGGGATGAAAGCCGAGCTTTGTAAAGTTCGCGGAGAAGCGCGCTTCGGGGCAGGTGACCCGGAAGTCCGCCGAGACCGCGAGGCCCAGTCCGCCGCCGATGGCGGCGCCCTGCACGGCCGCGACGATCGGCTTCTTGGCGCGGAAGATGCGCACGGCCTGGATGTAGAGATGATTGATCGCCCCGAGGCTATCGGCCGGATCGCCCTTGGCCGTCTTATCGGCTTCGCGCGCCTCTTGCGCCTGTCGTGCCGGGTCCTGGAAATTGGCGCCGGCGCAAAACGCCTTGCCCTGGGCCGATAGCACCGAGGCGCGAATCTCGATGTCGCGATCGAACTCGTCGAGTGCGTCCGCGATCTGGTTGATCAGCGAAATGTCGAAGAAGTTGAGCGGCGGGCGGCGGATCTCGATGGTGCCGACGTGACCAACTTTTTCGACGCCGATATCTTTATAGGTGCTCATGATGTCCTCGAATGATTAGCGCAAACCAAGCCCGCGGGCGATGATGCCGCGCAGCACCTCGGTGGTGCCGCCCTGGATGGTGAGTTTCGGCGCGGTTTTGATGGCGAAGTCGAGCTGCCGCTCCAGCGTCTCGCGGTTGGTCGCGGTCTCCTCGACGAAGGCGGCGAGATCGCGCACGCGGTGCGGCAGCTGCTGTTCCCACACCGTGCCGATGTCCTTGACGATGGAGGCTTCGACGACCGGCTCCTTGCCGGCTTGCAGCATGCCCGCGACCGAGACCGACATGCGCCGCATGGTGTGGAGCTGCGCCACCAGCCGGCCGATGCCTTCGGCGCTGCGGGTATCCGGATTGGGACCAACGGCGCGAACCAGCTCGGTCAGCACGTAATAGGTCTCCAGGAAGCGCTCGGGGCCCGAACGCTCATAAGCGAGCTCGCTGGTCGCCTGCTTCCAGGCGCCGTCCACTTCGCCGAGCACATGATCGTCAGGCACGAAGAAATCGGTGAACACGACCTCGTTGAACTCGTACTGGCCGGTGATCTGGCCGATCGGGTTCACCTGGATGCCCGGCTGCTTCATCTTGACCAGAAACTGGGTCAGGCCGTGACGTCGGTTTTCCTTGGTCGGCTGCGACGTCCGGAAGATCGCGATCATGTAGTCGGCGATATGCGCCGACGAGGTCCAGATCTTGGTGCCATTGATGAGATAGCCGCCGTCGGTCTTGGTCGCGCGGGTCTTCGCGGCAAACAGGTCCGAGCCGGAGTTCGGTTCGCTCATGCCGATCGCGAAGCAGATCTCGCCGCGGCAGATGCGCGGCAGGATGTCCATCTTGATGTGCTCTGGGGCGTATTTCAGCAGCACCGGCCCGCTCTGGCGATCGGCGACGAAGAAGCGCCGCGTCGGCGCGTTGGCGACGCGCATTTCCTCCGTCACCACGTAACGTTCGAGGAACGAGCGCTCCTGGCCGCCATATTTTTTCGGCCATGTCATGCCGAGCCAACCCTTGGCGCCGACCCGGCGGGAGAATTCCGGCGCGTCGGTGTCTTCGCGGTTGGGCTTGTGCGGATCGAAGGTGCCGGCGGCGATTTCCTCCGCGAGGAAGGCGCGTACTTCCTTGCGCAATTGCTCGCATTTCTCGGGCAGGCGGATCGGATCGAAACGGAGGGCAGCGGTCATTGTTGTCTCGTCCCTGATCAGCGCGAAGCCACGAGCGGCCACAATTCGTCGGCGCCACGGTTGGCAATGAGCTTGCCGAGCTCGACGGCCCAGTGGCTTTCCGAACCGAAATCGTCGCGCCAGGCCAATGCCCGCAGCGAATAGCGGTGCAGGATGTGCTCCAGGGTGAAGCCGATCGCGCCATGGACCTGGTGCGCAATGGCGCCGCCCTTCTCCGCAGCTTCCGCGCAGCGGATCTTTGCGGAGGCGGCTTCGAGATAGACCGCGTCATCGAACGACTTTGCATTGGCGATGGCGTCGGCCGCGGAAGTCGCAGCCGCAAGCGCAGCAGCCGACTCGCCGGCGAGGCGGGCGAGATTGTGCTGCACCGCCTGGAATTTGGAGATCTTCTTCTCGAAGGCGACGCGCTCGTTGGAATAGCGCACGGAGATGTCGAGCATCGATTCCAGCGCGCCCGCGATCTGAAGGCTGCGGGCGACGCCGCCCATCAGCATCATTGTGGTCTGGTCAAAGCCGCTCGGGGCGGGCTTGATGGTGACGGGCTGGACCTTGTCGAGCGTGACGGTGTCGCTGTGGTCGTAGCCGACATTGAGTCCGGTCTCGATCCGGCCCTTGCTCGCGTCGACCAGCGCGATCGAGGCGCCGTCCTTGCCGTGGGCCAGCACCGCGAAGTGCTTTGCCGCCTTTGCGAAGGGCACGCCGCGGGCGCGGCCGGAGAGCGCACCATCGGCATCGCGCGTGATACGGTCCTTCGGGGATGCCGGCAGCACCGTCATCTCACCCTCCGGGGATCCGATCTTCGCCTGCGCCAGCAGCCAGCCGGCCAGCATGGTCTCGGCCAGGGGAACCGCGACAGCGAAACGGCCGGCCGCGTTCAGCAGCGCAAAGCCGTCGGCCAGGCTCGCGCCGGAGCCGCCGAGATCGTCGGGCACCCAGGCCAGCGGCAGGCCGGCCTCGCTCAGCGCGTGCCACAGCGGCGCCTGCCACGAATCCTTCTTGTCGTTGTTGACGGTCTGCGGATCGGCGAGATCGGCGAAGATTTTCTCCGCGGTCTCGACGACGATATTGTCACTCTTCGCCACAGCGTTCCCCGTGTTTTTGCCATTGGCGCATCCGGCCCCAGTGGGGCGGGCGCGCAGGTTCTTCTTGCGCCCGATGATCCAAAAAAGCCATGGCCCTGACAAGCGCTGATCGCAGGTCAACCTGCGGCGCGGGCATGGGCGATGAGCTAATTCCGCTTAGCGGAGTTTGCTCGATTTGCAGGGCGCGGCAAACTCGCTAAACAGAACGTCGATACTCAATCAAGGGGAAGGAAATCCGGATGGCAAAGGACAGTTTGTGCGCAATCGTGACGGGGTCCGCCTCCGGCCTGGGTGCTGCGACCGCGGAAATTCTCGCACGGAGCGGGGCGCGGCTCGTCATCAACTATTCCTCAAGCCAGAAGGAAGCGGAGGCGACCGCGGAGCATTGCCGCAAGGCGGGCTCACCGGAAGTTCTGGTCGCGCAGGGCGACGTCTCGAAGGATGACGATTGCCGCAAGATCGTCGCGGCAGCTGGCGGCTGGGGCCGGCTCGACGTGCTCGTCAACAATGCCGGCACCACCAAGCATGTCGTCCATGCCGATCTCGACGGATTGTCGGCGGAAGATTTCCAGCGCCTGTACGGCGTCAACACCATCGGCCCGTTCCAGATGGTGCGCGCGGCGCGCAGCCTGCTCGAGGCCGGCGCCAAAGCTTCTGGGCGGCCGTCCGCCGTGGTCAACATCTCCTCGGTCGCCGGCATCAGCGGCGTCGGATCGTCGATCGCATACGCCGCGAGCAAGGGCGCGCTCAACACCATGACGCTGTCGCTGTCGCGCGCGCTGGCGCCGCTGATCCGCGTCAACACGGTATGCCCGGGCTATATCGATACGCCCTGGTTCACCAAGGGCCGCGGCGAGGCGGGCGCCAAGCAGGTGCGCGACAGCGTGGTGGCCAAGGTGCCGCTGAAGGTCGCGTCATCGGCGGAAGACATCGCGCAGCTCGTCTGTTTCCTGGCGATGCCGGCCTCCAGCAACATGACCGGCGAAGTCGTCCGCATGGATGCGGGGATGCATTTGGTGACGTGATCGCGCGGCAAATTCTCTCCACGTCGTGGCCGGGCTTGACCCGGCCTCCGCTCTCTCCCGTCATGGCCGGGCTTGACCCGGCCATCCACATGTCGCCGCGCGGATCAAAAGACGTGGATGCCCGGGTCAAGCCCGGGCATGACGATGAGGTGGCGGTGTGCCGCTTTCGGCGTTTTGAAGCGTCACCCCTTGATCACACCGCTCGCCACCAGCCGGTGCCAGATGAACAGCACCACCACGGCGCCGATGGTGGCCATGATGAATCCCGCGCCCTGGTCGGGACTGTAGTGCCCGAGGGCCTGGCCGAGGAAGGTCGCGAGAAACGCGCCGGCGATGCCTAGGATGGTGGTGAGGATGAAGCCGCTCGGATTGTTCGGTCCCGGCGCCAGCCAGCGCGCGATGAGGCCGGCGATGAAGCCGACGACGATGATCCACAACAAGCCACCCATGCTCATGTCCGTGCTCCCCTCGTTTGACTAGACCAAATCAGACTCTGCCCGCGATCTCTTGCTCGGTCGGCAGCCGTCCGTCCGGCGTCAGGTGGTCGATCACCTGCGGCAGATACTGACTGAGGCCCGAGAGCAGTTCGTCACGCGGCAGGCCGCTCTGGGCGGACAGGCTCTCGATCTGGTCGGCGCCGAGCGCATTGGCGAGATCGCCTGGTGCGATCGGCTTGTTCTCGCCCTTGCCGACCCAGCTATTGGCTGCGTCGCCATGACCGCCCTGCTGGAGCTGGTTCAGGAGATCGCCGAGCCCGCCGCTGAGCACGCTGCCGGCCGCGCCGCCCGCGAGCAGGCCGCCAAGGCCACCCTTCAACAGGTCACCGAGGCCTCCGCCAGCGCCTGCATTCACCGGCGGGGGGAGATGCGTCGGCGTCGGTGCGGGGGACGGCTGCGGCGCGCTGCCGCTCTGGTTGCCGCTCATATGCTTGAATGCCTTCCAGGCGAGAAGGCCAAGGAGCGCCATGGTCATCGGCGACATGCCGCCGCTGGATGAGGATTGTGAACTCGGCGTGCTTGGCCCGCGCGGGCCGTTCTGCATGCCGTTGAGGACGTCGAGCAAACCCATGGCGTTCTCCCTTGGCGCTTTGTTGCCGGTAACAAGCCCCGTTCGAAAACATATGAGGCCGTCATGACGGTTACAAGGCGATTGCGCCGCAACTCCGGGAATGGGCAGCAGACACAGCCTCTGCTATCGAGGGCGGATCGTTGAGGGGGCAAGCCAAGATGATGACGGATCGACCGATCGTGGTGGCCGGCGCGGGCGCCATCGGATGTTTTGTCGGCGGCACCCTGGCGGCTGCCGGTCGCCGCGTCGCGTTCCTGGTGCGACCGCGGGTGAAGGCCGAGATCGAGCGGTTCGGTCTGCTTCTGACCGATTTCGACGGCTCCGAGAAGAAGCTCGATCCGGGCCAACTCGCGCTATCGGAAGATCCCGCGATCTTGCACAGCGCCGGCATCGTGCTGGTCACGGTGAAGAGCGCCGACACGGCCGCTGTCGCCGAGCACATCGCGCAGCATGCGCCGCAGGACGCTGTCATCGTCTCGCTGCAAAACGGCGTCGGCAATGTTGCGGTGCTGCGCGAGCGCCTCGGCGACCGCCGCGTGCTCGCCGGCATGGTGCCTTTCAACGTGGTCGGGATGGGCGAGGGCCGCTTCCACCGCTCGACCTCCGGCGACATTCATGTTGGCCAGGATGATACGAACACGGCCGCAGCGCTGTCGGTGCCGGGGCTCACGATGCGCGCGAGCCGCGACATCACCGGCGTGCAATGGGGCAAGCTGATCATCAATTTGAACAACGCGCTCAGCGCCTTGTCCGATATGCCGCTCGCTGCGCAATTGGCGAACCGCGAATGGCGAAGGCTGTTCGCCGATCAGATGGTGGAGGGGCTGGCTGCGATGAGGGCCGCCGGCATCACACCGGTCTCGGCGACGCCGATCCCGTCGTCCTGGACGCCCGCCTTGCTGAGACTGCCTGATCCGATTTTCGACCTGATCCTGGGAAGGACCATGAAGATCGATCCCGAGGCGCGTTCCTCGATGTGGCAGGATTTGAAGCAGGGCCGCAAGACCGAGATCGACTATCTCCAGGGCGCGATCATCGCCCTCGCCGAACAGAACAGTGTCGACGTGCCGCTGTCGCGCCGCATTGTTGCGCTGATCAACGAGGCTGAGGCCGCGGGCAAGGGTCCGCCGCGGCTGACGCCGCAGCAGGTTCGCGGCGCTGCATGAGTTCACGCCGGCTGACGGGAGACGTGCGATGAAACGTTGTTTGACGATCGGGGTCGTGCTCGCCGCCTTATGTGCAGCTTCCACGTTTGCTCAGGCAAGGCCGCCGACCGTCACGAATTCGCCCGGCTATGACGCGCGCCTGAAGGAGAGTCGTTCGCAGTTGGGTAGTTCACCGGCAACAACGGCGCCGGTGAATGCGCCGGTTGCTCAACCGAAGCGCAGCAAGAAGAAGCACACGAACTGAGGCTAGGAGACGGATCCCCGCCCAGTTCGTCATTGCGAGCGTAGCGAAGCAATCCAGACTGCCTCCGCGGAGAGATGCTGGATTGCTTCGCTGCGCTCGCAATGACGGCGGCGCAGCTCAGCCCTTCTTCGCGGGCTTGCTCGGCGTCGGGCTGAACAGCTTCTTGATGTCGTTCAATCCATCCGACAGCCGCGGCCATTCGCAGGAGAACGAGCCCTTGGTGCAGGGTGTGCCCTTCGGCCGCGGCCGCGCGTCGCCGATGGCGGCCTGCTGGACTTTCGGCCGCTCGACCGGCACGGGCACGCGCTCGACCTCGGTTCGCAACGCGACCCGCTGGAGCTGCTGCACCTGTTGTTCCTGCTGCTCGCGCTGCTGGCGCGCGGTGGCCTGCGCGGCTTCATTGCTGCGGCGCTGATTGGCGAGATAGGCGGTGTAGGATTCGTCGATCTTCTTCTGCTCCTCCGGCGTCGGATTGGGCCCGGCGATGTCGAAGCTGCGGTCCTGGAGGAAATCGTAATAGGAATAGCCGCCGCCCGCCTTGCGCCGGCCGGCGAATTTGGCGTTGCAGTCGGCAAGCGCAGCCGTCTTCTCGGATTTGGTCGTAGCTTTCTCGGCGGCGTCGGCGCAGGCCTCGAAGTCGACAGGCGCGCGCTTCCACCATTGTGCCTGGGCATGCGACGGCGCCAGCAGGAAAAATCCTGCTGCGGCAACGACCAGCGCCGCACGATGCGATGCAACTACGTCCGACATTCTACGAGAGCATTCCTTGCAAAACTCAACCCGAACTGAGTCGGGCTGATTTTTGCCCCTTTATGGCCTGCTTGTCACCCATGGAACCCGGGAATTTCATGGCTGCGATGCTGACATTTTTTGCTTGACGTGGCGCAGGAGTCACAGCGTCACTTCATCCTGCGCTCGCCTCATCGGCGACGCCAAGAAAACGAAGTGGAAACGCCTGATGCTGCTGCCCCTGTCCGACGTGCCGCGCTGGTACGCCGAGCGCAAACCGCAAGGCACGATCGCCGTTCGTCACGGGCGGGATACGCTGACATGGGACGCGCTCGAACGCGGCGCCAACCGGCGCGCGCGGGCGTTCATGGTCAAGGGCGTCAAGCCCGGCGACTTCGTGGCGATCGGATTGCCGAACGGCAATGCGTTCTTCGAGACCTCGTTTGCGGTGTGGAAATGCGGAGCGACGCCGACCTCGCTGTCATGGCGGCTGCCGCGCGGCGAAGCCGCCGCGGTGCTCGACATCCTGAAGCCGGCGCTGGTGGTGGGCGGCGAAGCCGACTGGAACGCGCCGAACCGTCTGCCCGCGGATTTCGAGCCGGAAGGATTTTCGGACGAGCCGCTCACCGCACCGGTGGCGCGCTATTGGAAAGCCATGACCAGCGGCGGATCGACCGGCCGCCCGAAGGTGATCCTCGATCACCAGCCGGCGGTGATCGACACGATCGCCGCGCCGCCGCTCAGCATCCCCTTCGGGGTCTCGCTGCTCAATCCCGGTCCGCTCTATCACAATGCGCCGTTCATCGTGTCGCATTACGCGTTGTTCACCGGCGGCCAGCTCACCGGCCTCGTCAAATTCGATGCCGAGGAGGCGCTGCGGCAAATCGCGCGCGAGCGCGTGCAATGGGTCAATTTCGTGCCGACCATGATGCACAGGATCTGGGCGCTGCCGGAGCACGTGCGCAACGCCTATGATGTGTCGAGCCTGCAAACCGTCTTCCACATGGCCGCTCCGATGCCACCCTGGCTGAAGGAGAACTGGATCGCCTGGCTCGGGCCTGAGCGGATCTGGGAGCTCTATGGCGGCACCGAGCGACAGGGCTCCTGCATCATCTCCGGCACGGAATGGCTGACGCACCAGGGCTCGGTCGGCAAGATCGGCGAGACGGCGCGCTTGCGCATCATCGGCGAGGACGGCAACGACGTCGCGCCGGGCGAGACCGGCGAGATCTACTTCCTCAACAATGACGGCAATGACGCCACCTATCACTATCTCGGCGCCGAGCCGAAGCGCCGCGCCGACGGCTGGGAATCGCTGGGCGATATCGGCAGGCTGGATGCGGAAGGCTACCTTTATCTCGGTGACCGCCTCGCCGACATGGTGCTGCGCGGCGGCGCCAACATCTATCCCGCCGAGGTCGAAGCCGCCGTCTCCGAGAGCCCTGGCGTGCGCTCCTGCGTTGTGGTGGGATTGCCCGATCCTGAACTCGGCCAGCGCGTGCACGCCATCATCGAGCCGGAGAGCGATGCGGACGGCCAAGCCATCGCCGACGGAATGGCGGATTTCCTCAAAGACAGGCTCAGCCGCTACAAGCACCCGGAGAGCTTCGAGATCGTCACCGTCCCACCACGCGACGATTCCGGTAAAGTTCGCCGCACGCTGTTGCGCGACGAGCGCGCGGCGTGGATGAAGGAGGGGCGCGCGTTCCGGATTTGGCCGGCGAAGGCGCGGGCGGACGCCGATTAAGAGAATTCATGGGAAGGACCGAGATTATGACCATCACCATCGCCGCGAACGCTGTGCCGAAGCCGCCGGCCGCGATCATCGAGGGCTTTCGCGGTGCGCCGACCTCGGTCATTTCGGACAATCTCGGCCGGCTGCCGGGCGCCGTGGGGCTCAAACCCTATCATCGCGGTGCCAAGCTGGTGGGCACGGCCCTCACGGTCCGCACCCGTCCCGGTGACAATCTCGCCATCCACCGCGCGCTCGAGCTGGTGGGCCCCGGCGACGTCATCGTGGTCGATGGCGGCGGCGACGAGACCCGCGCGCTGGTCGGTGAGATCATGAAGAACATCGCGCAATGGCGCAAAGCCGAAGGCTACGTCATCGACGGCGCGATCCGCGACGTCGCGGCGTTCGCTGCCGATGACTTTCCCTGCTATGCCCGCGCGGTGATCCACCGCGGCCCTTACAAGAACGGCCCCGGCGAGATCAACGTGCCTGTTTCGATTGGCGGCAGCGTGATCTCGCCCGGCGACATCGTCGTCGGAGACGAGGACGGCGTGGTGTCGTTTGCCGCCGCCGGTGCCGCGGCGCTGCTCGACGCCGTGCGAGCCCAGGTCGCGCGCGAGGAGGAGACGCTGAAGGCGATCCGCGAGGGCCGTTATCAAGGCGCGTATGGCAAATCCTGATCAGCGAGAAGGAAGAGGAGGGCGGCGTGAGCCAGCAGGACGAATTCCACAATCTCGACGATAACGGCGACGGGTTGTTTCGCGAGCTCGCGGCAGGGGTGACCACGCGCATCTTCTCCGGCGAGCAGGCGATGCTGTCGGTGGTGACGCTGGCGCCGCATGCGCAAGGCACGCTGCACCATCATCCCGAGGAGCAGTGGGGCGTGCTGCTCGACGGCTCCGCCATCCGCGTCCAGGGTGATGAGGAGATTGCCGTGAAGAAAGGCGACTTCTGGCGCACGCCGGGTAATGTGCCGCACACCATGCGCGCCGGCCCCGACGGCGCCCGCGTGCTGGACATCTTCAGTCCGCCGCGGCCAGAATACAGAAAAGCGGGATCCGGTTTCGGGACCACTTAAAGCGCCAAAGAGCAAAAGCCGGGCGCGAGAAAACAGGGGAGGGATACCATGACGATCACACGACGGACGCTGCTGGCAGCGCCGGCTATTCTCGCGATGACGCCGGCGTTGGCGCAGGCTTCAAAAATCACACTGGTGGTGCCGTTTCCGCCGGGCGGATCCACCGATGCGATGGCGCGGCTGCTCCAGAGCCATCTGCAAACCAAGCTCAACCGCATCGTCATTGTCGAGAACAAGTCGGGCGCGGCAGGCGCGCTCGGCGCGGCGCAGGTCGCCAAGAGCCCGCCTGACGGCTCGACGTTCCTGGTCACCTTCGATTCCCACGCGGTGATCCCCTCCATCCTCGACAAGCCGCCCGTCGATGTCGAGCGCGAGCTAATGCCGGTGTTGCTGGTCGGCACCGCGCCTTACGTGATCGCTGCCGGTGCAGGCCGCCCCTACAAGAGCTTTGCCGACGTGGTGGCGGCCTGCAAGGCGACGCCCGGCGCGGTGAAATACGCCTCCGTCGGCATCGGCACGCTCGGCCATCTCGCCATGACCGTGCTCGGCAACAAGGCCGGCGTCGAGATCATGCACGTGCCCTATCGCGGCGGTGGTCCCGCGATGAACGACGTGCTCGGCGGCCATGTCGACCTGATCGCGGGATCGGCGGCGCTGGTCGCAGCCCAACTCGGCACCAACATGCTGCGTCCGATCCTGCAGCTCGGCCGCGAGCGGCTGCCGGGCCTGCCGGATACGCCGACCGGGATCGAGGCGGGCTTTCCGGATTTCGAGACGCTGGCCTGGTGGGGCATCTTCGCGCCCACGGGCACGCCGCCGGACATCATCGCAGGCCTCGCGACGGCGTCCAAGGAGATCCTGAGCGAGCCCGCCACCGCCGCCCAGCTCAAGGAAACGCAGCAGATGACGCTGCTGCTCGAGGACGCTCCCGCCTTCAAGACCTTCTTCGACAAGCAGGTCGCCATTTGGGGCAAGGTGGTCAAGGACAACAATATCCGGGCATGAGATGACCGGCAGCCCTCCGCATTGAGCAACGCGGAGGGCTTCCGATCCCCCCTCCGCTTTGATATGAAGCCCCGGTAACCCGCTCTGCGGGTTCCGCGGTCCCGTAGCTCAGCCGGATAGAGCGACGGTTTCCTAAACCGTAGGTCGGAAGTTCGAGTCTTCCCGGGATCGCCAGTTTTTCAGTGAGCAATCGTCGCGTTTGCCACGCTCGTCGGCGCAAAAATTGCTAGAAGCGCGAAGCTTCCTTCCTGGCCCGGGCTGACTGCCGCCCCGCCTCGCTGCCATATCCGGAGACGACAATGCCTTTTGACTTGATCCTGCGCGGCGGCCGTGTGGTCGACCCGTCCCAGAAGCTCGATGCTGTGACGGATGTCGCCTTTTCCGGCGGCAAGGTCGCGGCGATCGGCAGTGGGCTCAAGGCCGATCCGGGCACGGACGTGCGCGACGTCTCGCAGTTCATCGTGACCCCGGGGCTGATCGATCTCCACACCCATGTCTATTGGGGCGGCACGTCGCTCGGCATCGACGCCGAGGAGTTCTGCCGTCTCTCCGGCGTCACCACCGCGGTCGATACCGGCAGTGCAGGGCCGGGCAATTTCGCGGGCTTCCGCAAGCACGTGATCGAGCCGAGCCAGGTCCGCATTCTCGCTTATCTGCATGTCTCGCATGCCGGCATTTTCGGCTTCTCGCACCGGATCATGGTCGGCGAGAGCGAGGAGCTGCGGCTGATGAATCCGATCGAGGCGGCCAAGGTGGCCGACGCCAACCGCGATCTCATCGTCGGCATCAAGGTGCGCGTGGGGCTGCATTCCTCGGGCACGTCGGGCGTCGTGCCGCTCGACATCGCGCTCGAGGTCGCGAACGAGGTCGGCATGCCCCTGATGGCGCATATCGATCATCCGCCGCCGAGCTACGAGGAGGTGCTGGCGCGCCTGCGCCCCGGCGACGTGCTCACCCATGCGTTCCGTCCCTTCCCCAACACGCCTGCGACCGCGCAGGGCACGGTGAAGCGGGCGGTGCTCGACGCCCGCGAGCGCGGCGTGCTGTTCGACATCGGCCACGGCAAGGGCTCGTTCGCATTCAAGACCGCGCGTGCGATGCTCGCCAACGGCTTCTATCCCGACACCATCTCGTCCGACATTCATCAGCTCTGCATCGACGGCCCGGCCTTCGATCAGGTGACGACCCTGTCGAAATTCCTGTGCATGGGCATGCCGCTGTCCGACGTCATCGCAACCTCGACCGTCAACGCCGCGATGGCGCTGCGGCGCCCCGAGCTCGGCAGCCTCAAGCCGGGCAGCGTCGGCGACGCCACGCTGATCTCGGTGAGGGAAGGCCAGTTCGACTATGAGGACGTCGTCGGCGAGCACCTGATCGGCGACCGCAAGATCGTCTCCGAAGGCGTCGTGATCGGCGGCCGGTGGTGGCATCCGAAATGAGCGGCAGGCCGTTCACGCCGGCTTGATTACAACGACCTCGCGATCAACAGCTTCATGATCTCGTTCGTCCCGCCATAGATCTTCTGGATGCGGGAATCGATGAAGATGCGCGAGATCGGATATTCCTGCATGTAACCGTAGCCGCCGAACAGCTGCAGGCATTCGTCGGCGGTCTCGACCTGCTTCTCCGAGCACCAGTATTTCGCCATCGACGCCGTGACGGTATCGAGGTCCTTGGCGACCAGCCGCTCGATGCACCAGTCGACGAAGACGCGCGCGATCATCGCTTCGGTCTTGCGCTCGGCGAGCTTGAAGGCGGTGTTCTGGAAATCCATCAGCGGCTTGCCGAAGGCCTTGCGCTCCTTGGTGTAGTCGACGGTGAGTTTTATCGCGCGCTCCATAGCGGCGACCGCGCCGACCGCGAGCGCGAGGCGCTCCTGCGGCAATTGCTGCATCAGCTGCACGAAGCCCTGGCCTTCCTCGCCGCCGAGCAAATTGTCCGGCGGCACCGCGACGTTGTCGAAAAACAGCTCGGACGTGTCGGAGGCATGCAGGCCGATCTTGTCGAGGTTGCGCCCGCGCTTGTATCCATCCGCGCCTGAGGTTTCGACCACGATCAGCGAAATGCCCTTGGCGCCGACATCGCCGGTGCGCGCAACCACGATGACGAGATCGGCAGCCTGGCCGTTGGTGATGAAGGTCTTCTGTCCGTTGATGACGTAGGAATTGCCCTGCTTCCTGGCCGTGGTTTTGACGGCCTGCAAATCCGAGCCGGCGCCGGGCTCGGTCATGGCGATGGCGCCGACCATCTCGCCTGAAGCCATCTTCGGCAGCCAGCGCTTCTTCTGCTCCTCCGAGCCGTAATTGAGGATGTAGTGCGCGACGATGGCGCTGTGCACGGAGACGCCGGTCGTCAGCTCCGGCACCGTGCTTTCGAGGTCGTCGAGCACGGCGGCATCATAGGCGAAGGTGGCGCCCAGGCCGCCATATTCCTCCGGCACGCTTGCCAGCAGCGCGCCCATCTCGCCGAGCCCGCGCCAGGCAAAGCGGTCGACCATCTTCTGCTCGCGCCATTTTTCGGCATGCGGGGCCAGATCCTTGGCAAGATACTTCCGGAACTGGTCGCGGAAGATTTCGAGCTCTTCGGTCATCCAGGAGGAGCGGTAGGACATGGTCACCTCGGTCAATGCGGCTTGCCGGCCTGGTTAGGCCAGCCTTTGGCGGCAATTATTGTGTTTTCAGGCTGTGCCGGTGACGCTACCAAGGCGGCCGGAGCAGCGTCTATCGGGATGGTTGATTGTGGCTGTCAAAATTCAAACCGTCAAAACCAAAGAGCTCAAGCTCGACATCGCGCGCATCGGCACGGTCTCCGCGATCCTGACGCAGCCGGACAAGGCGCGCGCCTGTTACGTCCTGGCGCATGGTGCCGGTGCAGGGATGCGGCATGCATCGATGGACAAGATTGCGGAGGGGCTCGCTGCTCGCGACATCGCGACCTTCCGCTTCAATTTTCCTTACATGGAAAACAAGCAGGGCCGTCCCGACCAGCCTGCGGTCGCCCACGCCACGATCCGCGTGGCAGTCGAGGAAGCCGCGCGGCTCTGCCCTGGTGTGATGCTCGTTGCGGGTGGAAAATCCTTCGGCGGGCGCATGACCTCGCAGGCGCAGTCCAAGGCTCCGCTGCCTGATGTCAAAGGGCTCGCCTTCCTCGGTTTTCCCCTGCACGCCGACAAGAAGCCGTCGACGGAGCGCGCCGAGCATCTCGCCCATGTCGAGATCCCGATGCTGTTCCTGCAAGGCACCCGCGACGGGCTCGCCGATCTCGGCCTCCTCAAGCCGGTCATCGCCGCTCTTGCCCCGAAGGCGACGCTGCATGAGATTGAAGGCGGCGATCACTCCTTCGCGGTGCTGAAAAAGTCCGGCCGCACCAATGAAGAGGCGCTGACAGAGGTGCTTGATACGCTCGCGGCCTGGATCGACAGCCTCGCCTGAAATCTCACGCCGAATATAGCCCCTTGTCGCGCGCCTTCTGGATCGCGAGCGCGGCGATCAAGTCGAGCGTCGGCGTCGACAGGCCGGCGGTGCGCGCGAAGGCTTGGGGCGCCTTTACCAGGACGTCGATCTCCATGGCGCGGCCGAGCTCGTAATCCTGCAGCAGCGACGGCTTGTGGTTGGGGGCGGGGCCGCTGCGTGATACGCGCTTGACCTCGGGGATAAAATGCTGAGCGATCTCGTTGGCCTCGTTCAGCATCCGCGGGATGACCTCGGCGAACGCAGGGTCATCGCGCACGCCGCGCGCGGTCTGGCCGGTGAGCAGGCACAGCACCGACAGCGACATGTTGGTCAGCAGCTTTGACCAGATCGCCTCGCGGATCTCGGCGACCGGCGGCGATTCCAGTCGTGCGTCGCTGAAGACACCGCGGAGCATCGTGATGCGTTCGCAATTGCGATCGTCGCATTCGCCGATCAGCAGGCGGTTGCGGTCCGGCGTCAGGTTCTGCACCACGCCGGGCGCGATCACCTCATTCGAGGAGAAGACCACGCCGCCGACGATCCGCTCCTTCGGAATGCAGGCGCGCAAGCGCCCGCCCGGGTCGAGGAAGGAGATGTCCGGCGGGGTCGGGTGCCGCGGCGGCAGGCCGATCCCGTACCACCAGGGAATGCCGTTCTGCGCAAAGACGATCGCGGTGTCGTCCTGCAGCAGCGGTTTGAGACTGGAGACCAGCCCGGTCAACGCGGTTGCCTTCAAGGTGCTGATCACGACATCCTGGGGGCCGAGCTGGGCCGAATCGCCGGAGGCGTTCACCTTGGCGGAGACCTCGGAATCGCCGACGCGCAGCTTGAGGCCGTTGGCCCGGACCGCCTCCAGGTGCGCGCCCCGCATCACGCACGAGACCTCGTGGCCGGCGCGGGCCAGCCGAACTGCAAGATGGCTGCCGACGGCGCCCGCGCCGAAAATGCAGATGCGCATGTGATGTCCGTCCCTGATCCCTTGATGCCGCCCCGCGGCAGCATGACACAAGCCGCCATGCGATGGACGCGGCTGCCCTACGCTCGAAAGATATGGATCAGGGCGCGGAGCCTCGGTCATAGTGCGCGCCAAACAAACGAGCGGAGGAACACCGATGACCGACAGCCCCGTCCTGTGGACCCTGGATGCGCGTGGGGTTGCGACCGTCACGTTGAACCGGCCGGAGGTTAACAATGCCTATGACGGCGCGTTGATCGCAGGCGTGCTCGCGGCCATGGACGATCTCGGCAGCAAGCCCAACCTTCGCGTCGTCGTGCTCAAGGGCAATGGCAAGCATTTCCAGGCTGGCGCCGACCTCAAATGGATCAACGGCGTGCGGCCGCAATCGAGCGAGGCGAACGAGGCCGCGTCGCGGGCGACGTTCGAGGCCGTGCAGCGGCTCAATACGCTGGCTATCCCGACGGTCGCGCTGGTGCAGGGCGGCTGCTTTGGCGGCGGCACCGGCGTGATCGCGGCCTGCGACGTTGTGATCGCGGCCGACAACGCGCTGTTCTCGATCACCGAAGTGCGCTGGGGCCTGACCGCGGCCATCATCATCCCGCAGCTCTGCGATGCCATTGGTGTACGGCAAGTCCGCCGCTACGCGCTGACAGGTGAACGTTTCGGCGCCGAGGACGCCCGTCGTATCGGCCTCGTCCACGAGGTGGTGCCGCTCGCCGATCTCGACGCCGCCGGCGCCAAGGTGGTCGAGCAGTTGCTTGCCAACGGATCGGAGGCGATGGCCGAGACCAAGCGGCTCGCGCTGGAAAGTTCGTTCGGCGGCATGGCGGTGGACGATGCGGCTTACAAGCGGCTCGTGCATCTGCATTCGCTGAAGCGACAGAGCGCGGAAGCCGCGGAGGGGCTGGCGTCGTTCGCGGAAAAGCGCGCCGCGAATTGGGCAGGTGCTAAAAGCTGAACGCGAGTAGCCCGGATTACGCTTCGCTCCATCCGGGCTACGGGCTTTTACAGCGACGTCGCGAGTGACCTTTTCAGCAAAGTGAGCAGCGCCTGTACCGCGGCGGCATTGCGCCGCCGTTCAGGGATCGCAGCCTTCACCCACAATTCCGGAATCGGAAACTCGCGCAGCACCGGCTTGAGCGCGCCGTCGCGCAAGGCGCTCGCGACGAGATAGTCCGATATCAACACAATGCCGTTGCCGGCGATGGCGCTGCGCGCCAGCACTTGGCCCTCGTTGCAGGACAGCAGCGGGCTGACCTGGACGCTGATGCGGCCGCGCGGCCCGTCAAAGATCCATTCGGGGCCGGTCGGTAGAAAGCTGAGGCAGCGATGATCGACCAGATCACGCGGATGTTTTGGCGTGCCGTGTTTCTTCAAATAGGCAGGCGAGGCGCAGAGCAGCCGCTTCAGCGGGCACAAGGGTTCGTCGACGACACCGCCAAAGGAATGCGGGAAGGCGCCGATGGCGATGTCAAAGCCTTCGGTGACGGGATCGACCGGACGGTCGAACAGCACGATCTCGAGCTTGAGCCGCGGGTTCTGGGTCTGGAAGGCGGTGAAGACGTCCGCAAGCCGCGCGACCGTCAGCGAGGTCGGGGCCTTGATGCGCAGATGATCGACGAGATCGTGGCCCTTCTCGCCCATGCGCGACAGCAGATCGGCGGCGTCGGTGACGACGCCGCGGGCGCGATGCACGTAGCGCTGGCCGGCCTCGGTCAGCCGCAATTGCCGGGTCGAGCGATGAAACAGTGGCGTGCCGATCCGCGCCTCCAGCTGCGTGACGCGCTTGGCGACCACCGACGTCGAGACGCCGAGTTTTCGCGCGGCCGCGGAGAAGCCGGTGGCGTCGGCGGTCGCGAGGAACGCCTGAAGGTTTACCAGGATGTCCATCTTCGGCCTTTCGCGATTCGAGAAAGGTGATCGCCTATTTTGGCGGATTGTAGCTCGATCCGGGTTAATTCATAGTCCGGCCCAAGCAAAGGATTTCAGGGACAGGACGCGCCATGCAGGCCATGACGATCGAAGAACCGGCGCGCCAGGTGCCGCTTTACGGCGAATATGAAGTCGTCGTCCTCGGCGGCGGTCCGGCCGGCATCGTGGCGGCGGCCTCAAGCGCACGCGCGGGACGGAAGACGCTGCTGATCGAGCGGTACGGCTTCCTTGGCGGCATGGGCACCGCCGCAGGCGTCACCAATTTCTGCGGCCTGCACGGCAATGTCCACGGCGAGGCCCACCGGCTGGTGCAGGGCATGGCGTCGGAGTTGCTGGCGCGGATCGATCGCTTGAACGGCCTCAACGCGCCGCATCTGATTCTCGGCAAGGTCTTCGCCCAGGCCTACGACACCGCCGCCTACAAGATCGCGGCCGACCAACTGCTCGCCAGTCACAAGGTGCACATCCTTTTCCACGCGCTTGGTGCCGGTGTGGTGATGGGCGCTAACAGCCGCATCGATGCGCTGATGGTCGAGACCAAGGCCGGCCGGCAGGCGGTGCGATCGGAGATCTTCATCGATTGCTCCGGCGACGGCGATCTCGCGGTTTGGGCCGGCGCGCCGTTCGAATTCGGCGACGAGCACGGTCATCCGATGTATCCCTCGATGATGCTCCGTCTCAACAACATCGACCCGGAGAGGGCAGGCGAAGCCTGGCGGACCATTCCGCAATTGATGGAGCAGGCCACCGCCGCCGGCACCCACACATTCCCGCGCAAGAGCGCGATCGTGCGGCCGCAGAAGTCCGGCATCGAATGGCGGGTGAATTTTACGCAAGTGGCGCGCGAGGACGGCCATGCCATCAACGGCATCGAGCCTGATGATCTCACCCGCGGCGAGATCGAGGGCCGCAAGCAGGCGCTGGCTGCGTTCGAATTCCTGCGCACCGTGCCGGGCTTTGAAAAATCCTACATCGTCGACCTGCCGCCGCAGCTCGGCATCCGCGAAACCCGCCGCATCACGGGCGGCTATCAGCTCAGCGGCGAGGACGTGCTCGGCTGCGCTTCGTTCGAGGATTCCATCGGGGTCAATGGCTGGCCGATCGAGGCCCATGTCCCCGGCGACGTCGTCTTCACCTTCCCGCCGATCCCGGAATCGCGCGGCTATAACGAGCTGCCTTACCGCATGCTGGTGCCCGAAGGCGTCGATAATCTGCTGGTCGCCGGCCGCTGCGCCTCGATGACCCATGAGGGCCAATCGGCGGCCCGGGTCTCCGGTGCCTGTTTCGTGATGGGGGAGGCGGCCGGTTCCGCGGCAGCGCTGGCGCTCTCCGGAAACCGGATCCCGCGTGACATCCCCGTTGAAAAGCTGCAGGAAACGTTGAAACAACAGGGCGCCTTTATCGGACGGGACCAGCCCGTGCCTGAAGGCCTGTAACCGACTGCAAGATATCGACGGCGGAGGAAACGAAATGATCGGGATTGTGCGGCTCGCGCTAGCTGGCCTGATGGCGATCACAGCAATGGGCACGGCCCGAGCCGAGGACGCGCTGAAGGCCAGGATCGGCGTGCTCAGGCTATCCTCCTCCGCGCCGGTGTTCATCGCGCAGGACAAGGGCTATTTCCGCGAGGCCGGCCTCGAGGTCGAGCTGAAATTCTTCGACGCGGCGCAGCCGATCGCGGTGGCGACGACCTCGGGCGACATCGATTTCGGCGTCACCGCCTTCACCGCAGGTCTTTACAATCTCGCCGGCAAGGGCGTGCTCAAGGTGATCGGCGGCATGAGCCGCGAGAAGGCCGGCTATCCCCTGATCGGCTATTTCGCCAGCAACAACGCCTATGCGAGCGGTCTGAAGACGCCGAAGGACCTCGCGGGCAAGCGCGTGGCGATGACGCAGGTTGGCTCCTCCTTTCACTATTCGCTCGGCCTGCTTGCGGACAAATACGGTTTCAAGCTCGCCGACGTGAAGATTGTGCCGCTGCAATCGCTGTCGAATGCGGCGGCCGCGCTGAAGGGCGAGACCGTGGATGCAGCGCTGCTGCCGATCTCCACCGCGCGAAAGCTGATGGACGACGGTGGTGCGAAGTTTCTCGGCTGGGTCGGCGACGAGACACCCTGGCAATTGGGCGCGGTGTTCGCCTCGCCGAAGACGCTGACCAACAAGGTGCTGGTGACGAAGCTGCTCGGCGCCTTGGCAAAGGCCGACCGCGAATATCACGACGTCATCCTCGCCGCGATGAAGGACGGTGTCGCGCCGATCAATGACAAGACAAAGCCGCTGCTGGAGATCATCGCCAAATATACGAACCTCCCGGTCGAGCAGGTGGTCGGCAACTGCGCCTATATCGATCCCGACGGCAAGCTGGATGTGAAGAACGTCGACAACCAGATCAAATGGCTCCAGGAGCAGGGTTTTGCCGACAAGGGCTTCGACGCGAATGCGATCATCGCCAAGGAATTCGTGAAGGCGGATTGAGAGTAGAACGCAGTCCATGGACCTGATCGCCAACCACATCACCCATCGCTTCGGCGATCTCGCCGTGCTCGACAACGTCTCGTTCACCGTCAGCGCGGGCGAGGTGGTGGCGATCGTGGGGCCGTCGGGCTGCGGCAAGAGCACGTTGCTGTCGATCCTCGGCGGGCTGTTGCTGCCGACCTCCGGCGCGCCCGAGCTGCGTGGATCGCCGCCGGCGGACAGCCTCAATCCGCTCACCTTCGTGTTCCAGGACTTTGCGCTGCTGCCCTGGGCGAATGTGGAGGAGAACGTCGAATTCCCGCTGCTGCACACCCAGCTCTCGGCCGTGCAGCGCCGCGCGCTGGTCGAGGACGCCTTGCGCCGCACCGGCCTGACCGATTTTCGCAAAACCTATCCAAAGCAGCTTTCCGGCGGCATGCGCCAGCGCGTCGGCATTTCGCGCGCGCTCGCGGTCAGGCCGGCCATTCTCCTGATGGACGAGCCATTGTCGGCGTTGGATTCGCAGACCCGCGAACTGCTGATGGAGGATTTCGTCCGGCTGCTCGCCGATGGCGGCATGGGCGCCGTGTATGTCACGCATAATCTCGAAGAGGCGGCGAGGCTTGCCGACCGCATCGTGGTGCTGTCGCGGCGCCCTGGCCGTATTCGCGAGGTCGTGAGCGTGCCGATGACGCGCACTGAGCGCGGTGACATTGCAGCCCGTGAAAAGCTGCTCGCGCTTCAGAACCAGATCTGGTCGCTGATCCGCAACGAGGCGATCGATGCCGAGCGCGAGGTCCAGCATGCTTGATCGCGCTCCGGCGGGAACATCGACGAAGGATGAAGCGGTCCGGCGCGTCCGCTTTCGCGGCGCCGGCTTCGTGCCGGCGAGCAGCCGTTTCGGCGGCTGGATCGCGCTCGCGCTGGTCATTGCGATCTGGCAGGCCGCCGGCAGCACCGGCCTGGTCAATCCGCTATTCCTGCCACCGCCATCGGCGATCGCGCGGGCGATCTACCAGCTCGCGATCTCGGGTGCGCTGTGGCAGCACCTTTCCGCGTCGCTCCTGCGCATCGGTGTCGGCTGGCTGCTCGGCACGGCAGCCGGTGTCGCCGTTGGCTTTGCCATCGGCCTGTCGCGTCTGGCGCGCAGCGTCGGCATCACCTTCATCTCGGCGCTGTTCCCGATCCCGAAGATCGCGCTGCTGCCGCTGTTGATCCTCTGGCTCGGCATCGGTGAAGAGCCGAAGATCGCGACCATTGCGCTCGGGGTGTTCTTCTCGACCGCGATCTCGGTCTATAGCGGCGTCGACGCGGTGCCGCGCAACCTCATCCGCATGGCGCAGAGCTTCAACGTGCCGTTCGCCACCATCGTGCGCAAGGTGGTCTGGCCGGGCGCGCTGCCCGCGATCCTCGCCGGCTTCCGTATCACCTCGTCGGTGGCGCTGCTGCTCGTCGTCAGCGCCGAGATGATCGGCGCGCAGTACGGCATCGGCGCGTTCGTGCTGCAGGCTGGCAATTTGATGCAGACGGATCAGCTGCTCGCGGGCGTGGTGATTTTGTCGGTGTTTGGGTTGATGGTGGGGAGGGTGATCAACTGGCTGGAGACGCGGCTGTTGCACTGGCGGTGAGGTTTACTCCGTCATTGCGAGCGCAGCGAAGCAATCCAGACTGTCGCCGCGGAAAGATTCTGGATTGCTTCGCTGCGCTCGCAATGACGATGCTACCAGCAGCGTACCTCACGCATTCCCGCGATCCTCCCGGAACAAATCCAGCTTCTGCTGCACGGGGCGATCCGAGAAGCTGAACAGCACCGCATCCATATCAGCCTCGTGCGTGACCCATTGCCAGCTCGGCACCACGAACAAATCGCGCGGGCCCCATTCGAACGTCGCATCCCCGATGCGGGTACGGCCGTGGCCCTCGATCGGACAGAACACCGTCGCGTCCGTCGCGCGATAGCGCGCGGTCTTGAAGCCCTTCGGCAGCAGCTGGATGAACGTGCCGATGGTCGGCATCGCGAAGTCGCCGGTCTCGGGGTTGCTGAATTTCAGCTTCAGCCCGTGACAGGCATCCCACTCCTGGCTCGCGCGAGCCTTCTCCAGTGCCTCGCGCGTGTAGGCATAGGGATAGCTGAAGATCGGGGAAGTCTTCGAGCTCCGCTTCACGTCGACCGGCAGCAGATTGTGGCCGTAGCGTGCAAAGCTGTCGCCGGCCGGCCTTGTAATCTTCTGCTGATCCTCGTTGGAGCCTTCCGCGAAAGAGCAGTCGAAGAACTGCACCAGCGGAATGTCGAGACCGTCGAGCCAGAACATCGGCTGGTCGGTCTCGTTGGAATGATCGTGCCAGGTCATCGACGGCGTGATGATGAAGTCGCCGGGCTCCATCGCGGTGCGCTCGCCGTCCACGGCGGTGTGGGCGCCCTTGCCTTCGAGCACGAAGCGCAGTGCCGATTGGCTGTGCCGGTGCGCGGGCGCGACGTCGCCGGGCACCACCATCTGCACGCCGGCATAGAGCGACGTGGTGATTTTCGACTGTCCGCGCAGGCCGGGGTTTTCCAGAACCAGCACGCGCCGCTCGGCCTCTTTCGCCGTGATCAGCTTGCCGGCTTCGGTCATGTAGTCGCGGATGATGTCGAACTTCCACAGATGCGGCCGGCAGGCGCTCTTCGGCTCCGGCGTGATCAAATCGCTCATGACCGTCCAGAGCGCGGTGAGATTCTCGCCGTCGATCTTCTTGTAGAACGCCTCGCGTTCCGGCGTCTTGGTCACGGCTTCCATGGTGCGGCTCCCGTCGCTTTGTTGATTGACAGTATACTTACGATCTGGGTAGCGTCAACGTGCGAACAAGAACGAAACGGGAGGGTTCCGATGAAGCTGCACGGCTATTTCCGCTCCAGCGCCGCCTACCGGGTACGCATCGCGCTGAACCTCAAAGGCCGCGGTGCCGAGCACCTGCCGCATCATCTTCGCAAGGGCGAGCAATGTGCGCCAGCCTATCTCGCCATCAATCCGCAAGGCCTGGTGCCGGCGCTGGAGAACGATGCGGGCGCAGTGCTGACCCAATCGGTCGCCATCATCGAATGGCTCGACGAGACCCATCCCAACCCGCCCCTGTTGCCGAGGGATGCGTTGCAGCGCGCCAAGGTGAGGGCGTTCGCGCTGGCGATCGCCTGCGACACTCACCCCGTGCAGAACTTGAAGGTGCTGGCGCGGCTGCGCGAGCTCGGCCTTGCCGAGGAGAAGGTTCAGGACTGGGCGGCCTGGGTCAACCGCGAGGGGCTCGCGGCGTGCGAGACGCTGATCAGAAACGAGCCGGGCCCGTTCTGCTTCGGGGATGTGCCGACGCTCGCCGATCTCTGTCTTGTGCCGCAGCTCGCCAATGCGCGCCGCTTCGGCGTCGACGTCTCCGCCTATCCGCGCCTGCTTGAAGCGGAAGCTGCGGCCAAGGCCCTGCCGGCGTTCGTCAACGCCGCGCCGGAGAAGCAGCCCGATGCCGAGTAAGCCTGCCCCTCCAATCACGATAGACGCGGTCTATGCGGCGCCGGGCTATCTGTTCCGGCGCATGCAGCAGATCGCGGTCTCGATCTTCATGGAGGAGTGCAAGGCGTTCGACCTCACGCCGGTGCAATACGCGGCGCTGATCGCGATCCACACCCACCCCGGCATCGACGCGACGCGGCTGTCCGCGGTGATCGCCTTCGATCGCTCCACGCTCGGCAGCGTGATCGAGCGGCTTCAGGCCAAGGATTTCGTCGAGCGCAGGCCGGCGCCGGAAGACAAGCGGATCAAGCTGCTCTATTTGACCAAATCAGGCGCGGCGATCCTGCGCGACATCATTCCCGCCGTCGAACGCGCCCAGGCGCGGATGCTCGAGCCGCTCAAGCCAGCGGACCGCAAGGCGCTTATGGGGCTCCTGGCGCAGCTCGTCGATCTCAACAACGAGGCGTCGCGGGTGCCGCTCCGGGCGGAGGACGCGATGGAGCATCTGGGGAAGGCACCTTAATCCTGGTTGTCATCGCCCGCCTTCGCGGGCGATGGCAGCGGTGGCTCACATCCTCAGCAACGCCTGCCGGTCGATCTTCCCCGTGCCGGTCTTCGGCAGCTCGTCGATGAAGATCACCTCGCGCGGATATTTGTAAGGAAGCAGTTTGCCCTTCACGTAATCCTGCAGCCGCCGGGTCGTTTCGCTTTGATCCGCCGCGCGGGTGTTCATCACCACCACTGCCTTAAGCGTCATGCGCCGGTCCGGCAGCTCGGCGGCGAACACCGCGCATTCGCGGATGTCCGGGTGGTCGGCGAGGCAAAGCTCAACCTCGAGCGGGTAGACCCATTGGCCGGAGATCTTGATGAGATCGTCGGCGCGGCCGCGGAAGAAGTGAAAGCCATCGCCATCGCGGACGAAGCGGTCGCCGGTGTAGATCCAGCCGCCTTCGCGGATGGTCTCGGCGGATTTGTCCGGCCGGTTCCAGTACAGCGGCGTGTTGGAATCGCCGCGCACCCACAAGATGCCTTCCTCGTCGTCGGCGACATCGCGGCCGTCCTTGTCGCGCAGCGCGACCTCGTAGCCGGGCACGCGCAGGCCGGCGGCGCCGAGCTTCTTCCGCTCGGGGCGGTTGGAGAGATAGATGTGCAGCACCTCGGTCGAGCCGAGGCCTTCCACGATCTCGAGACCGGTGAGCGTCTTCCAGCCGTTGAAGACGTCGGCCGAGAGCACCTCGGCGGCCGAGAGCGCCATGCGCAGTGAGGAGAAGTCGGTCTTGTTCGCACCCTCGGCCTTGGTCAGCGATGTATAAAGCGTCGGCAGGCCGAAGAAGACCGTCGGCCTGTACTGCTCGATCGCCGAAAAGATTGCCACGGGCTTCGGCTGGCCGGGCAACAGCAGTGTCGTCGCGCCCGCCGAGAACGGGAAGGTGATCGCGTTGCCGAAGCCATAGGCGAAGAAGATTTTTGGCACCGAGAAGCAGATGTCATCCGGCGTCAGCTTCAAGACGTTCTGCGCAAAGGCGACTTCGCTATAGGCCATGTCGTGCTGGAGATGCACGATGCCCTTGGGGCGGCCGGTCGATCCGGACGAATACATCCAGAACGCCATCTCGTTGCGATGCGTGTCGGCTTCCGCGAGCTCAGTCGGAAACTGGGGGAGCCAGCCGGCGGCGGAAACGGCGTTCGGCGCGGCGTGATCGCTCGCCGGGCCATTGACGACGACCAGGGTATGCAGGGCCGTGTCCTTGCAGGCCTCGGCGTTGAAACGTGCACAGAACTCGGCGTCCGCCACCGCAACAGTCGCGCCGGAATCGGCGAGATAGAATTGCAGCAGATCCGGCGGTGTCAGCGTGTTGATCAGCAATGGCACGAAGCCGGCGCGCACCGCGCCGAAGAACGCGGCCGGGTAGGCCGGAGTGTCATCGAGGAACAACAGCACGCGATCGCCGCGCTTGAGGCCAAGCGAGGCAAAGCCGTTGCCCCAGCGCCCGGCTTCCGCGCAGAGCTCCGCGTAGGTGCGCGTGCTCGCGGGGCCGATGAGCGCGAGCTTGTCACCGTGGCCTTTGCCGACATTGTCGAACAGCACGCGGCTGGCATTGTAGACCTGCGGAACGGAAAAGCCGATCTCGCGCGCGCCCGCGCAGTCGGCGGGCACCTGGTCGTGAATCTGCCGGCTCATGCCTCGTCCCCACCGTTCTTGGCGGCTTCGTAGCGCGCCATGAAGCCCGGCGACATCGCGCGCAGGCGGGAGTCGTCGATGCGGCCGGAGCGGGTGATGTAGCTATAGGCAAAGTCCATCAGGCCCTGCTGCATGTGCTGAGCAAAGTGCTCGTACCAGAAAGCGCTGGTCCGCGCGGCATTGACGAGCTTCTGCACCACCGGCTTTCGCGCGGCCTGGTAGCGATGCAGGGCGGTCGAGAGATGGGCGTCCGATTCCAGCGCCTTGACCAGTGCAATGGCGTCCTCGATCGCGAGCCGCGTGCCGGAGCCGATCGAAAAATGCGCCGAGTGCAGGGCGTCACCGAGCAGCACCATGTTCTTGAACGACCAGTGCTCGTTCCAGACCCAGGGGAAGTTGCGCCAGACCGATTTGTTGGAAACCAGCGAGCGGCCGCCGAGCGTGTCGGCGAACACCTCCTCGCAGACACCTTTGGACTGCTCCACGTCCTTGTAGGCGAAACCGTAGGCCTGCCACGTCGCATGGTCGCATTCGACCAGGAAGGTGCTCATGGTCGGCGAGTAGCGGTAGTGATGGGCGTTGAAGGCACCGCGGTCGGTCTTGACGAAGGTCTGCGACAGCGTCTCGAAGCGCTTCGAGGTGCCGTACCAGACGAACTTGTTCGAGGAGTAGGACAGCGAGGTGCCGAAATCGCCCTCGAAGGCGCGGCGTACCAGCGAGTTCAGCCCGTCGGCAGCGACGATCAGATCGTGCCCGTTGAGCTGATCGATCGCATGAATCGGCGTGTCGAAGCGCGGGGTGACGCCGGCATTGATCGCGCGCTGCTGCAGGAATCGCAAGAGCTCGAGCCGGCCGATCGAGGAGAAGCCGACGCCGTCGATGGCCACGCTGTCGCCGCTCAGGTTCAGCGTGATGTTCTCCCAGCTCTCCATGTGCGGCGAGATCGCGTCGACCGTCTCGGGGTCGTCGGCGCGCAGGAATTCCAGGGCCTGATCAGAAAACACCACGCCAAAGCCCCAGGTCGCGTCGGCCGGGTTCTGTTCGAACAGGTCGACTTGATCCTCGGGGTGACGCTTCTTCCAGAGATAGGCGAAGTAGAGCCCACCGGGCCCCCCGCCAATCACGGCGATCCGCAACGTCTGCCTCCCTAATTGACAGTATACTTACTATCTAGGGGTAGACTAATGTGCTCCGGCCACCCGCGCCAGCGGAATTATCGGCAAGCCGCGCGGCACACCACAGCTCACGTCCGGACGCGCGTTTGGCGCGTGTCCGAAGCAGTGACCTTGCGAAGCATAGCCAAACCGTGGCGGCTTGGCCATCCGCCCCGTCAGACGCAGCGCTTCACCCGTACGCCGCCCACGAGCACGGTGGTGCAGCGGACCGCCGGATGGCACGCTTCTCTAGCGTGCCGCGAACGGCGCCAGCACGTCCTTGCAGGCAGGTGACAGCGACGCGGCGTTGCTGGCGATGCACTGCACGATGCGGCCGCCGCCAGGCGCTACGCCGGCGCACAGCGTGCGGATGTCGGCACCGCAGGCGGAGCGGACGATGAACAGCTCTTCGCGCGGCCGCAGCGGGCGCAACGCGATCACGGCGGGCGCGGCTGCCGGTGCTGCCGCCGCCGCGGGAGCCGCGCCCGGAGGTGCCGCCGTTGCTGCCGTGCCACCGCCGCCGGCCGCGGCGCTCACGGCCTTCTCGCAGGCCGGCGAAACCTTTGCCTTGTTCTTCTCGAGGCATTCGAGCGCAGGCGCGCCGCCTGGCGGCACGCTGGCGCACACCTTGGGATAATCGGCGCGGCACGCGCTCTTGACGGCAGCGACCTGCGCGCTGCTCGGCTGTTTGGCTGCCGCGTCCTTCGGCGCTGCTCCAGATGCCGGCTTTGCGGCGGGGGCGGTTTCAGCCTTCGGCGCGGCAGGCGCGGCCTCCGCCTTGGGTGGAGCCTCTTTGGGTGCAGCCTCTTTGGGTGCAGCCTCGGTCTTCGGCGCCGCAGCAGGCTCGACGGCGCGGACCGCGGTTTGGCATCCCGAGGACAGGCTGGACATGTTCTTCTGCAGGCATTGATAGGCTTCCACGCCGCCGGGCGTGACGCTCGCGCAGTGCGCCATGAAATCCGAGCGGCATGCGGAGCGGATCGCGCTCTTTTGCGCCTCGGTCGGCGCTTGTGCGAATGCGCCTGCTGCAGTTGCGAAGAGAGCCGCCGCCAGCAACGCCCCGCGTGCCGACGCATGTTTCAACGTGTTGAACATCCGAGTATTCCTGCCCTGTCGGCAACGCCGACAATTTTTTCAAATGTGATGCAAACAATCGTCGCGGGTGATGCCGCGCGCGACATCATTGGCCGCCGCGACCTCTACCGCAAGTAGATATTGGCTTTGCAATTGCGACGTAACTACGTCGTCAGAGCTTGATCATCCGCTTGCCGCGGTTCTCGCCCGCCAGCAATCCGACCAGCGCCTTCGGCGTGTTCTCGAGGCCGTCGATGATGTCCTCCTGCACCTTCAGCTTGCCGGATGTGACCCAGGCCTGGAGGTCGGCGAGCGCTCGCTGACTCTCTTTCATGTAGTCCATCACGATGAAGCCTTGCATGACGAGCCGCTTCACCACGATCAGGCCGGGCACGCCGCGCGGGCCGTGTGCCGAGGGCGCGCCGTCATATTGCGAGATCGCACCGCAGCAGGCGATGCGGCCGTAATTGTTCATCTGCGGCAGGCAGGCTTCGAGAATGTCGCCGCCGACATTGTCGAAATAGACATCGATGCCCTTCGGAGCCGCCGCGCGCAACGCCTTGAACACCGCGCCGTCCTTGTAGTCGACGGCGGCATCGAAGCCGAGTTCGGAGGTCAGCCAGCTGCACTTGTCGGCGCCGCCGGCGATGCCGATGACCCGGCATCCCTTGATCTTCGCGATTTGCCCGACGATCGAGCCGACCGAGCCCGCGGCCGCGGAGACCACGACCGTCTCGCCCTCTCTGGGCTTGCCGATCTCCAGCAGGCCGAAATAGGCGGTGAGGCCGGCAATGCCGAACACGCTGAGCAGATGCGTCATCGGCTCGAGCTTCGGCATCTTGGTGAGATGCTTGGCGGGCACTGTCGCCAACTCCTGCCAGCCGGTGTCGCCGAACACGATGTCGCCCGGCGCAAGCTCCGGCGCCTTCGAGCTGATGACCTCGGCGATGGCGCCGCCGGCCATCACGCTGTTGGCCTCCACCGCTGAACGATAGGTCGCGCCGTGCATCCAGGCGCGGTTGGCGGCGTCGAGCGAGATGTAACGCACGCGCAGCAAGGCCTCGCCGTCCTTCGGCTCGGGCACCGCACCTTCGACCAGCTTGAAGTGCTCGGGACCGAGCTTGCCGCTGGGCTTTTCCACCAAAAGAATCTGACGATTGATGCTGCCGCTCATGATGTTTCCCCTCGGTCGTTTGACGATTATTGATGCAGCGGCCGCAAGAAAAACGTGCAAGCCGCTTTCGTTGTGCGCTGCATGAAGGCTAGATCGCGGGCGCCAGTTTCGCAACGGGAACATCCGCCCGACGATCGCACGCCAAGCGTGTTGCGCAGTCGTCATATCTGCGACATCATGAAGCGGTCGGTGTAGCGGGGGTGTTCAATGTCGAACAGGTTTACGCAATTCATTCTGGTGGCGATGGTGCTCGGCATCATCATGGGCGCGGCGATCTACAATTTCCTGCCCGACACGCGGGGCGACTGGGCCTCGTCCATCAACCTGATCGCCGTGATTTTCCTGCGCCTGATCAAGATGATCATCGCGCCGCTGGTATTTGCGACCCTGGTCGGCGGCATTGCTCATATGGGCTCGGGCTCCAAGCTCGGCCGCATCTTCGCCAAGACCATGGGCTGGTTCGTCAGCGCCTCTTTCGTCTCGCTGATGCTCGGCCTCGTGATGGTCAATCTGCTCCAGCCCGGCGCGAATTTCCCGGGTACGCTGCCTGACAAGGCGCAGTCGACCGGCCTGCCGGTTTCCGCCTTCTCGATCGAAAAATTCCTGACCCATCTGATCCCGACCTCGATCGCGGATGCGATGGCGCAGAACGAGATCCTGCAGATCGTGATCTTCGCCGTGTTCTTCTCGGTGGCGATGGGCTCGATGCCCGAGCGCTCCAAGCCGATCCTGGCGCTGATCGACGACATCGGCCACATCATGCTCAAGGTGACGGGCTATGTGATGCTGTTCGCGCCGTTCGCGGTCTGGGCCGCCATCACCGCGACGGTTGCCAAGAACGGCCTGCTAGTGCTCTGGAAGCTCATCGTCTTCATGGGTGGCTTCTATCTCTCGCTCGCGCTCCTGTGGGGCATCCTGGTGGTCGTGGGCTTCATCGTGATCGGGCCGCGCTACGCCCATCTGCTGAAGCTGATCCGCGAACCGCTGATGATCGCGTTCTCCACCGCGAGCTCGGAAGCGGCGTATCCGAAAACTCTGGAGGGGTTGAACAAGTTCGGCGCCTCGTCGCGGATATCGAGCTTCGTGCTGCCGCTCGGCTATTCCTTCAATCTCGACGGCACGATGATGTACTGCACCTTCGCGAGCGTCTTCATCGCGCAGAGCTATCACATCGACATGCCGCTCGGCACCCAGCTCGCGATGCTGGCAACGCTGATGATCACCTCGAAGGGCGTGGCCGGCGTGCCGCGCGCCTCCCTCGTGGTGATCGCCTCGACGCTCTCGCAGTTCGGCATCCCCGAGGCGGGGCTGTTGATGATCATGGGCATCGACACCTTCCTCGACATGGGCCGCAGCGCCACCAACGTGATCGGCAACACGCTCGCGACCTCGGTCGTGGCCAAGTGGGAAGGCGAGCTCGGGCCCGAGCACGAGCTTGAACCTGGCGATGCCGTGCCGGGGAACATGATCCCCGGCGAAGTGCCTGCGATGGCCGGCCATTGATCGGAGTGCATCATGCGCCTTTCAATGGCGATATCGGGCGGCCTGTTGCTGGCAGCGTGCCTGCTGGCCACGGGTGCCTCCGCCCAGACCGGTGGCAGCGAAGGGCTTAGCCCGACGCTGTCGGCGATCAAGACCGCGCACACCGTGCGCCTCGGCTATCGCGAGAGCTCGCCGCCGTTCTCCTTCCTCGACCAGGCCAACCGGCCGATCGGCTACAGCCTCGAGCTTTGCGAGGCTATTGTCGAGGAGATCGGCGTCGAGGTCGACGATCCCAATCTGAAGATCGCCTACGTCAAGGTCACCTCCGATGACCGCATCGACGCCGTGCTCCAGAACAAGATCGACCTGGAATGCGGCTCGACCACGGCCAATGCCGAGCGCGGCAAGCGCGTCGCCTTCTCGCCGCTGATGTTCGTCGCCGGCACCAAGCTGATGGTGCCGAAGGCGTCCAGCGTCCAGTCACTGACTGATCTGAAGGGCAAGACCGTCGTGGTGACGAAGGGCACCACCAACGAGCAGGCGATCCAGGCGGCCGACAAGAAGTCATCGTTGGGACTGAACATCGTTGTCGGTGCCGATCACGAACAGTCATACCAGATGCTCGTCGACGGCAAGGCCGATGCGTTCGCGACCGACGACATCCTGCTGTCCAGCCTGATCGTGCGTCACAAGGCACAGGACAAGTTCCGCGTCACCGGCGATTACCTGTCCTACGACCCCTACGGCATCATGTTCCGCAAGGGCGAACCGCAACTGGCGGCGGTGGTCGATCGCACTTTCCGCAAGCTCGGCTCCAACCACGACCTCGTTCCGCTCTACAACAAATGGTTCACCGCACGGCTTCCGACCGGCGAACGGCTGAACGTGCCGATCTCGCTGCAGCTGGAGGAAGCCTTCAAGGCGATGGACGATTCCGCGAGCGCGAATAACTAGCGCCTGTGCGACGAACGAAAGTGTGCCCTCTCCCTTACCGGGGGAGAGGGCGCAGCAACGAGCAGCGCGCGCTCACGTGCCGGCGGGCACCTGGTCCAGAAATCCCGTGATGCTCCTGATACGGCCGTCCTTCAGCACGGCGAAATCCGTCCCCTTGATCGGGCTGTCGATGCCGTTAGGACCAAGGCCCCAACTGAAGCGGACATGGTCGCCGTAGCCGTTGGGCTCGCCGATCAGCTTGAATTTGAAATCAGGGAAGCGCTGCTGCACGCCTGCGATCAGCGCATCGACGCCGTCATGGCCGTCGCCCTTCATCAGGGGATCGACATAGCTCGCATCCGCCGTCCAGTTCTGGCTCAGCAGTTCGCGCCGGCGGTCAGCTGCACGTTCGTTCCAGAGATCGATGTAGCGGCGAGCGATGGTGATGGGATCGGTCATTGTCGTCTCCTTCGATGGCGCCGTGTCGTTCGGCTGACATGATTATCGAAGGTTTGCGCGCGCTGATCGATTACCTCGGAGGTCATGCGCATGATGCGGGAAAGTGTGAAGCGGTTTCCCGATCGGATCATGCGCCGACAAGCGCGCGCAAATGTTTGTCGCGAACTTACTTGGCCGCCGTGACCATGATTTCGACGGTGTATTGTGCCGCCGCGAGCTTGGCTTCGACGGTGGCGCGTGCCGGCGTGTTGCCGGGCGAGACCCAGGCGTCCCACACCGCGTTCATCTCGCCAAACGTCTTCATGTCGGTGATGTAGATCGTGGCCGAAAGAAGTTTGGACTTGTCGGTGCCGGCCTTGGCGAGATGGCTGTCGATAGTCGCCAGAATGTCCTGGGTCTGCTTCGTCACGCTTTCGCCGGCGGCGTTGTTGGCGACGACACCGGCGAGATAGACTGTGTTACCGTGCACGACGACCTGGCTCATGCGCGGGCCGGTTTCAAGACGCTGAATGCTCATTGCGGGTCTCCTTTGAATGGCGGCCCTGTCTAGCGCAGCGGCTTGCCCTGTGCCACCCCAGGCACGCATGCGTTGCCGGGCACGCATGCGTTGCCAGGCACGCATGCGTCGTCGGCGATGCCTGAGTTGCACTTCAGGGAAACTGGCCGAAGAACGTCCAGATCGTTTCGGCTGCGTCGATGTCGCCGTTCTGCGACCCGAGCAAGCTGGCGGCGACCTTCGGGAAGCGGGCATCCGGAAAAAATCCGGGCATGCGATGACCGCCTTGATTGATGCGATAAAGCACGACGTCGTGCCCTTCAGGACAGCGCGAGGAGATCCGCGTCACCGTGGACTGGTCTGCTGGCGCCCTGTCGGGCAAATCGGTCATGTCGGCATTATCGGTCTCGCAGCCGTTGAGCTTGCGCCAGAACGCAAGCGTCTCGTCGGTGGACCAAAAACCGTCTGCGGCATAATAGCTCGATCCGCGGCCGCCTTCGTAGGGGACCAGCGGATCGGCGGTGCCGTTCATCAGCAGCATCGGCAACGGCCGCGACGGATGGCACGTGACAGCGGTCTCATCAGTGAGGTTCATGCTCACGCTCGCGCCGGCAGCAAACAGATCGGCGCGGGCGCAGACCAGCGTCATTGCCATGGCGCCGCCATTGGAGATGCCGGTGACATAGACGCGGCGAGGATCGGCGGTGCCGTTCGCCACCAGCTTCTCGACGAGCTTTGCGATGAAGGCGACGTCGTCGGTGCCTGCGGGCGGGCCACGGAGCGCCGGTCCCGCCTTGGTCCTCGCATCGGCCCATGCGTGGTTGAGGCCATCAGGAAAGACCACCGCAAACCCTTCGCGCTTTGCGACCTGCGGCCACGCCGTCCGCGTCATCATGTCGGCGCCGCGCTGCGTCTTGCCGTGCAGCAGGACGACGAGCGGCACGAGCCGCTTCGACGGCAGTTGCACAGTGTAGGACCGCTTCACACCGTCAATATCGATCGTATCCGCGGACGCAGCCGAGGCAGCGGCTAATGCCGCAACAAACGCCCCGATGCGCAGCCGCGGCCGCATCATCTAGCCCACGGCCTTCGCCGCGGCCCGGCCCGCATTGCGGCCCGAGAACAGGCAGCCGCCGAGGAACGTGCCTTCCAGCGAACGATAGCCGTGCACGCCGCCGCCGCCGAAGCCGGCGGCTTCGCCGGCTGCATAGAGGCCGGGGATGACGCTGCCCTCCTCGCCGAACACGCGCGAAGAGAGGTCGGTCTCGAAACCGCCGAGCGTCTTGCGGGTGAGGATGTTGAGCTTGACCGCGATCAGCGGCCCTTGCGCGGGATCGAGGATGCGGTGAGGGGAGGCGGTGCGGATCAGTCTGTCGCCGATATAGCGCCGCGCATTGTGAATGTTCATCACCTGCGCATCCTTGACGTAAGGGTTGGCGATCTCTCGGTCGCGCGCCTCGATCTGCATCCTGATGTGCTCGAGCTTGAGGAGGTCGCTGCCGGCCAGCTTGTTCATGGCCGCAACGAGATCCTCGATCTTGTCGCGCACGATGAAGTCGACACCATGGCTTTTGAACGCTTCCACCGGCGCCGGCGCGCCCTTGTTGGTGGCGCGCTTGATGGTCATGCGCCAGCTCTTGCCGGTGAGGTCGGGATTCTGCTCCGAGCCCGACAGCGCAAACTCCTTCTTGATGATGCTCTGGGTCAGGATGAACCAGGAATAATCGTAGCCGGTGGACATGATGTATTGGAGCTGGCCGAGCGTGTCGGAGCCGGGAAACAACGGCGCCGGCAGGCGCGTGCCGGTGGCGTCGAACCACATCGAGGAGGGGCCGGGCAGGATGCGGATGCCGTGGCGCGGCCAGATCGGTGACCAGTTCTGGATGCCTTCGACATAATGCCACATGCGGTCGCGGTTGATCAGCCGCGCGCCTGCCTTCTCGGTGATGCCGATCATGCGGCCGTCGACATGCTCGGGCACGCCGGAGATCATGAATTTCGGCGGCGCGCCGAGTCGCTTCGGCCAGTTCTGCCGCACCAGCTCGTGATTGCCGCCGATGCCGCCGGACGCCACGATCACGGCTTGGGCCTTCAACGCAAACTCGCCGACAACATTGCGCGACGAACTCTTGCCGCGCTCGACATTGTCGGGGGCGAGAATGGCGCCGCCGACGCCATCCACCGTACCGTTGGTGATCGAGAGCGCATCGACGCGATGGCGGAACCGAAAGCTCAGCCGGCCGCTTCTGACCGCCTCGCGCGCGCGGCGCTCGAACGGCTCGACGATGCCGGGCCCGGTACCCCAGGTGACATGAAAGCGCGGCACCGAATTGCCGTGGCCCATCGCGTCATAGCCACCGCGCTCGGCCCATCCGACCACGGGGAAAATGCGATGGCCCATCGCTCGCAGCCATGCACGCTTCTCGCCGGCCGCGAACGCCACATAGGCTTCGGCCCATTGCCGCGGCCAGAAATCCTCGTCGCGGTCGAAGCCGGCGGTGCCGAGCCAGTCCTGCATCGCGAGGTCGAAGGAGTCCTTGATGCCGAGCCGGCGCTGCTCCGGCGAATCGACCAGGAACAATCCGCCGAACGACCAGAACGCCTGGCCGCCGAGCGACTGCTCGCCCTCCTGGTCGACCACGATTACGCGCTTGCCGGCGTCCGCGATCTCGGTTGCGGCCACCAGGCCCGACAGTCCTGCGCCGACAACGATGACGTCAGTCTCTTCAGCCATCTGTTCGGCCATATGTTTCCCCCTCCATGTGTTTCGCCCTCCACAGGTTCCTCCCTGTAGTTGCCCGGATTGAAGCCGGCGGTTGCAACTGAGATCAAGAGGACGGCGCGTAAGACATCGTTAACTTGTTCCACTTCGGGAAAAAGACCGGCTGAGTGCAGCGCCGGCGCAACACTGGATTTGAATTTGTTTTGAGCGAGCCGGCATGCCTAGACAAAACCGCGGTTACGACGGACCCTAGCAGGGCATCACCACCTGACACACAGATTCGAATTCGACTGGGGCGGGGGCCAATGAAGTTTCTGACGGGGTTGCTTGCGGCGGTTCTCCTGATCGCGAGCATGGGCGCTTCTCACGCGGTGGTTCGGATTGCGGATGACCGCGGTGGCCGGATCGGAACCTACGTCGACAAATACCAGGACCTGCGGCAGTCGGGCGACACCGTCATCATCGACGGTCTCTGCGCCTCTGCCTGCACCATCGTCCTCGGCGCCATCCCGCCTGACCGCATCTGCGTGACGTCGCACGCCACACTGGGCTTCCACGCCGCGTGGGATTTCGGCAGCAACGGCCGCGCCGTCACCAATACCGAAGCGACCCAGATGCTCTATGCGATGTATCCCTCGCAGGTGAAGCGCTGGATAAATCAGCGCGGCGGCCTCACCCCGCATATGCTCTTCCTGAAGGGCCGGCAGCTCCAGGCTATGTACAAGCCTTGCTACCTCGACGCGCAGGCCTCGGCCAACAAGCCATCGTCGCGGTAGGCCGCGGCAGTCATTCGCCTTTCACTAATCTGTCGTGATGGCCGGGCTTGTCCCGGCCATCCACGTTCTTGGGCCCGGCTGGAAAGTCCGTGGATGCCCGGGCCTTCGCCTCGCGGAAGCGGCTTCGGCCGCGCAGGCGGGACAAGCCCGGGCATGACGGAGATCCTCCGCACCAATTGATCCCCGGCCCGCCCGCCGCGCTTGCCCGGCCCCGTCCCAGCGCCTATTTGAAAGGCAGGGAACTCCGGCCTTCATCTCGATCGTTGTCATGGCTCAACCACTGCACCCCGCCCATCCTGTACCGGACAATTCGCCCACTGCCAGCCGGACGCCGGTCGTGCTGCTGTTGGCAGGTGCTGGCGTCGGCGGCCTGATCGTGCTCGGCGCGCTCGCGCTCTGGTTCCACTACGGCAGCCAGGTGTTCTTCGAAATGATCAGGACCGGTCTTGCCGCCTGCTTCTGACACGCGACAGGAAGTTTTCCGCTCATGAGCCCTACCGCCCGTCCGCTGGTGATCGCGACCGCCTTCGCCGCAAGCCTCGTCCTCGGGCTGCTGATCGTATTCTGGGCCATGGGCGGGGTCGGCAAGGTGGCGCAGCCGGCCGCGATCGGCGGCCCGTTCCAGCTCACCGACCAGAACGGCAAGACCGTCACCGACAAGAACCTCAAGGGCAAGCCGACCCTGATCTTCTTCGGCTACACCCATTGTCCCGACGTCTGCCCAACCTCGCTGTTCGAGATCTCGGAAGTGCTGCGCGCGATGGGCAAGGACGCCGACAAGGTCAATGCCGTCTTCATCTCGGTCGATCCCGAGCGCGATACGCCGGCCGCGATGAAGGATTATCTGTCGAGCTTCGACCCGCACCTCGAAGGGCTGAGCGGCGATCCTGCCGAGACCGCCAAGGTGATCACCTCCTACCGGGTCTATGCCAAGAAGGTCCCGACCAAGGACGGCGACTACACCATGGACCACACGGCGCTGATCTATCTGATGGATCGCGACGGCCGCTTCGTCTCGCCGTTCAACCTGAAGCGCACGCCGGAAGAAGCCGCAGGGGAGTTGAAGCGGTATCTGTAGGCTCCCCTATTGACCGCAATCCGCGCTCGCGTTCCCGGCCGGATGGGCTATAAGGCCCTCCGATCCCAACGAAAATCGTTCATTTCAGCCGATGGCTCCATCGCAACAGGCGAAATCGTCCAAATCCGCCCGTGGCTTGCTGACCGGGCTGATCGTCGGCGTCTGCGCGCTCGCTGCTGCGCCGTCCGCGCAGGCGCAGGCCCCGGCAAAGCAGCCCCCAACGGCGCCGCAAGCCTCACCTCAGGTCGCGCCGCAAGCCGCCCCGCAGGCGGTGCCGGGTTTCTGGGACCCGCGGCGGCGGCCGGAGCGGCCGGACCTGTCGCGCCTGACCGTGATCCGTTTCCTGACCGAGACCGACTATCCGCCGTTCAACTACACCGGCGCCGACGGTAATCCGGCCGGCTTCAACGTCGACTTCGCGCGCGCGCTGTGCGAGGAGATCAAGGTCACTTGCACGGTGCAGATGCGGCGCTTCGAGACGCTGGTCGATGCGCTCGCCTCCAACCGGGGCGATGCCATCATCGCCTCGATGGCGGTGAGTCCGCAGCTCCGCGCCCGGGTCGACTTCACCGATCCCTATTACCGCGTGCCTGCGCGCTTTGCTTCGCGCAAGGACGCGGTGATGCCGGAGATCCGGCCCGAATATCTCGAAGGCAAGAAGGTCGGCGTCATCGCCGGCTCCGCGCATGAGGCCTATCTCAAGGCCCTGTTCACCGACGCCGAGCTGCACCCGTATCCCAACGACGACGCTATGCGCGGCGCCTTGCGCAAGGGCGAGGTCGATTTCATCTTCGGCGACGCCATCGCGCTCGCGTTCTGGATCAACGGCACGGATTCCGGCGATTGCTGCGCCTTCTCCGGCGGCCCCTTCGTCGAGAGCCGTTTCTTCGGCGAGGGCATTGGCATCGCCGTACGCAAGGGCAACGACGTGCTGCGCCAGGCCCTGAACTGGGCGATGTTCCGCGTCTGGGAGAAGGGCCGCTACACCGATCTGTGGCTGCGGTATTTCTCGGTGAGCCCGTTCTAGTCCCAGGCGCCGTTGCCAATTCCTCATCCTGACGAGCTTGCGTAGCAAGCGTCTCGAAGGATGACGGCCCCGCTGGTGGCCGGGCCCTTCGAGACCCGCGCTTCGCGGGCACCTCAGGATGAGGATATGTCGTATCCGCGACACCGGCGCATTAACCGTCCGCTCATCCTTTTCGTCAAAATAGCACCGCTCTGGCCGCAGCGTCGCTCGCGGAGCGGCCTTCCGCGTGGTGAAATCGAGCTTCGGCTTCGAGTGGTGTGATGCGTAACATAATGATCTTCGCGGCGATCATGATCGGCCTCGGCACCTTCATGGCGCAGATGGCGGACAGGATGAGCTCCGCCTCGGCGACGTCGGTGCCGCGTACGGTCGCAGTCGCGTCCACCGCGCCGGCCGGCGGCCGCAGCCTCAACATCCCCCGCGACGGCCGCGGCCACTTCCAAACCGAGGGCCGGATCGAAGGCCAGCGCATCGGCTTCATGGTCGACACCGGCGCCTCCGTGGTCGCGCTGAACGAGACCTCGGCCGCCCGCTTCGGCCTGCGTCCCTCGCGCAGCGATTACAACGCCACCGTCTCCACCGCCAACGGCACCATCAAGGCCGCGCGCACTCGCATCGCCATGCTCGATGTCGGCGGCCTCGTCGTGCGCGATGTCGATGCCATGGTGCTGCCCGACGAGGCGCTGTCCGAGAACCTGCTCGGTCTCTCCTTCCTCTCCCGCCTCAGGCGCTTCGAATACGCCAACGGTCAGATAGTGCTGGAGCAGTAAAGGTCCTCCCAAAGGCGACGGCGACACATATTTCAAGAAAATCTCTATTTCGATCGCTCTCGCGGACAGATTTCCCCGTTACCAAACTGCCGCAATTATCATCCATAAGCTGCCATTCCCGCCTTCCGCTGCAGCCCGGCATTCGCTAAGGCTGCATCAAATCCTGGCTCTTTTTCACGAGACCGTCTCAATGTTCCCCAAGCCGAAATCCGTGTTGCTGCCCAACACCTATGCCTTCGAATCCGAGCCGATGGTGAAGGCCACGGGCTTTCGCGAATACGACGCGCGCTGGCTGTTCCAGAAGGAAATCAACCTGATGGGTATCCAGGCGCTCGGCATGGGGCTGGGCGCGCTGATCGCGGAGCTCGGCGTCAGCCAGGAGATCGTCACCGGTCATGATTTCCGCGGCTATTCGGCCTCGATCAAATATGCGCTGATCTCCGGCCTGATGGCAGCAGGCTGCAAGGTGCACGACATCGGGCTCGCGGTGACGCCGATGGCCTATTTCGCGCAGTTCGACCTCGACGTGCCCTGCTGCGCCATGGTCACGGCCTCACACAACGACAATGGCTGGACCGGCGTGAAGATGGGCGCCAACCGCCCGCTGACCTTCGGTCCCGACGAGATGACGCGGCTGAAGGAGATCGTGCTGGGCGCCGAGTTCAAGAACAAGGCCGGCGGCTCCTATCAATTCCACGAGAATTATCCGGCGCGCTACATCGCCGATCTCACCAGCCGCCCGAAGCTCAAGCGCAAGCTCAAGGTCGTCGCGGCCTGCGGCAACGGTACCGCCGGCGCATTCGCGCCGCAGGTGCTGGAGGCGATCGGCTGCGAGGTGATCCCGCTCGACACCGAGCTCGACCACACCTTCCCGAAATACAATCCGAACCCCGAAGACATGGAGATGCTGCACGCGATCCGCGACGCGGTGCTGCAGCACAAGGCCGATGTGGGTCTCGGCTTCGATGGCGACGGCGATCGCTGCGGCGTCGTCGACAACACCGGCGAGGAGATCTTTGCCGACAAGGTCGGCGTGATGCTGGCGCGCGACATGTCCGCGATCCACAAGGACGCGCAGTTCATCGTCGACGTGAAGTCGACCGGCCTGTTCATCACCGATCCGGTGCTGCAGAAGCAGGGTGCAAAAACCACCTACTGGAAGACCGGCCATTCCTACATGAAGCGCCGCACCCATGAGACGGGTGCGCTCGCCGGCTTCGAGAAGTCCGGCCACTTCTTCTTCAACAAGCCGTATGGACGCGGCTATGACGACGGTCTCGTCTCGGCGCTGGCGATCTGCGATATGCTTGACCGCGCCCCCGGCAAGTCGATGGCCGATCTCAAGAACGCGCTGCCGAAGACCTGGTCGTCGCCGACGATGTCGCCGCATTGCGCCGACGAGACCAAATACGGCGTCATCGACAAGGTGGTAAAGCACTTCGAGGCCTTGCAGGCCAAGGGCGCCAAGATCGGCGGCCAGTCGATCCGCGATCTCGTCACCGTCAACGGCGTCCGCGTCACGGTCGAGGACGGCAGCTGGGGCCTGGTGCGTGCCTCCTCCAACAAGCCCGAGCTCGTTGTCGTGGTCGAGAGCCCGGTCTCCGAGCAGCGCATGCACGACATGTTCGAGATGGTGAACAGCGTGCTGCGCATCCATCCCGAAGTCGGCGAGTACAATCAGAAGATTTGAGGCGCGAGGCTAGTCTCGCCTGCTGTCATGCCCCGGCTAGACCGGGGCATCCAGTACGCCGCGGCTTATCCGTACCCCATCATCGTCTCTGGAATACTGGATCGCCCGGTCAAGCGGGGCGACGACAGTTTGCGTGTGGTGAGCCTTAAGCCGCAACCACAGCCGGGATCGGCAGCGCGGTGACCGACTTGATCTTCTCCATCGCGAAGCGCGAGGTGACGTTCTTCAGCGGCACGGCGCTGATCAGTTTCTTGTAGAAAACGTCATAGGCCTGCATGTCCGCGACGACGACGCGCAGCATGTAATCGACGTCGCCGGCCATGCGATAGAACTCCATCACCTCAGGCATGGCGCTGACGGCGTCGGCGAACCTCTTGAGCCAGGCGTCGGAATGGTCGGAGCTCTCGACCGACACGAACACGGAGATGCCGAGCCCGATCTTGTTCTGGTCGACCAGCGCCACCCGCTTGGTAATCACGCCGTCGGCCTCCAAGCGCTGGATGCGCTTCCAGCAGGGGGTCGAGGACAGGCCGACGCGGTCGCCAATCTCGGCGACGGAGAGGGAGGCATCGTCCTGCAGCACCATCAGAATCTTGCGGTCGATGGCGTCGAGGCGGCGGCTGGTCTCGGGGAGTGGGACGGCGAGATCGGTCATTTGAAGAACTTTGTTCCATTTCAAGGGACGTTTTCCCTGATATAGAGAAAATCTTTCTATAGCAAGTCTATAATCTTGGCGCCCGCTCCAACGTCGCCGCCGGCGACATGCTCAAAAGCTCTTCAACTTCAACGCGTTGCGGGGCGGCCAGGCCGCCACCATGACGGATGCATTTCAGCGCCGCGGCGGCCGCGGCGAATCGCAGCGCCTGCCGCACGCCGCCACCTTCGGCGAAGCGAAGCGTGAAGGCGCCATGGAAGACGTCGCCGGCGCCGAGCGTATCGACGGCCTGAACCGGGAAGGCCGGCGTCTGCTCCAATGCGCCGGTCTCGTTCAGCCAGATCGTGCCATACGGACCGCGGGTGGCGGCGAGGAAGGCGGGCGTGAGCGCGGCCAGGCGCTTCAATGCCGCGCCGTCATCGGGGATGCCGGCTGTCTCCTGCAACTGGTCACTGGCGAACAGCAGATGTGAGGCGGCCGTGAGCAGGCTGTCCTGCAACGACATCGCGCGGTCGACGCCGACGATGACGGCAATGCCGCGCCGGCGTGCCTCGGTGCAGAGCGAAGTTGCGAACGCGGCGCAGCGGCTTTCGACGAGAACCGCCCGGCAATCGGCGAGCAGCTTGTCGGCGTCGGGCAGCTCGACTGTCCACAGGGCCGGATCGCGATAGATCGTGAGCGTTCGCTCGCCCGTCGCGTCAATGATGATGGCGGAGACGGGCGTGCTCGCATCAGGTATGCGCACGATATGGCTTGTGTCGATATTTTCGGATGTCATGCGGTCGAGAATGAAGCCGCTCGACGTCTCCTGCGCATCGCCCATCGGACCTGCGAACGCGACGCGGCCACCAAGCCGAGCGATAGCGATCGCGGCATTGAGTGCGTTGCCGCCGCAAATCTCCGCGAGATGCCTGGCATTCGCCTTGCTGCCGCGCGCGGGCACGGTTTCGACACGAAAGGTCAGGTCGCGCACGGGAATGCCGATGCAGAGGATGCGCGGCGCGATCCCTGGTGCAGCCATCTCCGTCTCAGCTCTTGTCGTGCACCCAGCGGCCGAGCAGGTGATGCGCAATCGCAAACGGATGCGGGCCGGCGAGCCCGTCAGGATGCGTCCGCGTCAGCATCAAGGCCGCCTCCTCGCGCGTGAACCAGCGCGCATCCTCCAACTCGGAGTGATCGACGACGATGTCCTCGCTCACCGCCCGCGCGCTGCACCCGATCATCAGCGACGACGGATAGGGCCAGGGCTGGGTCATGTAATATTGCACCTCGGTGCAGCGAATGCCGGATTCTTCGAAAATCTCGCGGCGCACCGCGTCCTCGATGGTTTCGGCGGCCTCGACGAAGCCGGCGAGGCAGGAATACATGCCCGGCGGAAACTGCTTCTGGCGGCCGAGCAGGCATTTGTCGCCGGCGGCGACGTGCATGATCACGACAGGGTCGGTGCGCGGGAAATGCTCGGCCTTGCAACTCGGGCACTCCCGCTTCCAGCCGCCTTCCTTCATCGCGGTACGCGTGCCGCAATTGGCGCAATAGCCGTGGCGCTGATGCCAGCTCACCATCGACTTCGCCATCGCGATCGCCGACAGCTCCTGCGGCGGCACCGCGCCCTGCATCGCCATGCCGCGCAGCTCGCTGAGGGCGTAGTCCTCGCGCCCGATCAGCTTCTCGGACGCGGCCTGCGACAGGCCCATCCCGAACATCGCGGCGCCGCCGCGCAAGCCTAAGAAGATCGTGCCGGGATTGGCGCCGCATTTCAACGCCTCGTCGATTCCGAGCAGCGCGCGCACTTTGTCGCCCTCGCGCTTCACCAGCAGTGAGTCGCGATAGACCACATAGGCGCGCGACGACGGCTTCTGCTCCATCGCGAACAGCTTTTCGTCGTCGCGGCGCAGATGCGCGGCGCGGTCGAGAATGTTGGTGACGAAGGCGGGTTGTCCCAGTGGAAACGAGTCGAATGCTGACATTTCTTGTTCTTTCAACCCAACCAGATCTTGCGGCGAAGCGCGCTGATGAAACTCTGCACCTCGGTGGCGTCGTGCGCCAAGGGCTGCATCACGCCCCAGACCGGCCGCGGCCAGGCGGCGTCACTGGTGCGGCGCGCGATGATGTGGACGTGAAGCTGCGGCACGAGGTTGCCGAGTGCCGCGATGTTGAGCTTGTCGCATTGGGTGATCTCCTTCAGCGCGCGCGAGACGCGGGAGATCTCCGTCATCAATTGCGCCTGCTGCACCTCGTCGAGGTCGATGATCTCCACCGCGTCGGCGCGTCGCGGCACCAGCAGCAGCCAGGGATAATGCGCGTCCTTGATGACCAAGACCTTGCACAGCGGCAAATCGCCGATGTCGATAGTGTCCTCTTTCAGGCGGGAGTGCAGCGACCAGGCGGGTTCGGACATAAAGGTTTCCGGATGGCCCGATGGGATCGGGCATGGCGGGGCGGAACCCCTGAATATTTGCTGCGACCATACGATACGGAATCTGATTGGGGAAGGACGGCGCTCCGCAGAGGCGGCATACGCGATCGTCGTCCTGGACAAGCGCAGCGCCGATCCAGGACCCATTACCATCGGATTGGGTTTGGCGAAGATTCGGGGTTACCGACCTCGTGCCGCAACTTCTCTTTGGGGCAATGGGTCCTGGCTTTCGCCAGGACGACGGTGGGGGCGTGCCTTTACCCCTCCGCCAACACCCGCGCATTGGCGCGGACCGAGGCTTCGCTGACGCGGATGCCGAGGCCGGCACCGTCCGGCACCACGACGTGGCCGCCGCGATTGGCGACGCGCTCTTCCAGCACGTCCTCGGTCAGCACATGATGCGGCATGTAGAATTCGCAGCCGAGCGAGATGCCCGGCGTCGCGGCGATCAGCTGCGTGCCGGCGGCAAGCCCGATGCCGCCCTCCCACAGCGTGCCGCCATAGCCGGGCAGGCCCGCGATGTCAGCGATCGCCATGATCGCCTGCGCCTCGAACAGGCCGCCGGCCTTCATCAGCTTGATCGAGACGGCATCTGCCGCCTCGCGGCGCACCACCTCCATCATGTCGCGGCGGTCGAAACAGCTTTCGTCGGCGAGCACCGGCGTTTCCAGCGCCGCGGTGAGCTGCGCCATCACGTCGAGAAATTTGCGCGGCACCGGCTGCTCGATGAAGGTCGGCGCAAACTGCTCGATATCGCGCAGGATTTTGATGGCGCCGAACGGCGCCAGCGCCTGGTTGTAATCGACGCGTAGATCGACCTTGTCGCCGAATTCTTTCCGGATCGCCGCGAGATGATCGAGATCCTCGCGATGCGGCTTCACGCCGGTCTTGACCTTGTAGATCAAATTGCCGTCCGGAACCATCTTCCGCATGCGTTCGAGATCGGCGGCGAAATCCGGATCGGCGATCGAGAACGACAGCGGGATCGTGTCGCGTACGCGGCCGCCGAGCAGGTCGGCGACCGAAAGTCCCGACGACTTGCCGACGATGTCGAGCAGCGCCATTTCGATCGCGACCTTGGCTTCGGCATGTCCGACCAGCGCGCGATCGAGCTCGGCCATCAGTGCGCGAATGCGGCGCACCGGCTTGCCGAGTACGATTGGTCGCAAATAGATGTCGAGCGCGGCGAACGCCGCTTCCGGCGTTCCCGTGAACACTTCCCATGGTGCCGCCTCGCCCCAGCCGATCACGCCGTCGCTCGACGTGAGCTCGAGCAGCACGCGCTTCACCGTACCCTTGACGTTGCCGACACCCTGGAGGCGCGCCATCTTGATCGGGCTCTCGATCAGGAACAGCCTGAGACGTTCGATGGTGGCTTCGGTCATGTCAGGCCTCCATTGACGTGCCAGACCTGGCCGGTGACGTAGGATGCTTTTGGGGATGCCAGGAAGGCGATGATCTCGGCGACTTCCTCCGGTCGCCCGCGGCGGCCCATCGGAATCAGCGCCTCGGTCGCGGCGATCTGCTCGGGTGTAAGCCGGCTTTCGCTGGGCTTGTCCTTGACGATCAGGCCCGGCGCGACGGCGTTGACGGTGATGCCCTCCCTGGCGAGTTCGACTGCGGTGAGCCGCACCAGCGCTTCGAGCGCGGAGCGGCTCGCGGCCGTCGCTGCAAAGGGCGCGAACTCCGGCCGGATCGTGTGAGCGACGAACGACGACACCGCCACGATCCGCGAATCTCGCCCTGCACGCAGCAGCGGCAGCGCGGCGTCCACCAACCGTGTGAACGCCAGCGCCGATTCGTCCATTGCCTTGCGGAACTGATCCGCCGGCGTACCGATGGCGCTGCCGCGCCGGGCATGGCCGCCGACCAGGATCAATCCGTCGAGCCGGCCGAAGGCACGTTGCGTAGCGGCGACGGCGTCGGTGGCCGCGGTCTCCTCGGCGAGATCGCCGAGGCATTTTGCGACGATCGCGCCTTGCGCTTCGGCTTCCGCCGCCGTGGCGTCGAGGCCGGCTGCGTTGGAGCGCGTGTGCAGCAGCAGCGCAGTGCCGGGCCCCGCGAGCAGTTTTGCGGTGGCGCGGCCGATGCCGCTGGCGGCGCCGGTGACGAGATAGACGCGATCGATTTCGGACATCACGATGCCGTTGTAACCGGCGGCAGCGCGCCGGTGCGGTGGAAATGGCTGAGGAACGCGCGAGTCGCTCCTTCCTGCGGATTGTCGATCACCTGTCGCGCCGGGCCTTCCTCGACCACGACGCCGTCGCGCATGAAGATCAGACGGTCGGCGACTTCGCGGGCAAAGGCGATCTCGTGGGTGACGATCACCATGGTCATGCCCTCCGACGCCAGCTGCTGCATGACGTTCAAGACCTCGCCGACAAGCTCGGGATCGAGCGCGGAGGTGACCTCGTCGAACAGCATCACGTCCGGCTCCATGGCGAGCGCCCGCGCAATCGCGACGCGCTGCTTCTGTCCGCCGGAGAGCGTTGCCGGATATTGGTCGGCCTTCTCTGCAAGGCCCACCTTCGCGAGTTGGGCCCGCGCCAGCTTCTCGGCGTCCGCCTTGGCCATGCGCCGCACCGTGACCGGTCCCTCCATCACGTTCTGCAGCGTCGTCATGTGCGGGAACAGATTAAAATGCTGGAACACCATGCCGGTGGTGGTACGGAATTTGGCCAGCGTCTTCACATCGGGGAGCTTCGTACCCTCGCCGAACGAAAAGCGGGTGTCGCCGACGCGAACGCTGCCGCCGTCGGGCGTCACCAGGAGGTTGATGCAGCGGAGCAGCGTCGACTTGCCGGAGCCGGACGGGCCGATCAGCGCCACGACGCCGCCCTTCGCGACATCCAGGCTGATGCTCTTCAAAACCTCGTTGCTGCCAAAGCTTTTGCGCAGCGCCCGGATCTCGATCTTGGAAGAGGTGTCGCTCATTCGCCGACCGCCAGTCGCTTCTCGCCGCGCCGGACCATGATGGTCAGGGGGATCAGGATCGCCGCATAGGCGACCGCGACGGCGGTGTAGGTTTCCAGCGGACGGTAGCTGTCATGGGCGGCGACCTGGCTCTGATAGACCAGATCAGGCACGGCCAGCACCGAGACCAGGGAGGTGTTCTTGAACTGGATGATCGACTGGTTCATCAGCGCCGGGATCATGCGCTTGATCGCCTGCGGCAGCACGATGCGCCGCATGCTCTGTCCCGGGGTCATACCGAGCGCGGCACCGGCTTCGGACTGGCCGCGGTCGATCGAGATGATGCCGCCGCGGATGATCTCCGAATAGAACGAGCCGCCGTAGAGCGAGAGCGCCAGTGCGGAAGCCGTGATCGGCGTCATCTCGACACCGGCCAGGATCGGCAGCGCGTAATAGAACCAGATCAGCTGCACCAGGATGGGCGTGCAGCGGAACGCCTCGATGAAAGTCAGCGCGAGCAGGCGCACCGCGCGAAAGCGCGACAGGGTACCGAACGCGCCGAACAGGCCGAAGACGAGGCCGAGCACGACGATGACCACGGTGAAGCCTACGGTGACGCCGAGCCCGTTGAGAAAGAGCCAGCGATAGCTCCAGAGGATGCCGAAGTCCCACTGATACATGCGTGTGTTACTCGTCGAACGCCTTGACCGCCGGCATTGTCGTCCGGGGCGATGCGAAGCATCGAGCCCGGAATCTCGAGATTCCGGGTTCGCCCTTTGGGCGCCCCGGAATGACAGTGGAAGACTACAGCGAAACGCCCGGCGGAATGTCCGCCTCGGTCACGCCCACCAGCTCCATGTTGGTGATGATGGCGTTGCGAATGAAGCCGAGGCCTTTGTTGAAGTCGATCCAGGTGTTGACGTAGTCGCGCCAGGTCTTGTCGGTCTCGCGGCGGAAGCCGGCGTTCGACGTGGTAGCAAAGATCGGCGTCGGCAGCACGAACTGGCCCAGCGAGGGATTTTTCTTCAGCACCGTGAGCGACAGCATGGTGATCAGGCACTGCGCGTCGACGCGGCCGGTCTGGAGCGCGGCGGTGGCGTCGTCGGCGGTCTTCAGCCGCGAGATCTGCGCCTTCGGCGTCAGGCGGCTCACGACCTGGTCGTGCGAGGAGCCCTGGTCGACCGCGATCTTGACGTCGGGCGAGTTCAGCTCGGCCCAGCTCTTCGGCTTGAAGTCCTTCTTGCAGAGGATGCCGAAGGCGTTGTTGAAGACCGGCACCGAGAAGTCGACCACCAGCGCGCGCTTCGGGGTCGGGTTGAGGCCGAAGAAGATGTCGATCTTGTTGGACTGGAGGTCGAGCACCGAATTGCCCCAGGTGGTCTCGGTGATCTCGAGCTCGGCCTCCATGTCCTCGGCGAGCGCCTTGGCGATGTCGACGTAAAAGCCTTTCCACTGGCCGGTCGAAAGATCCTTCATGTAATAGGGCGCGCCGCCGCCGACCGCGCCGATCCGCATCTTCTTGGTGCGGCGGATGCGGGCGAAGGTCGATTCGTTGGTATCGGCGGTCTGCGCCACGGCAGGGGAGGCCAGCGTCGCCGCGCCAATCGCGCCAAGTCCGACAATCGATGCAACATCACGACGTGTAACCATTGGGATCAATCGCTTTTCTGTTGGAAGAAGTTCCGGCAGCGTTCTTACCAAGGCGCCTCCGGCAGTGAAAGCACAGCCTGTCGGCTGGGCAGACCAGGAATTGCCCGGATGCTGGGCAAGCCACCATGAAGCCGCGCCTGTTCAAGCCGATACCCGCTTGCTTTCCGGTCCTTTTGGCCCCAAATAGGGGCCGGGAGATTGGCGGTGGACGAGCCACTCGCCAACCGGGTCAGGTCCGGAAGGAAGCAGCCCTAACGAGGTCCGGATCGGGTCGCTCGTCAGTCTCCTACCTGTTTTTCCGAGCGAATTGCGCCGGCGGCTCGGGCCGCCAGCGCGCTCCTTTCCGCAAAGCCGGCCGAAAGACACTTCATTGCGGATCGACCGATGACCGACGCTGGCGCCCCTCCCAACCCTGAAAGCGCCGGCCGGGCCAGCACGCCCTACCGGGTGCTGGCGCGGAAATACCGTCCTTCCTCATTCGACGATCTGATCGGCCAGGAAGCCGTGGTCCGCACCGTCTCAAATGCATTCGAGACCGGTCGCATTCCGCAGGCCTGGATCCTCACCGGCGTCCGCGGGGTCGGCAAGACCACCACTGCGCGCATCCTTGCCCGCGCGCTCAACTACGAGATGCCGGATGGCTCGGTGAAGGGCCCGACGGTCCAGATGCCGACGCTCGGCGTGCATTGCCAGGCCATCATGGAAAGCCGGCACATGGACGTGCTGGAGATGGACGCGGCCTCGCACACCGGCGTCGACGACGTCCGTCAGATCAATGACAGCGTCCGCTACGCGCCGGCCAGCGCCCGCTACAAGGTCTACATCATCGACGAAGTCCACATGCTGTCGACGGCGGCGTTCAACGCCTTCCTGAAGACGCTGGAGGAACCGCCGGAGCACGCCAAGTTCGTGTTCGCAACGACCGAGATCCGCAAGGTTCCGGTCACGGTGCTGTCGCGCTGCCAGCGTTTTGACCTGCGCCGCGTCGAGGCCGACGTGCTGATGAAGCATCTGGCCAACATCGCGGCCAAGGAAAACGTCGAGATCGAGCCCGAAGCACTAGGTATCATCGCGCGCGCCGCGGAAGGCTCGGTGCGCGATTCGCTCTCGCTGCTCGATCAGGCGATCGCGCATGCGGCAGGCACCGTGAAGGCCGATGCCGTCAGGCAGATGCTGGGGCTCGCCGACCGCACCCGTGTCATCGATCTTTTCGATTCTCTGGCGCGTGGCGACATCGCGTCCGCGTTTAGGGAGTTCCGCGACCAGTACGACGTCGGCGCCGATCCGATCGTCGTGCTCTCGGATCTCGCCGAATTCGTCAATTTCGTCACCCGCGTGAAGATCGTGCCGGCGACCGCCGACAACGTCGCCTATGGCGAGACCGAGCGCGTGCGCGCGCGGGATTTCGCCTCGAAGATCTCGATGCGCGTGCTGTCGCGGATGTGGCAGATGCTGCTCAAGGGCATCACCGAGGTGCAGGCCGCGACGCGGCCCGCCGCAGCCGCCGAGATGGTGCTGGTGCGCATCGCCTATGTCGCCGACCTGCCGACGCCTGACGAAGCGATCAAGATGCTGGAGCAGAACGGCGGTGGTTCGCCGGTCGTGAGCGGCGGCAGTGCCGCGCGCAACGCGCCGGCCGGGCCGGTGGCGTCCGCGGCTCCCGTTCGCATGCCGAATTCGTCACCGTCCTCGTTCGGCGGCGGTGGTGCTCGTCCGCAGATGGCAACACCCGCGCCGGATCCGCAAGCTGCCACGCCCGTGTTGCGCGTCACGAGCTTCACCCAGCTCGTTGCCCTGGCCGGGCAGAAGCGCGACCTCCTGACCAAGGGCGCGCTCGAAGGCGACATGCGCCTCGTTCGTTTCGAGGAGGGCCGGCTGGAAGTCGCGCTCGAGCCGAACGCCTCCAAGACCATGATTTCCGATCTCGCGCGAAAATTCGAGCTCTGGACCGGGCGCCGCTGGACCGTGATCGTCTCCAACGAGCCGGGCCAGCCGACGCTGCGCTCGGTAAGCCAGGCGGCCAAGCAGGAACATGCGCGCACCGCCGAGGCCGATCCGCGCGTGCGCGAGGTGCTGTCGCGGTTTCCGGGTGCGAAGGTCGTCGAGGTCCGCAGGCTTGCCCCCGAGGCGCCGGAATCCGATATTAACGCCGACTATGGCAGTGACGATCCGCCCGACGGTTCCGACGGCGACGATCTCTAGAGCATGATCCGGAAAAAGCGTGCAGCGCTTTTCCGACTGGATCACGCTCAAAACAATCAGCGAAGGCGCGACGATGAGTCATCGCGCCAACCAAGGACAGCACCGATGGTCGATATTTTCGGCATGATGAAGCAGGCGCAGCAGCTGCAATCCAAGATGCAGGAGATGCAGGACCAGCTCGCCAACGTCGAGGTCGAGGGCATCTCCGGCGGCGGTCTCGTCGCCGTGCGCATGACCGCGAAGATGGACGTCAAGGGCGTCAAGATCGATCCTTCGCTGATGAAGGCGGAAGAGCGCGAGGTGCTCGAGGATCTGCTCGTCACCGCCTTCGGCGAGGCCCGCCGCAAGGCGGAAGCCGCCATGCAGGAGAAGATGCAGTCGCTCACCGGCGGGCTCGGTCTGCCGCCGGGGCTGTCGGGGCTGTTCGGCCAGTAGGATGGGCGCTGTTGCGGGTCCTGAAATCGAGCGGCTGGTCCAGCTTCTCGCGCGGCTGCCGGGCCTCGGTCCGCGCTCGGCGCGGCGCGCCGCGTTGCATCTGATCAAGAAGCGCGAAGCGCTGATGATACCGCTGTCCTCGGCCATGCAGGTCGCGCTCGAGAAGGTCCAGGTCTGCAAGACCTGCGGCAACATCGACACGCAAAGTCCCTGCACGGTCTGCACCGATCCGAGGCGCGACCCCTCGATCATCGTCGTCGTCGCCGACGTTGCCGATCTCTGGGCGCTGGAACGGGCCAATGCCACTCAAGGGCGCTATCACGTGCTGGGTGCGACATTGTCGCCGCTCGACGGCGTCGGCCCGCAGGACCTCACCATCGAGGCGCTGGTCGCGCGCGCGCATGAGGCACAGGTGCATGAGGTCATCCTGGCGCTGAATGCCACCGTCGACGGCCAGACCACGGCACATTACATCACCGACCTGCTTCAGGACGCCAACGTAAAAGTAACCCGGCTCGCCCATGGTGTGCCGGTCGGCGGCGAGCTTGATTATCTCGATGAAGGTACGCTATCGGCCGCGATGCGGCAGCGCACCCTGTTCTAGCCATCCAGACTTACGGAACGGACGACATGACGAAACTTTTCGCCACACGATGGGCTTTGGTCGCGACGCTGACGATGCTGGCGACGCCGGCCATCTCCGCGCAACAGGACGACGGGGCTCCGCCGCCGTCGAAGCCCGGCAAGCCGATCAATGCCGGGGAGGTGCTGTCGGGCGAGCTGAACACGATGAAAGTGCGCGACGTCAAGAACGTCGGCAAGCGGGTTGCGACCTACCAGATCACCTCCGAGCCGCGCCGACTGCCGCCGCCGAGCGGGCTGTGCAATCTCGAGACCGGACCCGAAACCTTCCAGCTCGTTCCCAGCGGCGACGCGCAGGCAGCGCAGCTGAAGACGTTTGCCGGCAAGGAGATCTCGGTCAAGGTCGACGAAGTCGCCTGCGCCAGCGATCCCGGCCAGATGAGCGAGGCCGTGATCACGAAATGGAGCCTGATCAAGAAGCAGTAGGGGGCGCCCCGTTTGCTCGCCACACATATAAGCGCATCTGTTTTTCGTCATGCCCGGGCTCGTCCCGGGCATCCACGTTTTTGGCGCCGCGTAGCAAGGCGTGGATGGCCGGGACAAGCCCGGCCATGACGGCGTTGCGCTAAACCCGCACCGGCCCCAGCGCATCAAAATGCCCGCGCTTCTGCAACCAGGCCAGCAGCACCAGGCTCGGGATCGCCACCAGCATGCAGATCACGAAGAACAGCGGCCAGCCGGTGGTATCAGCCACGAAGCCGGCGCCTGACGAGAGATAGGTCCGCCCCACCGCGGCAAGCGCGGTGAGCAGCGCATATTGCGTCGCCGTGTGCAGCGGGTTCTGGCAGAGCGCCGAAAGATAGGCGACGAAGATCACCGTGCCGATGGCGCTGGTGAAGTTCTCACAGGTGATGGCGAAGGCGAGCGCCCATTGGCTGGTGCCGACGAAGGCCAGCCAGGAGAAGGAGAGGTTCGCGAGCGCCTGCACCACGCCGCCGATCCAGAGGCTGGTCGCAAGCGAATAGCGCCGCGCGACGAAGCCGCCGGCAAAGCCGCCGATCAGAGTCGCAGCAAGGCCCACGCCCTTCACGATCGCCGCATAGTCGTTGCGGGAGAAGCCGAGGTCGATCACGAACGGCGCGGTCATCGTGCCGGAAAAGGCATCGGTGAACTTGAACAGCACGACGAAGGCGAGTGCCGCAAGCGCGTCCTTGCGCGTCAGGAATTCCGAGAAGGCGCCGATTGCCGCGTGCAGCACGCGCGCGAGCGCGGTCTGCGTCTGCGTCGCGGCTTCCGCCCGCAATGACTGCTCGGGTTCGGTCGCGACCAGCGCCGTGATCGTCCCGATCAGGACCATCGCCGCCATCACCACATAGCCCCACATCCAGGCGGACGTGCGGGTGATGCCGGTGCTCTCGAAGCCGGAGACGATGAACAGCGCGCCGGCGGTCGAGACCAGCATGCCGATGCGATAGGCCGCGACATAGGACGCCATGCCGGCGGCCTGCTCGCTCTCCGGCAGGCTCTCGACGCGGAAGGCGTCGACCACGATGTCCTGCGTCGACGAGGCCGTCGCCACCAGCAATGCGCCGAGCGCGACGTAGAACGGCGAGCGCGCGGGATCGGTCAGCGCCAGCAGCAGGATCGCTGCGATCAGCAGCAATTGCGAGAACAGCAGCCAGCCGCGGCGCCGCCCGAAGGCGCGCGTGAACAGCGGCACATGCATCGCATCGACCAGCGGCGCCCAAAGGAATTTCAGCGTGTAGGGCGTGCCGACCAGCGCAAACAGCCCGATGGTCTTGAGATCGACGCCGGATTCCCGCATCCACACCAGCAGCGTCGAGCCCGACAGCGCCAGCGGCAGCCCGGACGCGAAACCGAGGAACAGCACGATCAGCACCCGCGGCTGCAGGTAAACGGCAAGGCTGTCACGCCAGGAGGTGGGGGCCGTGCCGGGGCCGGCAGGGGAGGTCGCGTCGGGTGCGGTCATGGGGTGGTGTTAGCAGATTCTGAGAGCCACAAGTGAGGTGTCGTCGCCCGGCTTGACCGGGCGACCCAGTATTCCAGAGGCCGGAGTTATGGAGGGCCCGCGATCTCCGCATAGAGATCGTTCCAATCGGGATTATCCTTCTCGATCAGCGCAATCTTCCAGGCGCGCGTCCATTTTTTCAGGCGCTTCTCGCGTTTTATCGCATTCTCGGGATCATCGAATTGCTCGAAATAGACTAGCTTCACAACGCCCTATTCCTTCGTGAAGCTCTCGACTAACTGCAATTTGTGTTCGGCCACACGGCGGATGAGATCGTTCGTTACGCCAATGTAGAGCGTGTCGCCCATCTTGCTGGCGAGAATGTACACGTAGTAGCAGCGCCCGCCCATCTGCCGTCTCTGGGATACTGGGTCGCCCGGTCAAGCCGGGCGACGACAGTGTGTTCTATATTCTACTCCCCTGCCTGGAGCTTCCTCGGGAACAACTCGGCAGCGCCGGTCGCCACGAGATGCGGGGCTTCGGGGGCATCGCTCTTGCTGAAATCGAGCTCTTCGATGCGCCCCGCGCGCTTCTCGATCTTGTCGGCGGAGATCAGGATCTGGCGGACGTCCTCGTTCGCGTCGGCAAAGTGCTTCTGCAATTTCAGCACGCGATCGCGCAGGCGGCCGAGGTCGTCGCCGAGCTTGATCACTTCGGTCTGGATCTGGTCGGCGGCATCGCGCATGCGCGCGTCCTTCATGATCTGCTGCATCACCTGGATCGCCAGCATCAGCAGCGACGGCGACACCAGCACGACACGGGCGCGATACGCCTTCTGGATCACGTCGTCGAAACCGTCGTGGATCTCGGCGTAGACCGATTCCGACGGCACGAACATCAACGCCATTTCCTGGGTCTCGCCGGCGACGAGATATTTTTCGGCGATGTCGCTGACATGCTTCATCACGTCACCGCGCAGCCGCTGCGTGGCGATGCGCTTTTCCTCATCGGTGCGTGCATCATGCAGCGCGGTCATCGCCTCCAGCGGAAATTTCGCGTCGATGCAGAGCGGACGCTGGTCGGGCAGGAACACGACGCAGTCCGGACGCTTGCCGGTCGAGAGCGTGAACTGGAACTCGTAGGCGCCCTTCGGCAGACCGTCCTGGACGATCGCTTCCATCCGCGCCTGACCGAAGGCGCCGCGCGACTGCTTGTTGGCGAGCACGTCGCGCAGGGTCGTCACCTGCGTGGTGAGGTCGGTGAGGTTCTTGTGCGCGCTGTCGATGATGCCGAGCCGCTCGTGCAGCGCGTGCAGGCTCTCCATGGTGTTGCGGGTCGAGTGCTCCATGGACTGGCCGACGCGGTGGGTCACCGAATCCAGCCGCTCGTTGACCGCGCGCGCCATGTCGGCCTGGCGGCCGGCCAGCGTCTGGGTCATGGCGTCGACTCGCCCCGAAGCTTCGCTCTGGGCGTGCAGCATCTGGCTGATGCGCTCCTCGAGCTCGTCGGCGCGGATGGCGTTGGCCATCGCGAGTTCCGCGCCGCGCCGCCCTGACCGCGCGATCACGACGGCAATCACGAGCAGCAGGATAAGGACCAGGGCGCCGAAGCCGATCAGCGCGTCCACGGTGCGCACCGGCCAGTCGCCAAGCATGAAAATGACCTCGTTCATGCCCCTGCTTCTAGCCGATTCGCTTCGAGACACGAACGAATAGCGAACATTTATGGTAAATGCTCTGTTAATTTTTATGGTTAATGAAACCTGAAGTTTTATGGTTAGCGGAGGGTTAACGGGGTTCCCGGCCGCATTGACCGCATCGAACGCGCGGCTTAAATCGCGGCCATGGCCCTCAGAGAAATCATCATCCTGCCCGACAAGCAGCTGCGTCTGGTCTCCAAGCCGATCGAGAAGGTCACGCCGGAGATCCGCAAGCTTGCCGACGACATGTTCGAGACCATGTACGACGCGCCCGGCATCGGGCTCGCGGCGATCCAGATCGCGCAGCCGTTGCGGCTGATCACCATGGACCTCGCCAAGCCCGACCAGGACGGCGAGACCAAGCCCGAGCCGCGCGTCTTCATCAATCCGGAAATCATCGCCTCTTCGGAGGACCTGTCGGTCTACGAGGAAGGCTGCCTGTCGATCCCCGAATATTACGAGGAGGTCGAGCGCCCTGCGAAGGTGCGGGTGCGCTACACCGATCTCGACGGCAAGGTGCACGAGGAGGACGCCGAAGGCCTCTACGCCACCTGCATCCAGCACGAGATCGACCATCTCAACGGCGTGCTGTTCGTCGACTATCTGTCAAAGCTCAAGCGCGACCGCGTGCTGAAGAAGTTCGAGAAAGCCGCCAAGCGCGCGGAGTGAGGTTCTCTGTCGATGCCCCTCCGCCTGATCTTCATGGGCACGCCCGATTTCTCCGTGCCGACGCTGCTCGAGCTCGTCGCGCATGGCCACGAGATCGCGGCCGTGTACACGCGCGCGCCGAAGCCCGGCGGACGGCGCGGGCTGCAATTGCAGCCGACCCCGGTGGAAGAGGCTGCGCGAAAGCTCGGTGTGCCCGTGCTGACGCCGAAGACTTTGAAAACGCCGGAGGCGCTGGAAGAATTTCGCGCCTTTGACGCCGATGCGGCCGTCGTCGTCGCCTATGGCATGATCCTGCCGCAGGCGATCCTCGATGCGCCGAAGCTCGGCTGCTACAACCTGCACGCCTCGCTGCTGCCACGCTGGCGCGGTGCCGCTCCCATCAACCGCGCGATCATGGCCGGCGATGCCGAGAGCGGCGTGATGGTGATGAAGATGGATGTTGGCCTCGACACCGGCGACGTCGCCATGGCGGAACGGCTCGCGATCACGGACAACATGACCGCGCTCGATCTGCACGATCGTCTGTCGCGGCTCGGTGCCGATCTGATGGTGCGCGCCATGGCCGCGCTGGCCCGCGGTGGGCTTCAGCTGAAGCAGCAGAGCGAGGACGGCGTCACCTATGCCGCCAAGATCGACAAGGCCGAGGCGCGGATCGACTGGACCAGGCCCGCGCGCGAGGTGCTGCGCCATATCCACGGCCTGTCGCCGTTTCCCGGCGCCTGGGCCGAACTTGAGAATGCGCGGGTCAAGATCCTGCGCTGCGAGCTGGCGAAAGGCACGGGCGCACCCGGCGAGGTGCTCGACGATCACCTCACCATCGCCTGCGGCGAGGGTGCAATCCGTCTGATCGAGCTCCAGCGCGAAGGCAAGGCACGCATGCAGGCCGCGGACTTCCTGCGCGGCGTGCCGTTGAAGACCGGCGCCAAATTCACCTGACGCTGTCATACCCCGCGAGGGCGGGGTATCCAGTACGCCGAGGCTTCTCGGTCGAACGGATAGGCTGCGGAGTACTGGATTGCCCGGTCGAGCCGGGCGATGACAGCGAAACTGGACAAGATGCCCCGCTACAAGCTCACCATCGAATATGACGGCGCGCCGTTCTTCGGCTGGCAGGTGCAGGAGACGCTGCCCTCGGTGCAGGGCGCGTTGGAGGCCGCTGTGAAGGCGATGACCGGCGCGGATGCGCGCGTCCATGGTGCCGGCCGCACCGATGCCGGCGTGCATGCGCGCGGCCAGGTCGCGCATGTCGATGTCGGCAAGCAGTTTCCGCCGGGCCGTTTTCGCGACGGCTTGAATGCGCATCTGCGCCCGCATCCTGTCGCGGTGCTCGAAGCGGATATCGTGCCTGATAGTTTCGAGGCGCGCTTTTCGGCCATCAAGCGCCACTACCGCTACCGTATCGTCAACACTCGCGCCAATCTCGCACTCGATGCCGGCCACGCCTGGCGCGTGCCGCGCCGGCTCGACGCCGATGCGATGCATGCGGCGGCACAACGCCTGCTCGGCAAGCACGATTTCACCACCTTCCGCGACACCGAGTGCCAGGCCAGGTCGCCGGAGAAGACGCTCGATCAGCTCGACGTGCTGCGCGACGGGCGCGAGATCACCATAGTCACCTCGGCGCGCTCATTCCTGCACAGCCAGGTGCGTTCGATGGTGGGGTCGCTGATGTGGGTCGGCGAAGGCCGCTGGACCGCCGATGATCTCTCCGCAGCGCTCGCCGCACGCAACCGCGCCGCCTGCGGCATCGTCGCCCCGCCGGACGGGCTGTATCTGATGCAGGTGGATTACTGATGGGATGAGGGCGCGTACTCTCGCTACATCCCCCCACTGTCATGCCCCGGCTTGACCGGGGCATCCAGTAGCCGTGGCCTCTCGGCTCAGTCACTGTCGTCTCTGGAATACTGGATCGCCCGATCAAGTCGGGCGATGACAGCGGAGTGGGCAGGCGGAAGAGCCTACCCAAAATACCTCGCCAAAATCCCGCGATACACCTTGGTCAACCGCTCCAGGTCCCTGACCGGCACGCGTTCGTCGATTTGGTGCATGGTCTGGCCGACCAGGCCGAATTCGATCACCAGGCAATAGCTTGAGATGAAGCGCGCATCCGAGGTGCCGCCTGAGGTCGACAGCTCTGGCTTGCGGCCCGTCACTTCCTCGATCGCGGACACCGCGAGTTCGGTGAACGGGCCGGGCTTGGTCACGAACACGTTCGAGTTCGAGGGCTCCCAGACGATGCGGGCGCGAATGCGGTTGCCGCAGGCTTTTGTCAGCCGCGTCTCGACCAGCTCGCGCAGGCTCGCCTGGGTGTGGTTGTCGTTGTAGCGGATGTTGAATTTTGCGCGGGCCTGGCCCGGGATGACGTTGTTGGCGGTGTTGCCGACGTCGACCGAGGTGAATTCGAGGTTGGAGGCCTGGAACTGCGCGCTACCATGGTCGAGCGGCTCGTCCGAGATGGCCACGATCAGCCGCGCGATATCAGGCACCGGATTGGCGGCGCGGTGCGGATAGGCGACATGGCCCTGCACGCCGTCGACATACAGCGTGCCGGATTGCGAGCCGCGGCGGCCGACCTTGATGGTGTCGCCGAGGGTCTCGACATTGGAGGGCTCGCCGAGCACGCAATGGTCGAATTTTTCGCCGCGCTCGGCCGCCCACTTCAACAGCTTGATGGTGCCATTGATGGAGACGTCTTCCTCGTCGCCGGTGATCAGGAAGGAGATCGAACCTTTGCCGTCGCTGCGCGGCTTGCCGTCGTTCGCGGCCAGATGCTCCAGCACCGCGGCGACCGAGCAGGCGATGCCGCCCTTCATGTCGACCGCGCCGCGGCCGTGCAGAAAGCCGTCCTTCACCTCGCCGGAGAACGCGCCGACGCTCCAGGCGCTCTCGTCGCCAGGCGGCACCACGTCGGTGTGGCCGGCAAAGGTGATGTGCGGCCCGTCAGTGCCGATCCGCGCATAGAGATTGTCGACGTCGGCGGTGCCGGGCTCGCTGAAGGTCACGCGGTGGCATGTGAAGCCTGCCGCATTGAGGGCCTGTTCGAGCACGCCCAGCGCACCGGCATCGGCCGGGGTTACCGAGGGGCAGCGGATGAGATCGCGGGCAATCGAGAGAGCATCGGTCATGCGCCCCGCTTAACATGCATGCCGCCGGGTGGGCTAGCACTGGGCGGGACAAATTCGATCTCGCTCTGCTGGTCCCAGCTTTTCGTCGAAGGTGCGGGCGCGGAGCCATCTTCAAGGACGGCCAGTGGGTCGGGGCCGAACCGGTTGTCGCCCGAGGTGCCGGGCACAATGAACATTTCCACGAGGCCCCAAAACCACGGAATGTGCACGGCCCAGGCGACGGCAAGAACCCAGTTTGAATTGGTGGGCAGCAGGTCCGAGAACTGGTCGAACAACGCAGGCACGACGAAGAACGGAACCAGCCACCAGCCGCTCCGGTCGCGATCGTGCAGCCGCTTGGTCGCGGTTGCGAGATAGATCCACAGGAATAGCAAAGTGCCGAACACTTTGAGGATGAGGGTCGCGCGATCGGCCGTAGCCAGCTGACGATAGGCCCTGGGATCGACCACATTGAAGATGTCGTCGACACCGAAATCGAAGTCGACCTTGAAGTTGAAGGCGAAAGTTGCCGCCCCGTTCAGCACCTTGATGGCCTGGTCGATCATCCCGAGCATGCAGGCCAGCATCATGACGAGCAGCAGCGCCTGCCACAGCAGCGCGCGGTTGATGCGGCCGTCGAAGCGGAAGAGATACCAGATCCAGTCCATGCCAAAGGCTCCGGGCGGGAAAGGTCGCCCGGATGTTGGTCGCGATGGGGGGAGGGCGGGTTCGATGGACCCTCGGTGTCGTACGGCAGCTGGTGCCGCGAATCAATCCCGCAGCAGCTCGTTGATGCTGGTTTTGGAGCGCGTGCGCTCGTCGACGCGCTTGACGATGACGGCGCAGGCGGTGCTCGGGCCGATCTGGCCGTTCTTCATGGGCTTGCCGGGCAGCGCGCCGGGAACGACGACCGAATATTCCGGCACCTCGCCGATGAAGATCTCGCCGGTCTCGCGATCGACGATCTTGGTCGACGCCCCCAGGAACACGCCCATCGACAGCACCGCGCCCTTGCGCACGATCACGCCCTCGGCGACCTCGGAGCGCGCGCCGATAAAGCAATCGTCCTCGATGATCACGGGCTCGGCCTGCAGCGGCTCGAGCACGCCGCCGATGCCGACGCCGCCGGAGATGTGCACGCGCTTGCCGATCTGCGCGCAGGAGCCGACGGTCGACCAGGTGTCGATCATGGTGGATTCATCGACGTAGGCGCCGAGATTGACGAAGGACGGCATCAGCACGACGTTGCGGGCGATGAAGGCGGAGCGGCGCACGATGGAGCCGGGGACGGCGCGGAAACCGGCATCGCGAAAGCGGTTCTCGCCCCAGCCGTCGAACTTCGAGGGCACCTTGTCCCACCAGGCCGCCTTGCCGGGGCCACCGGGAATGGCGCCCATGTCGTTGAGGCGGAACGAGAGCAGCACCGCCTTCTTCAGCCATTGATTGACCTTCCACTTGCCGTCGGCCCCGCGCTCGGCAACGCGGGCCTCACCCTTGTCCAGAATCTCCAGCGCGTGATCCACGGCCTCGCGGACCTCGCCCCTGGTCGAGGTCGAGACGCCGTCGCGCGCCTCGAAGGCGCCGTTGATGGTGGATTCGAGGACGGACAGGGACATTTGGCGATCCTTGAGCAGCATTTGCGGGGAATTTGGATCGCTTTTTCGGGACTTGGAGCGAGAGAGTCAAGAACGCAGTCGGCCATGTCCCGGCGCGTTCGGACGCGCCCGGGACATGGCCGGCGGCTATTTTGATGTGCCCGCGAGATCGGTGCCGTTCACGATACCCTCGCAGAGGCCGGCGAGCTCATTTCCGAGTTCGGTCAATGCCGGTGAACGGTAGCGCGCGAAGGCCATAGCCGGATCAAGCCATCGCAGTTCGGCTTGACCGTCTGGAAAGCCGATCACGGCGAACTTCAGGGGGGCCTCGAGCAGCGCCGCGCTATCGGCGGTCAGCAGCCGCGACATCAGGCGTGGGTGGAAAAACAGGACCTGACGCGCGGGGCCGATGGCGAAGCCGCCACGACTGAGCAGCATTTGCGGGTCGATCTCGTGCAGGATCCAGAGGTCTGCCGCAATGATTCCCTGCTTCAAGCGGGTGACCACCTCTTCGACGGTCAGCGAAGAGGAGACCGACCGTTGAAACGAGCTTGCGGCCGAACCGCATCCGGAGAAGGCCACAGGTTGCGGTGTTTGCGTCATCGGATCAGCCTTCGCCCGGCTTCGGTGCCCGGCTCGAATCGAACGCTTCGAGCGTCCGTGCCGAGTAGACCAACGACGCCCCCGCACCGATCGCAATCGCCACGCCGAGGGCCTCGGCGAGCTCCTCACGGCTCGCGCCGAAACGTGCGGCGGCGGCGGCGTGAACCGCAATACACCCGTCGCAGCGGGCGGTCACGGCCGCCGCCAGCGCGATCAACTCGCGCGTCTTTCCGTCCAGCTTTCCTGTCTGGGGGCCAGCCGCGCCAAGTTCGCGATAGCCCTTCAGCGTCGCCGGGCTTAGGGCACCAATGTCGCCGATCCGCGCCAGCAAGTCGCTCCGATAGGCGCTCCAATCCATCATCATTGTCTCTCTCCTCGAACGGCGGGTTGTTGCCGAGCTCGAGAGATAGACGTGCAGTCTCGCGGGAGCCATCAGCTATGGGCGTATGGCCGCTATACAGCTTGCCGAAGCGTCAGGCGAATTGACGGAATTCTCCCGCGATGAAGTCCACCACGGCGCGAACCCGCCGGACCTTGCCGGTGTCGCGATGAAATCCCAGCCACAGCTCGCGGCTCGGGACGGGCGCCGGCGTCTTGATCGAACGAAGCGCGGGATAGGCCGAGGCCAGCCGAGTCGGCAAGCAAACCAGCCCCGCGCCGGCGGCGGCCGCAGCGGCCTGACCATCGCGGCTATTGCTGCAGAATCCAACATGTGCCTGCGGCAAATAGCGACGCAGCCACTTCGTCTCCGCAACACTTTCGGCGAGCGCCGCGTTCATCGTAATGAGCGCAGCGTCGGCGCCACCGTCAGCGGCGTGCGTGGCACCGGTACCGTCACAACAGCACCCGTCACGGCATTGCAAACCGCAGCGTCTTGCCGCCGCTCGACATGTCCACCGCGCTAAAGCCCGTGGCCGCGAAACCGCGCGCGCCGCAGTCGGTCTGCTCGTTGGTCTCGAACTTGGTCTCGCGCGTGCAAAGCTGCTTGTCGCCGCCCCAGTTCAGCGGCTTGTCCTTCAGCTTGACGATTCGGTTATCGGCGTCGATGGCTTCCGCGAAGCTGAATATCTGCTTCGGCTGGCCGCTCACATCAGGGTGCAGGCAGGTCTTGGGGTCGATGCGATACCAGCCGCGGCTCGTCACCGATTTGCCGTCGTCGGTGGCGACCGCCGCCATCACCTTGTGCGCGGTGTCGTTGCACCAGGTGAGGCCTGTCGCAGACGGCGTCTGCACGGCATCGACCATGGTCTTGAAGAAGTTCGGCGACGACAGGATGTCGGACGACAATCCGCGGCTCTTCAGGAAAGCGGCCAGCGCGCCTTGCGTCTTCGGCCCGTCGACGCCGTCGATCGGCGCGGCGTCGTAACCTGCGATCACCAAAAGCCGCTGGATGCCGGCGAGGCGGGCCTGCTCGTCGTCATACTCGGAGTCCTCGGCGAGATAGGCGACGAAATTGCCGTCCGCGCCTTGGGTCGGGGTGATCTGGGTGAAGGCGGCTTGGGTCTGGCCGCTGCGGCACTGCCGCGCTGCCGCGATGACGAAATTGTCCTGCGCGACGCACAGCGTGTCGCTGCCGTTCTGCGGGATCGGGGATGCGCCGTAGACGCCGAGCGCGCGGGCGTTGAGCAGGATGCGGTCGGCGGAGAGCGTGCCCTGCACCACCACGCGGCAGGTGGCGGGGTCGATCCTGAACCAGCCGCGCGTCGCGGTCGCCGCCTTGTCGTCGATGCCGATCGCGGCCTCGACGACATAGGACATGCGGTTGCAGATTTTCAGGTCGGCGAAGGCCAGTGCGGAGGAGAACACGAACGAGATGGCTGCGGCAGGGAGCGTCATCAGGAAGCGCGTCAGGACGGAGCGGCGAGGCCGCCGCTCTCCCAGCACTGTTCCTGTCCGCTCTTCTCTCACTTGTGGATCAGCGTGCCCGTGCCGGTGTTGGTGAAGAGCTCGAGCAGCACCGCGTGCTGCATCTTGCCGTCGATGATGACGACGCCCTCCACGCCCTGTTCGAGCGCGTAGATGCAGGTCTCGACCTTCGGGATCATGCCGCCCGATATGGTGCCGTCCGCGATCAGCTTTCGCGCGTCCTTGACCGAGAGCTGCGGGATCAGCTTCTTGGACTTGTCGAGCACGCCCGGCACGTCGGTGAGCAGCAGCAGCCGCTTTGCCTTCAGCGCGCCGGCCACGGCACCTGCGAAAGTGTCGGCGTTGACGTTCAGCGTCTGCCCCTCTTTCGAGGTCGCGAGCGGCGCGAGCACGGGGATCAGCTCGTAGCCGATCAGCTGGTTGAGCAGCGTGAGATCGACTTTCTCGGGATCGCCGACGAAGCCGAGATCGACCGCCTTCTCGATGTGCGAGTCCGGATCCATGATGGTGCGCGTCGTCTTGGACGCCTTCACCATATTGGCGTCCTTGCCAGAGAGCCCCACGGCCTTGCCGCCGGCCTCGTTGATGTAGCCGACGATCTGCTTGTTGACGGAGCCGGCGAGCACCATCTCGACGATCTCGATGGTGGCGGCATCGGTGATGCGCAGGCCGGCTGCGAATTCCGAGACGATGCCGAGGCGCTTGAGCATGGTCGCGATCTGCGGGCCGCCGCCATGCACCACCACCGGATTGATTGCGGTCTGCTCGAGCAGCACGATGTCGCGGGCAAAATTCTTCGCGGTCTCCTCGTCCCCCATGGCATGGCCGCCATACTTGATGACGATGGTTTCCTCGTCATACTGCTGCATGTGCGGCAGCGCTTCGGACAGGATGCGGGCCTGGTCGAGCGGGGAGATTTCGGTCATGAGGCGGATCTCGCTGGCGGGATACTCGGGCCGCGTTCTATCCGATTGGCGGGCGGGGCGCAAAGTGATGTTCTTCCCCTCTCCCCTTGCGGGAGAGGGTGGATCGCCGCGATAGCGGCGAGACGGGTGAGGGGTTCTCTCCGCGCGCGCAATAGTGAGTTCGTGGAGAGAACCCCTCATCCGGCGCTTCGCGCCATCTTCTCCCGCAAGGGGAGAAGGAACAAAGAGCCACTATTTCTTTCCCACCACCGCCGCGAGCGTCACTGCCAGCCAGCTCAAGATCATCACCGATCCACCCGTCGGCGCCGCATATGGAAACAGCGAATGGCCGGCATATTGCCGCAAGGTGAGGTCGCCCGCGAACAGCGCGGCGCCGGCTGCGAAGCCGGACGCGGCGATGATGCCAATTCCGCCGTGCAGAAGGCCGCGCCCGAGCAGGGCGACGGTCGCGAGTATGGCGGTTGCATGAAACAGCAGCATGGCGCTTGCGGCGGCGAGCCGGCTCGCATCGCCGCCATGCGAGGAAGCGGCGGCCAGCGCGACGCCGGCGGCGCCCATCATACCGGCAAGCCCGATCAACAGGCGGAACGCCGCCATTACGAGGTGCGCTCTTCCAGCAGCTTGGCGATCGCGGCGCGCAGCTCGGCCATGCCGGTTGCGCTCCGCGACGAGGTCGCGAGCACGTTCGGGAACGCGGCCGGACGCTTGGCGAGCGCGGCCTCGGTCTCGACGATGCGCGATTGAAGCTCGGCGGCCTTGATCTGGTCGGCCTTGGTCAGAACCAGCTGGTAGCTGACCGCGGAGCGATCGAGTGTCTTCAGGACTTCGAGATCGACGTCCTTGAGGCCGTGCCGCGCGTCGACCAGCACGTAGACGCGCGCGAGGCTCGCGCGTCCGAGCAGGAATTTGTGGATCAGCTCGGTCCAGGACGCGACCTGGCTCTTCGGTGCCTTGGCATAACCATAGCCGGGCATGTCGACCAGGCGCAGGTCACTTTTCCCGGGGACCTCGAAGAAGATCAGCTCCTGGGTGCGGCCCGGCGTATGCGAGGTGCGCGCGAGCGCGTTGCGGCCGGTCAGCGCGTTGATCAGGCTGGACTTGCCGACATTGGAGCGGCCGGCAAAAGCGATCTCCAGCCCCGCCATCGGCGGCAGCGTTTCAGTCGAGGGCGAGGCCCAGATGAACTGCCAGTCGCGCGTGAACAGCTTTCGCCCGACCTCGATCAGCTTCGCATCTTTGTCGTCATTCATGCGAAGGCTTTCTGTTTGTCCGCGTCATTGCGAGCGAAGCGAAGCAATCCAAAAATGCATCCGCGAAGGGACTCTGGATTGCTTCGTCGCTTTGCCTCGCAATGACGACCGCTACGTCGCCTTCTTCGCGAACGTCGCCTTGAGATTGTCGAACAGCTCCACCTTCACGCCGTTGCGGCGCATGATGAAGCTCTGCTGAAGCACCGAGAGCGTGTTGTTCCAGGCCCAGTAGATCACGAGGCCCGCCGGGAAGCCCGCCAGCATGAAGGTGAAGATCAGCGGCATCCAGTTGAAGATCATCTGCTGCGTCGGATCCGGCGGCGTCGGATTCAGCTTCATCTGGAACCACATCGTGATGCCCATGATGATCGGCCAGATGCCGAGCGCGAGGTAGTGGCCGAACACGGGAATGGTGGTCGGATCGAACGGGATCAGCCCGAACAGAGTGAACAGGTTGGTCGGGTCCGGCGCGGAAAGATCCTTGATCCAGCCGAAGAACGGCGCGTGCCGCATCTCGATGGTGACGAACAGCACCTTGTACAGCGAGAAGAACACCGGGATCTGGATCACCACGGGAAGACAGCCGGCGACCGGATTGATCTTCTCCTTGCGGTAGATCTCCATCATCTCCTGCTGCTGCTTCACCTTGTCGTCAGGGTAGCGCTCCTTCAGCGCCTGAAGCTGCGGTTGGACCGACTTCATCTTCGCCATCGAGGCGTAGGACTTGTTCGCCAGCGGGAAGAACAGGAGCTTCACGATCACGGTCACGAGCAGGATCGAGATGCCGAAATTGCCGAAGAAGCGGTAGAAGAAGTCGAGGCCGAGGAACATCGGCTTGGTGATGAAGTAGAACCAGCCCCAGTCGATCAACAGATCGAAATGGTTGAGGCCGAGTTCCTTGTTGTAGCCGCCATGGCCGGCGAGCGGGAAGTTGATGCCGACAACGCTGGCTTCCTTGGCGCCGGCGAACAGCCGCGCGTTCGCGGTCGCGGAGCCGCCGATCGCGACGGTGACCGGATCGAGCAGATAATCGGTCTGGTAGGTGTGGACGTTGCCACTCGGATTCGACGAGAAGCGCGCCTGAATCTGCGCACTGGTGTCCGGCAGCAGCGCCGAGGCCCAGTATTTGTCGGTCATGCCGAGCCAGCCATTGGTGGCCTTGAAGTTCACCGTCCTGGCTTCGTCGATTTTCTTGTAGGCGTATTCCTGCAAGCCATCGAGATAGCCGATCAGGCCTTCATGCAAGATGTAGTAGCCGGAGACCTGCGGCGTGCCGTGGCGCGAGATCAGTGCGAACGGATAGAGCGTGACCGGCGCGTTGCCGACATTGCTCACCTCGTCCTTGACGGTGAAGAGGTAGTGGTCGTCGACCGAGATGGTGCGACGGAAGTTGAGGCCCTCGCCATTGTCCCATTTCAGCAGCACCGGGGTCGTCGGCGTCAGGCTGCCGCTGCCGTCCTGCTGCCAGACGGTCTGCGCGTCCGGCAGTTTCGCCGTCACGCCCGTCGCCGGTACCCAGCCGAACTCGGCGTAATACGGCTCCGCGGTCCCCGAGGGCGAATACAGAATAATCGGCGGTGACTTCGGATCGACCGTTTCGCGGAATTGCACCAGCGCGACATCGTCGATGCGTCCGCCCTTCAGCGAGATGCTGCCGGCGATCCGCGGCGTCTCGATCTTCACGCGCGGGCTGGCAGCAATGGCGGTGTCACGGCTTTGAACCGGCTGGGCTTGCTGGTTCGCGCTCGGCGTCGACGGCTGGGCCGTGCTGCCGGCCTGCGGCGTGGCGCCCGGCGTAGCGGAAGCCGTCGGCTGCGGCGTGGTCTTCTGCAGCTCGGCCTGCGCCTGTTGCTGGGCGCGCTGCTTCTCCATCGCCGGCATGTTGTAGAAATATTGCCAGGCGATCAGCACGAAGCCCGACAGAATGACGGCGAGGATGGTATTGCGGTTGTCGGTCATCATTCTCTCGTCATCAATCCGGTTTGCGGCTGGTCGCAGGAGCGGGGCCGGGCTTTAAGCCGTCGGTTGTTGGGCTGCTTTTTGAGCCGCGTCCCTTGTGCGTATGCCGCGCGGGCTTCGCGAACGCTATGCGCAGATCGTCGAGCATGGTGGCGAAGCCGCGCGAGAGCGCGTCCCTTCGGCCGACCAGCACATAATCATGATGGGGCTGCATCGACACCGGATCGAGCCGCTTCACCAGTTCGCGAAGCCGGCGCCGGATGCGATTGCGCTCGGGGGCGTTGCCGTTCTTTTTGGTGACGGTGAAGCCGATCCGGATCGGGCCGCTATCGTCGCGACCGCGGCTTTGCAGGACGAACGCGGGGCTATTCACCCGCGCGCCATTGGCAACGGCGAGGAAATCCGCTCGCTGCCTCAGCCGATCCATGATGAAATCCCAAAAAGGGGGTCCGGCTCAGGCGCTCAGACGCTTGCGGCCGCGAGCGCGGCGGGCGGCGAGCACCTTTCGGCCGCCGGCCGTGGCGAGACGGGCACGGAAGCCGTGACGGCGCTTGCGCACCAGTTTGCTGGGTTGATAAGTCCGCTTCACGGGTTTTTCTCCGCTGACCGGGCAATTTGCCTGTAGAATTGATGATAAAGTCCGGAAGATGCTGCCCAAAACGGGCCTTTTTCGGCCCCAAGAGAGCCGCTCCCGGCGGTCACACCGGGTCATCGCGGACAATTGCGCGGCTTATAAGCGAGCGCCTTCTTTTCGTCAACGCCGCACAAGAGCTCAATTCCGGCGAATATCGCTGTTTGTGCGGGGTTTTTAACCCTTGAGGTAGCGACTCGCCAAATCTGCGCTTACATCCGACCTTGGCAGATTGACGATCTGTAATTTGACCGCGCTGGGGGCGGGCCGCATCTTCGTACGCGCCAAACCCTTCACCAGCCAAATCTTCAACCCGGTAAAGGCAGCGAGGGCGAATTTCGTGGCAGCGACAGACCTCCAGCCGATCCAGGATGGGGATCAGCGGGACCCGCCGGCGGCGCTGCCGCGTGGGACGCGCGGACTTGGGCTGTCCGGCAAGCTGCTGCTGCTCACCGTCCCCCTGGTGATGATCGCGGCCATCCTGCTCTACGTGCCGGCCATCGCCAACTTCTGGGTCAACCGGCTCAACGACCGCGTCGCCGCGGCCAACACGGCGGCGCTGGTGCTCGATGCGGCGCCGCTCGGCATGGTCCCCGATTCGCTCTCGCGCGAGATCCTGAAAAGCATCAATGCGCGCGCCGTCGCCATCAAGATGGGCCAGCAGCGCCGTCTGCTCGCCAGCGACAATCTGCCCGCCGCGATCGAGCACGACATCGACCTGCGCGACATGACGGCGTGGGAGGCGATCACCGGCTCGTTCCGGATGATGCTGGAGACCGGCAACCAGGCCATCCGGATCGTCGGGCCCGGCGTCGGCAACGCCCAGTTCATGGAGATCGTCACCGACGAGCTGCCGCTGCGGCAGTCGATGTACCGCTTCTCCCGCAACGTCGTGGTGGTCGCGCTGATCATCGCTGTGTTGACCGCGGGCCTCGTCTATCTCGCCATGCATTATCTCTTCGTGCGCCCGATGCGGCGGCTGACCGCGAGCCTGGTCGGCTTCCACGAAAATCCCGAGAGTTCGGCGGGGATCATCGTGCCGAGCCAGCGCAGCGACGAGATCGGCGTTGCCGAGCGTGAATTGTCGGACATGCAGCGCGACCTGATGTCGATGCTGCATCAGAAGAGCCGGCTCGCCGCCCTCGGCCTCGCCGTCTCCAAGATCAATCACGACCTGCGCAATCTGCTGGCCTCGGCACAACTCCTGTCGGACCAGCTCGCCAGCGTGCCGGATCCGCGGGTGCAGCGCTTTGCGCCAAAACTCGTCCGCTCGCTCGAGCGCGCCATCGCCTTCTGTCAGTCGACCTTGTCTTACGGCCGCGCCCAGGAAGCCGCGCCCGACCGGCGCATGATCATGATCGAGCCGGTGGTGCTTGAGGTGCGCGAGACCGCTGGCCTTGCCTCCGACGCCTCGATCTCCTGGGTCGCCGCAATCGAGCGCGGGCTCGCGGTCGATGCCGATCCCGACCAGCTCTTCCGCGTGCTGCTCAACCTCGTCCGCAACGCCGCCCAAGCGCTGGAAAGCCATGCGTCCGCCGAGGGCGGCGCGCAGCAGATCCGGATCACGGGAAAACGCGAGGGCGCGGTCGCCATCCTCGAGGTCTCCGATACCGGCCCTGGCGTGCCGCAGAAGACTCGCGAACACCTGTTCGAGGCGTTCCAGACCTCCGGCCGCCCCGGCGGCAGCGGCCTCGGCCTTGCCATCGCCGCCGAGCTGGTCCGCGCCCATGGCGGCGACATCCATCTGGTCGAAGGCACCATCGGTGCCACCTTCCGGATCGTCATCCCCGACCGCCCCGTGGAACTGCTCTCCGTCCGCAACGAGCGGGCGCGGGCGTAGGTCGGCCGGCGGCTGAGTGCGGAAACCGTCATTTCCCAGCAAAATCACCTCAATCCGGACCTTGCCAATTGGGGCAAGAGCGGTTAGTCAGGGCGCTCTTTCGCACCCCTCCGGCGTCGCCGGGGGCTGCCTGCGGGCCACGCCCGCAATGTCAGCGAAAAACGCGCCCGTAGCTCAGCTGGATAGAGCATCAGACTACGAATCTGAGGGTCGGACGTTCGAATCGTTCCGGGCGCGCCATTTCCCTCTGTTTTCATTGATTTTTCCCGGTGCGCCCCAAAGGCGTTACCGAGTGTTACCCAGTGCCGTTACCGTAATCGGCCGTCGCTCCTTTAAGCGCCGCGCCGATCTCGATCAGGGCGGTCCTTCCGACCGCCCGCACCTGAAAAAGACGATGGTCGGAATATTGACCGAGTACGTGGTGAAATTCGCCCGCTCCAGACAGGTCGTCTTCATCTGCAGGTGCATTTGCGGAATGTCGTCCTCGCGCGACCAGGCGCATCGCGGGTCCGAAAATTTTCAATTTGGAGTGCCCCTTCTCCTCGAGCCACCTTACCACCGCAAAGCGCGGCAGTTCTTCCACCTTTTCTCCGATCGGCTCGTATAGCTGCAGTGCAGTCTGAGCGAGCCAACGCGAGCCGAACGATCTTCCGAGGCCGCGCTCCCGCTGTTCCGGCTGCACGTACATCGGAAGCTCCGCGATCCTCGCGGACAGAAACTGCTCCAGACCAATCGAAGACTTTTTGGTGCCCGCTGGTCGTAAGTGAGCGAAACGTTTCAGGACCTCCATCGAATCTTTGGCGAAGGTGCTTCCGGCACAAGCCAAGACCAATCGAGCCGCTTCGAGGGAAGTCATTTCGGCGGCAGCACGTCCGTATCCCGCGAACAGGATTTGGCCGCCTGCTCGGATCGTCTTCAGGTGCAGTTGGGCGCTCGCTCGGGAGATGCCGAGAGCGTCCCCGACGACATCCGCCAGTTCCCTTGAGCTGACCACGGAGCCCCCCGAATCGGTCGTTAACCAACAGCTTATAACTTCTGTGGACCTATTGTGCCAGTGAATTTTCAGTGCCATATTTGGTCCACTGGAGAGGATGATGGCGAAAGGCTTGGAATATCGTGCGATCGGACGGCGAGGGGTGATCATCCCGACGCCGCTCTATGCCGACGATCAGCTCATGGCGCATGTCGTGCTGGGTGAGTACGCAGACCACTGGCGGGAAGTCCGCCGCGTGCTCGAACGGGACGGTATGCCGTCGGCGCGCCCTTCCATTCGGCACCTCTATTATGTGCCCGCCGTACTGAAATTCATCGATAACCGCGAGGGCACCGGCAGTCTGGAAGCCGACTATCCAGAAGATGGTCCGGATAGGTTCGGCCCATGACCAAACGCAATCGAGCCGCCAAGGTGCGGATCGCCGGCGAGGTCATGGAACTCCACGCGCCGGGCCTCAAGCAAGTCCGGCGAAGGGGCAAAATCCAGCTCTACTGGGCGAAGGATGAAACCCCTGAGTGTGCCGACTATCGTCCCGCGACCGTTCGCATCCATGTTGATCTCTCGGATCCGGCGTCGAAAGAAACGATCGAGCAAGTTTGCCAGCGCGAACACGATTGTCTCATGCGCTGGCTCGAGAAGGGCAACGACGATAAGGAGCGCCTGAGGCCGAAGTTCAACGGCACCATGGGGAGCCTCTGCCTCATGTACGAATCCGATCCCGAGAGCGGGTTTGCTGACGTCCAGCAAAATACCCAAAGCTCGTACCGCGACTGGCTGAAGATCGTCCGCGGGACGATCGGCCCGCGTCGTATCGATGCGCTCACCGCAAAGTATTTCAGGACCTGCTACCGCCACTGGAAAGAGCCGATCTCGCCAGGCGAAGAACATCGCGTGAGGCGAGCCTATGGCTGCATCCAGATGGTCAAGATCCTGCTCGGCTACGGCATGCAGGCCAACCTCTTCTACACCCATTGCGAGCGCCTTCTCAGTGGCCTTTCGAAGATGAGGTTCGCGAAGAATCCTCCCCGGGATTCGGTTCTGACCTACGAGCATGCGAGCGCGATCGTGACCTGGGCACTGGAAGCCGGTGACATTTCCTCGGCGCTGGTCCAGGCGCTGCAATTCGAATGCTTCCTGCGTCAGATCGATATTGTCGGCAAATGGCGGACGGTCAAAGGCAGCTACGTCGCAAACCCGGGTGAAGTGCACCACGGCGCGAAGGTCTGGTCGGGGATGACCATGAGCATGATCCTCACCGACAACAAGATCCTTCGCGTGCGCACGTCGAAGACCGGTCAATACGTAGTGCACGACCTCGACAAATGCGAACTCGTGGCGCGCTGCCTCAAAATGCTTGGACCCGTGGATCCCGAGATGCCGGTCGCCCGACGGAAGGACGGCTCTCCTTGGCCCACGCACATGGATTTCGGCAAGCTCTGGCGCGAGTACGCTGATGCGGCCGGCGTCCCGAAGTCGGTCTGGAATATGGATTCTAAGGCGGGAGGGATCACCGAAGCCGCCGGCGCCGGCGCGTCGCACGACGACCTGGCAGGTTCGGGCGCGCACGCAACCAAGACGACGACGCGCAAAATCTACATGCGCGGTGCCCCCGAGATTTCCGCTCGGGTCCAAAAAGCGAGGCAGTCGTCACGCCATGGCAAGCTGGCGTAGTCGACGGCAGGGGCGGGAGTGAGCAAGTGCAATCAGGACACCAATCGTTGCTGCCAAGCTACGTGTTTTGAAGGAAACGCGATGTTGAAAGTCGTCTACACCATGTTCATCGAGAAGGCCGCCGGTCCGGCCGCCGACGATGTCGTGGCGCGCGGCGTGAAGCTGCCGCGCGCGCCCGTCCTGGAGCTGGAAGACGGCGCCAGGAGCAGGGCCTCCATCGTCCACGGCGATATCGCCCCTCTCCAGAATTTTGGAGGGCATCTCGGCGCGGGCCCGGCGATGCAGGTAGTCGAACAGGTCCCGCTGAAGCATCCACACGAGTTCTGGAGCGGACGCGTCGTGACCGACGGGGATTACGCGAGCCGTCATCACGGAAGGAGCGCGACGTGACCCAGACGACGACATTGACGATCTTCCTGCCGGGCTTCGGCGGCTTCCAGGGCACCAGCTGGGAAAATCTGTTCCCGTTCGCCCGGATGCAGCGCGCCGAACGCTTTGCGCGGTACGAAGGACCCGACGAACTGACCGCCGCCGATCTCGGCGTGATCCTGTGCGAGACGAGCGACGCTTCGCGCTTCTTCGCCTCACTAGCCAAGGGCTTCTGCCGCCGGTTCGACGCGGAGACGTCGCGATGGCTGGGCTTTGAGCTCGGATTGACGTTCAGCGCGTTGGAGATCCTGGCTGCCGGCGGCACTACGGACTTCATCCTTGCGACGATGCCGGTGGACAGCGGCCGCAAGCTGTTCGCCCGCAGCGCGGAGGAAGGACATCGGCGGCTCCTCGATTTGATCCGCGACCGCTCCTCACCCCGCGAGGGCGTCGTTCCCAATCCCGACGAGGCGGTCGAGCAGTGGCTCGCCGCACCGATCGAACGTTGGGGCCGGGCCGCGCTCTGCGATCTGCTCCCCGGCTTCGTCGATCCCGAGATCGACGAGCGGCTGTACGCCGAAATGACGGCCGGCCGCGACGTCAGCGAGGCGTTCGAGCACTCCGTCGACTGGACCCGGTTCGCGGATCTCGCCGCCGCGCGCCGGAGGCCGCCGATGCCGGTCGTGGCCGGGATGCCGGCGCAACCCCGACCGTAAGGCGACAAGGAGAAGCAAGATGCCGCAAGAGACGCTGCTCGTTCCCTACCTGCTCGACTTCTCGGGCCTTTCGTCGCCCGCCTGGGCGCCGCCGACGTCTGGCCGGGGCGAGCGCGCCACCGAAGCGCGCGCGTTGGCCCGCCCTGACCACGCGTACGGAGCGAGCTCATGAACGAGACACCGACGACCGATCGCGTTCCGCCGGCCGACCAGCCGTGGCGTTCGGTCTACATTCGAGCGCCACGAAGCCTGGACGGCAAGAGGTTCGCGATGATCGTGAAGCGCAACGGGGGCGAAGAGATCATCGCGCCCCACGCAACGATAGCCCAGGCCCTCATCATTGCGCTGGAGTATCGCAAGGAACACGGCGCGGCGATGTTCTATCGCGACCGGGGCGACCTCCGCGAATACGTCATCGGTCGCTGCCGCTGGGACACCGACGTGTTCGAGCCCGTCCTGCGGGGCGCGGTTCCGCGCACCGCCGACGTCGCGACCGATCATGTCCGCGCGCTCGAACTTTTCGAGGACATCATGGAGCACGATACGCGCGTGTTCTTCGACGGACGCCTGGTCCGGAATCGCCCGGTGCGAACCGCAACAAAGTAATCGGAGCCGCAACGTGATCCGGAGCACCATCACACAGCTCGAAACATATCTGCCGAGGTTCGGCGGCTCGTTCCAGACCTCCTGGGAGGAGGCGATCAGCGTGCAGAAGGAGCTCTGCGCTCAGAGCCATAGGGAAGAAGGAGGGCCGCTGAAGACCGCGCATTTCAGGCAGATCGCGACGCTCACGTGCGATGAGAAGGCCTTCAGCGTCGCCGTCGCACGAAGTTTCTGCCGACATTTCGAGAGGCATCTATACGTGACCCGAGGGCTGGCGATCGGGCTGAAATTCACGCGCCTCGAGCGACCGGCCGATTACCCGGCCGAGAACGACCGCATCGTCGCCTCCTTGCCCGCGGAAGAGGTCCGCACGCTGTTCGAAGCGAGCGCGCTACGGAAGCACGTTGGTCTCGAGAGGGCCATCGGCAATCGGATTCTGACGCTGGGCCACCGCGCAACGGACTACGGCGGCGAACTGCGCGAATGGCTGCAGGATCCGGTCGAGGGCTGGGACAAGAACCGTCTCTGCGTCCTTCTGGACGCGTTCGTCGCCCCTCATATCGACCTGCTGCTGTTCGCTGAAATGACCAAGGACGGCGAGCTCCACGAGGCTTTTTCGAGCGCGGTCGACTGGGCCGCGTTCGAGGCGGAAGCCGCTCAGCACAGGGAGGCCCAAGCATATCTGAACACTCCGCTCGGGGACAGCGAGGAAGCATGAAGAACATTCTCAATTCGCGGTCGATCCGCAAGGCGAACGGCGCACGGGGCGTAACGAAGCGACGCCAGATGTTCCTGCCAGGTTTCGGCGGATTCCACAAAACCAAGTGGGAGCGGTTGCTCGACAAGTCGCAGCAGCTCTACGCCCGCATGGACGGCGCCGACCGGGACGGAGGGGATGGTCTGGAGATGCTCTCGCAGTTCAACGACGTTTCCAAACACCGCGCCTCGATCGCGAGGGCTTGGTGCGTGTGCTTCGAACGGAAGATAACGGAGAGCCTCGGTTTTGCGCCGAGGCTCAAGTTCGAGAGGATCGAGCCCGGCGATTACATCTTCACGACCGACCGGATCGTGGCCACGGTGCCGATCGGCACGGCCCAGAGGCTGTTCGAGCTGAGTGAACAGGAGGACCACCGTGGTTTGTCCAATTTGCTCCGGAATTGGTTCGCGCCGATGCCGCATCACAGCAAGCTCATCCGCGCCTGGGCCGGGAGCCAGCGGCTCGATAGGTGGGACAGGAACGAGCTCTGTCTCCTGCTCGACGCCTTCACCGATCCCGACATCGACGACGAGATCTATGCCGAGATCGGCGGCGGCGGCGCCATGACCTTGTTCGAGTACGCCGTCGACCGGAAGAAGAAAGTTGCCAAGCTCGCCCGCCGCCGCACCCCGTGTGCGCCGCGCCGGCGTCCGGCGAACCACGAAAGGATCAAAGCATGATCGAGCTCAAAGTCTACGTGCCGGGTTTCTCCGGGTTTGCCGCTCCGGAATGGTCGTCGCTCCTCTTGCAGCCTCGCATCCGCGCAGCGCGCCAATACGCCGAGATCCGGCCCGAAGGACCTTGGCTGGACGAGAACGACTACATGCAGCTGTTCGAGGAGCTCGGCGACCACAGCGCGCAGCGCTCGGAGATCGCCCGGGTGTACGTCGATATGTTCGCCATCAAGCTCGCGCAAAAGCTGGGCATCCCGCATGGCCTGTGCTTCGTGCAGTACGAGTGCGAGGCCGACCGGATCGTTGCGAGCATGCCGCTCGGTTCGGTCCGTTGGATCCTCGAATACCGCGCGACCACGCGGGGCGGCACCCCTGAAGGCCTTTCGCCGAAGGAGCAAGAAGCGCTGATCTCCCATTTTCCGGGCGAGGTCCCGACCGAAGCCGCCGCGGCAGCCTTGCGGCGGCTCGATCCTTCGGTGCTCGGCAAGCTGCTGGGGGAATTCCTGGACATCGCCGCGGCGGCGCCCAGGCTGATCGCCCGGCGCCGGGCTGGCCTTGCTTTCGCCGATTCCATCGACTGGACGAAGCTGCGACGAGCTGTGTGGGCGCTGCGTGCCGCGAAGAGGGTCGCGGCGGAGGGTGCGGCCGGCCTCACGTCGGCACCCCCGCTTTCGCCGCGCTGAGCGAACCCGCCAATCTCCGCGATCATCCTCTCAGGTGAAAATATGAACGTGACCCACACCGCATACATTCCCGCAGACGATCTGGATGAGGACGATCTGGTCATCGCGCGCCGGCTGTCGCCCGTCGAGGCGATGAAGATCGCGTTGGGGTACCAGGATCGCTGGAGCACCCATCTGATCGAAGACAATTTCGGCTCTTTCGTGCTCTACACTTGGGCCATGCATCCGCACACGAAGGACGCGGGCCGCGCCTGGACCCTGCCGCTTCAGGCGACCTTCGCCCGAGGCGGCCAGCCGGAGCTGGAAAGGCTGGCGGCGCTGGACATGATTGCGGCGCAATTCCTCCGTCGTCAGACGCCGTACTGGACCCGCAGGGTCGTGGCCGACACGGAGTACGACAGTCGGCTCGAACGCGTCGCCCAGAAGCGCGCGGTCCGGCGGATCGACAGGGAGATCGCAACCAAGGTCGTGGATGCGCTGATCACGGATGGCTACTCCATCACCTGCGACCTGCAGGACCTCGAGCCCGAGTTCGTCCGCTCCACGGATCGAGACGGCATCCTCGAATACATGTGGCAGATGGAATGGGTCGAGATGAACGTCCACAAGGAAAACTTGCGCGGCTGGCTGCGCCTCATCTTCGGCGAGAACGGCTTCGACCTCGTCCAGGACTACACCGTCGATCTCGAGCACATCGTCGAACCGATCTGCGAGCCCTACTGGCGGACGGCGAACGAGGCGGACCTCGGATTTCGCGCGCTGACGCTTGAGACGCCCGAGGATGCGCTCAAGATCGAAGGGATGATGAAATGGTGAACGAGATGGATCGGCCACTCGAGGAGCTGTTCTTCGCCGAGATGGTGGAGGGCTACATGGACGGCTTCAAGGCGGATAGCCCGGAGCCCTCGACGAACAGGTCACAATCCTACAGGCACGGTTTCGCCAACGGGAGGGACGATCTCGCGCGTTCGCCGCGGCTGCCGGCTCCGGTGCTGCGCCTCCTGGCGGATCAAGCGATCAGGGAAGACGTGGCGCAAGCGCAGGGCTTTGCGATCGGTCCGGCGGAGCGTCGCCTTTGCGCGCCGCACTGGCGATCCTCGCGTTAGAACCGTCCGGTCGAATTTAGCTTAGCGCTGAGCAGTACAATGGCCCTGGTCCTTCCGAGAATGTGCGTCCTCGGTCGCGAGCATGGCCACGGCGCCAGGGGAACAGATTGCGACACTCTGAGCCGACGCCGGGAACGATCCAACAACCTCCTGTGGAATCGTCGGCATCCGATCAATGGGTATCGAGCTGATCCAGCGGGAGTTGGAGTTCGGCCGCTCTCTCCGCGCGATCTTTCTTACGGAACTCGTTTTCTTTTCGCTCGAACCTGATCATCTCCTGTTGAGCTGTTTCGAGCAGGCGATCGCGTCGTGTGAAATCGTGCTGCAAATTTCCTGTCATGATCGCGTCCTAGTTGGCGGTCCCCTCCTACATAAATCGGGAGACGGGGCCAAGGTCCGGCATCTAAAAATTACGGGCTTATGACGGCACACCGCGCCGCTGTTGGAAGGAGCGCCGCCGAGCTCGAAATGAGTGTCCCGGCGGCGCTATGTTTCCAACTGAGCACGGAAATCTCAGTTGAAGTTCAATATGCAATGGGCATGCCACAAATTCGTGACACGGGCCATTTTCTGAGTCTTGCGCGCCAGATCTATCGCGTAGTTCGCGGCAAGCGGAGGCTGCTAGGCAGTCTGAAGTAAGGCTTCGTGGCGCCCGACGGTGTCAATCGGCGCCGAACTCGGCCCGTTGAACCAACGGCGGCAACTCCTTGTCGCAGCCGACCGAATCTGCGCTGAGGTGGGGTCCCGATCGCCGCCGATCGTGACCCCACCCCAACTTGGCTTTTAATTTCGTTCAGACGGATACCGCCGGACTTCAAGCGACGTGACCCCACCGCCGATTCACAACCAGGGGCGGGCAAATACCCGGCCATCCAATCCGCACTGGGCTCCAACCGGCCGCTGGCGAATCTGTTGGCTCTCGGAAGCATCGCCTACCCCGAAAGGTGTGCGACGGTGAAGGACGAGATCGCGGGAAAGGGGACGCTGCTTACCTCCAGGCGTGGAGCCGGCGAAACGGAGATTTCGTCTAGATGTCGATCCGGTCCGACCTTTTGACGACCGCCACTAACGAGTGAAAGCGTTGGGGGGATTTTCCACCGTTCCGGTCCACGGCCCGAAGTCCATCGCCCGTCGGGAATCGGAACAGCCGTACGTCCAGTTCGTGAATTGGGTCACGGTCGGGGAGCCTGCGCGAAACGGAAGGTCGCCCTATCCGTGGTCTGCCGCGTTCATATCCTTCTGGTTCAAGACGGCCGCTGCAGGAGCGGGTTTTCCCTACAGGGGGGTCGCATTGGGGATATTGCCAATCGATCGTGGCACTGCCGAAAACACATCCGAATCTGGCGCTGATCGACGCGGCCTCGGGTGCGATGAAAGTGGGCGACCTGTTTGGGCGGCAGGGGCGGCACCGGTTGTCCGGCGCCGCCGAACTCGTGCGACGGCGCCGTGAAAGCTTTGCGCGCCGGCGATTGGTTCTGCTCGCACGCCGACCTCGTGGTTGAGTTGCGGGACGGAGAAGTGGACGTGATCGATGGCAACGTCTCCCACTCCGTAACCAAATCCAGCTACAAGATCGCGAACGGCAGGATCCGAGATCCTCGTCACGCGTGGCTTGCAGTGGTGCGAAACGGGCTTTGACCGGAAGGGCGGCCTAGACTCCCGGACAAGGTGTCTTCGCGTCCGCCGGCGCGGCGGAAGCTTGGCACTCGCTCAAACTGTGGAAGAGCCATACGGCCGGGAAAGCCCGGGCCGCGGCAACTTGACGATTTCTCTATCAGAGTCCAATCATGACCAGATGGCGTCATCCAGCTTCGAAGAAAGATTTCCTCTCAGAGACTCGAAGGCGATTCAGGCGCTTGCTGCCAATCTGAAGCGCCTGCGACGGGAGCGTGGATTGACCCAGCAACAATTGTCCGCCCAAACGGGCATCGATCAAGCCGCCATCAGCCTCATCGAGAACGGACGTTCCAACCCTACTGTGCTCATGCTCGAGTCGCTTGCTGGCACCTTCGGAGTGCGTCTGGTCGATCTGTTGGAAAATCATCCGGAGCGCCCTCGTAGGTAGCCGCGCTTCGACTATGTTGAGCCCGTAGCGTGCAGGGAGTGGGCGCTGACCAGCAGTTGTATCTAGCTGTTGCCGGTGCACGCAGTTCGGGCTGCGCGTTGCGCTGAATGGTTCATCGAAGCGACTGCCGGAGTCCAGTCGTGTGGCGCGCCGGTGCCCCTGACGTTCAGATAGCGACAGTCGATCAAGTACGATCAGCCTTTGGAGGATTGACCGAGCATCAACCTCGCCATCGCAAAGCACTGGCAAGATCGCATCGAGCACGCCGTCGATCGGCGCAGGACCGAACGATGGCGCCGCCCTAAGGGGGGCCGCCGGACAAGAACGCTCTGGTTGGACGCTGGCACTTCCCTGATCTATAGAGCCAAGTACGCAGACCTCAGAACCGCAACCTCATCGGTCGATAGTCCATCTGCAGAAAAGACCGGGTCCCATCGCCGATGTCCCAAAAAAAGCAGCGGGGATATGCCCCGAACGATCCTGGATGGTCGAATTGTGTCTTCTGCGGCAAACCGGTGGGCAAGGCCGCGCGTTCACGCGAACACGTCTTGCCGATGTGGATGCTGCGCGCGACCGGCGATCCGCACCGGGTCATCAAGATCGAAAGCGATCCGCTGACGGGCACCGACGTCCTCCGGGCGGCATCCACCTTCCACTTCCCGGCTTGTAAGCATTGCAACGAGCGCTACGGCAAGACACTGGAAAAGCGAGCGAAGCGCGCGGTCGAGGCTTTGATGGCCGGCAAGTCGCTGGCGGTGTCGCAGTGCTATTGGCTGCTCGACTGGCTCGACAAGGTGAGGGTCGGGCTTTGGCTCGGCTACAACATGCTGCACAAAGAAGAGTTCGCGCCGAAGTTCAGGATCGACCAACGGATCGGAATAAAGGACCGGGTGGCGGTCGTGAGCGTCGATCCCGACGACGGGACGAAAGGCTTCGGCCTTGGCGGAATGGACAATCAGATCTTCCGGACCAGCCAGGCCGGGATGTATCTCAAGGCCAACAATCTCCGCATCCTGTCGCTATCCTTGGACGGCTTCGTCTCGCGTTATGCCGGCATGCCGTTCCCGAAGGAGATGCTGGCGTTCGGCGACGAACCGGACAAGCTCATGGCGATCATGGAGAAGACCGACTACCGTGTGCGACAGGACTGGAGGCAGTTCGATGTCCCGGGGACCACCCTTATTGCGCAATCGAGCTTCTGGCTGGAAAACTGCGCCGACGAGGAAACTCTCGGGATGTACATCAACGCGACTACGATCCCGCGCTACAGACGGATACCCAGGGTCCGGAAACGCGAGGATCTCAATCAGTTCGTCCGGACGCACCTGATCTCGAACGCCACCGGCGAATTCCGGTACCACACCAATCCGCGTCAGCGGATCCGGTTCGGCCGCGCCAAGGACAACACGGACTGGCACTTCATGCGGTCTCTGTATGTCCTGTTCATGCAAGAGGTAATGCCGCTCTTCCCGAAGCGGGTGATCGATCCGGACGGTACGCGGCGCGGTACCATCCAGCTTTCGATGCTCTGGCTCGAGAAAGCGGTGCAGATGATGCTGCGCGTTCAGCAACTCGGCTGCCTCGATGACGGCGGCTTCGCGCTCATTGTGGACGAACTCCAGCGGGTCTGCACGGCCTGGGAGGAGTTTTGCGCCAACCGGTCAAGCGATTGGGGGCAGGACGCTTCGGCGAATCCGCTCACGGTCTAGACGCGCGCTTGCGCTGCGGGGTCGCCACGCTCTGCTCGGCGAGCACCGTGGTGACGAACCGCTTGCCGCAGTTCGCGGCCGCCAGGCGAACCAGCACAAATTGCAGGACGAGGAAGCCGAGATAGCCGGCCAGCACGGTCGCTGGCCGCACGGCGAAGCCCGCGAGGGCGCCGAGCGCGACAAGGAAGACCAGCGACAGCGCGGTGTAGTCCCTCAGTAACAGGAATTCTCTATGAACGCTCTCCACAGGCGGCGCCTTCTCGACCTGCTTGTACAGCCGGTACCAGGCCTTGTTCTGTTCATCCGGATCCCGCGGCAGCTTGTTGCCGAGCTGGCGCTTCACCTCGGACATGTCGATGCGGGGATCGCGCGGGCCGTACTCGGTGAAGGCCCGATGACCGGGCAGCGCGTTGTGCATGCGCAGGAAGACTAGGCGATACTTCGCGTCGGGACCAACGAGGGCGTTCGCCACGGAGGTGAGGAGCACCGCAAGGCCCACAGGCAGAAGGTGGAGGGCGCCGTCGAACAGGCCGTGCAGCCCCGTCGTCGCGACGTCGGTCCATTGAGAGGCGGCGTAGGCTGCGGCCGCATTGCCGGCGATCGCGAGCCAGAGCTGCCACTTGTTCTGGTCCTTGAGGGACTTCGGCGAAGGCGGCTTCGTCACGTGTACGCCTCCACGCGGGTGTAGAACGGAAGCGCCTCCACGTCGCCGTAACCGTCCCTAACGGGGAACCCGCCCATGTGCAGCATGTTCCATCCTTGGGTCGCGATGATGATGCCGCCGCGCCGCTTGAAGGCGTTGAGCACGATGCGGCGCGGATGGCTTTCGTCGTCCTTCGGCGCCGAGACGTAGGCAAAGAAGCTGCCGGCGGAATTCTCAGCAAGTACGGGCCCGAGCAGCCGCGTCAGGATCGACGGGCCGACGTTGCGCCGGCTGCCGTGATGGGGAATCTGCACGAACGTGAAGTTTTGCAGCGGCAGGCCCGTCGCGTCAGCGTAGTTCGCTGACCAGGTGAGCGCGTTTACGCCGGCATCGCCGGTCAGGAGATAGCGCCGGCCTCCGTCGAAGGTGCCGTATAGCACCACGCTGGATTCGTTGCTCGCGCTTGTGATGCCGCCGTCCTTCAAGCGCTCGGACGTCCAAGACTCCGTGATCCAGGAATCCACCTTGGCCCGCGTGGCCTCGATGATCTTCTGCATGATCGAGGCCTTGCCGATCCACATGGAGGCCGCTTTGATGGCGGCTTCGTTCGGGGCCGGCGTCTTCTCGAATTGCGGCAGGAGATGCAGGTACGCACGCCGGCTGGGCGAGAGGATCCGGAACGGTCCGATATAGTCTCCCTGGAATGGGTACCGAAGTTGCGCGCCCGTCGCCGCGGCCAGGTCCACGATCTCACCGATGATGTCGTATTCCTTCCGGATCGCGCGCTCGAGACCATCTTGGGTCCAGCGGCTGTCGTCGAAGAGAGGAACTACGTCCCGAGCCAGAAACCACGGCACGTGAAGCCACATGTTGCGCACCGGGACCTGCTCGAGCACAGTGCGGAGCCCCGATGCATGATCGGCGTCGGAGTGCGTCAGCAGCACGTGCTCGAGAGCGACGCGGGGCCCGAACTCTTTCCGGAGATGCGTCACCAGGCGTTCGCCGGTCTCCCCATGCCCGCCGTCCACGAGGATGAGCTTGTAGTCGTGCGGCTCTCCGTACCGGATGACGATGGCGTCGCCGGCCTTGCTGTTGGCGCCGACAGCGATGAATTCGACTTCGCACTTCATGGATCAGGCCTCCTCGTTCGGGGCGCACGCCTCGGCAGGAAATTTAGGCGGTTCGCCGGCCAGGTTCTTCTGACCCTGGTAGGAATTCGCCGGGAACCGTGCGCCGGGCTCCCAGAAGCGCGCGAAGTCTTCGTGCCGACGCAGCGACGCCGGGCGATATGCGCCGAAGCCGTCGGTCAGGCGCACGGCCTCGCCGTCGAAGCGGCGATAGACGCTGGCGTGCATGATGCCGTGGAGACCTTGGTCGGGCAGCTCGCGGTGCTTCTCGGTCCAGGTGATGCCGGTCCAGTGCGGGACGGAGGAGAAGCCGGCGGCGACCTCGTCGTGCTGCGGCCCCTCCGGATGCGGCCAGACCTTCAGCACCCTCCGGTCGAATTTCAGCCCGTCCGGTACGGCTGCGGCCCAGCGAGCCATCCACTCGAGCGCGATGTCCGAGAGCCTGGACTCGTTCTCAGGATAGCTGCCGCCGATATCTGAGTGGTTGCCGGCGAACCAGACCTGCTCGAACCATTGGATGCCGTTGGCGTCCTTGCCGGCGCCACGCGGGCTGGACCAGCCGACGCGCGCGAAGTCCTTCCTGTTCTCGTCGATCGAGATCGCGTGCCTGGCGTAGCTTACCTGCGCGCTGAGCTCGGTGTCGTAGAACTGCATCCAGAGTTCGTTGAAGTGGATGGTCCGCAGCTTGTCCTTCCAGCCGTAACCGTCGACCGCGAAGTCCCACTTCAAATGGGTATAGACGTAGACCGCGACCGCGGTCAGCGCCGCGAGCGCGATCACGCCGAAGAACACGTTGCCGAACGAGAAGTGCGCGAAAAAGCTGCCGGTCGGCAAGAAGTCGACCAGGGCCTGGATCACGCCGGCGAACACGGCGAGCCCGACCCCGAAGATGATCGAGAACAACAGGAACGTAGGCAAATTCCCCAGCGCCGCCACGGTGTCGAACACGCCGACGAAATACGGGTACACGTTCGCATTATCTGGCGCGTCGGGATCGTCCGAGCCATAGCGCTTGCGGAAGCTCTGCGCGATGCGCTCTCGCGTCTCGAGCAAAAATTTCTGCCGCGGCGTCGCCTTGTCGATCTTGCGCGGCTCGGTGAACTGGTAGACGTGCTTCACCGCCTCTGCGGCGAGCTTGCGGGCGGACGCGTTGTCGAGCTTGATCGGCACGCCGGGCTTGTCGGCGGCATGCGTAGGTATCCCACAGCGCGCGACGATGCCGCCGAGGCAGCGCACGGTGTAGGCGCCGCGTGAGAACCCGATCAGGACGATGCGGTCGCCGGGCCGCCACAACTGGATCAGCGCGGCGTAGCAGTCGATCAGGTTGCGCGTGATGCCGAAGCCGGTCGCCTGCGCGACCGTGTTGTGGATCCAGCGCAGCGCCTTGCCAAAGATGTTGGCGCCGTCCGCCTGCGAGCCGAGACCCGGATCGTAGAACGCGACCTGTTCGCGCGGATTGATGCTCGAGTCCGGGCCGCAGCGGGTCGCCCTGAACATCTTGTAGACGTTCGAGCGGGTCTCGTCGAAGCGGAACCCGCCGGCCTGGCCAGTGCCGTCCGAGTAGACGATCACGTTGCGGCCGCGGCAGCCGCCGTTTCCTTCGCATTGATCGATCATTTTCGTACCTTCTGATTAGATGCCGACGCTGGTCTGTTCGGCAGGCGAGCACAGCCTCGACTATGCCGGTGATGAATGTGATCTGAGCTGATGACGGTGGCGGCCGAAGCCGCCGCCGTCCCGCTGCTAGGCAGCGAGTTGGATGAGCCGGCGACGGATGCGCAGCGTACGGACTCTGAGGCTTGCGGCAGTTGCGCGGGTACGCGTGGCGATGCTCCCGTAGTCCTCGCCGGAAGCGATAGACGAGATCAGCATCCAATCTTCGGGCTTGAGCCGGTCATGCAGGATAGACAGGGAGGTGCGGGCTTCCACTCCGTCGGCGCCGTCGCCCTGCGGGGTGAGGTCGGACGCATAGACGCGGCGGAGACGGGCGCGGTAACGTTCGCGGCGCTCGGCCGTTGCAACGATCCGCTCGGTATCGGCTGGGGTACCAGCGGCGCCCGTTTCGATCATCGCGCTGATCGCAGCTTCGAGCGCCCAGGTGCGGTTATTGATGCAATAGGTTTTGTTGAGATCAGTTTGGAGGCGAGTATACGCGCCCCATTTATCAGGGTCGTCAGTCATGTGATCTACTTTCTGTGCAGGACCGCTATGGCCTACGGATCGTTTGATTGGCGAAAGGGGACGTCGTCTTATGTCCGGGGATCTGCGGCATGGACGCTGTGCCTGCCGAAGCGAGCCGGACGGGAGACGACCCCTTCATCGAATCAGGAGATAGTCTGACCGGTTTGTTACACGATGCCAAGGGCCGACCTTCGACCCCGCGTTCAAGGGTTAGACGGTCAACTGCACGCGATAGGTCTCCGACCACTCGCGGCGCAGGTTTTCTAAAATGTTCTTGGCTTCTTCGTTGGCATGGATCAGCCGGCTCTGGGTGCGGGCAAGCGACAGCAGCAACAGGTCGAGCGCGAACGCGGGCCCGGTGGACTCCTCCGGTGCCGACGATTCCGACTCGGCATCTCCATCCGTCTGCTCGACCACGTCCATCTTGGTCAGTGGTTCGTAGAGACGCTGGTAGAATGGATGAGCGGTATTGATAGTCAGGATCACGCGACCGAAATTGTGCCGGACATCATAGAAAGGCCAATATTCATCGTGCTTGAAGGCGATGATATATTTCGAGTTTTTGACCCGCTCGAACGCCTCGTCGTCCGTTTCGTTCTCGCGCTTGAGTGTCAACGCCAGTCCGCGAAGATTGGCGTCGAGCTGCGCCTGCTCCTCCGCCGATAGGTTGTCCAGCGCCTTGGTCTGGAACGGGTCGGCCTCGTTGGCCTTGGCCTCACTGAGTGATGCCTTGGCCGGCTCGCGCTCAATGCGCTGTTTGGCCTGGAAGCGCTTGATCTCATCATTGATGGTCGTGATGTCCTCGCCGATGGCGTCTTTGATGGCTTTTTCCAGGTAGCCTTTGAGGCGAACGCCCTGCTTGTTGGCGGCCACGCCAAAGGCTTCGTCGAGTTCGCCCGGAAATTCAATCTGGATGCGATACCAGTTGGTGACGCTGTGTCGGGTCGTCAGTTTAGGCATCGGCCCTGCAAAGACCTCGCGGCCGTTGCGCAGGATCGAAACGTTGAGACCATCGAAAATGCGAAGGTCATTCTTCTGCGTCTTGCGCGGAAGATGATACCATTCCTCGATCGGCAGCCGGAAAATTTTGATCTGGATGGGGACCTTACCCAAATCCATGGCGAACTCATTGAGATTAATCGGTAGGGGCTTGGCGATGATCAGGCGGCTCGTGCTCGTCGCGCCCTCAAGAAAACGAGTGTGGCGCGCGTTCGCCATCGAGTATGTTGGATCGAATGCATCGACGTGGCGGTTATTGACGTAAAGCCGCAAACCCTTGGAGATTGCCACGCGGTAAACACGCGACATCTCCTTGACGGCGTGTTCGACGAGCGTACGGGCCTGCGCATAGGTCAGGCGGTCGCATTCCGGCATGTGGACGATGGTGCCGGACGGCCCGAGTCGATCTATGATGTTGTCCTCCTTGCTGGCCAGCAGCTCCTGCTCCTGTGCGTCGGGCCAGGACATAGGCTTGCGGAAGAGATCGGCGAGCTCGTCGGAAAAATCGGACAGAAGCTCGGGATCGGGGAGCTGGACCAGATTGGCGCGCTCGCGTCCAATTTCGTCGACGTCGAGCGACATGCGGTAGATCGCCCCCGGTTCTTGCCATGAATAGATGTCGAAGCCGGGCGCTATGCTGAGCGCCGCGGTCTTCATGCCCATGCCGAACCGCGCGATACCGTCGCGGCTGCCGTAGCTCATGGAGCCCCCGAAAGCCATGGCAACCTTCAGCACGTTCGGCGGCATGCCGACGCCATTGTCGTAGACCGCTACGTCAGTGTGATAATTGCCCCGCTTGCCAAGTTGGCGGAAAAAGATGCGGATTTCGGTCGCGCCAGCCTGAATCGCGTTGTCGACATGCTCGCACAAGGCGGACGTCGTGTGATTGTAACCGACGTCGCGCAGGGACTGGACAAGCGTCTGGGCGAAGAAGAGCGGAACCGTCGCTTTGTCCTTGAGGATGCGGGTCATGACCGCCATGCCGCCGCGGGGGGCGTTTTCGCCCCAATTGGGCGCGGTTTGATCCAGAGGTTCTTGGGAGTTGTTGTCGTTACCGACCATTTACGTCTCCTTCGTTCTGTGACGCCCCTTGTGGGCGTCGGGGAGGCATGCGCCTTCAAATATATTAGGATGCGAGAGCGGGAGTCTGTTACTAGCTCGGCCGGGCAGAACGGCGGAAGCTCGGGTGCCTAACGGGTGGCAGCTTCGGCCATGCTCATCGCCATCGCAAAAAGCTGGGCAGAGGCACCGCGGGACGACACCGAGGCGTCCGAGCGGTAAATGCCAAGTTGAGCACTTCGCGCTGCGAAGGTCGTGAACCGCGACTAGACCTAAGGCAGTTAAGGGCGCCGGTTCAGCCCATCGGGAACATCGCTTCGTAAAGCGGCCACAAACTGGGGGCGCGCAAGCCGGCTTGCCCCTACTCACGCCGGCGGGACATCCCTGGAATCAAAGCCCAAACTTGCGAGCGCAGCCTCGTCGTCGTCGGCAAGGCATTCGTGGCGTGCCAAGCGATCGAGTACCGCTTGGGCTTCCACGATCGGCTGCTCATAAGGCTTACGCAGTGCCGGCCTGCTCTCGACGAAACGCGCAAGGAGGGACTTGTCCGCGGGGAGGTCCGTTTGCCCATCTCGGGATGTATCCTCCAGTTCCGGGATCGCTTTGCGAAGCTCGGGCTTCCTCCAGGCAATCTCGCGCAAATGCTCCGCGGAAGCGCGGACGCAAAGTTCGGCAGCTGCGGACGCTCGCGGGTGATGTTCGGAGAGCGAGACGATCTCGGATCCAAATCTGGGTTCGTGCCCGGATTCCGCGAGTGCCGGTAGCGCGGACGATACCTCGTCCAGACCAAACACATGAGAACGGCGGCCGCAGGAAATGCGGTTCTTGCGGTCGGGGCCGGGTGTGAAGAAGCCTACCCCGTACGGCCGGTCCAGGTAGTATCTATCGAGATCCGAGTGGCCTATGACGAAATCTACGCGACCAGCGGCCTCGTCGCAGATGGCGTACCAGACCGGGTCGCCAGCAGCCACATAGACGTAGTCCCCGCAGAACATCAACTTAGATGCGTCGTGTTTGGCCTGCCGCTCTTGCGGTTCGCACTCTGGCCAGAACTTACCCTTGCTTACCCTTCGCTGAGCCAGGAAAACCTCGGCTGAGGAGGCATCGAGGTAATAGGTGCGACTCGTCGGGTCCAACACGCGGCTGGCCCTTTCCCAATTTGCGGAAGCGAGAGCCAGAAATGCAGCAGGCGTAAGTGGATCTGCGTGATCGAAGATCTGCCACCAAAGCATTCCGCCGAAGGATCTTACTTCGTGCGTCTCCCGATAGCCCCGGTCCTCGCTGAGAATTCTGTAAGCAGGCGGCGCCGCCGCCGGGTCCACTTCGGCGATCTCAACCGGCTGCAGGGCCGTCAGAAAGACCGGCCGTTTTTTCTTCCCCTTCCAGAGGAAATATTCGGCGCGGTAGGTGAAGCGGTACTGGAAGATCATTGGCCCGCCTCCGGCGGTGGAGCACTCGTCAATTCTCGGTTCTGTCACACTCTGCCGTGGCCGGCCGACTCCGACCTGGTCTAGATCTGCGCCGCGGTGCCTTCCACTGAGGCGTCCAAAAGTGCGCCGAAGCGCAGGATCGAGAGCGGTGAGTAGAGGGTGCCTCCTACGGTCCGCATCTGCACGAATCCCACTTCCCGCCGTGGGGCGGGGCCGGAAAGGCTTGGCTTGCGTAGGTTCGCTTGCGCCCCTCTGAACCTTGCTCGATGGTCCCGAACAGGATGCTTCCTTGCTCATCGGTCCAGTGGACGCCGATGGAGACGCCCTTGAACCCCTTCGTCGAAGAACCGTGTGCCGCTCGCGAGAGGTTAAGGAATACTTCCGCGATGTCGGTCCCGAACGATACCGAAGCCGAACTCGGGTAGATATCTGCGACGCCGAGACGCTTCGGAGTGCCGGCCTCGTGCTGCATCGTCATCGCGCACAAAGTCAATCCGGTGCGGACGATGGAGGCCCCTCGCGACTGCCGCCCTCCGATCGCGGCCAGGATCGTGGCCCCGTCGACCGCGAGGGCTCTGTCGTTCCGCGACAGCCGAGCTGGGATCAGGTCGGCTTCCACGAAGGCCGCGATGGCGGGGACGACGAGGCAACCATCGAGTTCAAGGCGGTCGGCGACCTGGCTTCGAAATCGGCTCGACCGGTAGAGCCGCTGCCGTTCGGTATATGCGTCCGACATGAGTTCGTACCTCGGGTAGGGAGGTTCGCGACACTCACGGACCGCCTTTTCATCGCCGGAGATGAAGCGTCACCTCCCATCGGCTAAAGATATCTCTCAATTATAAGATCACTAGAGTCAAGCCACCGCTGGCAACACCCTTAACGGTATCCGCTGCGGAACTGGGCGATCTGTTGGTCAGCCGAGACCGGCTGTATCGCCGCTTGAGCTGAGCGGCCACACTCCCTCGTAGGCCCTCGCTCGACCTTCTGGGGCATGCGCGCCGCCGGGATTCACCGAAGATCGACTCTGCTCGCGGAGCTGTCGGTCCCATTTCGTTGGGTTTGGGGCGGGAATAATCGGTCCCAATTCGTGCCCCAATAACGTGCCCACGGACACGGCAAGTCGAGTCAAGATATTGAAATATGTACTCTTTATTCGCTTAGAAAATACTCTGGCAGACTTTCACCGTACTTATAGGACCCCCCTAAATTCATCGAAAACGGTCCCCTTTCCTGCACCAAGATACCTTTCGTGCGGTCTCCTGCGGTCCGATTTCGTCTGCTGGCGGGAATTTCGGTGCACCAAACGTGCCCCCGGATCCGCGCGATTCCAGGTAATTAGGTACGCTGAGGGCTTCGCCACAATCGCGCCACAATTTCCAGAAAACGGGTGTATCTTACTATCGAATTTATCTGAGGTTGTGTCGCTCCGCGCCGCCGATCTGCCGCCCTCGCGCCGCTCCTTCCTTTCCGGGATCGACTTCAGCGCGGGCCCGCCAGGCGCGCCCGCGCCGCGGCGTAGACGCCGCCGTCGGGTTGCTCGGGATTGGGGCCGGCCGGGCGGACCTCGTCGATCGCGCCCTGCGGCCCGATGCTGACGATGCCCACCCAGCCCATGCCAAGCACCTGCGTCGTCGCCTTCCAGTCCGCGGCCGTGCCGCGAGCCTCCTCGGCGGCGGGGTCGGGGGGGACGGGTGAGGAGGGTGAGGAGGGTGAGGAGGGTGAGGAGGGTGAGGAGGGTGAGGAGGGTGAGGAGGGTGAGGAGGGTGAGGAGGGTGAGGAGGGTGAGGAGGGTGAGGAGGAGGACTCCGACCGCTCCGCCGCGAGCGGCGACCCCTCCGCCGCCGCCTCTGCGGGCGCTTCCGCCACGGCCAGCACGAACAGCGGCAGCAGCCGGGCCAGCAGCAGCGAGCGCGCCAGCCCGTCCGAATCCTTGGATTGCTGCTGTTCGGGCAGGTGCAGGTCGACGCCGGCAAGGATTCGGCCGTCGGCGGCGACCTCGTAGCCTAGGCGGTGGAAGTGGCGCATCGCCGGGCGCGGCGAGGTCTCCGCGCGCCGGCCGAACTCGCCCTTGACGTAGCCGGCGATCGCCTCGCGGCAGGTCCTGATTGTCCCCGCCCGGCGCACCAGCGCCGCCGAGCGCGCCGCCGCGGCCGGATCCGCCGCGCCCGGGGGAAGGCTCGAGACCCGGCGCTGCAGGCCGGCGATGGTGGTCCGCCCCGCGCGCAGCTCCTCCAGCGCCCGCATGCCGGCGTCGCGGTCGCGGTCGTAGAGCCGCAGCGCCAGCTCGACCGCGTTGTAGGAGGGCAGGACCAGGGTCGAAGCGGCGATGCCCTCCTGCCTCGCGACCCGCTCCAGGCGGTGCCAGATCGCGAGCAGCCTCTTCAGCACCACCGGCTTGAGCTCGGTGGTGGCGTGGGCCTCCCGCAGTACCGCTTCGGTCCGCGCCCGGTCGTGCCCCCCCGCGAGCCGCTCCTCCAGCACAGCGGCGATGCGGTGCCATGGCACCTCCGAGCGGAGGGCCTCCTGTAAGGACTTCGTTAACCCCGTTTCGGATTCCAAGGCTGTCGTTCCTCCAGACGCTTGTGAGTCAAGTGATACATCGCTAGATGGTCGAGTGTCCCGACGGAATCAGTGATGGATCACTCGGGCCACTGAAGCACCCCCCGAAGGAGCCCTCAAGCGATGTCCGAAGCCCAGGTCGATCTTTCTCCCCTCCCGCCCGTCCCCTCGCCCGCGACCGCGCCCGCGGCGCGGCGGGCCGGCGCCGCGCCGGAGCGGCGTGGCGCGCCGGTCCGCACCGCCGCCCGCAACCCCGGGCGCGCCTGGATGGAGACGGCCTCGAACCTAGTCGAGGAGAGCCGCCGCGCCGCGCGGCGCGAGCGCACCGAGCGGCAGGAGCAGGACGAGCGGGACGAGCTTGGCGCCGACGGCGAGGGCGCGCTCCGCTCGCTGGCGGTCGCGCGGATGGTCGAGACGTTCGGCGAGAAGATGGAGCTGCCCTACCATGCCGAGCACGCGCTCTGGAAGAAGGTCATCGGCCCGGCGGTCGACATGCACGAGACCCTGGTGCGGCGGCTGATCGTCGATGGCTTTCCGATTCACCTCGCCGGGACCGTCGCCGACATGGCCGAGGCCGCCTACATGGCGCGGCATCGGCCGAACGGAAAGCTCAAGCGCGGGCGCATGACGCTCGGCCCGCGACTGTGGGTGAAGAACCGCAAGAAGGACAAGAAGGACGAAGACGGCGCGGTCCGGCGCTTCGTCTACATCAAGCATCTCGGCAAGCGCGAATCCGCGCGCATCGAGCTCCGCGAAGGCGAGGACGTCCGCTTCCACCTGGGCGCCCTCTACGCGCTGGCCGAATTCGTCGAGGAGAGGGTGCGCGAGGCGCTCGGCTACGTGCTCACCCGCGACGTCAACATGACGCGCGTCTACGACGAGTACCTCGACGAGAACGCCCCCGGCAAGCACGCCGAGGCGCTCGATGCGGACCTCCACAAGCGCGCCAAGGCGGCGCTGGACCTGGTCGCCGCCTACAACGGAACGTTCGCGTTCGACCGGATCGGCATCAACGCGGCCAGGCAGTACTCCGCCCACCGGACCGCACAGGAGAAGCAGCGGCAGTCCTGCGACGCGGAGGAGACCGAATACGTCTCCTCCTCGACGGCGCGCACCGAAGCCGACTTCATGATCATGGCGGTGAACTGGTTCACCGCGAAGTACCAGCTGCCGGCCAAGAACATCGAGCGGCCCAAGGTCCGCGGCACCGGCTACAAGTACATCCCCCTGGCCTACGTGCTGCGCCTGCTGCGCGCCTGCCGCGGCCGCGTCTTCGACGCCGCCGGACGGGTGATCGGCTGCCACCGCTTTCCGGAGCGCTATGCCTGCGTCGAGCGCTTCATCTGGCTCTACTTCTATTCCGGCACACGCCACGGCAACCTGCCCGAGCTGCTCTGGCACTGGGATCCGACCGCCGGACACATCAGCACCTGGCTCAAGCGCATCATGCGCCAGGGCCAGTGGTCGGAGGTCACCACCAAGCGCCGCGGTCAGTCCGATTTCAACGGCTCGCTGGACGACCTCGCGCCGAAATGGGAGGCCGCGGACCGCGAGAAGCGCCGCGAGGCGAAGTCCGACGTTCTCTACACGCACGTGCTGCACGACGAGAACGGCGAGCCGCTGGCCGAGGGCCGCATCGGCGACCTCTTCCGCGAGGTGCGCGAGCTCGCCGGCCTCAAGTTCGTGACGCCGCACATGCTCAAGCATTCGGGCGTGACCACGCTGACCCACGCCGGCATGGACCGCGCGTCGATCTCGTTCGCGTTCTCGACCCACCCCGACACGCTGCAGAAGTACTACACGCATCTCAACGAGGAGTGGAGCTCGCCCCGCGTGCTCGACCCGGGCGATCTCCAGTTCCACCGCCTGCGCCGCTTCTCCGAGCGTCCGATGAGGCCTCTCGCCCATGCCGCGTGAGACCGTTCCCAGGAAGCTCCTGCCGCTGCTCGGCCGCGACCAGGTCGGGCCGGCCGACGTCTTCGCGGTCTGCCAGAATCCCTTCTGGCTGCGCCGGCACCTCGCCTACGACGAATCCTACGCCAAGCGGCAGGCTCTCGTGGTCGGCTTTCACGCGCTGGCGGGACTGAAGGTCCCGACCATCTGCGGGATCGATTTCGAGAATTGCTTCCCGGACGAGCTGCTGGTCAGGATCGAGTTCGACAAGAAGCTCGAGGACGTGCCGATCACCCCGGCGCTGGCCAAGCTGCTGAGGGACTGGATGCGGGCGCGCCCGGCGAGCGTCTCCAAGCGGCTGTTCGCGACCGAAGACGGACCGATCGGCCGCAACACCGTGGCGGTGGCGATGGCCACCATCGGCGAGACCTTCGGGATGCCGCGCTTCGCCGACGCGCTCATCGCCTTCTTCAAGGCAAACCTCCACGGCGAGAAGGCGGCGGCGCACGAAGCTCCCGTCGCCCGGGCCTACGTGACCCGCCGCATGGCCCGCGGCGGCGTGACCACCGAAGCCATCGCCCGCCTTCTGGCGCGCACCGATCCCTTCAAGGAAACGGCGCGCTTCTTCGGAGAACCTGCCCTGCAGGGCTGGCGCGACCTGCTGGAAACGTCCGCTCTGCCGGCGAGCTACGACGATTGCCTCGGCGACCACGCGTTCGGTCGCAAGGGCCCCCGGACCGGGCGGCTCGCCGACGACCATCCGCTGGTCGTCGCGCTGTCGTCCTGCGTCTGGCCGAAGAACCGCCGCGCCGCCGCGGCCGCCCGGGCCGCGCTCTACGACAAGCACGGCAAGATCATCGACCGCCTGATCGCCGCGGGGGACGTCTCCATCGGGCAGCTCGCGGAGCTGTTCGCCATGACCAAGACGGGTTTCGTCAAGCTGCGCCGCAAGCGCCGGGGCCGGGTCGTCGATCCGGATCGCAACAGGCCGCGGCGACGCGACGGCGTCGCCTGCGCCATCGTGGCCTTCGCCGATCCGAGCTGCCTGGCGTTCGACTCGGTCGTCAAGCTACGGAACACGCTCTGGCCGAAGAACCCGAAGCGCCGCGCCGCCGTCCGCGAACCCCTGTTCGTAAAACATGGAGGCGAGATCGAGCGCCTGGTCGCCGAAGGTCGGCTGCTGATGCGCGAAGCGGACGCTCTGTTCGGCTACGCAAAGAACGGTTTCCGGATGCGGCTCGCCCAGGCCCGCCGCGCGGCGACCGGCACGATGGCGAAGCGGCATCCCCTCTACACCGTTCTCGACTGCAGCGCCGCGGAGCGCGCGCACATCGACCGGATCGCGGCGATCGTCCGGCCGCGCGGCCGGGCGCGCGTCGAGTTCGGCCAAGACGTGCTGCGCAGGCACGCCGACTTCGTCTGCAGCATGGTCGGCGGGCGCAAGCTGCGCGTCGCCACCGCCGCCTCCCTGCTCGGCGTTTCGGCGGGCCGCCTGACGCTGCTCCGCGCCGAGTTCGAGGCCGGCACGCTCGCGTTCGCGCTCGCGCCGCACGGGCAGGAGGATCGCGCGGTCTGGCGCGAACTGGTGCTGCGCGAGCTGCCGGATCGCCCCGACGGCCAAGGAATCGTCGCCTTCTGCACCGGCTTGCGCAGGCGCTACGGGATGACCCTGCCGTTCGACTTCGTGCGCCACGTGGTGGAGACCCCGGACCGGATCCCCGCCGCGCCGAAGCGGCCGGGCCCGGCGCGCGCGGTCGCGACCGCGGAAGAGCGGGTTCGCATCGCGGTGATCGCCGCCACCGCCTGGGAGGACGGATCGGAGGACGAGACGCGCCGGGCGCTGTTCGAGGAGCACTTCGCCTTCGTGTTCGCCATGATCGACGCCCGCAAGGTCACCGTGGTCGAGGCGGCGCGCCTGTTCCGGGTGCGGCAGGATCTGATGACGCAGCTTCGCGCCGACTTCCGGGCCGGCTGCTTCGGCTGGGCGCTGCGTCCGCCGGTGCCGGAGCCCGAACGCAAGCGGTGGCTCGAAGTGGTGCGCCGCGAATGGCCGAAGCGGCCGAATGGGCAGACCCCCAACGAGTTCTGCCGGTCCCTGCGAAAGCGTTTCGACTTCCCGCTTCCGTTCGCGTCCATCAACCAGGTGCTGGCGCGGATGCGCCTGCACGACCCGCACGAGCCGTCGCTCTATTCCGAACCGCGCCGACTTCGGCAGGAACTGAGCGGTGCCGACCGCAATACGATGCGCGCCCTGTCCAAGGCGGACTGGTCCGGCGCGGCCGACGTCGCGGCGCTGCGGCGCGATCTCCTGGTCGAGCACATGCCGGCGGTGGTGGCGATGCTGGACGGCTGGAAGCTGAACATGGAGCAGGCGGCCAAACTGTTCCGCGTCGGCGGCACCAGGATGTCGCGACTGTGTCGGGAGTACCGGGAGGGAACGTTCGACCTCGCGGTTGCGCCTGCTGCGACGCGGGAGAAGAAGGAGCAGGCCCGCAGGACCGTGATCTCGAAGATCGCCGCACAGGGCGGCGCCGTCGACAATGTCACGCAGTTCTGGCGCCGGCTCCGCCGCGAACGGCGCCTAGTCCTGTCGCTCGACGAGGTTCGACGAGTGGTCAAGGCGCACGCGCCGGCGGCGGACGCCGCGCGCGCCGTCTGAGGTCGATGCGGCCAAGAAGGCCCCCGTGATCGGCCCCGCCCATTCGAGCCTGATTGGTCCCGAACCACGCCTCTGCCCGAAGAGGATACCGATGGCTGATGACTTTGGAACACCCGTTACGATTCCGGGGCCGGCGCCCATTCCGGCCGACAAACTACCGAATCCTCGTCTGGGCGAGCGGCTCGGCCCCAAGCGCGCTCCCGCCTGGAGCAGATCGAAGCGAATTTTCGGTATGCGGTTGGTACGGCGGACGCGGCCCGCGCAACCGGTAGAAGATTCAGACGTCGGCTGTCGGGCGCAGTCTCCTGAGGTGAGAAGCCTCGAAGCACACGCTCATCTTCCGTCTTGTGGTGCGCCGAATCTCCGCGCGTGCATAGGTGTTGAAACCCGATTTTTCGAACGAACAGAGGTCGTCAGCGAGGCCGTTCGAGGGTACGTCTTAGTTCGGGCTTGCCACGGTTCATGCTACCGAGCGAGCAATCGGGGATACAAGGATGCCGACGTCTCTGGACAAACGACGTTTCGCCGCGGGACTGATTTCGAGGGAAGGTTCACGCCTTCATTTAGATCGCTCATCGCGTACTTCGCGCGGCGGCGCAAGTCGGGCGGCTATGGTGCCATCCAGAAACAGAATGCAAACCAGCAACCTTGGGATTCGCAAGTCAACCTCTCGTATCTGATCGGTCTGGATTGGCGTATTCCAAGAGACATTCAGGACCTGCAGGCCCGCAAGAAGGGAATGCAGAACCTAAAAAAGGCCATTAAGGAAGGCGAACTGGGCGTTATCTTTGGCAGCTCGGCCGAGATCCGCCCCGAGATAGTCAGGACGGAAGAACGTCTCGCTCAATTAAAGGCACGCATCGACAGCTTCCAAGTTCTGGAGACGTATCGCGAAACAGCGGCCGAAGTTTCCGCGTTGAAAATCAGGATGAATGCCATCGCCCTCGATCTATCGTTGGCCGATGAGACGATCGCCCACCTGAACGAGGCTATCAGCGATGAGGAGCCGCCGGCTTACGCATCTGTCGAGCGGCTATATAGCGAGGCCGGCGTCGTTGCCGACGGTCTCGCTGCGACGTTTCGATGAGGTGCAGGAGTTTCAAAACTCCGTCGTGGCCAATCGAAGGAAGTATCTCGAGCAAGAACTCGAGAGCGCGCGCACGGAAAAACGCAACCTCGAGGTCGAACTGAGCGACCTCGACCTGCACAAGTCGCGCTTGCTGAGGCTGCTCGATGGTAAGGGCGCCTTGGACGATTTGATGGCTCTTCACGAAGGATACGCCGGGGTCAAGAGCCGTGCCGATCAGCTGCGCGACAAGCTCCGAAACGCGAACATTCTCGAAAATCAGGTGGCGCAGAACAAGCGGGATAGCGCGGAGCTCGAGCTGCGGCTGCAGGACGACCACAAGGGAAACGAGACCGCAATTAACTACGCCACTGCGAAGGTCGATCACGCCATTTCCGAGCTATACGACGACAGAGAGGGCAATCTGATCATCACGCCATCGAAGACCGGACCTCAGATCGAGATTTCGATCCAGGGCGACGGCAATCTCGGCGGTATCGATCAGATGAAGATCTTCTGTTTCGACAGCATGCTCTTTGAGGTCACTTCCGGGCGCTTGGGTGGTCCGAAATTTCTCTGTCACGACAGCCACCTCTTCGATGGTGTCGACAAGCGACAGGTCTATCTGGCTCTCCTCTTTGGTGCCAAAGTAGCCGAGGCCCAGAAGGGCCAATACATCGTCGCCATGAACAGCGACGAATTCAACGCCTGCATGGAGGCGGGAGCCGTGACCAGTCGGGCGACAGAGCAAAGCATCCTGGAAAATGCCGTCCTTCCCGTCCGCCTGACGGACGACGAGCATGGCGGCCTGTTCGGCTTCCGGTTTGACTAGGCGCTACGCTGAAACAACCGGTAATGGGGCGGTCCTGGTGCACGGTGGTCGTGCGACGTCCTGGAGCTGGTGCCTTGGGTGCGCTCGCCGGTCTCGGACTCGGACTGGGGCGAGCATGCTTCGGTGCTCCGGCCGAAGCCGTTGCGGAGATGCGGATGACCCTCCCGCGCAAGACGTCATGCCCATCCGGTCGCGACGCCTTTCGCGTCGGAGTCCTCAAGATCGATACCGCCGACTTGCCGTCTCGGTCCGGAATGCCGCCAGCAAGCGGCACAGCTCGCCGCTCGGCATCGCGCCGAGCCCTCGGGCTATGGACGGTGTGCGCCGCGCAAAAGCTTGGGTTGATGCAGGCGTCGGAACGCTTGTTGCGGATCTACCACTCCGCGCGCGGCCGGCATACCGACATCCTCTCAATGGCCTCCTTGTTGGTGAGCAGTTTGCCGGCGATCTCGGCGACGTCGAGGTTGCGGTCGCGGACCGCCGTGCGCAGGCTCGTCGTGGTGAGAGGGCCGCTCGGCCAGAACAGGGCGGCGGCTTCCTCCAAGCTCATCAGCTCGCGCGCGTCCCACTGAACCGGATCCGGCCGCTCCGCGACGCGGCGGGGCACCTGCCTTGCTCCTTGCCCAGCCGCGCGCGTCGTCGGGGTGGCGCTCGGCGACTTCGTACTCATGATGTCGGTCTCCTTCGTGCTTTCCAGCTCCGCGCCGCGGAGTTCTCGGGTAACTCGCCGCCGTCTGGTGTCAATGTGATTTATCACGTATAAAACGGAATGCGAGCAAAACGACCCGACATCGTTAACGCCATGGGCCGGGGGCGCGGGACAGGGGGTAGAGCTTTCGGGCCGCGAGCCGCATTGGGAAGCCTCTTGGCCTGCGCGGCGGCGGCACCGCGGCGGCCTAGCGCTCGATGCGCCGTCGAATTCGCGATCCCCAACAGAAATCCCGGAGCGCTCGGGGACGAGCGCTCGCAGGTGCGGCGCACCGGGATCGATTTCGCGGCAACGGCTCTGGACGGAGCGAGAGGAAGCGGAAGTAAGTAACGATAGCTACAAAATCGTGTTCGCTATCTCGTTTTCATCCTGCCGGACGCGTCGCTGGTTGTTACAATCGGAGCTCGATCGCAGGGGGAATATCGCTTGATCCGTTTCATACGATTCATTTTGTTCGTTTTTATCGTCGGCCTTCCCCAGACGGCCTTCGGACAACAACGTGAGATCCTCGACGTCTTCGACGGCATCATCAGGTCCGGCGTGGCTGCAGCTAGTCGAAGCGCTTGGGAGAGCTTGCCGGGATCGGAGGTCGCATGTCTCGACGGCGCCCTGCGCCAAGGCGGCTCTTCCGTGAACGCGATGATTCGGCAAGGCGTGTCGCCATCGGATCCACGGATCTCGCAGTTTCGAAGCCAATGCCGCGGTCAGACCAACGCTTCGGGACCCAGCTTCAACTGCGGCAAGGCAAGATATGCAGACGAAATCACCATCTGCGGAGATGCCGAACTCGCAAGGCTCGATCGCCTCATTGCTCGAGCCTACCAAGATCTGCTTGCTCAATCCGGAGAAGGGATCGCGCGCGCCGTTGCGGCCCCGCTGTTGGCCGACCGTCGGGCTTGCGGAGCCGACGCGAACTGCATCAGGAACGCCCAGCTTTCCGCCATCAGGCAATTCCAGCAGCGCGGCGCCTCCATCGGCGACGTAGATCCGGCCGTCGCAGCGCCTGTCGCGCGATCGGCGATGGCGGAATCCATATACGTGGTCGATGGTCTGCACCTCGGCGCCCATGTTTCGGTCGGCAGCCCGTCGTATTTGGAGTATCGCTGCAATCCGAGCGTCCAGTTCGCGGGTCTGACCTGGTGTCAAAGACGGCGCCAGGAGAGCTCTTCCCGGGGAGCATACCTATCGACCACGACGATCGTCCATTCGGAAGACGGGACCGCTCTCTACATCAACCGCTTCCTCGAGCCGGCCTTCTTCGCCGGCACGGAGGCGATGGACGACGTGCGCCGGCTCTCGATGAAATACGGCGAGCCCCGCTTCATCGCAGCGCCGGCGAGCGCAGTCGGGCCACGTACGCTGATGGCGACGTGGGGCGACGTTTCCCTCCAGCCGCTCGATCGAGCTCGTTTGGCGGATCCGGCAGCCGGCCGCGACGTCAGGGCCGGCATCTTGGTGGACCACATCGGCAACTACCAGCGCTCCGCCTCGATCGGGCTGCCGGTCTACAGGGTGACCGGGGGTGCCGGATACGTCTGGGCGGCGAGTTGGGATCCGGCCGGCCGCGGGACCCTTCGGTTTCTGACGATCGATCCGTCCAGGCTTGCTCCCGACGTCGCGGCAGGCGCCCACGAGGTCGCAGCGAATCCGGCTGCTCCGCAGCTTTCGCCGCCCACGGTCGAGCCATCGAACTCGCGCCCCGCGCCGACCGCAACTCCGCCCGCCGCAAGTCCGCCCGACGCAACTCCGCCGGCCGCGCAGCCGGCCTCCCAGCCGTCGCCCCCGCCGACTGTGGCCGTGTCACCGCCAGCAGCTCTGGAGCACGTCGCACCGGCTGAGAACCCGAACTCCGTGATCGCCGCGAAACCTCCCGGGCCGGCTGTCGCGCCGACCGCCGTCGCTCCGGTCTCTCCCATCCAGCACCCGATCGTAGCCGATGCTGTCCGCCCGGCGGCGGTCGTCCCTCCCGCGATCGCACCAGGGGCGGATGCCGGTCCGAAAGCTCCCCCGACGCCCTCCGCGAGCGAACCCGTCCAGCCTCGCGTGGTGGGCCCGCCGATCGCGATCCAGGCCGCGGCGAAGACATCCGAAACGAACTACCTCCAGTGGGCGCTCGTCGCCGCGGTCCTCGGTCTCATCGGGACGGTCGGCTTTCTCCTCTTCGACAGGCGCAAGAAGATTGACGCGATCTCGAGCCTCGCACCCGCGTCGGTGCCGGTCACGACGGACGTCAAGCCCGTGGAGCCGCCGACCATCGCGCCTTCCGAGGACAAAGTCCTGGATGGCGGCGAGCCTGAGCGCGCCGCGCCGGCGATGACGGAGCCGCCGTCGCTGCCGATGGCGCTGCGCCAGGCGGTAGCCATGGAAGAGACTTCGGATGCGACCGCGCCTGCCCCCGCCCTGCAAGGGAGCGACATCAGGCGTTCTTCGAGCGTCACGGAGCACCGGCATTTCGGAATAGGACTTCTCACGGTCCTGGTCGCAATCTCGGCGTTGATGAGCCTGGCCATCGGACCGGTCGGATTGATGCCGCTGGGAGTCGCCGTGTACCTTCTGCCCACCATCATCGCCTTCAAGGTTCGGCACCACTACGCCTGGGCGCTGGCGATCCTGAACGTCGTCTTTGGATTCACGGTGCTCGGGTGGCTCGGCTTCTTCGTGTGGGCGCTCATCGGTCCGCGGAAGTCGGCATTGGACTCCATGCCGCAGCATTCGGCGTTGGGCCTGGCGAAAAGTTCCGTCGGCGATCCCGCTCTGACGATGTCGGACTACGACCTGCGCTCCGGATGGAAGGTGCCGGTGCTGCAGGCGGAGATATTCTCCTTCGAGGGCGATGGAGCCCCGGTGGAATCGGCGGAATCCATCAAGGTCTTCTTCAAAAATCCGGTCATCGGCATCTGGCGGAACGGTGCCGCCTCGTCCGGCTCCGATTCGGTGCGCTACAACGCTACCACCCAGATCAGATGCGTAGCGAAAATCGCCGCTGAAACGAAGCTGCGCGTCGGGCGTACCCTGGGACGGACGGCCCTGACCGGCATCGGCGCGGCGATTCTCACCGGACGCCAGAACGCTCTCGGCGCGGCGTTTCTGGACTACCGCTTCGGCGGCGACGAGACGGACGAGATGGTCGCGGCCCTCATAGTATTCTCTGATTATTCCTCAATCGTGCTTCAGAGCGAAAGTAACGAGTTCGAGAAGCTATGCGCGCTGCTGCCCCCTCACTTGCTCTCCGATGAAGTGCAGGCTCAAACAGCCGAACAGATCGACCGGATCAAGCGCATGGCGGCAGATGGTCCACGTGTCGTCGAAGAGATGAGAACCGAGATCGCTGAGACCGAAAGGAGCGTCGCTGCCTTCGCCGAACAGGCGGAATCGGGAGAGACATTCGCCGAACGCGACGAAGGACGAATCGGTCTGTCGCAAGCCGAAGAGCGGTTGATCGACGAGCGGGCCGTTCTGAACGCGGTCGATCGTCTGATCAGGCTCACGACGACCCGCGCGCCTTCAGGTCGATTGAGCGCTTGAGCGGGCACAGCATGGATGATCCGGCAGGTGTCACGCTCAGCAGATCGCAGTGGCTAAGGCGCAACTACGTATCCGCGTTTCGTCGTGCGGCCCGTCGCGCCACAACATACAATGCGTCGATTGACCGCCTTAAGGTGCTTACGTACCGTCACGAGCGTGCAGCACCTTCTTAGAAGGACAAAACGCCGGAAGAGCAGCCGATGCTTCTGGTGCTGTATCGAGCATGCTCTTTGCTGCATCGATCGAGAACTCGGCAGGAAAACTGGTCGGACACAACCGTCGGACGTGCACCCGCCGGCTCGCGGCGCGCGGTTCGGCGCCCCGGCTAACCCGGGAGCGGTGCTGCGGCAACTCCACGATTGCAGTAAGGCTGTTAAGCCTCAGGATACCAACCGCCTTTACCTGTCCTTCGCCTCTCCATCCTACTTTATGAAGAGGGTGGGGCAATCTCGATGGACTTGTTCGCGCGAGTAAGTGCAGCTTTTGCGGTGGGCGATACCGCCGATCCGCTCGGTCGCTCGTTGGTCATCGAGCAATTCCGAATTCTTCGCAAGCAGGTTCCGGTTCTCTACGCCGTGCTACTGATCGACAGCATCAGTGTGGCGCTGGTCATCCCGCTCACAGTATCCGCATGGCTCAGATTCGGTCTGCCGGGCGCTCTCCTCGCCCTCTGCCTCCTTCGGTTGACTCAGTGGATCCGCTTGAAAGCGGTCGATGTCACGCCGGAGCAGGCGCAACGTGAGCTCAGGAGAACGCGCGGCGTCGCGGTGGTACTCAACGCAGGGTTTGTGTTCTGGATTCTGGCGCTGTTCGCAGCCGTGGATCCCGGTTTGCGCGCACCGATAGCATTGCTCGTCTTCATGGGGTGCATCGGCACGGCCTACTGCCTCGGAAGCTTCCCGCCGGCATCCCTGCTGACGATGCTGATTGCGGGGACCCCGATCGGGACTGTACTGCTCTTCTCGGGCGACGGAATCATGATCTCGCTCGGCATCAATCTGCTGTTGCTGCTCGTGCTGCTCGGCCGGATGATCAACACCAACTTTCGTTCGTTCGTCCAACTGATTCAGGCCCATAGCAGCTTGACCCAAGAAGGGGAGCGCGCCAGGGCCGCGGAGCAGACCGCGACCGCCGTCGCCGAGCGGTTCGATCGGGCCCTCAACAACATGTCCCAGGGCCTCTGCTTCTTCGACGAGGATCAGCGCCTGATTGTCTGCAATCGGACCTACCTGGAGATCTACGATCTCGATCCGGACGTCGTCCGGCCCGGCATGAAGCTGAACGACATCGTCGATCTTCGGTATTCAGCCGGCAGCGCGCCGAAGATGTCGAAGCAGGACTATCTGGCTTGGCGCAATAGCGCGGCGGTGATCGCCAAAAGTTCGGATACAACCGTCGAATTGACGAATGGACGTGTCGTGCGCATCCGGCACCGTCCCATGGAGGGCAGAGGCTGGGTTGCCACGCACGAGGACATCACCGAGCGTCATCGGACCGAGATGGCCCTTGCCAAGACCAAGACGGCAGCTGAACAGGCCGAAGCCGCCGCCCGCGCTGCTCACACCCATCTCACCGAGGCGCTCGAGGTCGTTCCTGAAGGCCTGGCCCTATTCGACAAGGATGATCGGCTGGTCCTTTGGAACAGGCAGTACGCGGACTTCTATGCCGCCAGCCGGGACACCCTGGCGGCTGGAACACCGTTCGAAAGCATCCTGCGGGCCGGACTGGCGCGGCTGCAATATCCGGAGGCGATTGGGCAGGAGGATGAATGGCTCGCGGAACGCTTGGCACGCCATGCTCTGCCAAGATATTCGCACGAACAGCATCTGCCCGACGATCGCTGGATCCGAGTGGAGGAGCGGCGCACCGCCGATGGAGGCAGCATCGGGGTCCGGATCGATATCACCGACCTGAAGCGTCGGGAGGCCTCGTTCCGTCTCCTATTTGAAGAGAATCCGCTGCCGATGTGGGTGGTCGATTCATCAACGCGGCAATTGCTCGCCGCGAACGCAGCGATGTGCCGACATTACGGCTACCGCCGCGAGGACCTTCTTCTGATGTGCGAGCCGCAGCTCGAGTGCGAAGGATCGGATCGCACCGCCGAGTTCGAGCTGCACAGAACCGCTTGTGGGGATGCCATCCAGGTCGTGATCGAGTCGCGTCCGCTTCAATACGAAGGGCGCGCAGCGCAAGTTTGCGTGGCGTTCGACGTCACCGAACGCAATCGCGCCCAGGAGAGGATCAGCTATCTGGCCTCCCACGATGTTCTAACCGAGCTGCCCAACCGCACCGCCTTGGATCAGCACCTCTCGGCAGCCGTTGAGCGGACCGAAGTCACCGGCTCCGGCTTTGCCGTTCTCTGCATCGACCTTGACCACTTCAAGGAGATCAACGACCTGTTCGGGCATGCGGTCGGGGATGCCGTGCTGCGCGAAACCTCCCGCCGTCTTCAAGAAGCAGCGGAGGGCTGCTACGTGGCACGGGTGGGCGGCGACGAGTTCATCGGCATCACGGACCAGGTGCCTCTGTCGGCAAGCGCGGAACTCCTGGCGACCAAGATGCGGGCAGCATTCGAGGATCCGATCAAGGTCGACGGTCATGCTCTCAAGCTGGACCTCTGCGTCGGCGCGGCGCTGTTTCCCAGAGATGCGGACAAGATCACCTCTCTGCTCGCGAACGCCGATGCGGCGCTCTACCGGGCCAAGCACGAGGGCAGAGGCGCGATCCGCCTGTTCACGAGTGCCATGGACCAGCAGCTCCGCGAGCGCCGCGCGCTCGAACACGATCTGCGGTTCGCAGTCGAGCGCGAGGAACTCTATCTTGATTATCAGCCGCAGCAGCACCGCGATGGCCGCATCATTGGCTACGAGGCCCTGGTCCGTTGGCGCCATCCCGACCGCGGAATCGTCCCTCCCGGAGAGTTCATCCCGATCGCAGAGCGGAGTGGCTCGATTGCCCAGATCGATGACTGGGTGCTGGTGGAGGCCTGCCGGGAGGCCGCCTCGTGGGACCGGCCCTTCAGGATCGCCGTCAATGTCTCGGCCGCGCAATTCCGCAGGGAGAACCTCGATGCACAGGTCCGTATGGCACTGCGTGAAACTGGCCTTGAGCCTTCGCGACTGGAGCTCGAAATCACGGAAGGCGTCCTGATCGAGGACGTCTCGCGCGCCAAGAAGGCGATGCAATCGCTCAAAAGCCTCGGCATCCTGATTGCGCTCGATGACTTCGGGACGGGATACTCTTCTTTGTCCTATGTCGAGGCTTTCCCTCTCGACAGGATTAAGATCGACCGGTCTTTCGTTGCCTCGCTAGGACAAAGCGAGCGATCATTGGCCATCGTTCGCGCGATCATCGGGCTCGCGCACGGTCTTGGCGTCCCGGTCCTTGCGGAAGGGATCGAAACAAGGGTGCAGATGTCGCTCCTCATCGAGGAGGGCTGCGATGAGATGCAAGGCTACCTGATCGGGCGCCCGCAACGTGATGCGGCAGTCGGAAGTCGATCCAAGCCGAGGGTGCCATCTCTCATTCATTCGGCCTCATAGCTGACGTTTGCCCGCTTGCGCGCAAACGCTCGCTGAGCAGGCGAAGCGCTGGTCCAAGTCACTAACTGAGCCGCCGAGAGGCTAGGAGAGTGGGAATCTCTCCCCCATACCGAGAATGCGCGAAAACCCGCGGAAAACAAGGATTCCAAAAAGGTCCGGCCGAGTTTTGTGACCACCGCTGTGTACCACCTGTTCGACCGATTCGGCCGTCAATCTCGGCCGATTTCGAGGCGTCCCGCGAGAGTTGCTTCTGACCTGGGCAGCCGAACCGGAGCGCGCTTGGGTCGAGGCTACCCTCGCTAACCAGCGCGACATCCGCGCGACCCGGAAGCGCCGCGGGTACCCGTCACTTCCGGTCCACCCCGAACAGCGGAGATAATCGAACCGGCCCAGCCTTGTCCGAAACCATTCCCCAACTCATGCTGCGGTCTAAATCGTCTTTCCTTCCGAAGCCTTGTGTCAGTGCGGCTGCTGCGCAAGTTGTTGCCGCCTTTCATGGGCAGCTTTAATGATCGCCAATTCTAGTCTATCGTTCGTACGAGATAGATCGCCCTAACTTAGCGAGACAAGCCGTCCCAAGACGGATCGGGATGATGGAGTCATTGCCCAGCCGCACCGCACTGGCGACGTCGCTCATGAGAGCGCTGCATTCGCGGTTCGAACCGTCTCCCCTTTTTGACGATCCCTGGGGCGATCGACTCGTTCCCGAAGCTGAACGCGAAAGGATGACTGAGCGGGTATTGGCCCGCATGGATAAGGACGCGCGTGCCCGTGCTCTGCAGGGACCCGCTTCAGTGTTGGACGACTTCCTCCTGACCAATACCGCGCTCCCAGGAGTGGTAATCCGCTCTCGCTATGCGGAAGACGCGCTGCGCGAGGCGACAATCAGGGGCATAAGCCAGTATGTTCTTATCGGTGCCGGCTTGGATAGCTTCGTGCTTCGCCGCCCCGCTTTTTCGGATGCCCTGACGATCTTCGAGATAGATCATCCGGCGACCCAAACGATGAAAATCCAGCGTATTAAAGAATGCGGCATATCGCTTCCGCCGTCGGTGCATTTCATCGCTGCCGACCTCGCAAACGAGGATTTGGTGTCTGCTTTGGCTTGCTCTTGCTTCCGGAAAGATAAGAAAGCATTCTTCTCGTGGCTCGGCGTTTCGGTGTACCTGACACGCCAAGCCAATCTGGCAACCTTGCGTGCAGTGGCAACTTGCGGTGCTCGGGGAAGCGAACTTGTATTCACCTATATGGATCAAGCCGAGTTGGCCCAGAACACATCGCAATCACCACACAACGAGAATGCCAACCTGGTAGCGCAGACCGGCGAGCCTTGGATTTCGGGATTCTATCCGGATGACATCGTCAACGATCTCGCCTGTGTTGGACTTGAGCTGGTTGAAGATCTAGACGGAAAGGCAATGTGGGAACGCTATCGGCGAGCAAGCACCACACTCGGACAGCCCCCCGCCAGCTTGCACATAGCCCTGGCGCGAGTGGGGAAAAGGTATTGGTGAATGCCGTCGAGCGCGGCACTGATGTCGGTTTTGGGGACAGGCGCTTGTTGAGCTAAGGCTGCTCGGCGTCTGACTCACCAGCGACAGCGGACGTCACCGCGGCTCCAGTGCTTTTCGGCTCAGGCCAGAGAACACTCTGCTGGTAAGCAAGCAACGAAGATTCTGGCCACTCTCACTGTTCGCGGACGCCAGCCTTTCTAAGTCCATCAAGGATGCTGTCGTACTCACGGCGAAACTGCGCATTGCTCGAACGTGCGTAGCCTATTTGACGGAACCATTGGACCGTGAAATCCGGCAGGATTGCATCCAATTCGGCCGTCATTTGCGGGATCATTTCGAGTTGGCCAGTGGCTCCATAAGCTGAAACCAGATCCACATACGGCATCCAGTATAATTTGTTCAGATTGATAGAGCGCCTGCATTCCTCAATGGCTTCGTTAAATTGCTGCACATGGACGTGAGCATGGCACAGGAAGAAATGCCAGGTGCTACGCGCCGGATCTTTGGGGCTTAGGCGTAAAGCAATCTGAACGGGGTCGAAGGATTCGCGCGCGCGTCCCGCTGTGACAAGTGCAATTCCCTTTGTTGCGTATGCAAGCGGCGAATTTGGGTCGGCTTCTAAAGCGGCGTCGAATTCAGGTAACGCTCCCTCGGGATCGCCATAGAGTAAAACGTTTCCTTTGGTTATGTGCGCATTCGCGCTCGTCGGCCGCTTTGAAAGAACTTGATCAATTAAGCTGGTGGCGATCTTTTTGTCTTCCGTCACGGACGTTGACCACCCGCTGAGTATGCCGCTGGCTATGCACCACGCTTTACCGAGCATTGCATCAATGTGGTCCGGATCGAGATGCAGCGCGGCCTCAAACAAGTCCTTTGCCTCGGTGATCGTTACCTTGCTCTGAGGTCCATAGACTTTTGCCCACCCGCGCATGGTGAAATCCACGGCATCCGGATTCGCGGGCTGGTCCATCAGACTGCGCCGACTTTCGGCCTGAATGAGTTCAACGTTGAGAGAGCGGGCAAGCCGCGCCGTGACTTGGTCCTGCAATCTGGCGAGATTCATCCGGTCGCCATCAAAACGATCCGACCAGACGTCACGACCTGTGGAAAGGTCTGCAAGCGACACGTTCATCCGAACCCGATCTCCAGCCCGTTGCACGGCGCCCTGCACCGCCCATCGGATACCAAGGTCCTTGCCGAGCGTCTTGAGATCGACCTGCTTATTCCTATAGGTGAAAGCCGTCCCGCGTCCGATCACGAATGTATCGGGCATTTGCGCGAGGTCGGTCGTCAGATCGGTCGTAATCCCGTCGGCGAAATAGTCCTGCTCTGCATCGTTGTTGAGGTTTGCGAATGGCAGAACAACGAGAGACAAACGGGGAGCAATGTCGGGCCGGGCCGTAGCCTCTTTCTGCGTTTTCTGGCTCTCCGGAAACACGTCTGTGCGCAGCGTCTTCCAAACAGTCCAGTAGCCGACGAGGCCGCCCGCGATTGCACCCACCGCCGCAATCGAGGCGAGCGCGCCGCCCATCAACTGCAATCGTGCCCGCAAGCGTATCCTTAAACTGCGATCAGATGGCGGCTTCCCCGATCGCTGCTCATCGGATCCTGCTTTGTCCGGCTGCCCACTATTGGATGGCGGCTTGCCAGATGGATCGTTGGACATCCCCCAATTTGTCACGGCTGTCTCCCGCACGGGGCCATACGCCCGAATTAATTACCATAGCAGAATTGCACGACTTCAGGTTGGGTCAGGGCCTATGACCTCATTCGCGTTCTTTTAAGTTGCCGGCTGCCCGAAAGGTTGATGGATTGGGCCAGCCGATGTTCAGAAATCCACTTCGCGTCGGCTGGCGGCTTCGGACAAAAGCGGCTGGCGAGGCAAGTGCAGCTCGGCGTCCGGTTTACCAGCGACCACCGACATTGGGGCGGTTGAACCGCTGTTCGGTTAGGGGCTCAACAGCCGACATCAACCTTCCGTTGCGGGGACAACGAGTTCAGGCTCACGCTGGATTTTGTTTTCCGGTCCCCTTGAGGCTTCGGGTCAACTCTCGGACATCCCTTAATTCGTCGAGACCATCGACGAGCGACATGACCCGCTCTGCGCCTGCCTTGCCAACGACAGGAACTGCGAAGTTCATGAATTTGTGTTCAAGCGACGCTCGAGAAAGTGGGCGTTTCGAGTCGCCCTCAGGAACTTCCACGGTTTCATGCAAGGACGCGCCATCGGCGAATACAATCTCGATGCTTGTGCCGCGTCCTTTGGGAAGTTTGGCGATCAGTGCTTCCCCAGGCTTAACCGTGGTCTTTTCCACCAACGCCGTCACGTCCCGGCCCCGCCAGCGGTCCTTTTCGAATTGAGTCACCGTCACATCGCCATCGAGCAGTGCCATGGCAAGGCAGACTGGAAGGCTGTGATCGGCGGTGCCCTTTGTCTGCGGCTTGAACTTCGCAGGGTCGGCGACGCGCTCGATGATACCGGGATAGGTCTCAACATTGATCGCTAGGATATCTTGTATGCGATCCCTGACCTTCGTGGAAAGCGATGCGCCGGCCTCCGCTACGGCCTGTAGCTCGATTTGAATGGGAAAGCGTTTGAAGGCCACCTGCGGCAGCCGGTATCGCGCGAGCTCGAGGTCGACGGCAACCCCCTCCTTGACCGGCTTCATCTTCGACGCCAGCCATTCCAGCGTGCCGGAAGGCCCGGTGAAGCCTTGGGCAGCGAGGCGCGTTGCGAAAACGCCGTCTGCGGCTGTCGCGGCAAGTCCCATGGCTTTCATCATGCTGATCGCGCCGCTATTGACGACGAAGCTCGTGAAGCCGCGGGCGGCGGAAATTCCAACCGCGTTGGCGATGGCCCCTTTGGGAAGCCCCCAGATCTTGCCCGCAATCAGGGGGATGCCATAGGAGGCCGCGCAAAGGGGGTGGAAGCCGCGCTCAATGAAGGAGATGGCGTCATTAACGCGTATGCTGGCCTCATAGCCCACGACTATCGCTTCGATGAGCTCGCGGCCAGATCGTCCATTCTCCTCGCACAGAGCAATCGCCGTCGGCAGCACCTCGCTCGGATGAAGTGGTTCGGTGCCAATATAGGTATCGTTCAGATCGAGGGATCGAACGAGGACGCCATTGACGAATATCGCGCCTTCTACGGTAGCAGACCGCGGATAGCCGATCACTGTGGCTGTCTGGCCGTGTCCGAAAGTCTGGCGAATTGTAGTTTCAGCAATATTCGAAGGCTCGGATCCCACGGATCCGAATGCGCATCCGAGGGTGTCCAGAAGGACGCGCTTGGCCGAAGCGATAACATCGGCGGGCAGAGCTTCATACTTAATCGAAAGTGCGAATTCGGCAAATTTCTGCTCAAGCGTCGCTTTCTGCCGGTCCCCCTGGTCAGCGGCAATCGCTGATCCAATGAGGCGAGAACCGTCGGAGCCGTTTCCCAGAAGGAAACTCGCGCATGCGGCCGTTGCGGATCGCGCCAGAAATTCACGACGTTTCATGAAAGCCTCCGCTATGAAATTGCTCTGCACGGCTCCGATGGCGCGATACTAAGGGCGTGGAAAACTCAGAAATCGACAATGGTCGTGCCGTCAAAAGAATGGAGCACGCGAAGCCAAAAGTACAACCGATAAGCAAAGTATGAGCGACCGATGCGGCTATGGAAAGCTCAATATGTCCGCTGTGGGTCTTGGTTGTGTGGAAACGGATAGCTCAAAGGCGGCCGTGGTCGACAATCGTTGCAGGCCGCCGATGTTTTCGCGTCGGATCGACTGCGTAGCCGGCCGAGGTGGTTATTGCGAGCGCGGCGTCGCTTTTGGACGCACTTCCCGCCTTCAGGTGGGTGGGATAGCTGAAATCAGGCTCGATTTGCCGACGATGTTCATCACCCGGGTGAGGTTATAGGCCAGGACGTGCAAGGCCATCTTGGCGGCTACATTCCGTAGGCGCTTCATCAGGAAGTGTGTCGCACCCATATGGGCTTTGATCGTGCCGAAGGGATGCTCGACCGTCTCGCGCCGCGTCCGCATGGCGTCGGGATTGCAATGGAGCCGTCTCTGGAGCTCCTCGACCACATGCTCGTGCTCCCAGCGCGTTATGCGGCGCTCCTTTGACGGCGTGCATTGGCTCTTGATCGTGCAGCCTTGGCACGCTGCTGTTGACCAGTAACGGCGCAGCGTCATTCCGTGCTCGATGTTGGTGTAGCGATAGGGCAGCAGCTCGCCGGATGGGGAGCGATAGACGTCCTCATCAGGCAGGTAAGCGAATTCCTGTTTGCCGAACCGGCCCTCCGCCTTGGCGTTCGACGTCATGGGCTTGGACAAGGTGACTGCAACGCCAGCCTGTTTGCAGGCTAATATCTCTTCTCCGTCGAAGTAGGAGGCGCCGGGATGGCCTTCAGGGCGAAACGCAGTCCTGCACCCGTATATGGCATCAAATCCTCGCTGGTGAGGCCCGGAGCACCGGCTGGGATATGCGGGCTTGCTTCTGGCGGGCAGCAGGCCCCTGCAGGGAGGACGGCTAGGTTCGGTCGGGAAGCGCTAGGGCACCATCGAGAACCACTGCCTCCGGGTCAGGCCTCGCCGGGTCCGGAGAAGATCGAACTCGGCGGCGTGATGCGCGGCGCCGGCAGCGGCCGTTCGGTCGCTCCCGGTCGCGAGGCCGGATCGCCCTTGGCGTCGTATCGCTTGGCGAGATCCAGCAGACGGCGGCGAGTAAACGGGTCGGCCCTATCGGCGATAATTCGGACCCGCTGAGCGAGACCGTGGTAGAATTCCTGCTCCATGAGGCACCCCACAACATCACTGCCCCGAGTTGAGTGGTCCACAGTCGTTGAGTCAAGAAGCGTCGACACGCGCTTGCAACTTTCCGCGACCGTCTTGAGATCGCTATGGCGCCGGACGTAGACTGGCGGTCGCAGGGGAAATCAGATGCCAGTGTCCTATCCAGTCCTGAAGGCGTGCCCGGCGTGCGGCAGGCCGATGAAGGCTATGCGCCACGAAATCGTCAACGGAAAGCTGCGGTACGTCTGCACCGCTTGTGGCGACGACCCACTGCAGGACCCGGCCGCCCGCAGGTGGGCCGACGGCCCGCTGCGCCCGCCGGCGAAATAAGAGATTTGCCCGCGACCCCGGCGGTCTTGCGCCGATCGTGCCCCAGCCGGGATTTGCTCCCATGCGAATACTGACAGCCTCTGTTTTCGTCGCCTGCCTGTTCACCTCGCCGGCCTCCGCAGCGACGTGCTCAGAAGCCATCGCGCATTGCAAACAAGACGGATCCAATCATTCGGACGCGGATTCGAAGTGTGCCGCTGCGGGGCAGGCCTGCATGAAGGCCGGAATTTTCATCGGCCCCTACACACGGAAAGCCTGGCGCGGCCTCGTCAGGCAATAGAACAGGACGCGGAGCGTCCGCACGGAAGAGACGCGTTTTCGCCATGTCGAGAAGCCGTTTCGTTAATCCCGCGAAGTCATTCTGAAACGAACGCCTGCTGTTGTGGTCGGCGTCGGGTCCCGCCTTCCTCAATGGAGAGTGACATGAATGCTGCGATTACATGGTTGCTGCCCCGCGCGTCCGCGAAATCGATCGCCGAAATCGACACCGCGCTCTCGATGGCGATGTTCAGTGGTTTGGGCCTGCTGCTGTCCCTCTCCGTTCTGATCGTCGACAAATACACGCCGGGTGAATGGTTCTGAGCTGAGCGCTTCGACTTAGCGTCTGGCCGCGTCTGGCTTGACTGCCGGCGAGGCGCTTAGTGCGGCGTCCGGCAATTGGCGTAGGCGAGACGGGCCCCTCGGGTGCGGTTTCCTCGACTCTAACGCCGTGGAAAGTGATGCTTCCGTGTGATCGTGGAGCCGTTCGATGACAGTGGTTTGCCGGCCCGCGCGCGCGGAGGACCTGGAGCTTGCCGATGCGCTTGTCGTCGCCAGCATCAACGATCTCACGCTCCGTCATGGCTTTGGGGCCATGGCCGCAGCGAGTCCCCCGAATTTTCAGTCGTTCTCTCTGGCGGACGATCCCGACGGTCTCTGGGTCGCGGAAGACGAGGGTCGGATCCTCGGCTTCGCGTGGAGTTGGGTCTGCGGAGACATCTGGTTTCTGGCACAACTCTTCGTAACGCCTGACCGCCAGGGTGGGAGCGTCGGCAACGAGCTGATCGAACGGACCCTGGATCACGCGAAGAAATCCGGCGCTTCCACCAGGGTTCTGATCACCTTTGCCTTCAACGCCGTCTCGCAGGGGCTCTACATCCGACATGGACTGTTTCCGCGGTTTCCGATCTATACCGTCAGCGTGCCCCGAGAGCATTTGATCGGCGGCCTGAACGGCCCGCAATTCAAATGCGCTCCTCTCGACGAAACCGCTTCCACCATGGCTCGCCTCGCGCAGGCGGACGAGCGGGTGCTTGGTGTATCCCGTGAAAAGCACCATCATTATCTCATCAACGACAGCCGGACGCGGGGCTTCAGCCTGTATGACGCAGATGATTGGGCCGGCTATGTTTACGTCGACGACCGCGGCCATATCGGTCCGCTCGCGATCCTGCGGTCCAGCGCCGTAACCACAGCCTTCAGGACGGCGCTAGGCTTGGCTGTCGAGAGTGGAGCACCCCAAGTATCGGCATTTTTGCCGGGCGCGAGCGAAGCCGCCCTGACGACGGCGTTCGAGCACCGCATGCGGATCAAGTTTCCGATGCTGCTGATGTCGTCCCGCGATTTCGGCAGTTGGGCCCAGTACCTGCCTCGGAATCCGGGATTCATGTGAATCGACCGCCAGCGCACCACGCACGTACAGCGCCGTCCGCGAGCAGACTGCGGGTGCGGAGCGGACGGAAAGGACCCGAAAACCGAACTGGCGGATTGGGGGACTTGGGGCCGCGACGCTCGCTTCAGGATTGTCTGCCGATTTCCTCGACGCCTCGCCTTGGTACGCCGCCTTCGACTCCGGCGGAATGTGAGCCGTCGGTCTTGCAAGAAAAACCCGCCGGCCTGGGCGTCGGCGGGTCATCTCTATTCCAGTGCGGTCGCTCTTGACCGCGATCTTTCCTAGCGGAACGATCTTAACATCGCATTTCTCGTGGGAGAGGTGTCTGGGGCCGGCGCCCTCCGACACGTCTCCTTGCTCTTGCGCGCGCTTAGGAGGGTGGCTCTGTACCGCGGGGCTTGTCCGGCTGATTTTCCTTCACGTTTCATCGCGGAGGGGAGCTACCGGCTGCGGACTCCCACAGCGTCTCGAAGTGGCCGCGAGTGTTACGTCGCTGGCCTCGTCGGGCGCGCAATGCGATGCGACGCGTGACGTAATCGACTTCGCGGGTGCACAGGCTAGTCGTCGCTCGGCCCGGCGCCGGGGTCGCGCGTGACGGCGATCGAATCGCCGCGCCCTGAGCCGCCGCGCCTGGCCGGGGCGCCGTTCTGGCGCATCTCGCCGCGCTCGGAGGGATCTCTGCCGACCGTGGACTGCAGCTCGGCCAAGTCGGTGAAGACGTGGGCTTGGCGGCGGAGTTCGTCGGCGATCATCGGTGGCCGGCTGGCCATGGTGGAGACCGCCGTGACCCGGACGCCGCGGCGCTGCACGGCCTCAACCAGCGAGCGGAAGTCGCCGTCACCGGAAAACAGCACCATCTGGTCGAGCTGTCCGGCGAGCTCCATCGCGTGGACCGCAAGCTCGATGTCCATGTTGCCCTTGACCTTGCGGCGGCCGCCGGCGTCGACGAACTCCTTGGTCGGCTTGGTGACGACGGTGTAGCCGTTGTAGTCGAGCCAGTCGACCAGCGGGCGGATCGACGAATACTCCTGCTCCTCGATCACGGCCGTGTAGTAGTAGGCGCGAACCAGGACGCCGCGGCCCTCGAACGCCTTCAGCAGGCGCTTGTAGTCGATGTCGAATCCCAAGGTCCTTGCGGTGGCGTGGAGATTGGCGCCATCGATGAAGAGCGCGATCCTGCTCGGTGCGGACATTTGGACGCTGCCGGAAATCGATGTCCAGGACGGAAACAGGAGCTTCCATCCGGACCCCAGGTCAGTGAGGCAAAAAGCTTAGGTAAGGTCGGGTCGCAGGGTCTCGCTTCTGCTCACCCGCATTCTACGGCGGAATCCGAGCTCCGACACGTCGGAGGCTACGCGCAATGTTTCCCGCCTCAAAGCATTTTTCTTTCGACGAAGGACTATTCCCCGATCGCCGTGAGCAAGTTGGGAGCCCCAGGAGTTGAACCTGCGGCAGCATGAGTCAGACAAAGGACAATGGGGAAGTCCCCCTGGCGGGTTGGCGGTGCGATGCGATTCGCTGTTTTCGAAACCCACCTGAGAAAGCGCGGCCGCACGTGGTGGTGGTTCTTGTGCACGGCCGACGGCCGGCGGCTTAGGCACGGGACGGAAGGCAAGCGCTCTACAGCCAGATATCGGGCCAATCGGGCACTGTTCGAGGCGCTGCTGTTCGCGGTGCCTTTGTCGGAGAGTACCCCCGACAGGGGCCGGTCCAGCCGGCGGCCCAGCCGCTCGGCCAGGTGACACCGCAGCCTGCGCGGCCTACGCGCTCTTCGCGCTTCGCCAGGGGCGTCTGCCCCGACATGACCAGCCGATTGCGCCTGTGCGCAGGGCGCCCCGACGGCTGCCGCGACAGGACAGTTCATGGTCGTGGGTCGGAAGCTACCGCCACCAACGCCGATCAAGGCGAACTGGCGAAGGAACTCAGCCTGTCCAGCAGGTCCAATTCGCGCAGTGCTTGGCGCGCTCGCCGGTCTCGGCGCGGCCGTGCGCACCCCGCGATCGGAGCACAGTGCGAGCTCCTCGCACGACAGACTGGCGGTGATGCAGTCGTGGCCGGACCAGGCGACGCCCGAGCGGAATCGGAAGGCCGCAGCCCACCTGGAGCCGCGGCCCACTTCTAATCCACTTCTGAAAAAGAGTAGCTGCTGAAATGCTCCTGCTCGATAGTTCCCCTTCTAAGCACAAGCGAGCCGAAACTTGGATTCCGGGATCCTACGGCCAAGGCCGCCTGGCGGTCTTGCGGCTTCTGCCGAAAGCGACCTGCGCGGTCAACGAAGGCAGGCGACGGATGGGACGGCGCATCGTCGCGGCCGAATGCTGCCGAGCCGCACTCTCCCTCTTGCCAAGCGTTGGCTGGAAGGTAAGAATTCGCGGGATTTCACAGCACTCTTGATTTGACGTCGTGAGCCAATTTTCCGATGGGGTCTCCCATGTTCGATCCTGCTACGACCGCGCTTTTGCGCTCGGTCCTCGATGAAGTCTGCGAAAGTGTCTCGCACCGCGAGATCGGTGCACGTACTCACGTCGCATCGAAAATCCTGGAAGCTGCGACTAAAGGCGAGGTCTCTCCGGAAGGGCTCAGGCAGGTTGGGCGCAACGCCCTTTCGCGCGCGCCGACGATGTGGCGCTGATTGATCCGGAGGGGGCGTGAACTTCCAGGTGACGGTCCTCAAGATCCTGGTGAGCTATCCGGACGGTTTCGCCGTCATGGAGGACCTCAAACGCGACATGGCGATCCTAGCGACCAGTGGCCCGGAATGGGCGGATCGGACCAAGCGCCTCGCCGCCCGGGTGCCGGACCTCGACATCTTTTCGCACAGGCTGGTCGAACGCATCGGCGGCGGGTGGAAGATCACGTCCAAAGGACGAGCGGTGCTCGAGCTCATGGAAGCCCGCCCTGCTGCGCCCGAACCGATCCAGGCGCCTTTGGTCGAGGAAGCTCCCGCTGCGATAGTCGCCGCGCCACAGGTTGCTCCGCTGCGGCAGCCCGCTGACCGGGCCAAGCGGCGGCGCGAACGCCGCGAACGCCGGCGCGAGGCGCGCGAACGAGCGAGAGCGAACGTCTCCTAGCGAGAACGAACGTCTCCTAAAGTGTCCTACAGAGCCGGCAAGGCACGAGACGGGAGCCGAACCCGCGCCCTGTCTGCGGATTCCGATCGATGTCGCCCAGGATTCCGAGATGATCTCGCCCACCATTCCGATTTGAAGTCGCCCACCCGTTCCGAAATGATGTCGCCCACCATTCC
>NZ_JBHTFN010000046.1:0-28429 GCF_042666195.1 Bradyrhizobium sp. GCM10028915
CTGCTCGATGCTGGCTTCGAGCGGTCTTTTCTCGACGACATAGCGCCGCCGCAATTCATCGAGTGAATACTGGGACATGGCGGCCTTCCTGAAGATTGACTGCGGGAAGCGTGTCGGTGAAATTTGTGGCGATTGTCTGAAGCTAGACCATGCCGTCATCGACTGCGCAACACCTTGTCGAAAGAACCGGACCGGCTCTCCATCTGAGGTCCCGCTGTTCTGGAGGGCCACTGATCCACACCTCGCGTCCACCGACCTCCGAGCGGAACCAACCGGTGTCTTCATCCCTTTAGAATGAGTGGAGCCTCGATCCCAGGGTGCTTCCGAGGGACCGGCCCATGCTCCGACAAACCAGCAACGAAGAAGAGGTTCTGGACCGCACCGCCGGGGTCGCGGCCACCATCGCGGAAGAAGGCCTCCGGTATGTCAGCGACTCCGCGCCGGGGTACACGCGCAAGCGGACTGGAACCACTTTCAGCTACTACGACAAGGACGGCAAGCGCATCACCGATGCCGCCGTCATCCGACGCATCAAATCAATCGGCATCCCGCCGGCCTACGAATCCGTGTGGATCTGCCCGTCTTCGAACGGCCACATCCAGGCAACCGGGCTCGATGCGCGGGGCCGCAAGCAGTACCGCTACCACGCAAAATGGCGCGAGTTGCGCGACCAGAACAAGTACGAGCACATCATCCAGTTCGCGGCCGCGCTGCCAGCGCTGCGGGAGCGGGTCGCCGCCGACATGAAGCGGGACGGACTGCCCCGCGAGAAGGTGCTGGCCACGATCGCCAGTCTTCTGGAGAAGACGTTGATCCGGGTCGGCAACGCCGAGTATGCCGAGAAAAACAAGTCCTACGGGCTCACCACTATGCGCCGCAAGCACGTCGCGGTCGGGCGCGGCGTCCTTCGGTTCGACTTTACGGGCAAGTCGGGCAAACAGTGGAAGCTTCGCGTCGAGGACAAGCGGATAGCCGCGATCGTGAAGCGCTGCGCGGAGATCCCCGGACACGAGCTCTTCAAGTACCTGGACGACGACGGACAGCCCCGCACCGTCGATTCCGGCGACGTCAACGCCTACATCAAGGATATCACGGGCGAGGACTTCAGTGCCAAGGATTTTCGGACTTGGGCGGGAACGGTTCTGGCAGCGTTGGCCCTGACCGAATTCAAGAAGTACGATAGCCAGGCCGAGGCGAAGCGCAACGTCGTCGCCGCCATCGAAAGCGTCTCGAAGCAGCTCGGCAACACACCGGCGATCTGCCGCAAGTGCTACGTGCACCCGGAAGTCCTGAACGCCTACATGTCTGGTGACCTCGTGAAGATGATTGATGCCAAGATCGCGCAGAAGTTCAAGCGCCAGTACGCCAAGCTCACTCCCGACGAGATCGTGGTGCTGGCATTTCTCCGCAAGCGTCTCAATTCTCTGAAGGCGCCCGCCTAGCTCGCGTACCAGTCTCCGGACGCCCGCGTCCTCCTCGATGCTTGCGCGCACGCCTCGGCAGGTGCCGGAAGCTGTCGAAGGCGAACAGAAGCTGGCCGGCGTGCTTGTTATTGTCGGCTTGCTTGCCGCCTTCGCGCTTTCGGCCAAACGTAAAAGGGCATTGGACGCCTTCTGAATCAATCACGTGTTGGCCCACCTGCCAGAGTGCATAAATTCAGGCGGGGCTTTGGGGTCAGCCGCCGTCGCGTTCATCGTGGCGTGTTTGACCGAGTTCAGACGTATCGCGATGTAGACCGAGGAAGCCCCCCTTGCAACGACAACTTTTTAGTAGCTCCTCTATTCCTCTATTCCTCTATTCCGAAACTTCGATTGCAATGGGTTGGTGATCGGATGCATCCGTCGCTTCGTTGACCTCGATGCTGCGAACGTAGCCGGTCAAATCTTCCGTCACGAAAATGAAGTCGCGGCAGTCGGGCCCCTCGGCCCACTGCGCGCGGTCGTAGATTCCGCAAGTCGGCGCACGCGCGCGGCCGGGACGATCGGCGGTCCATGCATCCCGATACGCCAGACCAGGCCGGCCAGATCGGGCAATCAATGCGTGCTGAGGGTCGGCAACGTCAAAATTGAAATCACCACACAGCAGGCTCGACGCCGCGACGGTCTGACTTTCATACGGCTCATCGTGCCGGGAGCCGGCCTGCTTCGGACTCATTGACGCGTCCTCCTGCAAATCCAGCAGGCGAGCGATCTGTGCCTCGCGCTGGCCGGCCGAATGGAACTCGAGATGCGTGTTGACGACGCGGACCACGCCAAACGAGGCCTGAACCGTCACCTCCAGGGCGTGACGGCGCATGCTCCGCACCGCGGCTGCGGCGGGCCATGGCAGCAGATGGTTTGCAATCTGCAGCACCGGCAACCTCGACAGCGTCATGTTACCGAAGCGATGGAGGTTGCCATCAGGATCGACAGTTTCGATCGCGGGCCGGAATATTGCGGAGTAGCCGGGCAAAAGGGCTGCCAGCTGTTCGCTCTGATCCGCTCCATCACCAAATCTCGAGAAGTTCGCGCTCACCTCCTGGAAGCAGAACACGTCCGCATCGAGCGTCTGTCGAGCGACGGCAACGATCCTTGCCAGATCGGTCACGCCGTCGCAGCCCTTTCCGCACTGTATGTTCCAGGTGAGAAGTCTCATTAACGGATGCCTGCACGCATGAATGACTGGACGAACTGACGCTGGAACAGCAGAAACGCGATCAGCAGCGGCGCCATCGTCATCACGGTTGCCGCCGTGATCACTGACCAATCCACGCCGGTCTCAGGCGCGCCGAACACGGCAAGCCCCACGGTGAGCGGCCGCGCTTCCACCGAATTCGTGACGATCAACGGCCACAGGAAATTGTTCCAGTGATAGCTGACGGAGACGAGGCCAAAGGCGACATAGGTCGGGCGAGCCAGCGGGACATAGACCCGCCACAGGATTCCGAGCGGACCCGCTCCCTCGACCCGCGCGGCTTCGACCAACTCCTGGGGCACCCCCTTGAAGGTCTGCCGCAGCAGGAAGATGCCGAAGGCGCTCGCGAGATAGGGCAGCGCGATCGCAGGGATCGTATCGAGCAATCCCAGCTTGGCGATCGCGCGGTAGTTCTCGACGATCAGGACGTCGGGCATGATCATCAGCTGGAGCAGAACGAGGGCGAAAGCGATGCCGCTGCCCCTGAACCTGAAGCGCGCAAAGGCATAGGCGGCCAGCGTCGACAGGATGAGCTGACCAACCAGGATCAGCGTCACCAGCACCACCGTGTTGAGATAGTACCGAGCGAACGGCGCCTGGTTCCAGGCCCGGGCAAAATTCTCCAGCGTCCAAGGCGCGGACAGGCTGAACGACGTGGCGTAAGCGGCCGGATGCAGCGCGCTCCAAAAGGCATAGGCCAATGGGGCAAGCCAGATCAAAGCCAGGAGCCATGCTGCGACGGCCTCAATGGGGCGTGTCCGGCCTCTCATTGATAGTGGATCCTGCGATCGAGATAACCGAACTTGATCAGCGCAACCGAGCTCAGCAGCATCAGAAGCACAACCGTCAGCGTTGCCGCGTAAGAGGAATCTTGGAAGGTGAAGGCAACCTCATAAATGTAGTAGAGCAGCAGCGTGCTGGCGTTGTTCGGACCGCCCTTGGTCATGATGACCAGATGGTCCACCAACTTGAAGGAGTTGATGACTGCGTTGATCGCCACGAACAACGTGGTCGGCATCAGCAATGGGAACGTGATCCGGCGGAACGTGTACCACCGGCTCGCGCCTTCGATGGACGCGGCCTCTTCGAGGTCCGGCGAGAGCTGCTGCAGCGCCGCCAGGTAGAAGATCATGAAGAAGCCGGCCTCCTTCCAGATCACCATCACGATCAGACAGCTCATCACCGTCGAGGGATCGCCCAGCCAGTTCCAGCCACCGAGACCGAAAAGGCCGCGCAACTGATCCAGCAACCCGTAATCCGGCGTGTAGAAGAACAGCCAGATATTGGCGACGGCGATCATCGGCAGCACGGTCGGCGTGAAATAGGCCAGTCGCAGAAAGCCGCGGCCGCGTATGTTGCGATTGACCCAGATCGCCATCACCAGGGCCAGGGCAATCGAGGTCGGGATCGTGCCGAGCGCGAACCAGAAATTATTGACCAGCGCCTTCCAGAAGATCGGATCGGCCGCCATGGACCGATAGCTGTCAAGCCCGACGAAGGCCTCCGTGCCATTGCGGCGCGTGACGAACAGCGAATGCCGGATCGTCGCCAGAATCGGAAAGTGCGTGAATGCGAGTAGCAGGACGGCCGCCGGCAGCAGCAGCAGCCAGGCATTCACGGTGTTCCACCACGCTTGCGATCGGGCACGGCGCGGGGCTATTGGCGATGAGACCATGGAGTCGGACATCTGTGAGCCGGCGGGATGGCGGTGGCGCGCCATCCCGCCACGTCCCTATTTGTAGGCGCGCAAGACGCGGTCGGACTGCTGTTGCGCGGCGGCCAGCGCCTCCTGCGGCTTCTGCGCGCCCGTGATCGCGGCCTGCACGGCATCTCCGACGAACTTGTAGATGCGGCCGTTCTCATGAACGGAGAGCTCCGGCACCGCATGCTCCAGCTGATCGCGCGCAACTGTGGCCTGCGGGAAGGCCTTTGCGTAGGCCTCCATCGTCGGCGTCTTGTAGGCGGCCGGCGACACTGCCACGTAGCCGGTCTTCATGCTCCATTCGGCCGCGCGATCCGGAGCCGTGATCCATTGAATGAACTTGACGGCCGCCTTCTGCTGTTCGGGAGACGCACTCTTGAAGATGTAGAAATTGCCGCCGCCGGTCGGTGATCCGCGCCGCTCCCTGGCCGGCAGCATGGCCACACCGAACTGGAATTTCGCGGCGTCCTTGACCGCCGTCAGATTGCCGGTGGTGTGCCACATCATCGCCGTCTTGCCTTCGAGGAAATCGTTGCGCAGCGTCGCCCAATCGATGCTGCCGGCCGGAGCGACGTTGTGCTTGCGCGACAGGTCGACCCAGTACTCGAGGGCAGCGACCGTCTTCGGAGCGGTCAGATAGACCTCGTTGCCGGGCTCGTTCATCATCTTCTGCCCGTTCTCGATCGCCAGCGCCTGCAGCATCCAGTAGGCATATCCGGTCGAGGGAATTTCGATGCCCCAGCGCGTCGTGTTGCCGCCATCCTTCTTGACCAGCTTCTTCGACATCTCGACCATTTCGTCCCAGGACGCCGGCGCCTTCTCGGGATCAAGGCCCGCCTCCTTGAAGGCGTCCTTGTTCCAGTACAGCACGATGGTCGAACGCTGGAACGGCACGCTCCAGGTCTTGCCGTCGATCTGCCCGTTCGCCATGAACGCCGGATAGAACTCCTTGAACCAGGCCTTGTCGCCGACGAGATCGTCAAACGGCACGATCGCGTTCTCGTCCATCAGCGTGAACACGTCGGTCGACAGCAACACCGACAATTGCGGCGGCTGCCCGCCCTTCATGGCAGTCATCGCCTTGGTCATCGTATCCGTGTAGTTGCCGGCATAGACCGCCGTCATCTTGATGTCGGGATTGTCCTTCTCGAAGCGCGAGACCATGTCGTCGATAATCTTGGTGACGGGACCGCCGACCGCGACCGGATAGTACATGGTCAGATCCACCGCGGCGGCCGGGCGTGCGGCCATCGAGAGTACGGCAAACGCCGCTGCCATCAACATCGTTCGTCGCGCAAACATGGGACAATCTCCTTCGTTACTGCGTTTGAAACAGCCGCTGCTATCGACCGGATATCGCCCGCTGGCCCTCTGTGACGATGGTCTCCAAGCGAGTTTCCGAACTTGAATCGAACCGATGCTCGAGCCCGGGTTCCCACGCGATCCGGACATCCTCGCCTGGCCGAACCTTGCTGAAACCTTCGAGCCGCACCGAGATGGGCTGACCATCGACCTCGCACAGAACGATGCTGTCGGCCCCAAGATGCTCGATCGCCCTGACGCGCGCAAAACGGTCCCCGCCCGACACGATGCGGATATGCTCCGGCCGGATGCCGATGAGATGATCACCCTGGCGCAACAGGTTCATCGGCGGCGTGCCGATGAACCGCGCCGTGAATGCCGTCGCCGGCCGGTTATATAGCTCCTCTGGTGTGCCATTCTGCTCGATACGACCATCGCGCATCAGCACGACGCGATCCGCCATCGTCATGGCTTCGGTCTGATCGTGGGTCACGTAGACCATCGTCATTCCGAGCCGCTGTTGCAGGGCGCGGATCTCCGTCCGCATCTCATGCCGCAGCTTGGCGTCCAGATTTGAAAGCGGCTCGTCCATGAGGCAGACCCGCGCTTCCGCAATGATGGCTCGTCCCAGTGCAACCCGCTGGCGCTGGCCGCCAGATAGCTGCGACGGCTTGCGTTCAAGCAGATGCGCAAGGCCAACAATCTCGGCCACACGCCGGAGCCGCTCGTCTCGTTCCGCGCGCGACACGCGACGCACACGCAGTCCGAAGACGATGTTCTCGGCTACGCTCAAATGCGGAAACAGCGCATAGGACTGGAAGACCATGGAGATATTCCGCTGCGCCGGGGTCAGATGGGTCACGTCGACGCCGCCGATGGCGATCGTACCGGCATCAGCATCCTCAAGCCCGGCGATCAGCCGCAGCGTGGTCGACTTACCGCAGCCGGACGGTCCCAGCAGCACAAGTAGCGAGCCCTCGTTCGCTGTCAGACTGACGTCATCGACGGCGCGCATCGCGCCCCAGAACTTGGAGACATGACTCAGCGTGATCGCTGACATGGCCTGTTCGCTCTCACCGTGATGCGGCTACGCCGCTGGCGACGGCTGGCTGCAACGGACCCATGCAAGGCCGCTCACCGCAGACAGACCGGTCCATGCGCCCTCCCTCGTGCCACGCGCATTCGTCGGCGTAGCCACCACGATGTTCATTTGAACATAGCGTAACGCCATATGAAACCAGAAAATTGCGTCCTTGGAGTTCAAATGATACTTTCGTTGAGAACGGAGGGCCTATGCTCAGGACCGCCACGACCCGTCAGACCCACATACTAGAGATCGTGCGCGAGCAAGGCTTCGCCTCCATCGAGCAGCTCGCGGTGCGTTTCGATGTCACTCAGCAGACCATTCGCCGCCTCGTGAATGCACTCTGCGACCAGGGCCTGCTCCGGCGGGTGCATGGCGGGGTCGGCCTCCCGGTCCAGAACCAGAACCTCGCCTATGGCAGCAGGCACAGGTTAAACGCCAGCGCGAAACGGCGGATCGCGCACGCGACCGCCAACCTCATCCCTGACGGGACGTCACTGATGATCGGACTTGGCACGACGCCCGAATACGTCGCGCAGGCGCTCTCCCGCCGTCGGGATCTGCGGGTGATCACCAACAGCCTGAACGTGGCCGCAGCATTCGCGCACAATCCGGACGTGGAGATCAGCATCGCGGGCGGCACGCTGCGGCAACTCGATCGCGATATCATTGGCGAGTCGGCTGCGCGCTTCTTCGCGGGTTTCCGCGCCGACTTTGGTATATTCGGTGTCGGGGGGATTGATGAGGACGGCACGCTGCTCGATTTCCATGCCGATGAAGTCAAGGCGCGTCAATCCATTGTGGCCAATTCGCGAACGTCCGTGCTAGTGGCCGACATCACCAAGTTCGGTCGCAATGCGACGGTCCGGGGCGGCCATCTCGACGACTGCCACCATCTCGTCATCGATGATCGATTGCCTGGATCGTTTAAGCCAATCGCGGACAGGTATGGCGGTCTGATCCACACGGCCCGCGACGCCCGCGCAGATTTCGAACGCCTTGGCCATACCTAGCGGACAACATAGACTCCCTTGCTCAGATCGATCGCGGACTTCAACGCACGGCCGACAATCCGCGCCGCAATCGGCACTGAGCCAGTCCCACGTGCCGCGCACCTACGGGGGCGAGCTCGAGCGGTGGGGAGCTGTTTTCCCGGTGATCCGAGCCCTCGGCTTGAACCAATTCAAGCGTGTTCATCCGGTCTACCTCGGAACAGGCGCTTCCGATTCCAGCAGGGACGCGGCCTTGAGATCGCTCCAGAGCGCGCCCGGCACTGTGGTGGTCAGCGCTGCCACATTGCGCTCGACCTCCTGCGCATTATGCGCCCCGAGAACCACGCTCGCGACCGCGGGATGACCCAGCGCAAAATGTAGAGCGGCCGTCGGCAGCGCTACGTCATGAGCTGCGCAGATACGCTGGATCTCAGCAACCTTCGAAAGGATCTGCGGCGGTGCGTCTTGATAATTGTACTTGGCGCCCTTGATGGCGCCCGTCGCCAGAATCCCCGAATTGAACACGCCGCCAAGCAGCACCGCGATGCCCTGCTTCAGCGCCAGCGGCATGAACTCCTCGAGTGCTGGCTGCTCCAGCAGCGAATAACGCCCGGCGAGCAGCATCACCTCGAAGGACCCGGCCTGCGCAAAGCGCACGCACATCTCCGCCTCGTTGACGCCGATCCCGATGCCCGCGACCACACCTTCGGAACGAAGTTTGTCCAGCGCTACATAGGCCCCGGACATCGCTTCGCGAAACCGATCCTCGATCGCGTCCTTACCGTGGGTCCACACATCGACATCATGGATCAGCAACAGGTCGATCCGGTCGGTGCCAAGCCGCAACAGCGACTGCTCGACCGAGCGCATGGTGCCATCATAGGAATAGTCGACGACGGCTCGGTGCGGCTGTCCACCAATAAATCCGGACCGAGTCTCCGGCTGGTGAAACGGATCCATCCAGCGACCAGTTTTTGTGCAAAGCACCACATCCTTGCGCGGCACGCGCCGGAGCGCCGTTCCGCAGCGATGCTCCGACAGGCCGTTGCCATAGTGCGGCGATGTATCGAGCAGATTGATGCCGAGCTCGAAGGCACGGCTCGCTGCGGCAATTGCAGTGTGGTCGTCGAGCTCGAGAAAGAGATCGCCGAGCGGTGCGGTTCCGAACCCGAGGATGGAAACTTCGAGACCGGTCCGGCCAAGTGTGCGGCGCGGCAAAGCCGATTGCGAAACCATGGTGGATTGCTCTTCCTTCTCCGCGCCTCGATCCGCGCTAGTCTCATTGCAGCGACGCGCAGCGTATGTATTTGCCGTCAGGTGTCAACGCGAGGATTACGGGTCTCGTACAAGACTATTCCGCTCATACATTCGGGTTGCTAAGAAAAGCGGAACCGGCACGCGGGCACTTCACGGCCTGCGGCAACGAGGAGGAACGATGCTCCCCTATGTTACGCACGACGCACGCTTTGCTCGCCTGGTCTTTGGTCACGCCAATCTCGAAAAACTCACCAGCGGCTGCCGCTGGGCCGAAGGACCCGCTTACTTTCCGGCCGGCCGCTATTTGATCTGGTCCGACATTCCGAACAACCGGATGATGCGCTTCGACGAGACGGATTCATCGGTGTCGGTGTTCCGCTCGCCGAGCTTCAACTCGAACGGCAACACGACCGATCACGAGGGGCGGCTCGTCACTTGCGAGCACTTCATGCGCCGCGTCACCCGGACCGAGCATGACGGCTCCATCACGGTGCTTGCCGAGCAGTTCGAAGGGCGTCGGCTGAACTCGCCCAACGATGTCGTGGTGAAATCGGACGGCTCGATCTGGTTTTCGGATCCGACATACGGCATCGACAGCGATTACGAGGGCCAGCAGACCAAATCCGAGATTGGCGCCTCCCACGTGTATCGGATCGATCCAGCGGGCGGCGAGATCAGCCTCGTCGTCTCTGACCGCGTGCAGCCGAACGGGCTGGCGTTCTCGCCAGACGAGAAGCTGCTTTATGTCGCCGATACCGGCGCGACCCACGTCGACGGGCTGCCCGCGACGATCTGGTCCTACAAGGTCCGGGGAAACAAGGTCGCTGAGCCCTCGCTGTTTTCCACCTGCCCCGACGGCCTCTACGACGGATTTCGCTGCGACATCCATGGCAACGTTTGGACGTCGGCGGGACGGAGCGTGTTCTGCTACGCAGCCGACGGGACACATATCGGCACCATTCCCATCGGCGAGATCGTGGCGAATGTCTGTTTCGGCGGTCCGCAGCGCAACCGTCTCTACATTTGCGGACAGACATCGCTGTATTCGATCTTCCTCAATACGCGCGCGGCCGTGTAAGGGAAAAGGCGGCGCGGGGCGGCGTGCGGCGCCATCCTCAGCCGTTCTGACCGCGCTTTCGCCGGCCGTCGGTGCCCTCGTCGCCCTGCAGATCGGATTCAAGTTCCTCGATAGCGCGCGATCCGAACTTGCCGGTCTCTGAGCTCGCGGATACTGTGTCGAGCAAGGCAGTTCGTTTCGCTAAAATTTTGATTTACGATGATTTCCAATTTGTAAAGAAGGCGGGCCACCTTAGGCTGGCCATCTAGCTCGTGACGCGTTCGCCCCGCCCGTAGACGAGCAGCATGAAGATGATAACGAGACCATAGATCACTTGGCGGCCCGCCTCCGGCATCTCCATGATCGACAATACACTGTTCAGGAGCACGATCAGGACGACGCCGATCAGCGTGCCGAGATAGCGGCCGCGGCCGCCGAGGATGTTGGTGCCTCCAATCACGACGGCGGCGATCGAGGGCAGCAGATAGGCGTCTCCCATGCCTTGGTAGGCCTTGGTGGAATAGCCGGCGAGCAGCACGCCCGCGAGCGCGGCAGCAAGGCCGCAGAGGACGAAGCAGACCACCGTGACGCGGCGCGTGTTGACGCCGGCGAGATAGGCCGCCGCCTCCTTGTTGCCGATGGCGTAGATGTAGCGGCCGAGCGACATGCGCTGCAGGATCACGACCACCAGCACGGACACCCCGGCCCAGACGAACAGCGCGTTGGGAATGCCGAGCGTACGATCGCCCGCCAGCATCCGCATCAGGTCGGTCGCCCCGGTCTGAGGTGCGTAGCCGCCAGTATGCGCGACCATCAGGCCGCGCATCACGGCATTCACGCCCAGCGTAAAGATCATCGAGGGGACCCGCAGATACGCGACCCCGACGCCGTTGACGAGCCCGACCAGAACGCCGACCCCGAGCCCGACCGGAATTGCGAGAGGACCGCCGACCGAGGTCGCCATCATGGCCGCGGCCGCGAGCGTCCAGGGCACCGACAGATCAATCTGCGCTATCAGGATCACGATCATCATGCCGGCCGAGACGATCCCGAGGAACGCACCGATCTGCAATTGCTGCAGAAGATAGGCCGGAGACAACAGGGGAGCGCTGCCGAAACGGGCGAATGTGTAAACCGTACCCGCGACGAGAATGACGACGATGAACACCGCCGCAATCAGGATCGGGCGATCGTCGCGCGAGAGGCTGAATGAGGCCGCCGTCATCGAAACAGCTCCAACGTGTTCTTGACGCGCAGCATACCCAACGCGCCGATGCTGACGGCAGCGAGCAGGATCACGCCCTCGAACAGCGGCTGCAGAAGAGGGGCAATGTCGAAGATGCGGAAGAAGAAGGAAATCACGCGCAAGACCATAGCGCCGAAGATCGCCCCGATCGCACTGCCGGTTCCGCCAAGCAGCGAAGTGCCGCCGATCACCACGGAGGCGATCGAGTTGAGCGTATAGGCGCCGGCCTGCGGAATGTCCGCATTCCCAGACGAAGTCTGGATAGCAAGGAAGAGACCGCCGCAGCCGGCGAAGAAGCCCGCGAGCGTGAAGGCGGCGATCTTGGCGCGCTCGATCGGAAGGCCGGACATATAAGCTGCGCCCTCGGCCGAGCCGATCGCATAGACGGCGCGGCCGAGAACGGAGCGGCGGAACGGCACCCATACCAGCAGCGGAATGAGAACGAGAAGCACGAAGGGGACCGGGATCCAGGCGAACGGCGCAAACCAGGCAGCCGCGCCATCGTCGAAGATGTGCACGGTCGAGGCGAAATCGCCGAGCGAGTTAGTCAGCGCCCAGTTCAGATCAACATCGATCTTGCCGCCCGGGGTCGGACGCAGGAAAAGCGCGATGCCGATGTAGACCGCGCCGGTCGCAAGCGTCGCGATGATCGGCTGGATGCGCCCATAGACGACGACGCAACCATTGATAAAGCCGGCAGCCGCGCCGATCACAAGGCACACGGCGATCCCGAGCAGAATGCCGCTCACGCCGCCCGGAAAGGTGCCGAGGCCGAGATGCACGCCGAACAGGTCGAGATGCAGCGGCGCACCACCTGCCGCGCCGGTCAGGAGGTAGCTTGCAAAGCAGCCGACCACGGTCATGACCGCTCCGACGGAGAGATCAAGGCCCGACATTAAGACCGGCACTGTCTGCGCCATCGCCAGCATGGCGAGCGCAAAGATTTCGTCGCCATTCTGCACCAGCACGGCGGAGGAGAAGCCGCGGGGATGCGCGGCGTTGTAGAAAATGTAGAGAGCACAGAACAACAGGATGGCGGTGACCAGACCAATGTTCTGGCGGATCCTGATCGCGAGATCGTCAAGCATGCGCCGCCCTCGCTGCGGTATCGGTGTCGACATTCAGGGAGCTTGCGACAATGTTGGTCTCGGTGAGGTCGTCGCCCTCGAGCTCGCGCACGATGCGGCCGTCATACATGATGACGACGCGGTCGCAGCAGCCGATCAGCTCGTCATAGTCGGTTGAGTAGAACAGGATTGCGGCGCCCTGGTCGGCGAGTTCGCGCATCAGCCGGTAGAGCTCCTGCTTGGTGCCTACGTCGATTCCGCGCGTGGGATCGTTGAGCAGGATGATGCGCGGATCGGTCATCAGCCATTTGGCGAGCACGACCTTCTGCTGGTTTCCGCCCGACAGCGTCGAGACCGCATCACTCGCGGCGTCCAACTTGATCTGCAGCCTCGCGATGGCTCGCTGGATCGCGGTGCGTTCCTTCCCGGTATCGATGAATGGGCCAGTCGAAAGCGCGTCGAGCGATGCGATCGCAAGATTGTCTGCGATCGACATCGGCAGCATCAGTCCTTCGGTCTTGCGGTCCTCAGGCACGAGTGCGATGCCGACCGATTTTGCCGCCGCCGGGGAGCCGGGACGTACCTCGCGATCTGCCACCGTGAGGCGACCAGTGACACCGCGCAAAACACCGAACAGCGCAAGCAACAGGGATTTCTGGCCCTGCCCGTCGAGACCGCCGAGCCCGACGATCTCGCCGGCGCCGATGCTCAGTGAAATGCGATCGAGCTGCCTCTCCCAGCACAGGTTCTCGAGCGCCAGCACCGGCTTCGCGGCATTTCGCGCCGGCTTGGGCGGATACTGGGCCGCGATGTCACGCCCAATCATGAGCTGGATGATATCGGCGGTCGAACGCCTCCCCTTGTCGAAGGTCTCGATATGGCGGCCGTTGCGAAACACCGAGGCCCGGTCGGCGAGCGCCTCGACCTCGTGCATGCGGTGCGAGATGTACAGGATTGCGACGCCCTCGGCCTTGAGCCGCGCCAGCATCGCATAAACCTTCTCCACATCGGCGCTCGTCAGTGCCGATGTCGCCTCGTCGAGGATCAGCAACTGCGGCCGCTTGCCGAGCGCCTTCGCGATCTCGACCACCTGGCGCCTCGATAGGGGCAGATCGCGCACGCGCCTCAGGGGGTTGACGTCCTCACAGCCGATCTCGGACAAAAGCTCTTCGGCGCGGCGGCGCTGCGCCTTCGCATCGATCAGGCCGAACCGCCGCGGCGGGGATGCAATGGAGATGTTGTCCGCGACCGAGAGGTCGGGCATCAGCGATAGTTCCTGAAAGATGCAGACGACACCGGCCGCATTCGCCGCCGACGGCGTGGCGAAGCTGACCTCGCTCCCCGCGAGGCGCATGCGACCGCTGTCGGGCTGCACCACACCGGCAATGATCTTGATCAGGGTCGACTTGCCGGCGCCGTTCTCGCCCAGCACGGCATGAATCTTGCCGCGTTCGCAGGCGAAGTCGACGCCTTCAAGCGCGCGAACGCCGGCATAGCGCTTGGAGATGCCGGCAAGCTCCAGGAAGGCGGATTGCGTCGGATCGGCAGCCGGCATGGCCGGGCCTTCACGCAACGACGGCCCGGCGAATGCCGGGCCGTGACAGAGACATCGCTGGAGCCGTCACTGGGTGTTCTTCTCGCTCTGCGACATGATCTCCGGTGCAGTGAAGTTCACGCCGCACGGTGTGAACTGGTTCGGCGCAAAGAAGTTGGCATTGAGCTCGGGCCAGTAATTCGTGCCCGGCTTGAGATCCTTGTAGGTCGCCACTGGAATCGGGATCGAGATCAGCTGCGGCATAATGTTGCCCTGCAGCGCCGAGATCGCCGCCTTGGTCGCGATCGCCACCAGCGCCGGCGACTGGCCGTAGGACATTCCCTTTAGTCCGTCCTTGGCGTGATCGGCAATCTGTTTGCGGTACTCGTTTTCGCCCTCGCCCGACATCGGCACAAAGGGATGCTTGGCAGCCATCAGTGCCTGCACGGTGCCGTCGGATCCGCCTTGGGTGAATACTCCGTCGAAATGACCATGCACAGCTAACGCATCCGCAGTCACCTTCTGCGAGGTGCCGGTGTCCCAATTACCAACCACCTCGGTGATTTTGAAGCTGTTGCCGGGCGATTCTATTACCTCGCGGAAACCGAGATGACGGTCGCGGTCAACGGAGTTTCCCGGGAGGCCACGGACTTCGAGGATGTCGCCGGATTTCTTGCCGCTCTCGTCGATCAGCCATTTGGCCGACATGCGGCCCATTTCCGTCTGGTCCTCGTTGACCATCATCACCTTGTCGGTGTCGAGGACGTTGTCGAACGGCACCACCACGACGTTGTTCTTGTCGGCAAGACGGATGATGCGATCAAAACCGTCGGGAGCTACCGCAATGGTAACGATTGCGTCGAAGCCTTGGTTGATGAAATCCTCCATCGCGCCAAGTTGCGCCGCGACATCGGTCCCGGTGGAAACAACCTTGAACTCCTTGATGTTCTCCTTGATACCCGGCTGATCGGCGAAAGCCTTGGCAGTCTTCACCATCTGGATGCGCCAGGTGTTGCCGACAAAACCGTTGACCAGCGCGATTCTGTAGGGGCCCGCCTTCTTGGGCCACTGAAAGAATTTGGTCTCGGACGACCACGGCTTGAAGCAGGCGGGGTCGGCGCCGGGACCGGAGACGACCTTTGGACCTGCCAGAGCACTCACCGATGACAACAGCAAGCCGGCGCAAGCCAGCCCCGCCAGACGAAGCGTCCACACCATGTCGTGTCTCCCTGAGCGTTTGTGTTCCACCCTAACGCGGCGCGTAGCCATGCCGGGAATTGACCTTCCCATGCGCGTGTCGGGCTAGGATGGCACGCAGCTTGCGATGCTGACAAGCCGAGGGCGGACGCTCCGGCGCGAGACACGATCTGAACGCACGGCCAAACCGACGGCAATTGTGGAAGCAGAAAACGTAACAATGACAGTCGGATGTTCGTGGGCGGCAAGGGATTGTGCAACGGCGAAGCTGGCGATGGCCGGGCTTTCATGGTGGCATCCACGCGCGTGACGAAAAAAATGACACTCAGGGAAAAGTGTGAATCGCTACGCGAAGCCGAACGAAGCCCGCTTGCTGAAGCCGGGTTTTGAAAACCAGAGGCTGGGACTACTTGCTTTCGTCCGGCGGCCTGGCGCTCCTCCGCTAAGATAATGGCTGTAGCAACGCCGATCGCTCGCAGCTCCTCACTCAGCAGCTCGACGGCGAGATCAGGTATCGCACCGCGACGGTGGCTGGCGAACATGTCACTTGCTTGACACGTTCTGAAGCGCCGGTCTCTAATGTCCTTCAAGGTCCTGCGGTTGGACAGGCAACACTTTCTGCCCCCAAGCAAGAACAGGCTCGACTGCCCCACCCAGCGACTGTCAGGTCAAGGGTGCGGAATCCAAGATCGTTTCCTGGGAGGGAACAATGGACAGACGCCAGACGCTCAAGCTGATCGGTGGTACGGCCGCGTTGGCCGGTGCCGGTTTTCCGGGCTTTGCCTTTGCGCAAGCCCAAAAGGAAATGGTCACGGTCGTGAAGATCGCGGGAATTCCGTGGTTCAACGCACTTGAAAAGGGAATCCAGAAGGGTGCGAAGGATTTCAGCATTAATGCCACTATGGTTGGCCCGGCGAACGTCGATCCGGCACAGCAAGTAAAGCTGCTTGAGGATCTGATTGCCAAGAAGGTCAACGTGATCGGCTTGGTGCCGCTTGATGTAAAAGTCTGCGAGCCCGTACTGAAGCGCGCCCAGGCCGCCGGAATCAAGGTCATCACGCATGAGGGTCCGGAACAGGAAGGCCGTGACTGGAATGTGGAATTGATCGACTCCGTTCGGTTCGGCGAGGTGCAGATGGAACGTCTCGCCAAGGACATGGGCGGCGAAGGTGATTATGTGGTTTATGTCGGGACTCTTACGACGCCACTTCACAACAAATGGGCCGATGCCGCGATTGCCTACCAGCAGAAAAATTTTCCAAAAATGAAGCTCGTCGCCGACCGCTTCCCTGGCGCCGACGAGATCGACACCAGCCAGCGCACGACGCTTGACGTGATCAAGGCCTATCCCAACCTGCGTGGTATTCTCGGCTTCGGTTCGAACGGACCAATCGGGGCCGGAAATGCTGTGCGTCAGCAACGTCTTGGCAAGAAGATCGCCGTTGTCGGCACTGTACTGCCAAGCCAGGCGAAGTCGCTTATCGCGGATGATACGATCCGCGAGGGTTTTCTGTGGAATCCCACCGATGCGGGTTACGCGATGGTCGCGGTGGCCAAACTCGTGCTCGATGGCAAGCCGATCACGGATGGCGTCGATGTACCCGGCCTTGGCAAGGCAGCCGTCGACGTTGCAGGAAAGCAGATCAAGGTGGACAAGATCATGCGCATCAACAAGGAAACCATCGACGGTCTGATCGCGGGAGGGCTCTAGGCCGGACCGGTTTAGTCGCCTCGTCGCGCTGCATTCCCGGCCCTTCCGGTCGGGAATGCGGGACCACTCGAGTGATCGCACGACTCCATTGCAGGCGAACCTTTGGTGACTTTCCTGGAAATGTCCGGCATATCGAAGCGCTTCGGCGGCGTGCACGCGCTCCGCGACGTCGATCTCACTCTGGAAGTCGGCGAGGTGCATTGCCTGGTCGGTGAAAACGGCTCCGGCAAGTCCACCCTGATCAAGATCATTTCGGGCGTCGAGGCAGCGGAGCCTGGCGGCCGTATCGCAATTTCCGGCAAGGAATATCCTAAACTGAACCCGGTCTACTCCACGCATTGCGGCATTCAGGTCATCTACCAGGATCTTTCGCTATTCCCCAACCTCACCGTCGCCGAGAATATCGCGATGGCGCACCATCTTGGCGGCCTCCATTCGGTGAACTGGGCCTCAATGCGCGCCACCGCGAAGGCCACAATGGCAAAGATCGGCGTTGCGTTCGACCCGGACGCGAAAGTGTCAGAGCTCAGCATTGCCGGACGCCAGCTGGTCGCGATCTGCCGCGCCTTGGCTGCGGATGCCAAACTCCTGATTATGGATGAGCCGACGGCATCGTTGACCCGCCACGAGGTGAACGCCCTGATCGCGCTCGTAAGCGAGCTGAAGCGTGCCGGCATCTGCGTCGTTTTCGTCAGCCACCGTCTCGATGAGGTGCTTGAAATCGCCCAGCGCGTAACGGTGCTGCGGGATGGCGCCAAAGTCGGTACTTTTGCCGCAGACACAATCGATGGGCGGAAACTCAGCCAGCTGATGACTGGCAAGTCCTTCGAGTATCAGATACAGGCGCCTGAGCTTGCCGCTGGCCCGGTTGTGCTGGAAGTTAAGGGCCTGGGCCGCGAGGGCGAGTATGAGGATGTAAGCTTGCAGTTGCGCGCGGGCGAAGTAGTGGGTCTCACCGGTCTGCTCGGCTCAGGGCGAACCGAATTGGCGCTATCCCTGTTCGGCATGAAGCCGCCCGATCGCGGCACTATCGCACTTGACGGGCGGCCCATCGCCCTCCGTACAAATGCAGAGGCGATCAATCGAGGGATCGCCTACGTATCCGAAGATAGGCTTACGCTTGGTCTCATCCTGAATCAGTCCGTCACGGCGAACGTCACGCTTGCGGTGCTGGATCGTCTGGCTGGCGCGTTCGGCCTGATTGCCGCACGCGCGCGACAGACCCATGTCGCTCGGTGGGTTGCTGAACTCGGGATCAAGGTCTCCAATCCCGCCAACCCGGTGAAGACGCTCTCCGGGGGCAACCAGCAGCGGGTCGTGCTCGCCAAATGGATGGCGACCAATCCGCGGGTGCTTATCCTCGATAGCCCCACGGTGGGCGTCGACATCAGCGCCAAGGACGGCATTTACGAAATCATCCGGCGGTTGGCCCGCGACGGCGTCGCGGTCTTGATGATATCGGACGAAATCTCCGAGGTCCTTTATCATAGTCATCGCGTCCTGGTGATGCGGGATGGTCGTTTGACAACCGACGTGCCTGCCGCAGCCACTTCCGAAGATGCGCTTGGGCAGGCCGTCAATGCCTGAATCGCACATGGCATCATTCGGCAGGTTTCGTCGCAGCCATGAGTTCTGGCTGCTGATAGTCATCCTTGGGCTCTGCGCCAGCTTGGGCTTCGCGAACGCCCAATTCCTGACCATGCAGAATCTGTTTGATCTGCTGACCTCCTATGCATTTGTCGGCATCCTAGCGCTCGGGCTGCTGGTCGTCCTGATCGCCGGTGGAATCGACATCTCATTCACCGCGACCGCGTCGGTGGCGCAATATGTCACACTTTCGCTTGCCAATGCTTACGGGGCGAACTGGATCGGCGTCTTCGCCATCGCGATTGGAATTGGCGGTGCGCTCGGTGCCCTCAACGCGATTTTCATCCAGAAACTTCGAATACCATCGATCATCGTTTCGGTCGCGACGCTGAACATCTTCTATGGGCTTCTGATCTTCTTCACCGGCGGCAAATACATCTATTCGTTGCCCGACTGGTTTGCGACCGGAATATTCTGGTTCGAGTTCGAATGGGGCAAGGATAGCTCGTACGGTGTCAATCTGCAGATCCTCGCGCTCGTGCTGGCATTTCTCGTCACCTGGCTCCTGCTTAACCGAACCAATATCGGCCGGCAAATCTATGCCATGGGAGGCAATACCGACGCCGCACAGCGGCTCGGCTTCCACATTTTCGGCCTCAATATACTGGTCTATTGCTACATGGGTGTCATGGCCGGAATCGCCTCCCTGATTCAGGCACAACTCGCGCAGTCCGTTGCCCCGACGGTGTTGGTGGGCAAGGAACTCGATGTGGTCGCTGCCGTCGTGCTCGGCGGCGCCAGCCTGATGGGCGGCGTCGGCACGGTCTTCGGCACGTTTTTGGGCCTGACACTGCTCGCGGTACTCCAAAATGGAATCATTTTGCTGGGCGTTTCGTCCTACTGGTCGCCGTTCTTCGTCGGCTTGGTTATTCTCATTTCGGTCTCTGCGACCGCCTGGTCGCAGCGCGAGCGGCGAACCCGGAGCGCGCCCCGATGAGCAACGCCCCTGCCCTCTCGCTTCGCCGGCGCATGGTCGGTCTCGCCAGCAGCGGCACAGTCGCCACCCTCATCCTGCTGTTGTTCGCACTCTGGGTCGTGTTCGCGATCACGATCGGCGATCGGTTCTTCTCGGTCAACACGCTGCAATCCATGGCTTTCCAGATGCCCGAACTTGGCATCCTCTCACTGGCGATGATGCTGGCCCTGCTATCTGGTGGACTCAACCTTTCCATCATCGCAACCGCCAATCTGTCCGGACTGACCATCGCCTTCCTGCTGACGCGCTACATCCCGGGGAGCCAGGGCCTTGCCTGGGTCGGCATTCAGGTCTTTGCGATCGCTGCAGGATTTGCAGTGGCTGCATTGGTCGGCCTCCTCAATGGTTTTGTCATCGCCTATCTCGGCGTTTCGCCGATCCTGGCCACGCTCGGCACGATGACGCTCTGCAAGGGTCTCGCGATCGGCCTGTCGCGCGGTAACGTCATCTCCGGATTCCCGGAGCCGATTGTGTTTATCGGCAACGGAACGGTTTTCGGGGTACCCTTTGCTCTGATCGTACTTGCGTTCTGCGCCTTGCCCGTCGCGCTCATGCTGAACGCGACGCCGTTCGGTGCAAAGGTTTACATGATCGGCTCGAACGAGAAGGCGACCCGTTACTCCGGCGTCAATACCCGCGCCGTCCTCCTCAAACTCTATTTATTTTCCAGCTTGCTCGCGGGCGTGGCGGCGGTCGTCATGTTGGCACGTTTCAATTCGGCCAACGCGGCATACGGCGAGAGCTATCTGCTGGTCACCATTCTCGCGGCCGTGCTCGGCGGCATCGATCCGTTTGGCGGCTTCGGCAAAGTCGGCGGGCTATTGCTTGCGTTGATCATCCTTCAGGTGATCTCCTCGGCATTCAACCTTCTGAACCTCAGCCAATTCCTCACGCTAGCGATCTGGGGTGGAATCTTGATTGCCGTCGCGGCGGTTCCTCATGTCGCCGGCAAAGCGCCGCGGTAGCCGGCGATGATGCGCTCGATCGTCTCGAACCCTATTGCAGTTCTCGACATCGGCAAGACCAATCTCAAACTGGTCGTGGCGAGCGACGACGGCTGGCCGCTCGAAACACACGGGCTTCCAAATGTGCCTATGATTCAGGGCTCGTACCTCGCCTATGACCTTGCCGGGTTAGAAGAGTGGTTTCTCGATACCCTTGCCGACTTGTCTCAACGCCATGCCATTGGCGCCGTGATCGTGGCTGCGCATGGATGCGGCGCGGTTCTCGTCGACGGTGATACGCCAGTGCTGCCGATGATGGACTATGATGCCGTCTCTCCGCCCGCAATCGATGAAGCATATGCCCGGATCGCGCCTGGTTACGATGAGGTGTTTTGCGGAATCGGAGGGGCGATGCGGCTCGGAAAACAGCTGCTTTGGCAGGAAAGCGCGTATCCCGTCGAATTCGCTCGCGCAAAATCCTATCTGACCACCGCGCAGTTTTTCGCCCTGCGGCTTGGTGGACGTGCGGCCAGCGAAATCTCGCAGCTCGCGGCTCAGAGCCATATCTGGGACCTCATCCACCGTCAGCCTTCTTCTCTTATGCGTAAGCGCGGTTGGAGCCATCTGTTGCCCGAATGCGTACCCGCCGGTGAGGTGCTAGGGACGGTTTCGGAATCTGTAACCAGGCGCACTGGCCTGGCGCAATCGACCGAGATCCTCTGCGGCGTGCATGATTCCAACGCCAACCTGTTTCGCTACAAGGCCGCCGGCATGGCCGATGCCTCGATCCTATCGACCGGTACTTGGATGATCGGCTTTCAGCGCGGCCTCCCCCTGGACAAACTCGATTGCGCGCGCGCGATGGTTCTCAATATCGATGTCGATGGGGAGAATGCACCTTCGACGTTGATCGCGGCCGGCCGCGAATACGACCTCATCCGCGGGGAACATTTTGCTTCTGATGCAGCCGTCCTTGCCGCATTGCCCACCCTGCTGTCGAGAGGAACCCTGGCGCTCCCCTCATTCGTCGGCGATGATGGATTGTTTCCGGGCGCTGCTCGCCGCGGACGAGTCATCGGGCCGCCCCCCGAAACGCCTGCCGAATGGCAGGCATTGGCGGTGCTCTACGCAGCGTTCAGCGCAAACCGCTGCCTTGATGCGCTCGAGAGCTCAAAACGCATAGTCATCGATGGTGGCTTTGCCGCAAACCTGCCCTTCGCCCGTTGTCTTGCGACTTTGCGATCCTCGCAGAGTGTCTGGGTGAGTCGATCTCCCGACGGAACGGCGCTTGGTGCTGCGCTGCTGTGGCGGCGATTCTCGCGTACGCTGCCGGTTTCAAGCGTGATCCTTGAAGCCGTCACATCACTCAGCAACGATAGGTTCGAACCGCGCGACCTTTCCACCGCTTACCAGTCCTGGATCGCTTTCTCGGAGCCCGCTTCATGACAGACCGTAATCATGCCGATCTCCGCCAAGGCATTGTCGATACCTGCAGGGAGATGAATCGAAACGGTCTCAATCAGGGCACATCCGGCAATCTTTCGCACCGGATTCCAAACGGCATGCTAATCACGCCTACCAGTCTGCCCTATGATCGGATGCAGCCAGAGGACATTGTCGCGATGGATTTTGCCGCGAACTACCAGGGCAACCATCGGCCTTCATCCGAATGGCGCTTTCATCGCGACATTCTGCGAGCACGCGAAGACGTCAACGTCGTGCTGCATACGCATTCCACCTTCAGCACGATTCTCGCCGTTCACGAACGTGATATTCCCTGCTTCCACTATATGGTCGCAGTTGCGGGTGGCAACGATGTCCGGTGTACGCCATATGCTTGTTTCGGCACGCAGGCACTATCGGACTACGCCCTCAAGGCCCTCGAAGATCGCGACGCTTGCCTCCTTGGCCATCATGGCTTGATCGTGACGGCCCAGACCTTTGAAAAGGCGCTTTGGCTCGCCTTGGAGGTGGAGACGCTGGCGAAGATGTATGTCCATGCGTTGGCTATCGGCGAGCCGCCGCGCCTCAGCGACGCTGAAATGGCGCAGGTACATGAGCAGATGAAACGCATGGGATACGGCCAGGCGCCTGACCTTGACGATGTCGGCGATGTTCCGCGCGCCTTACTGGACTCGAAACGGACAGCACATTGATGGTGGATTTCACGGACAGCTGCCACCGAGTTCGGTCAGCACCGGCCCACGCGAATGTTGCAACAGTCGCAAAGGTGTCAACGGACGTTGGCTAGGGTGCTTTCAAGCTGAGAGTGGCGGAAGAGTGAGGCCGCCCACCACCGATTCTACACGCAAGCAAGAGCAACGGGCTTTGGACTCAAAGCACAGCAGGCCACCTGGATCTCCGGAGAGAGCAATGGCGATGAGCGAAAGAGGTTACCGTAAATCATAAACCAGCGTCTACGTTTGAAGAAACGTTAGCAGCTTTGAGCAGCTTTCGCGAGAACTGTAGTCGCACGACTCCACCGTCCTCAAGAAATATGAGGCAGCGACGACCGCGCATCGACATATTCGGCAGAGTTTCCGGCGCCCCTGCCGACCGCAACCTGATCGACCTTTATGCCGACGCCGGCCTGGAGTTCATCAGCGACAAAACGTCCCGATGACAAGCTTGGGATCGCGTTTGGTTATGCGCATATCTCGAAACGCGCCCAGCAGCTCGACAGCGGTAAGGCTGAACGAGATCACTTTTTCTGGCGCTAGTTTTCTTGCTGGTCTACTTCAAGGCCATGAACTCGCTGCTCGACCTGTCACGCTTGGTCCAGGTCGTCGCGCCGCCCATCCTGGTCTTGGTCTGCGACCGCTTCTTCACCGCGCCTTTGCGTTCGTTGTCGCCGACCGGTTTGTCGGCAGCCACGGAGTCATCCTCCTATGTTGGTGTGGTGATTGATCACTGGAATGATGGTAACTTGCCGGCTGGCCTCGTCCTCAATGGCGATGCGGCGCGGGTCGTGCACGCGGGGGGCAGATGCAATCTCGCTGGCGGTGGTCCTGGCTTTGGCCAGGGCATCTTCATCGTCACGGCAGTCCAATCCCGATGGATCCTTCAATGCCGTCCCGTCCGGCCGCCAACCCAGCACGCTTCAGCTTGACGAGCTGCTGAAACCTCTGCTGGCGGCGTGGAATGAGCAGCGCTCCACGCTGCGTAGTCCGAAATAACCGACCCGCAAACGGATCCGCTGTCTTAAGCGTGACGAACGCTCGGGCCTTCGTTTTCTATTGCGCGCAATGAAGGCTCACTAGCTCGCGTTAGCAACGGGTCACAAGCCGCCGACGTGGCCCCTGGCTGCAAACTTCCGGTCTGCCCTTGTGAGCCGACATGCAGCGACACCGCGTAAGGAAGCGATGGGCCAAAAGCTGGCCTCGCGCCAATTGCTCAATTTCTCCGAATTGGTCGAATGAATCTTTAGCGAGGCGAGGCTAATTGTGAGAATGGTAGTTAACCCTGGAACGAACGATCAGATGGCTCAGGTGGCAGTTCGCGCGCAGTGACGTCTTCGTCGTCCTCTTTGCCGTTGTTCTGATATGTGTCTGTGCTGTCTTTCTTGTTCGATATCCATCCGTTCATCAGGCATCTGGCTTCGGCCCAGATTGGGATTGCAAGAGCGTCCCCAACAGTGAGCCAGTTTGCATCAAGAAAACTAGCCAGTAGCTTGACGACTGCTGTGGGTCACCGCAATCACCCCGAAGCAACTCATGGCTAAAGGGAGGACATTCCTGGCGATGTCGAGCACAACGTTTATCCCGTGCTGTGGCATGGAGTGGGTCCCCAGCACGTGTTCGTAAAGACGAACGCTCGAAGCTTTTGCAATGGGTCAAAATGCGAAGAACTCAAGTTGAACAACCTGGTCTGCTGTGGCGCGATGAGCGGACCTCCTCCGAACGAGGCGCAACTTGATGGGCCACAAGGGGGTGCAGTCCACTCCCCTCAGGTGCGCGGACCCGGCGCTCCAGGTCATCAGTAGGCAGGGTGGCAATGTTGAGCAGCCTGTGTCGGAGATTTAGTTCGCACTCAGCGACGAGTGCGCGATGTTCCGTGGCTAACTGACGACTTTGAGCGATGGTTTCGTTGGCTCGCTCGAGCCGGCGGCGTGTCTCGGCGCTGAATTCTTCGGCCATTTGCGCTCCTAACATGCAGGCGGGAGCGCGGAATTGTCTCTCAGCCACCGGCGCCTACGGTTAGACCCTCGGCCGGCGATGCGTATCAACGTGCGGAGCCGCCTCACATTGCTGGCGGTTCCCTGGCTCTCGTCCAAGGCGCGGTAAGCCAGCGCTTGGAGAGGTTTTAGGAGGAAGCCCACCATGCGTCGGGGAATGGCACCAGCAAAGTCCGATCGACTTGGTTGTCGTTGTCAGGGGAGCTGATAGCGCCTGCATTCCAGCTTGGTGGTGCGCGGCGACGGAGGCGGACAGACAGGGCGCCTGGTTCACGAGTTCGAAGGCGGCGCGAAGCAGGATGTGTCAAGCGTAATGGAGGCACACTGCGGGCGCTTCGCTCTGCTTCTTCGACTAGACCTCGAATATATTCCAATTCTGAGAGCTGAGAGGTGAGTTCGCTAAGTCGTTGGGCATAAAGGATTGCACGAGAGCTTCGCATGAATGTTCTCCCCTGCGCAAAAAAACTATCGGGAAAAACCAGCAAATCAATTTAACTATGTTAACGGGCTCGGTCACGAAAGTGCGCCCATAAGTTGCTCCAAGGCTATTCGAGGCTTCGCTACTCCCTCAGGGCAGCGCGATGCGCTGGAGTCCGCTTTGGGGCCACTTAGCGGACCTGCACCGCAGCAACTTTCAGCTTCGCGTGTCCACACGGAAAACAATGCAGCACGACGGGATGGGACCGAACGCTGTCTGGGACCGACCATAACCCGATAACCTCGTCGCGCCCTGAAGTAGGCACGAGGCTGAATGTATGTCGAGCGTGCGGGCGGTCTTGAGCGACGGCTCAGGCCAACAAACCGTCTTGATGTGGCGCGAAGATAAAATCCTGAGGTCCGAGTGCTTGCTGGCTATGCACCACCACGTCGTTGCCTGGACTGAACGTGACCGTGCTCTCGTGCGTGACAGGATCGAACGGTGAGAAGCTCAGATCGCTGAAGTTCTCGATACCTAGCGCAGAGACGTCGATGTGATCGGCGCCCTGATTCGAGAGTCCCTGTCCGAAGTCTTCGACTTTATCGTGCCCGTTATCGAAATCGAACACGAACGTGTCGTTCCCTCCTTGGGCAAAGCCGAGCATCATCTGGGCATCGCCCCAGATGTCATCGTTTCCCGTGCCGCTAACCAGCCTGTCGTTGCCGCCGCGCGCGTAGTCGGACATGGATTGGGCATCGCCGACGAGAATGGTCTCGTAGCTGCCCACGGCATGCGGATTCGGATCATTGCCGCCGATCAGGGTGTCATTGCCGCCATGCGCGCGGCCCGACATAGTCGACGCATCGCCATATGCTTGATTGATGAGCTGGGAAAATACGTTGCCACCGAAATAGGTGTCGTCGCCGCCAACGGCCTGATCGCCCATATTGCCGCCGGCATCGCCGTAGAAGAGATTTTGGTTTTGCGTGCCCGAGGCCTGGAATGTGTCATTGCCGCCCTGGGCACGACCAGACATGTCGCCCGCGGCTTCGCCATAGAACGTACTTCCTCCTAAGCCGGTCTTGTTGAACGTGTCGTCCCCTCCGTGGGCAGAGCCGGACATGTTCCCGCCAGCATCGCCGGAAAAGACATTTCGGTCAGCGAGTGTTGCGTCGCTAGAGTCGTCGAACGTGTCGTTTCCCCCGGCGGCGGAAGCGGACATATTTGCACCGGCATCGCCGAAGACAAAATTGAACGGATTAATCCCGCTCACAGCGAAACTATCATTGCCGCCGGCCGCATGACCGGCCATGTCGCCGCCGGCGTCACCATAGAGATAGTTGTTGTACTCGGATCCGCTCGCAGTGAAGCTGTCATTGCCGCCCCGGGTATGCCCGAGCAAGCCTCCGCCAGCGTCGCCATAGAACACAAAACTGCCATCCGGTCCGATGTGACCAACGAATGTGTCATTACCGCCGACCGCGCAATTGATCAGGTTTCCACCCGCATCTCCATACACGATAATTGTTTGATGTCCGCCAGCAGTGACGCCGAAGTTGTCGTCACCACCCTGGGACTGACCAGACAATGTTTCGCCAGCGTCGCCATAGGCATTCACCCTCACTCCGGGCGTAAAGGCCAGGGGCAATTCGACATTGAACATGTCATTGCCCGCAATGGCCCAGTCCGAAATGTTGCCTCCAGCATCACCGTACATATCCAGGCTGAAGGTCTCGCCGGGAATGATAGCGGGCGCCGATACTTGAGCGGACAACGTGTCGCTGCCGCCCCGGGCATGATCAGAAATGTTTCCGCCCGCATCACCATATAGGCTTCCAGAGCCGGACGTCAGCAACGTGTCGTTGCCGCCGATCGCGCGGCCGAGCAAGTCCACGCCAGCATCTCCGAACAGTGTGTTTGTCGGATCGGAACCAACCAGTGTTTGCGCTGCGCCATGCTGTCGGCCCGTGAGTGATCCACTTGTGTCGCCAAAGAGAACAGCCATGTGAACCTCCCTCGTGGTCCGCAGGTTGCCGCGGAGATGCGTCCAAATGACTTACAACGTTTCGTTGTTATGATTAAATCACATTTTTAAACGAATTAAATCATATATTTGAAATCGACAGCTATCGTCACGAGAGAAGGTTCTAGCCCGGATTGATCGAATTCGGGGCCAAATGCAGTAACGTGCCTAGTCCGCAACGTCTCTAAAACGGGGGGCGTCTCTCAACGTGAGCAGCCCATTCGGCATTCCGGACTTTTTCACGCGGGTTTTGACGTTGGAAGGTCGATGGCGTCCAGCTCGGATCATCGGGCGCAAAGAGGTGCAGATTGCCTCGCGTTCCGAGAGAGTCCTCCGAAACCCGAGCGCCGCAAAGGCTCACCCGATCAAATCTCCCGGTGTACTGCGGGATGATCCGGTTCTTGACCTCTTCACCCGGTGCTTTTGCCGCCCTTCCACGTATGGCCGATCGCGTGCTTAGAAGGCCCGAGCGCCTTGAACATACTTCTGGAGGAGATCGGCCCTTTAATTGCGGTTTGTTGTCAAGTTACCATTCTTCCTCTCTCCAGTGACACGCCCGTAGCGATTGCTCCGTCGGAGCTGGTCAGGTTGCGGAGACGGAGCGATCGCGAATGGCGAGACGATTGCCTAGCGGGATTGGCAATCGACATCGTTGGCGGCTTCAGCGAGTTGGGTTGATGTCGTAGATGGGGTCATGGTCCTTTCCGAGGTCGCGAGCGCCTCATGATGATGTCCGGATCGGGCGCCTCAACGTCTGCAGCGGAGTGCGGGCGAACCGCCACCAGCCGATTGACCGAGGTCACCACGACCACCGTCCCAGCGGGACATCGCCAGTCCGGCGGACCGGACCAGGAACTTGCGAGCAAATATTAGATTGGCTTCGGCTGGACCCAGTCGAACGATGTGCCATCGACCCAGATGCAGTGGAGAATCACGGCGATCTTTCGGGCAATTGCGACCTTTGCCTTCTTCATGCCGATCCGGTTGGCGAGCTTCATGCCTCAGGCCTTTAGAGAAGACCACTTTTTGGTTCGAGAAAGAAGGACAGTGGCGGCCTCGAACAAGTAAGTTCGGAGAAGCCGGTCGCCCCGTCGAGATATCTTTCCGTTGGTGTCGGTTTCGCCGGATTGGCTACGTCGCGGCGTAAGGCCGAGGTAAGCGCCGACTGTCGACGCCGATCGGAAGCGCGAGGGATCATCGATCGTGTGGCGGAACGTTAGGGCCGTGACGACGCCGACACCCGGGACCGTCATCAGTCGCCGCGTCCTCTCGTCCAGCTTAGCCAACTGGCGGACCTCGTTGTCGAACTTTTCCTGTTCTCGACAGATGTTCTCATGGATCGAGAGCAGCGGCGATATCACGTTGAGGAGTAAATGATCAGCGCCTAAGAGTTCGCTGACCTGGTTGCGGAACTGTTGGCCGATC
>NZ_JBHTFN010000046.1:28439-82560 GCF_042666195.1 Bradyrhizobium sp. GCM10028915
GGGAATAGTAATCCAGATTCCTTGATCAAGCCACGAATCTGGTTCTCAATGTCTCGGCGCATCGACACTAGCCGAGATCTGGCGACAAGGATCGCTCGGATCTTTTGGCTTTCCTCACTTTTGACCTTGACCTCTCGATACCATCCCACTCGCACCAGTTCTGCAAGGCCTCGCGCACCATTCTGACCGCTCTTGTTCATACGGACCGACAAAGCTGCGTGCGCATGCCGAGCGTCGATGCAGACCACCGGAAGCTCAACCCTGCGGAGTTCATGCCATAGCCAACTCGCCATCGCACCCGTCTCGAAGCCGATACGCTCGGCTTGAGGCGCATGTTGCGAAGCAGGTCGGTCAAGGCACCAGGATTAGACTTGGCTTTTCCTTCGAAGATTACTTGGCCAGTCTCGTTGACAACGCATACGGCGGTTTCTCTCTGTGAGACGTCCAGCCCGACGTACTGCTTCATGGGAGCTCCTTCGAATCAGGTGATTGCGAGGGCTCGACGATAATGCGGCTTGCATGCCACGAGCGCCGACCGCAATTACGTCATCGTTTGCAAATTTGCCCCCTCATCGGCGTCCAATTTTGACCCCTTTGCGCGGCGGGGTTTGCTGGTAGCGCTCGTCTCGTCGGAGCTGGCCGGGATAGCGGAGGCGAGACGAGCGCGGGTCGCGTGATCGTCGTCTCGGCTTTTGAACCGCCAGCTATCGTTGCCGGTCTCGACGTGAAAAGCCGTTTTAATTCGGTCTTCAAACCGTGGATCGGCCTAAGGCTTTGCGAGGTGCGGTGGGCGGGCCCAAACCTGGGACCCGCCTGATTAAGAGTTTAGCCACGAGTTAAGAACGTTCAATGATTAGGCAGTCGCCGCCTGAGCATATTCGGCCAAAAATTGGCATCCGTCCCACAGGCATAGAGCGTCCGCTCCGAGGACACTCTTCCGGTTCCCGAGAAGGCGGACGAGCGATAGGCTCGGCCGAAATCAACTGCAATGCCCGCGAGCCTGCCGGTCTCCAGTTGGCGCCAATCGCAGGATCTCGCGGGATCGTGCGTGGCGGTGCCGTCGCACACGCACGACTCCCAATTGGAACCATATCTCCGGTGACCGATTGGATCGCTGTTGAGTAGTGCAGACCAGCTGGCACCAGCCGGCACGAGACCTAGCGCCGGACATCGGTGGGGACGAATCCCATGATGGACCACGCGACCAGAGTTGGTAATCGATTGTTAGCAGCCTTGCCGCCGGCCGATTTCGCTTTGCTTGCGCCTCACCTGCGGAAAGTCGTGCTCGAGCGCGACGCCGTACTGGTCCGATCGGGAGATCGGATCGAGCACCTTCTCTTCCCCTGTGGCGGCGCGATTGCCTTCATCGTGGACTTGCCGAACGGGCAGACTGCCGCCACAGCGGTGATCGGTCGTGAAGGTGCGATCGGTCTAACGTTGGCGCTTGGCACATCCCACTCATCTGTGACGGTAGTCGTCCGCGTACCAGGGCCCGTGCTGCAGATTCCGGCGGCGCAATTTTTGTCAGCTCTGGGGCGCAGCCCCGCCATCGCATCCATGGCGCAGATTTTCACGAGATCGCTGCTGACGCAGGTTCAGCACGTCGCGGCTTGCAATGCACTGCATTCCGTCGAAGCCCGGATGGCCTGCTGGCTGCTTCAAATTCACGACCGGGCGAATAGCAGCAATCCCCTCCCTTTGACACAGGAGACTATGTCGGAGCTACTGGGGGTCCGGCGCACCACGGTCACGCATGTTGTGAGGGCATTGCGCGCGTCACGAGCCTTGAAATCCAACCGCCGCGGTCAGCTCGAGATTGACCGGCCGCGGCTCGAAGCCGTGGCATGCGAGTGCTACAAGGTGATGAGCCGCAGAATCGATCGGATCGTTTCGCGTGGCGCAGCAGGACTTATTCACGCCGCGCCGGCGCGAGACGCCTGCCAGCCGCCCGGCAACCGACTATCCAGGGCAGGCTCGTAGACCCAGGGCTCTCGCGCGAACCACTCGTGTGTAGCCGCGCAGACCCGGCAATAGGTGCGCGAAAGAATACCGCGCTGCAACGAAACCTTTCGCGATCGGTTTCGATACCCGTCGAAATGGCGTCGCCCGTTTCCGGGCATTTGATCATCACCACACCCATCTTGATCTCCTGCAACCTGTTGTGCGGTCAGGGCACGCTGCCCCGCCATCGACTGGACCGAGCGTCCCCTCGTCGCGGAGATGTCCGTCCAGTCGAACCGCGCGGCCGTTAGCCTCGGTTCAGACGGTCTTGTGAAACACCCTATTGAAGCTGGTCTTGATGGGCTCGGTCGTCTCGATCGCAACTTTCTGCGCGAGCTCCCAGAGCTCCCGATTCTGTGCGGAGACGACTTCGAAAGCCTCGCGGCTTCGGGCGGTCGAAAGATGCACGATATCCAGCAGCGACCTGGTCTCAGCGAGCCGGGATAAAAACTCCAGGGTGGCCCTGGTATTGTCTTTGGAAATCTCGATGACCTTGGCACCGTAATCGACGGCCCCTCTGGCGTTCATTGAGCAGGCTTCACGGAGAATGTCGCTGATCTCCTCGGAAGTCGCTTTCATGCTCGCGATATTTTTCTTGGTCTGTGCGGCGCCCTGCTCGGCGAATCCACGGAAGAGTTCCTGGAAATTCAAAAGCGGCAAATCGATCCTTGGTTTTGCACCATTCGTATTCTCATTCACCGGATCGGCCTGCGTTTCGACTTTCACATTGGCATCATTCACGAGCTTTCATCCTTTCAAGCGAAACTAGTTAATGGATTGAAGACCCCCGCTCCCGGCACGTACTGCGCCAGAAAACCAGCGCCCCTGTTCTCGGCGTGACCGGAGGCTGCTGCGGATGAACCGCTCGCCCCCTGCCGAAGCCAAATATGATCGATTAAATTCGAAACATCCGTTCGCTTTCGGACTCTCGCTGAAATAATTTGATGGGTTGCGACAAGGCGGAGCTTTAGATCTGCGACGTTGCAGCGACCGCTCGGTTGCACTCCGAGCTTGCTCGTCGTCTGAGATAGCCGCACTGGCGCCGCTCGCGCTGATGGTTCTCTTCTCGATCCACCCGGTCCCTGAGACTCTCAAGTTCTGCGAGTTGAGAGGCAAGGGCTTCGAGACGCTGGCGAAGAACAGCGGCAGGGTTGTCCACTCGAGCGCAGATTTTCATGTGAGTTCTCCTAGCAATATGTCCGCGAGAATTCCGCCAGCTTTGACTTGGGCAAAAATATGCAATCAAAGGAAAACGCGACTAATTCGGCATGCTGCGTTGCCGATGACGATGCGGCGGCGCGTTAAAAAAGTACTCATGTGCCCCGGCGCGCGGCACGCTCCATTGGGTCTGGCTGCTCAGCTTGCAACAACAGCGGATCGAACCGTTGTTAAGGCTCGGAGCGGGTTGCGCTCGAAAGTCGAGTGGCGGCTCGCTCGCACTCGGGCTTGTGCCTCCGCTCGTCGTCTTCTTCATCTGCACAATCGACCCCTCCATATGCGGCCGGATTTCCGGAGTTCCCTCCCGTCGCGAAAGGTCCTTCGCCACCGGTCGCTCCGCCGGATCCGCCGCCACCGCCGGATGGCCCTCCGGCAGCAGATGCCCCACCACGCCGCCCCCCAGGTCCGCCACCGCCTCCAGATGCCCCGCCTCCAGATGCCCCGCCGCCAGAGGACCCCGACGCTGCAGAGGACGGGCGATCATTGTCGAGGAACGACTGGCCCTTGTCGTCGCCATGCGTTGCTCCGTTCTGTCCGCCTGAACGCGCGATGGCGGTCGAGGTCAGCGAGGTCGACAGCAGCAGCGTCATGACGGGGGGTGTCACGGCCGCGAATCTTCCGCAGGTTTTCAGGAACGCCCGCCGGTCGTCATCTTCATTGCCACTTTGGCTCACGATGCGCTCCCTTGATTTAAATTTGCTTTATTCGTATTATATATTAAATAGACCTTCAACCAAAATTTTGTTTGAAAAATGGAGGTTGCGAAGCGTGCGCCGCCGGCAGATTGCCAGCATTTCCATGCCTCGGGCTTGCTCGCCCCGGCGCCGGGACCCCAATCTGGAGTGTCAAACTAATATTTAATATGCATATATCTGATTAGCTTGATTAAGGGCAGCGCACGACGGATGATTGCCATGCCACTGCAATTTCACCGGCCTATCGAAAACATGGAGATCTGGAGCGCGAGCGGCGATGGCTTCTCGTTTGTGATCAGCCTGGAGAGCCCTACCGGTCCGGGCTTTCACGGACGCTCCGGGTACCTGGCGAGTTGGCGACCACTGTACGAGAACAATGGCGCGATCAAGATCAGCGGGTCGCCCTTCCGAACATTGGCTGAGGCCGAAGGAGCCTGCCGCAACATGGCCGAGCATCTGCGCGCCGCAACCGATGCTCACCGCCCAGCATGATGCGATGTCCAGCTAACGCGTACGTTCCGGAAGGACATTGCTTCGCTTGACGTCCTCGTCGTTTCGAACCGCCGAATCCTGCTGTAGTAGGCCGGAAGAGACGAGTTCACGTGCGGCCGCATGTTTCCCGTTTTGCGAAATTGCAAATGCCGCGAGAACTGTTCGATTGCTGATATCGAGCTTCTGGAAGATGTGGTGAAGATGGACTTTGATCGTACCATCGGTAATGCTCAGGAAACGCCCAATCTCCTTGTTCGACAGCCCCTCCGATACAAGTCTCATGATCTGCCGCTCCCGGTCGGTCAGCTGCGTCGGAGCCTTTTCCTCACCGGTGTGAGACGCCCCTCGGACCTCGCCACCTGTGCACGGCGACCGCGATGCCGGTCCCTGGCGTTCCGCAACCTTCCTCAGGGTCGCGACCAGCATCTCCGGCTCAGCATCCCTCGTGAGGACAAGGCAGGCGCGGCCCGCGGCCAGCGTCTGCAACCTTTGATCGCCGGCCTTTTCAGCGAAGAAAATGACCCGGGTACCTTGGCCAGCGGTGTTTGCGATAGCCAGAATGTCCGGTCGACTGATACTGGGCATTGCAATATCGACCAGTGCAATGTCGGGCACCAGAAGTCGGATGGCCCCAATGCAGCTTGCAATATCGCCGCAGGCGGCCACTATCGCAAAATCGCGCTGCGCCGCAAGGACGCTGCTGATCCCCTGCAAGACGATCGGGTGCCGATCCGCGATGACGACTCTGATGCGGCGCATGCTTCCCCTGCCTTTTCCTGATACCCCGCGCGGCATTTTTTATTCCTGCATTCACCTCAAGACGCGCGGGAAGCACAACCATCCGTTCTGCCAAAACGCCGCACTGTCAATTCGTCACGGCGCGCATCGGCAACGCATGATGGCCACATCACTGTAACTCGCTTTGAGAATGCGTGCAGCACCGTAGGATTGCGGTCCTCCATGGAAAATCCGAAGCAGCCCATTCATCTACAAGACAGCGCCTTCTCAGCTGGCTATGATCTGCAAAACTCTCCCGCAAATCTGGCGCTCCAGTATGTGGCTGCCTTGTCAGGATTGGTTAACCGCCATCAAGCTCATCACCGCCCACTTATTACGAACGATATATAGTCACATTCACGATTCAAATCTAACATTCGACAAACTTGACCGGAGCGAGGCAGCTGAAAAGCCTCGACCCATAACACGAAGAGGAGGCTCAAAAAGTAATACTATTCATCCAACATCAATATGAGGACTGGAGATTTTCCAACCATTAATCAGACGTCTCGAACGATAACGGCTCCGCTTCGGCAGTAGCACCGATAAAAACCTGGTCAGCAAAGTTCGGGCGATATTTTCGCTAACCCGGCGAACTTCAATCTGCGGTCACGGGTCATCGCTGGTAATGAGTAGGTGGTCATATGTATTCTTCGGCTGTTTTGCGGCAAACGCATGAATCTCTGATCGTTCAATTTACCGAATTGCAGAATTTACGTAGTCGCGTGTCGATGGCCGAGCAGCGCTTGCTCGGCCCGATGCGAAGGGTCCGCCGGAGGAGACCGGCTGGGAGGCGACCGGCCGGTCGAAGGCACAGGCCCGGCTGGTAGCGCTAAGAAATACCGCACTGCACACTAGAGTTCTGTGCGCGGGCCGATCAGGCTTGCCCGACGGGGCTTCGACCTGATAAGCCCCCCTCCTATTTCAAATCGGAAGTAGTGGGGACGGCTTCCATGGGAAACGAAGAGTGGGCATCTGCGACCACAGCTGAGCTGTGGGGGCTTTACGATGAAGTGACGACTGTTCTTAGTCGGAGAATGATTGCGGAAAAAGCCAAGCTCGAAGAGCGGCTTCGCAGGATCGAGGGAACTTCCGGGGCCCCCAATGAGGGACGTGCGCGCCGCCCCTACCCGCCAGTGCTGCCGAAGTATCAAAATCCGAAAAATCCATCCGAGACCTGGTCCGGTCGCGGCAAGCAACCCCGATGGCTGAAAGCGCAGCTTCGAGCCGGCAAGAAGCTAAACGATCTGTTGATCAACCGCTCATCGAGCCAAAAGCGCCGCCGCACCGGTTGAGCACGGCGCGGCCCCGACGCCGTACATGCCGCAACGGCGCGGCCGTCCACAGCGACATCTAGCGATCGCGATCCTCTTTATTGTTCGGACTGCCGTCACCGCCGCCGTTGCCGTAGCCATTGTTGCCATGCACAATATGACCACCTGAACTGGCTATCGCGGCTGAAGTAAGAGAGGTGGACAGCAACAGCGTCATGGCAGGAGGGGTGACGGCGGCAAATTTTCCGCAGCTCTTCAAGAACTCACGACGATCTTCGCCGTCGGTATCGAGATGGGTCATGGGATCATCCTGCAACAGCCAGCCCTCAATTAAATGGTACGTCAAACTAGCGGAAGAGCAACTTAAATTTGTTAATGCAGTATTTATTCCTCAGCTTGCCCGTGGATATTTGCCATTAGATCGGTGGAGACCGGAGTTGCGGCGAAAATGGAAACTTGGGCCGGCCGCGGATTGCATTTATTTCGACGTTGAGGGCCGCTGAAGGCGCGCAGGACAGCCAAACGCCTTCGCACCTGTAGGAATATCCCTGTTGACCAGTGAATTTGCACCTACGATCGCGCGGTCGCCGATCGTTACACCCATTTGGATCACGGAATTAGGGCCCACATATACTCCATTGCCGATCCAGGTGGGTGCGTAATCGATCGGGTCCCTGCCGAGCGAAATAGAACGATTTACGGTGTTATGTGTGTAGATCTGGACGCCAGCGGAGATGGAGCACCAGTCCCCTATCTGCAAATCTCCCCCCGAGCCATCCAGGATACATCCTGGTCCAATCCAGGTATTTCGTCCGACATTGACAGATCCCAGCACGAGCACGTTGTCGTACATCGTGGTCCCCTCGCCGAAGCCATATGCTGCGGCGTTTTCGTCGCGTTCGGTGAGAAGGTCTCCGATCGGGACCCTCCGGTCGAACTGCTCCCTCTTGCGAATTGCGAGAGCCCGCAAGAACTCGCGCGCAAATGCGAGCCATTGATCCAGGCAGTCATCGGACATTCTGGGATCGTGCTGTGAATGCATAATTGGCTCATAACAGCAATGACCAACTAGAGGACAACAAAGCCTCCGATACAAGTGTAAAGTGGCGGCAATGGTGCTTGGGGAACGCTCCTTGGCGCAGCCGGCCGGTATCGCCCTCACCCAGTTGAACAGCTCCGCAACCCCGGGACCGGCTTTTCCCTGGCCGGCACGCCCACTCGATTGATGGAGACCGTGCCGTAGCGGCAAATGGATGGCCCTCTTTGTGGGGTTGCCCTGCCTCCCGCGAGCGTTTCGAAGCGACACCCCACGCAGGGGGCGCGCATTCGGAAGATGAAAGGATAGAGGACGCCATGAATTTGGAAACCTGCTTTGATTCTCCTCAACAAAATTGGCTTCGTTCTGCAGAAATTCGCGCTACCTTGTCTTGCCTGGACGGAGCAACGCGCGAAAGGCCCGGTCGCGGCGCGCCAGCGCACGCGACTCGTATCGGTCGAGCTTGGCAAGCTCGGGTAGGGCACGACGGATGGCTTCCGTGCATCGATCCCGCCCTGGCGGCGGCATTGTCTCGGAGGGCAGATTCAGCGGCTTTTCACCGCAGCTGCCGAGCCATACTCTCATCTCACGCATAAAAACGACGTCGGAAACATCCTGCGGCGATCCCGTCGCGTAAGTACGCTCGAGCCAGGCAATGCGCCATAGCTTGACCCGCACCAAGATAAATTCAGCATGCGCGGCGTCAAGCGCATGCTGGAGCAGCATCGGATCGGCGGCTTCGTTGGCGAATTGCCGCGCGAGCTCGTTGATCTCCGCTAGCGCGTCGCAACTGAATACCGCGGCCAGGCCATGCCGGCTGGCGTTTTTTCGCGTCCGCCATCTGCCTGCAGCACTCCGCGGCCCGGTGCTCTTGCGGGCGTTGAGGCGGTTGGCGGCGATTTGCCCTGCGCTCGCCATCTTCTATTCAGCCCTTTCAGAACGGCGGCCCTCCGCTTCGTTTTCGGCAATGATTCGGTTTGAGACTTCCCTCGCTCTCCTCGCGAGCGGCGCTTCACTTTCCGAGAGGAGACGCAACGCTTTGTTGCGTCGCTTCAGCGCCGATGTCAGCAGACTGTCCAACACTTCGAGATCCGGAAAAACCATTCTGATCGCTTCGGCCTCAATGGCGGTCTCGTTAAGGCTAAACGGCTCGAGCCGCTTGGCTACTTCCTGCTTGCCTGCCCTGGTGCCGAACCACCCATCGGCAAGATGCAGAGCGATTAGCTCATCAACATCCGCAACGTGCTGCAGCAGATTCGAAAGCGCGTTGCGGTACTGAGACTGGATCAAAGCTGTTCGAGTGCGCTGGTACCGAACGATCTCCCATGTCGCCTGGATCACGTCCATGACCCAACTTTCTCGGATCGGGTCATCAGGCTTGATGTACTCGATCATAGTGATCGCGAGCGCGTCGAACTCCTCCTGCGATTCACTGGTGAGCACCGGCCGTGCAGAAAGCAGCTGAAGGCAACTAAAGTTTGATCGCGCGGTCATTTTCCCTGCCTCTCGCATAAGAGATTGCATTCGTCCGACCTTGATGTCCGACGAGCTGCTTCCCGGAAAAACACCGCCACTGGGAAAACGCTAATCCGAATCGTGGAAGTTCGCGTCACCACAAGGCTGACAGGCCGGGGGTTAAAACAGGCCTAACGAGGTCTTCGATTCTCGCTGCGCGAGCTATGCAGCGACCCCATGCTTCGGGCTCGAGGCCGAGATGCTTATCCGCACGCGCTAGTTGACAGCGAAGGCCCATTCGAATGTCTGAGCTATGAGCGTGGTCTTTCGCTGGCTCGTTTCCGGAGGCGGGCTCCGGGACCTCCGCCATTCTCGTCGATGAACTCGACACCGGCGGACTCGAGAGCTTGTCGAAGGGCCTGCTCGTTCGCAGCGGTGACCGGGATCTCTCCGTCAATGACCTCTACCCGGCGGATAGTCGCTACGCCGACCTTTGAGGCCTTAGCCAAGTCGAGCGCACTCCACCTCAGTAAGGCACGAGCAGCGCGGAGCTGAGCACTAGAAAGTCCCATGCACGCCCTTGACTTTTTTATATGATATTGTATAAAACATACAACTCCAGGAGTTCATCAGATGGATTTTCCGCCAAAACGAATACCTGATTCAGTGACTCGCCGCTCGTTCATCGGCGGCAGTGATGCGAGAGTCGTCATGGGCAACGACGCAGGCGCACTGCTCCGGCTCTGGCAGGAAAAGCGCGGCGAGGTCGAGCCTATCGACCTGTCGGGCGATCTCATCGTCCAGCTCGGCACCGCGACCGAGCCCCTCAATCGCGCCTGGTACGAGCGCCAAACCGGCCGCGCGATCGAGCACGTTCAGCGGCGGGTATTCCACCCAGTGCACAAGTGGATGGCCGCGACCCTGGATGGGCTGGTGTACCAAACCGGCGCGGTGTTCGAGGCCAAGTTCATGCTGCCCTGGAATTTCTCGGAGGAAGCGGCGGCGGACAAGCACATGGCGCAGCTCCAGCACAACATGTGGGTGGTCGCCGCCCGCGCCGCGGTGCTCTCGATCATCACCGGCGGCGGCAAGTGGCTGGAAATCGAGCTCCATGCCGATCCCCTGTACCAGCATCTGCTGCTCACCGCGGAGAAGAAGTTCTGGCGCTGCGTGCAAAATGGCGAGGCGCCGCAGCTGTTCGGCATCGAGCCGCCCCGGCCGCGGCTGGCGGCGGTGCGGGTGGTCGACATGACCGGCTCGAACGTCTGGGCGGAACTGGCCGCGCTCTATCGCCAAACCCGCGCCGCGGCGCTGGATCACGAGCGGGCGAAAACCGAGCTCAAGGCGCTGGTGCCGGAAGACGCCAAGGAGGCGAGCGGCCACGGCTTGCGCGCTAAGCGCTCCAAAGCCGGCGCGCTCAGCTTCGAGCTGGTCGACCTCCCTTAGGTGGCCCGCCAAGCTCAGCCACGAGTCGCAGCTCGCGCCAAGCTCGAGCTCGCACGTTTCGGAGGTTCTGCCGATGCAGCCGCCCTTTGACTTCGTTCATCTCGATCCGTCGCGTGATCCGCCGGAGCTGTACCAGACCGCCTTCGAGCTGTTCGATGAGCTCTGGGCCAAACTGCGCGCCTTTCAGGCGAGTTGCGCGCAGGACCACGTCATTTTCACCCTGATCGGTCATCTGGAGCTCCAGCTGGTCGTCGCCGGACTCGTGCTGGCAATCCAGCTGGACCTCCTTAATGACTGATCAGCCGAACACGGAGACCGCGATGCAACGCTACAGCGAGACCATCAGCCAGATCGCCGGCGCGCTCGCTCGGGCGCAAGCTGAACTTGAAAACCCTGAGAAGTTACTGACCGCCACCATCGTGTCGCCCTTCCCGCGTGAGGAGAGCCGCACCTTCCGCTATGCCTCGCTGGCCAGCGGGCTTGAGATCGTGCGCAAATGCCTCAGCAAGCACGAGATCGCCACAGTGCAGGCCACGGCGATGGAAACTGAAACCGGATTGATCAAGCTCACGACTACCCTGCTCCACACCTCCGGGGAATGGATCGCCTCGGACTGGCCGGTGTGTGCGGTCGCCGACACCGCCGCGCCGCACCGGATGGGCGCCGCCCTGACCTATGCCCGGCGCTATGCGCTGTTCACGCTGGTCGGCATTGCCGGCGAGGATGATCTGGATGCGCCGGACGCGGTGGCCGACCCGCCGGCTGAGGCGCCGCAACCAGCCGTTGGCGCGAAAGCCAAGCCCGCCAAGGGCGTGCTCAACGGCGCGCCGGTGCTGGTGCCGCCAAAGTCCGTCGAGCTTCGCGAGCAGCTGTTGAGCCAGCTCGCAGCGCTGTCTGGCAGCACTGACTTGCTCGCCTGGGCCAAGGCCAGCCTTCCACTCAAGAACAGCCTACTGGAGGCGGACGCCCGCATGGTCGAGGCCGCCTATCAGAGCAAGCTTGAGGACGGCATCCCACCCGCAGCCAGCAGGGTCGAACAAGCGCACGCCTTAGATCGCGAGCCAAGCCTGGCAGAAAAACCGCTGCCGGCAGCGGTTGCGGGCACCGAGACCGCGCCGCAGCCGGCCCTGCCAGCGCCGCCCGAAACGGGGCTCGCTCATCCCAAAGAGCCTCCCCGCAAGCGCAGCAAGGCCCACCTGCTGTTCGTTCGCAAGCAGCCCTGCCTCGTCTGCCAGCGAGCCCCGTGCGATGCCCACCATCTGAAATTCGCCCAACCTAGGGCGCTCGGCCGCAAGGTCAGTGACGAGTTCACCGTCCCCCTGTGTCGCGCCCATCACCAGGAGCTGCACCGGCATGGCAACGAACGGGCCTGGTGGGCCAATATGCAGATCGCGCCGCTGCCGGTGGCGCAGGACTTGTGGGTGGCGAGCCCAGTCCACAGCCCGTCCAGTGCCGCCGTCCCGAGCGCGGCCGTGCCCTCACGCACCGGGGAGGAGGCCTCACCGCTACGAACGGGGCCTTCCAACGGCGCGCCCGCGCTGCCGGCAGAGTTCAGTCGCCGAACTCTCCTGGGAGATTCAGCGCTACCGCGTACTGCGCCACAAGCTTCTTGAGACTTATAGCCAAAAGGCGATTGAGGCCACGCTCCGCCGCATCGGCATGGTCGTGATCGCCTCGGAGTTCGAAGACAAGGCGGTGTACTACACGCTGCAAAACGCGCTGAGCTGGCGGATCGATCCAATCGCTACGTTCGAGATCAACGCGCGTCTTGCGTCCTATGGATTCGATGCGACGCCATCAACACGGAAGTCTACGCGCAGGCGCGCGAGCTCTTGGTCCTGTTCGACGGCTTACTCAATGCCGCGAAGACAAAAGCGCATGTTGCGGCTCCACGAGATCCGGAAACTCGTAAGCGGGCCCATGCGTCGGGGCGCGTCGCCATGCTGCTCACGGAGCGCTCGAAGTCGGGCACAATTAGCTCCGGCTTGTGGCCATCGAATAGGCCGTCACACGATCAAGACAATCCATCTTGCCGCAACGTACGGCCGATTTTCTGTGTCCACCCGCGCACACATCCACACATCTTGCCTTAGAGTCCACGATGGCAGAGGCGGATTTGTTCTGGACCAAAGATCTTCTCGTTAACGACTAAACGGTGGGGCGAATATCGGACACAGCTCACAGGCATGGCAAAATTACAAAGCCGGCACGACGTGCTCCGTCAAAGCGTACGTAGATAACTGAGGATGGCTCGGCGTTCTGTCGCGCTGACATCACCGGGGAAATCCATTCTCGTTCCAGGACAGAAGATGCTTGGTGCTTTGAGGAACTCGTTAAGGCGCTCTTCGGTCCATGTGCCCCCTACCCGCCGCAAACTTGATGAATAATCCGGATAGCTCGTGACCGACGCGACTTGACGACCAACAATGCCGACTAAATCTGGTCCGATCCGATTGCCACTCATCAAGTTCGGCTGATGGCAGCCGCTACACTTCTCCGCGAAAAGAGTTTCACCCGTGGCACCTTCCTTGGGACGAAGGGAGATCATTTTCTGTTCATCCGTCCATAGCAAGAGACTGCCATCATTGCCCTCGATGAGGTCGCGGATGCGACTCCCGATCGCGATCGGTTCGAGGTATTTGACCTGACCGTCCCGCACACGCGCGCGAAACAGCGACGCCGCCTTGAGTGTGGCGATCAGGAGATCACCTTGCCACTGCGCAAACAATCCGCGCTCCACCCCGATCAAATTAGAAACTGCGATCGAGGGGACCCAAGCGAACACTGGAGCTTCATAGCCCTTCTGCTCCGCATCAGGTTTATTCAGCGGCCACGAAAACGAACCATAGTCTGTTCCATAGGTCGCGAATGGCCAACCATAATTTGCGCCCCGGACCAGCTGATTGAGTTCGTCGCCGCCCTGCGGGCCATGCTCGGTCGACCAAATCGTTCCAGACCGATCGATATAGAGGCCTTCCGCATTTCGGTGACCAATCGTAAAAATTTGAGTGTTTCCATCCGTAATGTTAATGGCCAGTGTTTTGCCGTACGAGGCTGCCGGGTCCTGTGCATAGGCGTGAACCGAGGCAGCCCCGTCGAAGCCAAAATCTCCGACGGTCAACAGCAGCGTTTCCGGATTTAAGAGAGCCATCCGGCCCCCACCAAAATAACCGACAAAAGGAATCCCGCGGCGGCGGTGTTCGCCGCGCGTTGGCAGGCAAGGTGAGGTCTCATATAGAGTTCTCCATCCGGAGACAGATTCGCCGCGAAGTAATGCCGCGCGGTTCGCCTCGAGGACGGAGATGCGTTCGGTCCAACATTCCTGACCAACATGCCAGTAAGCGTGCGAGACGAAAATGCGTGTACTGGCGCCGACCTCCTGAACCAGCAGGTCATACGTTCGGAACCACTCAGGATTAAGAATCTCGTGTCCGGCCTCTCTGCTCTGGGTCTCTTGAGGCACCCAGTCAGAGCGGTCTGCCCATGGACGGCCTGCAGCCGCGGAAAACGCCTCGCCGTTGATCGGTACCAGATACGGCAGCGTGTGGACGGTCATGTGGTCGACCGCTTCCCAGGAGAAAACATGGAGATGGCCGTCTCCGCTCACGAGAAGATAACGATCGCCGATCCGGGCCAGTGCGCCGCCCCGCACCGCAGATTTTGGAAACGCGTTCGAATAAGTGTGAACGTCCAAATTGTAGAACTCAGTCTTGATCAAGGTATTAGTGTGCACCGCTACATCGGGTGTAACCCGCAATGCGAACAACCCCGCGGCCGCCGCTGCCAGCAGGCCGCCAAGCGCCAGAGCTTGGTGCAGCGCCGCATTTCCTACGAAGTACGGGGCGGGGACGAGCACCAGGGCAGACGTGAAAATCCCGAGGGTGACGGCGCGGGAATAATCGGTTCTGGTGAGGACAAACCCCAAGAAGACCACACCAAAAATCGCCATTGTGGACGCGATTGTCCCACCCAATCCCCGCCCCGGCGATGAGGGCCTGATCAAGAGAGTACATGCGGCGCTTAGGACGAAAGACGCCATAAGACAGCCAAGTGGAAGCGACTGGGCAGGAGGAAGCCGCCAAAATGCCATCCCGTAGGTCAGTACTGGAAATAGCAAAAGCAGCACGACACACATGGCATACCACACCACCGGATAGTGCCATTGTCCGCGCCGATGAGGTTTTCCTTTGGATCGCGTTTGATTGAGAAAGTCGAAGTGTGGACCCACATCCTTTCCCGACGGTGGAATCAGCCACACCCTTCGCAATCCCTCAGTCTCCACCTCAGTGGATCGCCGGAACTCCATTTGATTCTCCCTAACGCTTTAACTCGTACAAGCGTGCCGCGCCGCAATCTAAATTCATTAATTTCGAGCTCATGCCCCTAGCCGCCCAACCACGGCCCACAGTCTGTCCCTGCCGGGGCTCTGGACCCGAACCCAGCGATAGGGCGTCCGCCACCACGGCTTGATCTGCGGGGTGAGATTGTCGAGAACCACATCGCCGCTCCTGGTACGCACGAGAAGCACCAAATGGTGCTCTCCGGAGCCGACCACGACTTCGCTCAATAGCAGGACCCGCGCCGGCCAGCCCCGCTGAAGCAGCTCGTGGCGCTTGCTGACTGCGTAATCATTGCAATCGCCGCCAGCGGGGTTGATGATCCAGGTCTCGCCAGCGAGTCCGAGCTCGTTGCGAACCGGCGCTATCGCCGAATTGACCGTGCGATTGATTTCCCTCAGGTCCGCCCATCGCTTCTCAATCAACCGCACCGGCCCGCCGCGGAAGAAGCGCCGCGGGCGACACTCGGTCTCATAGCGCTGGCAAAACACCGTGTAGCTGAAGGGCGGAAGCGTCGGGCGCCCCAGCTCGATATGTGCAAGAGCCGCCTGCGGAGCGGTCGGCATGGTCAACAGCGCCGCTCGCCCGCACGGAGCGCCTCCTATCATGACAGCTATGGCTGCCGCGACGACTGGCCCGGAGGTTCGTTGCATCTGCCGATCCCGCTGCGAACGCCAAGCTGAGGCCCGGATTCACCGCCCAGCGCGGCGGCCCCGGCCGCGGGGACGATTATCTCTCATATTATAATATTTAATCCTATTTCGATTTAATTCGACCTGCAAGAATAAATAAACAATTAAATTGATGCAAAAGTCGCTTGCAGGGAGTCGCCAGCGGCCCTGCCGAGGGAGAGACGGGAAGAATGAATGGAGCGGGAGGTTGATCGGCGCGGGTGTCCCGGTGGAGAGGCCCGTCAAGCGCCGCACGGAACGTGCTTCGCGCATCCAGGGTTCAGGCAACAATTTAGCGCCCCACCATGATTTGTTGATTTAATCATCCACCGAGGTCGTCAAGCTACTCGTCATCCCTGGGGGGCTGAGGCTTCAATACTTGTCTTCGTCGCGGCGATGACCCTGTCAGGCGAATGGACGTCTGGGCGGACGGTCGTTCGAGCGGTCCGTAGCCTTGTCCACGGACAACAGGCATCCGCTGCGGTCGATCGGTCCAAAGCCGCGCGATCTATTGCAGTTGATCAGGAGGTGGGTCGATCTCATCGCGCTCGCCCCACCAAATCTCTTGCGACGACCAGACATTACCAGAACGCCGCGGTCGAGCCTTCAAACCAGACCGCAGGCTCCGTCCTGGCTTGTGACGCGCACTCGTCGGCCAGCCACGTCCGCTGCGGATGCTTCCAGCCGCCCAGCCGTGCCTTCGTTCAGAGGCTAATCGCAACGCTGGCGCCCACGGATAGGGTGCCAGCCCGAATTCGCGCAGTCGAGCGGTGCTATCTTCCCGCGAAGAGTCAGCGCTCCTTGAATGCGCGCTCCGCCTGATCGTGCAGCGGCTTGAGCAGGTAGGATAGTGCTGTGCGACCTGCCGTCTTGATGAAAACCTCGACCGGCATGCCGGGCAACAGCTTGGCCGACCCGAGTTTCGCCAGCTCTTCCGGCTTCAGCAGGACGCGACCCGTGTAGTAGCTCGTGCCGGCACGCTGGTCCTGGGTGATGTCTGCCGAGACCATGCTGACCTCTCCGTCGATTTCGGGCGTGGTCTTCTGGTTGAACGCCGCGAAGCGCATTGTCGCGGTCTGCCCCATATAGACCTGGTCGATATCGCGCGGTGCGATCTTGACCTCAACCGCAAGCGAGTCCGCATCGGGCACGATCAGCATGATCTGCTCGCCGGGAGAGATCACACCTCCGACCGTGTGGACGCTCAGCTCGTGGACGCGACCGGTTTGCGGTGCCCTGATATCGATCCGATTCAATTGATCGACCGCCGCAGTCTTGCGCTCGCTCAGTTCGGAGAGCTTCGATCGCGTTTCGATCAGATCCTTGCCCACTTCCGTCCGCAGGTCCTGGTCGATCTGAATGATCTGGAGTCCGATTTCGGCGATCTTGCCCTTCGACTGCGCAATCATTCCTGCCAGCTGGCTGCGCTCGCCTTCGAGGCGAGCGGAATCACGCTCGAGGGAATTGAGCCGCGTGATCGGCACCAGATTTTTCTGCCAGAGACTGCGCACGCCCTCCAGCTCCTGCCGGATAAATTCGACTTCCTTCTGCTTGGCCTCGGTCTGCCCCGTGAGGCCTTTGATCTCGTTTTCCAGCTGCGCGCTTTTCTCCTGCAACTGCGCTTTTTGGCCGCTCCGCGCCTGACGACGCAGCTCGAACAGCTTTCGCTCCGCAGTAATCGCACGGCTCGCCTCGGAGTTGCTCTCCTTGGCCCGGTCGAGCAGCACCTTGGGAAAGACGGCCTGTTCGGCGCCATCGCGCTCGGCCTCCAGACGAGCCTGTCGCGCGAACAGTTCATCGAGGCTGTTCGTGACGATGGTGGCATTCGCGAGCGTCTGCGTCTCGTCGAGGCGGATCAAAATATCCCCTGCATTAACCCGCGCCCCCTCCCGCACGCGCAACTCTCCCACGATCCCACCAGTAGAGTGCTGAACCTTCTTGACGCTCGAATCCACCACAACCACGCCTTGGGCGATCACCGCGCCCGACAATTGGGTCGTTGTCGCCCAACCGCCGACTCCAAAGGTTACCAAACCAAACATGATCATACCCACGATCATGTAACGCTGGATGGATTGCATCGCCGGTGTCACCTGGCCATTCATCGGCCGCCTCCTTGAGCTTCCGCGACGACCTTGAGCGGTGTGGGATTTCGCAACACTCTCTTGAGGACCTCCTCTCTTTTGCCGAAGGACTGCACCCTGCCTTCCCCGAGGCACAAGACATGGTCTACACCTTCCAACGCCTTCGGACGGTGCGCAACAACGGCGACAATTCCGCCTCGACGGCGCACGTTCAAGATCGCCTCGGTCAAGGCGTCCTCGCCCTCGGCATCGAGATTGGAAGAGGGTTCATCAAGTACGACCAGGAACGGCTTGCCGTAAAAGGCGCGCGCGAGCCCGATACGCTGTCGCTGCCCTGCCGACAACGCTAACCCTCCTTCGCCGATCTTCGTGCCGTAGCCGTCTGGCAGCGACAGGATGAGATCGTGCGCGCCCGCGGCATGCGAAGCTTCCAGAACTGCGGCGGCCGTTGCCTGCGGATCGAACCGTGCAATGTTCATTGCAATGCTGCCGTCGAACAATTCGACGTCCTGAGGCAGATAACCGATGTGCTTGCCGAGGGCGTCCGAAGACCAGTGATCGAGCGAAGCGTTGTCGAGCCGGATCCTGCCTCGAATGCACGGCCACACTCCCACCAGCGCGCGTGCCAACGTCGATTTGCCGGAGCCGCTCGGACCGATGATTCCAACGGCTTGCCCGCTCCGCAGCTGGAACGACACTTCACTGACGGTGGGCCTCTCCGAGTTCGGGGTGCCAATATAGAGGTGCTCGGCAGTGAGGGTTTCAACGGGCGCAGGCAATGCCAACCGCTCCTCCTCGCTGGGCAGAAGCTTCAGCAAGCGATCGAGCCTTTGCCCCGATTGCCGCGCGGCGACAAAGCCTTTCCAGTTCGCGATGGCCATTTCGACGGGCGCCAGTGCCCGCGCGGTGAGGATCGATCCGGCAATGATGATGCCGGCCGTCGATTCCTGGTTGATGACGAGGACGGCGCCAACGGCAAGAACCAGCGATTGCAAGATCGCCCGGAAGAGCTTGGAGGCGCCACCGAGCCCGTTTGCGACATCGCTGGCCTGCTCATGGGCCGCGAGGTACTTCGCGTTGACATCCCGCCAACGTAAGCCCGCCTGTTGCCGCATGCCCATGGCCTGTAGAACCTCGGCATTTCGCCGCCCTTCCAGCGCCAGCGCGGTTCGCGAGACCGCGAGACGCGAGGACGCCTTTGCCGGGCCTCGTGTGCGCGTTTCCGTCAGCATCGTAATGCCGATCAGGACCAGCGCGCCGGCCAGCGCAGTCACGCCAATCCAGAAGTGAAAGAGGAAGCAGACGCCGAGATAGATCGGCATCCAGGGCAGATCAAAGAGCGCCGTCGGCCCTCCGCTCGACAGGAAGCTGCGGACCTGATCGAGATCCCGCACCGGCTGTAAGCCATCGCCATCCGCTCTGGTCTTCAAAGGCAGGCGAACGAGGGCGTCGAATATGCGAAGGCTGAGCCTTTCATCGAAATACCGGCCGACCCGGGCGCTGATCCTGCTCCTCACGAGGTCGAGCCCGCCCTGGAACAGGTAGAGAACCGTGGCCAAAACCATCAAGGCAATCAGCGTCGGTATGCTGCGCCCGGGCAGCACCCGATCATAGACTTGCAGCATGAAAAACGAGCCGGTGAGCATGAGGAGATTGCTCATCCCACTGAAGGCCGCGAGAGCCCAGAAAATCCGGCGGCACGACCGCAGGAAAGCCGACATCTCTGAATGCGGCTCGTCATAGTCCTCCGCTGGCCGGGATCGACCAGCGAATATCCGTTTCCGCAGGGCCTCGACCGGGCGCTTCGCCCAGCCGGTCAGTCGCGGCGTCCGCAGTTCGGCGTGATCCGCCCACTGTCGTCCGAGAGACCATAGTCCTGACAAATGCATAAGTGGGATACGATAAGAATTCACAAGCGGGGAGATCACCCCCCGCCGTCCAGAGTCAGTCATGACACCCGCCCTTGAAACAAGCCTCGGGAGATCCCCCAAGAGATCCCCGAGGCAGTTGTTGAGTACTCGTCTGTGTGGTTGACTCGTCCCTTACGCGAAGTGGAAGTCGTGGCTGGTCAACGAACCAACCTTCATGTTCTTCAGCGTGAGCGTGTCGCCCCCCGTCGCGATCACGACGTCCTGACCCGATTGTGTCGCATGGGAAAGAACACTCGCAAAGCTGTCGAACACGCTCTTGCTGAACTGGATCGTGTCGTGAGCAGGTCCGCTGACAGTGAAGTCCTTGATGACATCGTTGCCGAAATTCGCAGCAAACGAGAACGTGTCGGCCTTGGTGGTGCCAACGAAGGCGTCATTTCCTGACGTGCTCGTCTGTACGTTGCTGCTCGTCGAGCTCGAAGTCGCAGCGAGGGAAGTGGTGCTCGTGGACGACGTAGCAACGCTCGACGTACCGACCTGCCCATCGCCGTTGAGATCCTGATGGAAGCTCGTCTCGAGCGATTTAAGGCCGGTGTTCGTACCCGACACGGTGCCGCCCGACGTGGAGCCGGTCAGGCTGCTTACGTGGGAAACGTAGTTGCCGTTGTTGTCGGTGTTCCACGCCGTGTACTGGCCGGTGCTCGCTTCCTTCCAGACGACCTGATAGCCCGTCGCCACCTTTTCCGCAGCAATGGGAGCCCAGGTGCCATCTGACCCATCAACGAAATCCAGGCCGTGATACTTCAGCGAGGGGCCGGTCCCGGTGCTGCTGTTGAGGTAGTATTTGTCGCTGCTCTCAACGAGACGTGTTGCACCAGCCGACTCGATTACCGTGCCAGCAGTTGGCGTTGGCGACGTCGGTGTGGTCGAACTGGTAGCACCGATCTGCCCGTCACCGTTCAGATCCTGGTGGAAGGTCGTCTCGAGCGACTTAAGGCCCGAGTTCGTCCCCGACACCGAGCCGCCCGACGTGGAGCCGGTCAGGCTGCTGACATGGGAGACGTAGTTGCCGTTGCTGTCGGTGTTCCACGCCGTGTACTGACCCGTGCTCGCCTCTTTCCAGACAACCTCATAGCCCGTGGCAGTCTTCTCGGCACCAATCGGCGCCCAGGTGCCATCTGACCCGTCGACAAAATCCACGCCGTGAGACTGCAGGGACGGGCCCGTCCCGGTGCTGCTGTTGAGGTAGTATTTGTCACCGCTCTCCACGAGACGTGTCGCACCGGCCGACTCGATCACCGTGCCAGCAGTTGGCGACGTCGGCGCGGTGGGGGCCGTCGAGGTACCGGTGCTGGCCGCGAACGCGCTGGACGCCGCGCCGGTGTTGCCTGCGGCGTCCGTTGCCTTCGCAGTGAGGCTGTGCGAACCGGCCGCAAGGGCGCCACTGGTGTAGCCCCACGCGCCATTGCTGTTGACCGTGGCGGTCCCGATCTGGGTCGTGCCGTCGAACACCTTTACGACGCTGCTCGCTTCGGCCGTGCCCGACAGCACCACCTGATTTGCACTGTTCACCGTATGGCTGGCAATGGTCGGCGCCGACGGCGCTTTGGTGTCGACGGTGATTGCCAACGCAGACGACGCCACGCTGGTCTGACCGGACGAGTTAGTCGCCGTTGCGGTCAGCGTGTGCTTAGCGTCAGTCAGGACCTTTGTGATGTAGTCCCAGCTTCCGGTCGAAGTCGCAGTCGTCGAACCGATCTGGGTCGAACCGTCGTAGATCTTGACAGTGCTTCCGGCAGCAGCTGTGCCCTTAAGCTCAACGGTGCTGTCGTTGGTGACGCCGTCGCCAGCCTTTCCCGTATCGTCCGAAAACGAAGCGATCGTTGTAGCGGAAGGCGCTGTCGGAGCGGGCGAGCTAGGCAACGAGGTGGGATACGGAGTCGGGTCGGTGTTGTTGTTCCATTCCACATTGCCCGACATAGTCGGATTGGCGTGAACTATTTCATAGTAGCCGGCGGCACCGCGCTGGACATAGTTGTTGGTAAAAGCGATGTTTGTGAGGTTTGGGGTGCCTGTCTTGTCCTCGAAATACACTGCATAGGACGGAGTGCCCAACAACAGGTTGTTGTTGATCTGAACATCGTCGACGGGACCAAAGACGTTCTGGATCAAGATTTCGGCCGTCCCGTGGTCCGCAGGAGCGTAGATCGTATTGTGCTCGATCACCATATGGTTTTGGCCGCCCAGGACGGTGACGCCGTCATAATGTGGATCGGAGATGTTCATGAACTGGTCGTGGATATAGTTGTCACGGATGGTGCTCGAACCGCTCGTGCATTGGATGCCAATCCTGACATGCGAAATGTCGTTGCCGGTAAACGTTCCGTTGCCGAGAATACCGTTGTCGGTTAAGTCGCCTCCGATCAGTTTGCAGTTCTGAACCGTTATAGGAGTTTGGTCGCTATAGATGCAGTTCGAATCACCACCAGCCTGGATGACGCAGTTCTTGATCGTTACGTTCGGAGCGGCGATGGTAAGTTGGCCGTTAATGGTCACGTTCTCGATGACTGCGCCCGCAGTCGTGATGGTCATCGGCCCCTTATAGGGGGTGAGCGTCACGCCAGCCTGTGGGCCTGTCGTCGTCGCGTCCGGCATACCGAAGAGCGCAGGGTTAATCGTACCAGTCATGTAGATTTTCCTCTATTGTACCCGAAGCCGACGTCCGCCTTCTGCGTCGCATGAGCGCAATTTGTCTCCGCTCATGCCCCCGAGCTCGGGCTGGTGTGCCGACGTATTGGTCGGCCGGCGACGGCTTTTTTGGGACCAGACGTGGGCCTAGCTGGGGTTATTTTCGTTCTCTTCGATTCTCTGCTTGATATCACGGCGTCGAAAAGCGCTGTACTGCGCACTACAAATGAGCCGTTTAAAAGTGCTTTTATGATTATTTATCTCATCGACAGATCTGAGAATTCGAAATGACACACATCATTTAAAATTTCTGAGTTAGAAACTGAAGCGACTGCAAGTCCTCGCACACCGCCGACCGTCGAATATGTGTAGGAGCACGTAGTGTGATCCGAGGCGGGCCTGGCGAAGAAACGCAACTCGTCGGCGGAGAGTAGATCAAGTCGCCGGCGGGCCAGCAGTCGACGCAATACCGGATTGCCCCTCTCTCGCAGCACGATGATTGCCTTTCTGCAACCGGCAGTGCAGCCCATTCGCTCAACCCGGATTTGATGTAACAGAATAGGACTGCGACATTCCGCGAGAATGACTCAGGGTCAAGCGCTGATTTGTTTAAAGTCACGCTCAACCTAATAGCGGCCGCTTCATCTGTACTGCTTTGGCCACGGCCTCTATTAAAAGTTATTTTCGTTCTGTCCCAACCGACTGCTGCCGTGAGTCACAATGTTGATTTCGGTCATCGTCCCAGCCCATAATGAGAAAGCTCGGTGATTGCACCATTGCACCGGAAGGTAAGTGAACTAGTCCTGCACCACCTCTTGGGCCAGGTAAGATTGTCATGCTGGACAATCGCAGCGCCTGGGACGCCGGGGGATACCGGACGATCGAAGCTGCTGGTGCAAACGGCTTAAACTCACCCTATTTGTCGGACTTCAGTCCCCTCGAGCAACGCTTCGCAAAAGTCAAATCTCTGCTACGAAAAGCGGCCGAGCGGCCTGTCGAGCACTTCCCTGCGCTTTCCGGACGCAAGTATATCCTGGAAATTTTTCGTTGATACAGAAACCTCTATGGCGGTTCGGGATTTTCGGAACCGCGCCTAAGGCTTGAATTTGATTTCATGGCAGTCCTGCGGGCACCTCGTACCAAGCGGCCGCTGAAAGAAGCCAAAATTTGATCTAGATCAACTCGACACCCGAAGCGCGATTGACATTCCGATCAGCAGGGACCAGAAGACGGCCGCTTCCCAGTTTCCGGCCAGCCATGCCACCATTCGGGCCGTCGTCGCCAGATCTCGCTCCAGGTTTGGGCAGTCATGCGCCGTCTTAGCGCGCGCGTTGCCCAGTATCGGCTGAGCGGCCAAAGCCGGAAGAGCATCAGGCCGGCCGGCCGCTGCCAACGAGGAAAATGCCGCCGGATCAGCAGCACCTTGGCACGCAGCAGCCGCACCATTTTGTCGGACCGCACTGTTTCGGAAGCACCGGCATAATGGACGATTTGAGCTTCGGGCGTGATCATCGGCCGCGCCCCCTTCGCTTGGGCGCGCAGGCAGAGATCGGATTCTTCGCCATACATCACGTAACTCGGGTCAAAACCTCCGAGGTCCTTCCAGAATTCCCGTCTGATCAGTAGGAAACACCCGGTGACGATATCGACCCGGCGCTCGCTATCGCGCGGCCAACCGCCGTAGCCTTCGGGATTGAAAAGCGTGCTGCGGCGGAACAGGCTCGATAGCCCCATTACCTGGCTCGCCAGACTCCACAGCGTCATGCGCCGCCAGCAGTTGGTGGGGTTGAGGCTGTGGTCACCGTGAAGCGTCCGGCCGCCCCAGATTCCGGCTTCGGGGACACGACGCGCGAAATCAAGAAGCCGATCGATAGCTCTCTCAAGCACGACGGTATCAGGGTTGAGCAACAGAAGATACTCCCCGCGGGCATGGGAGGCAGCTATGTTGTTGGCCTTCGCGAAGCCGTGATTCTCGATTTCTGCCATCAGGCGCACATTCGGAAACTCTGCCGCGATCGCTGCGGCGGATCCGTCGGACGAGGCATTGTCCACCACAATCAGTTCGAAGGGCTGGCGTGTCTGCGCAACCACCGACCGCAGGCATTCGAGCGTCATCTCGCGCGTGTTGTAACTGACGACGATAATGGAAACGACGCGAGCAGACCGCTCCAATTCCCCAGCCGCGAGTACCATGCACACCGTCCCTGCTCTGCCGACCGGCGGCTACCGAGAGTAACACCACTCGGAATGCTCCGCCGAGGATTATATACTCGTCGACGTAAATTATATACCTTGACTGTCATTAAATCACGATCATTATAAATCGAGAATATACAAAAAGCATTTATTGGCTCATTTTTGTCGGCCATGCCATTCTTGTAAGGTGATCAGAGGAGCAGCCTTTGTGCGGCATTGCGGGATGGATAGGACCGCCAGCAGACCCTGGATGCCTGCAAACCATGACGAACACCATTCGGCATCGCGGGCCGGATGGTGAAGGACAGGTGACACTCCCCCTTTCCGGAGGAGCAGTAGCCGCTATGGGTCATCGTCGCCTTTCGATCATTGATATTTCAGGTGGCAGCCAGCCAATGACCAGCCACGACGGGCGCTTCACCGTCGTGTTCAATGGCGAAATATATAACTACATCGAGATCCGAGAGGAGCTCCTCAAGGGCGGCGCGCGCTTCACGTCGAGCTCGGATACCGAGGTTATTCTCGAAGCTTGGCGCGCTTGGGGCGCCGAGTGTCTGCCCCGGTTCAGGGGCATGTTCGCCTTTGTGCTGCATGACGACGTTACGCGCACCGTTGTGCTGGCCCGGGACCAGTTCGGCAAGAAGCCGCTATTCCTCGCTGAGCGGCAGACGGTTTCCGGACCGGTGCTCGTGTTCGGTTCCGAAATAGCTGCCTTGCTTACTCATCCGGACGTGCGTGCTGAACTCGACATCGATACGCTTTACCAATATCTCTGCTGGCGTTACGCGCCTGGCCCCTTCACGTTTTTTCGCAATGTCCGCAAGCTGCCCCCGGGAAGCTGTCTGATATGGCGGAACGGAGAGATGACGACGCGTCGCTACTGGACCGCTCCGGAAGAGACAGCGCTACACCGTGCACCAGCCGCTGACCCTGTCGCCGGGTTCCTTGCCCTCTTCGATGAGGCGGTGAAGCTGCGCCTGAGAGCCGATGTGCCGCTCGGGGCTTTCTTGTCGGGAGGGCTTGACTCCACCGCAATCGTGGCGACGCTGGCCCACCTCGGCGCCCCGGAAATAAGAACCTTTTCGGTTGGTTTCCGGGATGATCCAGCTTCGGAACTGAGCGCCGCCGCCGAAACCGCGCGTGAGATCGGCACCACTCATACATCGCTGGAACTCGTGCCGGATGACCTGACCGCGCTGCTACCAATGCTCAGCCGTCATCGTGCCGCGCCAATCGCGGAGACCGCCGATCTGCCGATCTACATGATGTCAGTGGAAGCTGCGAAACACGTGAAGGTCATCCTGTCGGGTGAGGGTTCAGACGAGATGTTCGGGGGCTATCCGAAGCACCTTGTGGAGACGCATCTTGGCCGCCTTGCCGGGCCAGGACTGCTGTCGGTCGCGGGGCAAGCTCTACTCGCGGCGACAGCTCCGGCTCCTGCGGTGGGCCGAAGATTGAGAATTGCCGCAAGAGCAATGAGCACGCGCCGCTTCGACGAGCGAATGATCTCCTGGTTCGGCGCGCTTACCACGGCAGAACGCAACGCACTCTGGACAGGCCCAGCGGTCTTCCGCCAGCCCGATGCGCGCCCCTTCAGTGCGGCCGCAGGAAGTACACCCTTGCGTCGTGTACTGCATTTCGATCAGACGTCCTGGCTGCCTGACAACCTGCTCGAGCGGATGGACATGATGACGATGGCTGCCTCCATCGAGGCGCGCGCACCGTTCATGGACGTTCGGCTCGCCGAGTTCGCCAGCACCTTACCGGACAGCCACCGAATCAAGGGGAGAATCACCAAACGCATCGTACGCGAAGCGTTGGCCCCACGGCTGCCGCAATCAGTTCTGACCCGGCGAAAGAACGGCTTTCGAATGCCGGTGACCGAATGGTTTCGCGGCCCGTTGCACGATCCGGCGCGGGAACTCCTACTGGGGTCGGATAGCATTAGCGCCCCCTACCTCGATGGCGCGACGGTTCAACTCTATCTGGACGAGCATGCAAAGGGACAGCAGAATCACGACAAGACGCTCTGGGCTCTGTTCGCGCTGGAGACGTTCCTGCGCGAGTTCTTCTGATCGGACCGGCAATGCTGATCTCAGTCATCATTCCGCACCTCAACCAGGAGGGCCACCTCATTTTTGGTTTGGAAGCCCTGCACGCCCAGCATGCCATCACTAGCGAGGTCGAGATCATCGTCGTCGATAACGGGTCGGCGAGGTTGCCCAGCACGGTTTGTTCTGCTTGGCCTGATGTCCGACTCGTCTCAGAATACATTCCGGGCCCGGGACCGGCTCGCAACCGCGGAATCCGCGAGGCGCGCGGTGACATCCTGGCATTTATCGATGCAGATTGCCGGGCCGATCCCGGTTGGCTCGCTGCGATTGAGGCCGCCTTCGCCGACCGAAGTGCTCGAATCGTCGGTGGCGATGTTCAGGTGCGTTATGAAAACCCCGCGCGGCCTACATTTCTCGAACCATATGAAAGCATCTATTCTTACCGAAACAGCGAACACATCGCAGAGGGTTTTTCGGGAACTGGCAATCTTGCAACGTTGCCGTCGGTCGTCGCCGAGATCGGACCCTTTGCGGGGATCGAGGTTGCCGAGGACCGCGATTGGGGACTGCGCGCCTGCGCGGCAGGTTATGTGATACGGTATGTACCGGAAATGATCGTGTTTCATCCCGCTCGGAAGACCTTCGCCGAGCTGAAAGGGAAATGGGACAGGCACATCGCTCATGACTACGAACGCATCCGGCTCCGACGCCTTGGTGGTTTCCGTTGGTTCGGCAGGGCGATCGCAGTTGCCGGATCTCCAATTGCTGAATTTCCAACGCTGCTCTTCTCGCCCCGTGTCTCAGGGCCGCGGGAGCGCACCTTGGCATTTCTCTGCCTGACTGCGATCAGACTCTATCGCAGTGGCCGCATGATCGGAGTACTACTCCGGGAAGACGGGCTAAAAATTTCGGCAGCGTGGAATCGGAAATAGAAGATAGGACAAATGGGTGGGCGGGTCCCGCCACGAGCCGGCTCGGTCTCGCGCCCGTTTCATCTGTCAAACGCATATTCTCGCTGCCGTTGCGCGCGCCATGAAGCCCGCCACTGAGCAGGTCGCCACACCCGCCCGCAACGCCCCAGCAAGGCTGGCAAAGCGGCGAGATCAGCTCGTCCTCATGCGGAGCCCTGGCCAGCGAAGCCAACGATCGCGCCCTGATCGCCGAGAGCGAGGCCGAGGAGCGCCGTTGATGCGTTCACCGCCCGGCGGGGGCCGTGGGCCTGCATGCAGCTCAACGCGCAAATGCAGGAACTCGGACATGACGGCCCAAGCAAGGCAGCCCTTGTCGGCTTGGCCCCCCTTCAACGTCGACAGCGGCACTTATCGCGGCAACCGCAAGATCGGCGTGGCCGAAAGCGACTTCTCGATGCCCCTGCATGGTCGCCCTCAAGTCGCCGGCTGTTCGCAATGGCCGGCGCGGCCGGTTGACCAGCGGGCGCCGGCGCACCGCGCCGGTGCACCGCTTCGATCAAAAAATGCCAAACCAATTAACCGGGACTTAATAACAAATATTAAATTGATTTATTTTTGTTTTATTGCATAATAAGCCCTAGCCGTTTTTGAGGCTTTGGAAATGCGCGAATTCACCGCCTCCAGCGCTTTACAGCTCCGAAACATCATTCCCCGCGGGACGCGTCATAAGCTCCTGGCAGTTTCTTCGGGCGGAGGCCATTGGATCCAGTTGCTCCGGGTCAGCGCCGCATTTGACAACTGCGAAGTGACATTCGTCACAACCCATGATTCATATCGATCGCAAGTTAAGGACTGTGCATTTTGGACGGTCAATGATTCCAACCTCTCTAACAAACTCGGTCTACTGAAAACCGCCGCGCAACTGTCTCGGATCATCTGTGTTGAGATGCCTGACGTTGTCATCTCAACAGGCGCTGCGCCAGGCTACTTTGCATTACGACTTGCGCGACTGGTTGGGGCGCACACGATATGGCTGGACAGCATCGCGAACGTCGAGAAGCTTTCAATTTCCGGCGCGAGAATTGGTCGTTACGCCGACCTTTGGCTGACTCAGTGGCCCCATTTGGCACGCCCAGAAGGTCCCCATTACGTCGGCTCGGTGCTATGACTTTTGCTAAAGTTCGCACAAGGACGATTTGTGTTCGTGCACCTGCCGGAACTAAGGGCGCTCGTTTCTCTGTCGGCCGCCGGACGCTTCAGCGTGCCGCGTCCCGCTCCGGTTCCCGGCGGTTGACTGATAATTTCCTATAACTTTGGAGAAAATGGCGATGCCTATCGCAAGCGATGTGCAGCTCGGTCGCGACGTGCGGATCTTCCATCCGGATCTCGTCAATCTCTACGGCTGCTCGATCGGGGATGAGACAAGGCTTGGCACGTTTGTCGAGGTCCAGGCCGGAGCGAAGATCGGTGCCCGCTGCAAGATCTCGTCGCACAGTTTCATCTGCGAAGGCGTGAACATCGAGGACGAGGTGTTCATTGGGCACGGCGTCATGTTCACCAACGACAAATATCCAAGGGCGACAACCGGGGACGGCCGGCCTCAGGGCGCGGCCGATTGGACGGCGGAGCCAACCCGTGTCGGCAAGGGAGCGTCGATCGGCTCCAATGCGAGCATCTTGTGCGGCATCACCATTGGCGCTGGCGCCATTGTCGGTGCCGGCGCCGTGGTGACGAAGGATGTTCCCGCGAAAGCGGTCGTGGCCGGGGTGCCCGCGCGCATCTTGCCCGCGTCCAAGGCAGCGCCGTTTATCGATGCCGCTCGCGTCAGCGCGTGAGGCAACTGACATGGAATATTTCCGATTGTTTGCCCAATGTGATTTTGAATGTACGGAATTTGGGATTGCCCGACAGGCGCGGCAGCTCTGTCCCACAGATCGAAGAGCCCGCGACGATAGCGGCGGACTTCTCCTGACGCGCGTTCGCCGTATCTCAGCATCCTGGCCGCGGATGTCGGCTCGATCTCCCACGGCCCGGCCATGGTGGTGACGGTCTGCCAGGCGCGAGCTCTCGTTGACGTGAAGCTCGTAGAAAAGTCTCCTGAAATGGGCAAAGCACGCTGCCAGCGTCATGGCACCCGCTGACCTGGTGAGCCGATTGCAGGCGTGGCCATCGACCTGCAGGATTCCGGGAAAGCCCGCCAGATGCCGATCAACGCACTCACCGCCGCGACTGTCCTCAAAACGAATAAGCGACCATCGGTGGGACGATGCCGACAGATGGCCTATCTTCGCGCGCACAGGCCAGAGCAGGTGGCGCGGAGTTGATGAGTACACGCCTTTGGACTTGCTCACTTCGAAGCGCGATCATGACAAGGTCTCCATCGTTCGCATTCCTAACGATGATTGCCTACGCCTTCTTGCAACACCGTCGCCTCGCGCCGCACAAGCAAATTCCAAAGTAGTGCTAATCCGGACGGGACGGAAAGAATTACAGCGAAAATCCTGCAGAAAATTGCGTCTGGCAGTGTCTCCACGAGACGAAAGGAGAGAGAAACGCCACGATGCTGAACGTGCCATGTTGAAGTGGTCGTCGCGCGGATGTAGCATCTGGGCAGGAGATATGCATGTACCGGAGTCTATTTTTTGTCGCTATAACTTGTCTAGCAGGAGGGGTTTCAAGCGTGTGCTTCGCGCAGGATCACGCGACAGATTATTTGAACAAGTTGTCGCCGGAGGAATGGCAATCTCGCGTCAACGCCACTCGTGAACGGCTGGAACAGCGGCGGAAAGAACTGCGGCTCGACCGAGAGAAGCGACTTGGAGCTAACCAGGAGAAGCTAAGGCTCAATCGCGACGAGCAAATTGGGCCAACGCGAAATGATTTGCTGCGTGAGCGGGAAAACAAAGGCGGCGAGCTCCCGCCGTCTCTTAGGGCCGGAAGTACCATTAATTCAGCTCGCTTCGGCATGCCTACTGCGGATACGGCTGGCGTCCCGGCTGGCGTGACGCTCACCCCCTATACGGGGCGGATGACCATCGAGACTCCGGGCGCAGTGATCGAGAACGTGATCATTAACGGCCAACTTACTGTTATTGCTGCGGACTTAACGATTAAGAACTGCATCATCCAGACTAATGATTCCAACGGTATTCTAGCCGTTACTGCGTCCAATCTGCTGGTTGAGAATTGCATTATCATCGGAGGCGACTTTACCGACAACGGCATTCTCGGCCACGGAACGTTTGTCGGAAACGATATTTCGCATGTCAGGATAGGCATCCAATTAACGGACGGTGCGAGCACCGTCCGTGACAACTATATCCACGACCTGTTCAATGCCGGCAGCGCTCCTCACTTTGACGGCATTACCCTCCTGGGCGGCCAAAACCATGTGGTGATCGAGCACAATACAATCTCCGCTCCTTCGGACCACGGTACGGCCGAAATCTTGATCCAGAACGTCTTTGGCCCTGTCCACGATGTTCAGATCAACAACAACCTCTTGTTGGGCACTCCGTCTTATGCGGTGTATTTCGAGGCGAAAACAACCAACGGAGCCATTACAAGCATCGATTTTACCAACAACTATGTCGAGCGCGGTGCCTACGGCTACTATTTGGTTCTTAACTCCAACCCGACTTTCCGCAACAATGTCGAATGGGATAGCCGCGTCCCACACACGAGATGACGGAACAAATGGCATGGCGACACTTATCGGTAGGCGCTGTTTTCAGGCCACAGCTTTGAGGTCGTGACGGCAATAGCTCTGGGAGCAGCTGATCGATGTCGCTACGCAAGGTCCGTCGACGCGATCCGAACCGCCCGCGGCAATCTGGGTTTGAGTCGCGGTCGACGGGTTGGGATACAGGCGCGGAATGTCGGCCGTCGGGCCGGCGCAGGCGTGGCCTGCATCAGTCCGGCATAGCCCGCCAGATGCTGCTCCGGATGCGCACCGCCACGATCGGGCGAGTAGAAGAACACGGCCGCCGGCGGATCTGGGCCGGCGACCGTCGTCGCGCACGTAGGCCCAGAGTCGGCCGGTCCGGGTCTTGCCGTTGGCCAGAACCGGCACCGTGGTGTCATCCGTGAATGCGCTCGGCTGCGAAGACGTGGCTCCGGATCACATCGACCAAAGGCATCGGGATTGCGGTGGTTGCACCTACCCAGTCCGCGAAGGTCGATACGTCGAGATCGATGCCTTCACGCTGGTAGACGTCGCCCTGACGATGAAGCGGCCGGTGCAGGCCGTACTTGGCAAACAGAACATCGGCCAGCATGCACGACCGTGCGCAAATCGGATACGAGGGAACCGGCGGCTAGGTGATCGCTTCGCAGGCTCGGCAGACCAGCTTCTCGCGCACGTGCTGGATCACCTGCCAGGGAGGACTGTCCGAACTGCTCGTGTCGACGCTTCTTGATCGTGAGTTTAAGCTTCTCGATCAGCAAGGTACCCGCCTGGGCCTCGGCTTCTGCGGCCAACCGGGCCGCTCGCTCGGCGCGCAGCATCGCCTGCGTCGAGAAGAGAATCATCACCGCCCATCGCCGACCAGAGAATCACGAGACGCAGTCTCTGTCCGAACCGCTCATCGGCGCCACCGATTCAAATCCAGCGATCAGCCCGCCGCCTCCGGTCGCCAGGTATATTGCGGCATCCACCAGTCCGATGCCCTCAGCAGGCAGCCAAGTGGGCTGGGGTGATTGTCACGACGCCATCAGCCGACGATGGCCACAGGAAGCGACCGCGCTCCGACTCTTGGCATAAAGCGACGCTTGAGCAGCTCGCGACATTGCCGCGGAACACATAGAGGTCGCCGCCGTGCGGATCTCGCGTGAACGCTTCCTGCACCAGCAAGGCCACGAGTTCATGCCGCGACGCATATCGGTGTGGCCGGTGGCAATCCAAACCGGCACGCCCGATGCAATGGGGATCACCGTACGCGTCCATCTGCCAGCGCCGCCACGGCGGCCTTCAGCGTCGCCGCGTCGACTTAGCCGTGATTTGCATCCGAGCCCCGGCAGCAAACTCGATTCTCGATCGACCCGCTGCTGCTGGCCGGCGCGCCCGGACAAGGCGACGGCCCAGATTCCGCGACCACCATCGCCGGTACGAGGCCAGGATGACGGGCGGTATCCTTCGGCTCAGGCCGAAACGACCGTTGCCATCAATAGGCCCGAAACGCCAGACCGCCGCGCTGTTGCCGCGACTTGGCGCGACGCCTGCAAAGCTCTCCAGGACGATCTTTAGCTTCTCGTCCTCGGACCAGCGCCGCCACCGGCCTGTGTCCACCACCTCAAGCCGTTCGACTTGGGCACTGAGCCTATCACTGACAGTTCTCACCAACGCACCTCTTTCGGCAAAGCGGCCATCACCGGACGGATACAGTGTATGTCCCTAACGGTTCAAGCAGACCGCAGACTCGCAGATCGCCCCATCATCCGGTAGCTGGCCGCTGAACAGTGACTTACGAGGGCGAGGGCTTTTTTGGCTTTTGGCGGCGATGTCTCGGCGTGTCATAGGCTGTATCGGCGATGACGACTCGGCGGGCAGTTCCTCGATTAATGCGGCGGTTTGTAGTGCATCGCTCTTCTGGCCTGCGGTGAGCGTGAACCGTACAGGTCATCCCAAGCCGCGAAGGGCCATACGTATCTTCGTGTTCAGGCCGCCGCGGGAGCGGCCAAGCGCCTGATCTTCAGACCCCCGTTGCCAGATGCTCGACGCTTTCAGCCGAATGTACATTTGCCAGATCCGCGGGCGTTGTACGCGAATACGACCCATAAGCCGGGGCACTGGCGCAAGCGTTGTGACCCTATGCTACGAGCGATACCTTCGACAATGTGTTGAGAGCGTCACGACAAATCAGAGCCCGGCGCAGCCTGACCGCTCTCTCGGCCCTACCCGCTCTTCTTTTGATCCCACCGCGAAGCGAGGATTAATTTGGACCGCCGTTCAATGATATTATTTTATAAACTCCATTTGAAAATATTATAAATATACCGTATAAGTTGCGCGCATGGAGTCCTTAATTCGAGCACTGGCAATGGCGACTTCCCCAGCTGTCGAAATTGGTGGTTACGAAAGAGCGGCAGCCAGCAGTTTCAGGCTAGCACGATTTTCCGTCTTTCTTGACGTAATTAATTCAATTCCGATGATGGACCGTCCCCTGCGCATACTCGATGTGGGCGGAATTGAGGCCTATTGGAGAGACAAGAGAAAGTTGATCGCTAGGCCTGTGGAAATAACCCTATTCAATCTGGAAGGCGGGCAGCTCGCAGCCAAGCCAGGATTTGTATTCATGCAGGGCAATGCCTGCCAGATGCCTGAATTCACCAATAATAGCTTCGACGTGATCCACTCGAATTCGGTCATCGAACATGTAGGCCAATGGTCGAACATGATGTCTATGGCGAAAGAGATTCGTAGGATCGCTCCACGTTATTTTGTGCAAACCCCCTACTTCTGGTTTCCGGTCGAACCTCATGCGAGAACACCGCTACTCCATTGGCTTCCCGAGTCGCTAAAGTTCAGGGTGGTTATGGCACACAAGTGCGGACCTTATTGGTCCAAGGCCGCGACTGTCGATGAGGCGATGAGAACCATTCAAGATTCTTCCTTGCTCGACAAACGCATGTTCTCAGCGCTCTTTCCCGATGCCACTATCATCTCGGAAAGGTTTTTAGGAATGACCAAGTCGCTTATGGCGGTTCGGAAGAATCTTAACATCATGCCGGCCGAGACAGCCTCGACGACATGCTGACAAAGTTGGTCGCGGCTCTCACAGTGGAAGCAGCTGACCGTTTGCCTCTCTTGAGGGTTCGGTTCATGCGCTCGACCGGACCGTTGATCCAGTGCTTTGCTTTGGTGGTTCTGTGATCAATGTCGTTCTTGCCGCAGGTGAATTCGAACCTGCCCTAGGTCATATGGACACTGCGTCCATAGGACGATGGCGGTGAAGCAGGCGCTGGCGTCGCCTGGCAAAAAGCTCGTCACCGGCAGGCATCAAAATAACCGAGATGACTACATGAAATAAAATAATTCTTCGGTTTAAATTTCAAAACTCATTTATTATATTCCGTGCTGGTGTGGCGATAGTTTCGGCAACCCGGACGCACCAGTGGAAAATGGCATCACGTATGGCACTTCTAAGACCCGCTCTAAATCAAGCTGCCCGTCGGGGGCGACAACTGACGAATATCTGGGCAGAAGAAGGACACCGCGGAATCACTGCGCGGGTCAGAACCTCCGTGGCAAACTGGGTGCGGCCTAAGCGGGTTGACTGGCCGGTGCTGCCGGAAGACGTTCTCGGAGCCGACCTGAATCGACCCTCCCACGTGTCGAAATCAAGAATTTCATCGGGTGAGTCGATCTCGGTCAACTGGGTGGAGACTCCCGCGGGACCTGGATCCGGAGGCCATAGCACTTTTTTTAGGATAATTAAGTATCTCGATAAAGCAGGATATGACAATCGAATTTTCTTTTACCATGTTCACCGCGCGGACCATAAGTATTTTGAAGGCGTCGCGCGAGAACACTACGGATTCACAGGTACTATCGGGGATATTCACGATGGGATGCGGGACGCTCATGCGGTGGTTGCGACAAGCTGGTCGACTGCCTACCCGGTGTTCAATGCAGCCTGTGCGGGGAAGCGCTTCTATTTTGTCCAGGATTTCGAACCATATTTCGACCCCGTTGGAGCCTACAACGTGATTGCAGAGAATACTTATCGAATGGGCTTCCATGGCATAACGGCGGGCGCGTGGCTAGCGCAGAAACTTACACGTGAGTACGGAATGCAGACAGATTCTTTCCCCTTCGGATGCGATACATCTGTCTATCGTCACGATCCGGCCTGCCGGCGTTCAGCAGTCGCATTTTATGTGAGAACCGGAACGCCTAGGCGCGGGACTGAACTCGGACTGCTAGCTCTCGAGCTGTTTGCGAAACGGCATCCCCAGGTCCAAATACACTTATTCGGCGAGAGGTTGGAGGATCTGAACTTCAAGTGCATCAACCACGGCGTAGTCCGCCCAGCCAAGCTCAACGAAATATACAACCAATGCTTGGCGGGGCTCTGTTTATCCTTCACGAATCTTTCCCTCGTTCCGTACGAGATGCTTGCTGCGGGTTGCATCCCGATCATCAACGATGCCGAGCACAATCGCGTCGTGCTCGGAGAAAACCCGCACGTCCGCTACAGCCTCCCAACCCCTCACGCACTGGCTGCGGCCTTAGAAGACCTCATGCGAACGCCCGACTCAAGCGCCTTGTCACTGATGGCAGCGGAGAGCGTGAAATCAACAACGTGGGACCAGGCGGGAGCAGCAGTCGATGCAGCCTTCAGGCGCGCCTTGAGCACCTGACGAAACACTCCCGTTCGGCATGACCTTGCCCTTACGTTATATCCAGTCGTTAGTTCCCTCTGAAGGCGCTGGACGATGAGAACGCCAAGTTGACGAATTTCCGCGAAGGCGATGCTCGACAACGCCAATGCAGGATGTCGCAGCCAAAAATTGTGACGCCGGCCGCCAGGCGTGAGGCCGTCGCTCACCTTCAGACCCCCATGAGGTCAGCGGTCGGCGGTCGTGTTCGGCTCTTGGCGCCGATCGCACCTCGGTGCGGTATCAGAGCTGCCGACCGGACTATGCGGCAGTGCGGGCGCGCCGCGCGAGCACCACGCCGTTGTTATAACAAATCGAGGGATCGAGCTGGTGCAGCACGGCCTCATACCGGAAAACGTCCGCTCGCGCTCGCTCACAAACCAGCCGCAGCCCAAGCGCCGCGGCCGCCCGCCTGGAAGGACCAATGACGATCACGATACCGGCTGAACCCCGAACCATAGTCGCCGTCACCTAGGGAAATTGGAAATTCATTCTCATGGAAAGTTCGTTGCCGGTTGACGACACGGTAGAGCCGGCGCGACAGCGTTCCGCTTGGCGGCGGACGTCACCACTTCTTCCAAGGAGTTCCTTCAGCGCCGTTGTCGAGCATGGCTTCGGTCAGAAGCCGCTTCAGCCGCGTGTTTTCGTCCTCCAGCGCCCTCCGAGACCTCCAACCCTCCAAACTTGTCTTTCCACTGTAGATACTGGCGCCGCTTACGCGGCGCTTCCGGCAAAGATTGGTAACGACACGCCAACCTCGTGCTCCTTCAAGTTCCTGATCTGCTCTTCCGTATAGAGGCTGCGCTTCATGCTCTGATCCTCATATGGGCAGAACGAACTTCGATCCGGATAGGGTCAGATCACCCGGGCCGTATGCCTGCCAATCAAGACTATCGCAACTGCGAGCACTAGACGATAACTCAGCCATGCTCTGTAGAGACGCCTCAGGATTCCGTTACTTGCCTTCGATGCGCACAATAAGCAATGTTTTGTGAGTAGATTGCTCGCGCTGCCCTCGCGGCTTCAGGCTGCTTGGTATCCACCAACCAGCCGCCGCTTCCTAAGACGAACATGAACCACGCGTAAATTGCATGCGAAAAGTGAATGGTGGCGCCCACGAACAAGAGAGTCGCCATGCAAATCAAGTATCCTAAACGACAAATCTCGACGGTTCTGTCTGCGGTTTTCGCGCGAGCAATCGCAAGCATTATCCAAATGCAGGATCCCAAGAGCAGGACTACAGCTGGAATTCCGTACCTCATGGCGGTCACAAGCCAAAAGCTGTCCACGCTGGCCGAATACATCCAGCGTGGTCGCTGCCAGTTCGTCAGGCCTATTCCAAGTAAAGGATGGTTAAGAACCGAATCGGTTCCGAAATCCCAGATCGCGAGACGCCACCACCCTGTCCCGGGATCGAATGTAAAGTGCGAAATGAAGAATTTGATTGCGCCTTGGTTCGACCCTAGCTGCACGACTAAAAATCCAACAATGACGATGCTCCATAATATCGTCCACCTGCTCCTGTAGCGCCAGAGAAGCGAGTTGTATCCGATCAGCATAATTTGGAATAGGAGACTGGAAATCGGCGCCGAAGACATGGACAAAATGGCGGTCCCTGCCACTGCCGCGGTCAAAAGCCATCGCGAGGAAACGCTGCGGTTATGCCCCCAAGCGAGGTGGGTCATCGCTAAGATACTAGTACAGAAGAGGCCGAACTCGATTGAATGACTGAACGGTCCTTGAACCCGCCAGAAGCCCCAGCGCGGAGCCATCATCGTAATTTCCACGGTCGGAAAAACGGCGCTCATCGCCCACAAAATCGGCTTGCCTCCTGTGATCCATTCATAAATGGCGAAAGGTGATAAGGCTAAAACAACTGTCGTCACTACTAAGACCATTCCTCTGAAGTCAGCCGCACTACGAATAAAGCAGCGCGCAAGTAAGTAGGCTCCCATTGTTTCGATGAATAGTATGCCAACGGTTTGAATGGCGACAAAGCCGTGTGCAGCCAACAGGGCAATTCCCGCCCAAATGCAATAGAAAAAAAGACCAAACTCTGGAAGGCTGATGCCGCCTGGCGCGGCGCGTATCCATTTGGAAAGACAGGGCAGCAGGAATGTCAGCAGAACGAGAGCATAAGTCGTCAGGTGCAACGGTCCAAAAGGAATGATCCATGGGACACACAATCCTACGAGGAACAGAACGACTGCCCAATGCGTGTTCCAGGTACACTTCCGCGTTGGTCGGTTCTTCTGAAAATAAAAGTTGTCCTGCGCAAGGGCCGCGTCTGCCCCGCAAGGTCCGTAACTCTCAGTAGCCATCTGAAGACCAATCAAATTAGCGCAGACCCCAAGTAACCAACTGGAGCGCGTGGGCCGCGTTTCTATGCTCCGCTGTTGATCGCTCTCCAGCTCATGCTTCCAAAGTTCGCCTTGCGCGACACCCGCCTCGCGCGCGGCGAGGGCAGATCCGTGTTTCGGTATGACGGTCTCTCTTGAGAGCCTTGGCCGAATGGCTCCTCTTGGAATTGAATGCTGTTAGATGCGGAGATCACATTTCACATGTTAAACGCCATTATTTTATATAATCAAGGTTTAATTTGTGATATTTTATTGACTTGAGTTTTTAATATGGAGGAAGCTTATGGTTGGTTTAGCCGCGCGGGAGGTGTATGGTGACACGGAGCATTCCGGCGTCAGATCGTTTCTTCCGTTGAAGAAAATGGCGCAGTCTGGCGACCTATGGGCCCAACAATATTGCAACAATCGACCTTTCCCACACATCGGGATCGATGATTTTTTTGACGAGCATATTATCAAGAGAGTGGTAGCAAGCTATCCAGGCGAATTTGATGCCTCGTGGGATCGAAGGTTTCTCGATTCGGGAACTTACGAGGAGCAAAAGCTCGGTCTCGATCGTTTGGAGGACTTTCCTCCCTTCATTCAGCAATTCATCAATGCCCTGAATTCACGCCTGTTCATTGAATTTCTGGAAAAGTTGACCGGTATCGACGGTCTAATACCAGACCCGTATCTGTCAGGAGGCGGTTTGCATATGATCCCGCGAGGAGGCCGTCTTGCCATCCACGCGGATTTTAACACTCACAGGAAGCTCAGACTCGATCGTCGACTTAACTTGTTACTATACCTAAACTACGATTGGCAGGAAGACTGGGGCGGGGCACTCGAACTGTGGGACAAGGACGTCAAGACAAAGGAGAAAGCATATCTGCCGATCGCGAATCGCGTCGTCGTCTTTACTACGACCGATACGGCGTTTCACGGCCACCCCGATCCGCTGACAAGTCCAAAGGGAAAATATAGACGATCTATTGCCCTATATTACTATACAAATGGTCGCCCTGAGGACGAAAAATCGGCCGATCACACCACGATATTCAAGATGCGCCCGAACGAAATCCGTCGACGACGGGTACTCGATGTCGTGAAACCGTTTGTTCCTCCAATCGTATGGCAGCTTCCCCGGCTGTTCAGGAAGTAGCGGCTGGAGGTCTCAACCACTCTGCCGTGCAGCATGTTGAGCGCCGCAAACAGGGGCGTGGCGCCACTGCGCTTGCATCGCGGCGGCGCGGCCCTTCTTCATCGGCAGGCAGACCGGGTTCGGTGAGCGTCTTTGGCTTCTCGCGCGCTCTCCTTTTCTCATCGGCGCACGCTCGCAGGTTCGCGCCGTGTGAACCGTATGTCAGCAACACAACACTAGCCTACACACCGCGTACGCGCTGGCGTCGCCACAACATCTTACTCTTTGCCCAGTGAAGATAACCGCTGGGTAAGATCGGCTGCAGAATCGGAGGCCACCGCGGACCCAGGCGGCGGCGCCATTGCAATCCCCAATATTCGGCGAGAGAACGCGCGCCCGGATACGTTTGGCTGGCGAAGGCCTCCAGATCATTGACGCAAACTCGATCAACGCGGCGGCGATCATAGGACCAGCATGCGATCCACAGGGCTTCTTTGGCGAGAGCACGGAGTGCGACTTCGCGAAGCTGCTCCATATCCTCGATCTTGTGTCCATGCGCATGGAACACAATTTCAAATGCAGCTCTCCGCTGCGCGAGATCGGCAAGTATGGAATTGAACCTGGTTTCTTGCATGCTGGCCGGGTGCCTGCGGTAGTACGCTTGGTCTACCCGGCCTAAATAGGCGATACGCGAATGTGCGGCAAACCGCAGCCACATCTCAAAATCGCCTGCATGAGGAAGATCGGCGCAATAGCCCCCGAGCTGCTGTTGCAGAGATGTACGAACGACGACCTCAGGTGAGGAGATGCATGAAGTCGCGGTCTTGCAACGTTGCGCAATCCAACGCCGGCCATCCCAGATATCGACCCGCGGTTCACCGACGCGGGCGTGCGGCAACGTGTCGTTTGATTGGAAGTACGGTGCGTGTCCGTAGACCATACCGACTTCCGGATGAGTGTCAAAAACCGCCTGGGCTCGCTTCAAGGCACCAGGGGTAAGCAGATCGTCGGCGGATATCAGGGCGGTGTAGTCGCCAGTAGCAAGCGCTAACCCCTCATTATAGGTTTGGATGTGGCCTTGGTTGACTTCGTGGCGGAGGAAAGTCACGCGCGAGTCTTTCGCCAGCGAGGTACCCACTGCAGGGGTGTCGTCGCTTGAGCAGTCGTCGATGACTATCACCTGTACTTTAACACCTTGACAAAGAATGCTTTCGACGCACCCTTTGAGATAGTGCGCATAGTTGTAGCAGGGGACCACAACGCTGAAAGAGGTCTCCTCTGTCATTTGTTGAACTCGGCCCGGACCGCGCTGGCCACGAGCTCAAGGTCCTCTTCGGTCAATTGCGCATAAATGGGCAGCAGGATCGAACGATCCTGCGCGAGCTCGGATTGGCGAAGATCATGGCGTTGCGCCACCTTTGCGTAAGGCAGTTCGCGGTGCGAGCACATGACGCCACGTCGCGTCGCGATTCCCTTATCGAGCAAGTTTTGCATGACGATTCGCTGATTGAAACGGTCCGGAAGACGCACGCAATAGCTCTGCCAGTTGGACCTGGCCCACGCCGGTTCGGTTGGTAACCGCAGGCCTTCCAGATTGCGCAGTAGCTCGGCATATTTGGCGGCCACCGTTCGCCGGCGGCCGACCAATTCTGGTAGCCGCTCGAGCTGTCTGCGCCCAATTGCCGCCTGCATATCCGTCATTCGGCAATTGTAGCCCAGAACGACGTACTCCTCGAAGATCACGCTCGACGAGTTGTGTCGCACCGTATCCGGAACGCTCATGCCGTGCTGGCGCAGCAACCTGAACTTGCGGTCGAGCTCGGCATTCGCAGTCGTGAGCATTCCCCCCTCACCTGTCGTGATCACCTTTCGCGGATGAAAGGAAAAGCAGGCAATATCTCCATACGGCGCGCCGATCGGCGTCCATTCCCCGTTCATCCGGATCTGCGATCCGACGGCACAAGCCGCGTCCTCGATCACGGCGACGCCGTGGCGGCGCGCTATGGCCATCAGTGCAGCCATATCACATGGCATGCCCATCTGATGGACCGCGATGATCGCGCGGGTGCGCTCGGTGATGGCTTCCTCCAGCCCGGCGCAATCCAGATTATATGTCTCTGGCTCGATATCGACAAAGACCGGAGTGGCGCCCTGTTGTCGGATGACGTTTGCCGTCGCGATGAAGGAATGGCTGACCGTGATCACCTCGTCGCCCCTGCCGATATCCAGCGCGGCCAACGCGAGCTGCAGGGCGGTCGTGCAATTCGCGACCGCGCAGGCATGCGGGGCGCCGACAAGTGCGGCGAACTCGTCCTCGAACGCAGCCACTTGTGGACCTTGCGATACCCAGCCCGACAGCACCACGGCGCGCGCAGCGTCGGCTTCTTCGTCCGCTAGCAGCGGAGCTGCGATCGGAATCACGATGTCGCCACCTGCCGCTGACGATCCGAAGCGAGTTCGCGTTCTGATCGCCACCATTTTACGAGGTCGGCAAGCCCCTGCTCGAGCGAAACCGTAGTGCGGAACCCCAGCAGACGCTCGGCCTTACCTGTCGATGCCAGCCGTCGAGGCACCGGATTGACCGAGCGTTCCGGTGCGAATTCCGGTGTCAGGCCGCGGCGTCCCATCACGGATGCAAGCCCCATCGCCAGCTCCGTCAGGCTGGTTTCGGTGCCGCTCCCGACGTTGAAGACCTCATCGGTAACCTTGGACCTGGCCGCAAGGATATTCGCGCGCGCGATGTCGCGGACGTGGACGAAATCCATGGTCTGGCGGCCGTCACCAAAGATAATGGGAGGCAATCCGGCTTCCAGCCGTTCCATCCAGCGGATCAAGACCTCGGTGTATCGCCCGTGGATGTCCATGCGGCTGCCATAGACGTTGAAGTAGCGGAACGCCACGTAATCGAGACCGTGCATGTCATTATACGCGCGCAATAGGCCTTCATTGAACGCCTTCGCGGCCCCATAGAAGGTCCTGTTGTTGTAGCAGTTCTGCCGCTCGGTTGTCGGAAACTCCTCGGCCATGCCATATACGGACGCCGAGGACGCCGCGATGATCTTCTCGATATCGTGCTTGATGCACAGCTCCAGGAGGTCGTAGGTGGCGTCCACCATGACCTCCTTGGCCAGGCGTGGCTCAGCCGCGCAATGAGTGATGCGAAGTGCGGCCTGGTGAAACACGATGTCGGCAGCCTTCACCAAGGCTTCCATCAGCTTGCGATCGCGTATGTCGCCGTGAACCAGTCTCACCGGCCCACGCCTGAGCGCGCGCCGGAGATTTTCCGGCCGGCCTCTGACCATGTTGTCGAGGGCAACGATCTCGATGCAACCCTCATCGCAGAGCAGATCGACGATGTGGGAGCCGATGAATCCTGCCCCACCAGTGACCAGAACGCGCTTACCCTTGAGCTCAATCAAGACGCCCTCCTGTTGCAGGACCTTGTGGTGAAGCTTTGTGATTGCCGTGCTTGGTTGCTGACGGTTTCGCTCGGTCGCAATGCTCCTGCGTTTCTCAACGTGGAGACAACTTCGGTCGCCCGGTCCGGCAGCAGCTCCGGATAAATGGGAAGGGAGAGAAAGTCGTTCGCAAGCATCTCGGTTACCGGCAGATCACCGGCCTGATAGCCGAGTTCAGCATAGGCCTTCTGCAGGTGCACCGGAATGGGATAGTGAATCCCTGCACCGATGCCGGCGTCCCGCAACAATGTGAGCGCCTCGTCGCGCCGCTGCAATCTGATCGAATAGACATGATACACGTGGCGGGAGTGCGACGGCGGCCGCGGACGCGCGAATGCGAGCTCAGAAAGCAGTTCGTTGTATCGTTCTGCGAGCGCTCGGCGGGCCTCGGTCCAACGCTCGATGTAGTCCAACTTGACATTCAGTATCGCGCTCTGGATCTCGTCCATGCGATAATTGTATCCGGGAATGACGTGGTCGTATTTCGTCTCCTGCCCCCAGTCCCGCAGCAGCGACACGCGGCGCACCAATTCAGGCCGATCAGTCACGACGGCTCCACCCTCGCCGAATGCTCCCAGATTCTTGCCCGGGTAAAAGCTGAAGCACCCCAGGTCCCCGATCGAACCTGCGCGGCGGCCCCGGTATTCCGCGCCGTGCGCCTGCGCAGCGTCCTCAATGACGACCAGACCGTAACGCCGGGCGATCTCCATGATGGGATCCATGTCGGCCATCAATCCATGGAGGTGAACCGGCAGAATGGCTCTGGTTCGAGGTGTTATCGCAGCCTCGATTAGGCCGGGATCCATCGTCCACGTGACCGGGTCAACGTCGACAAAAACAGGTTTGGCCCCGCTGTAGAGAATGGCGGCGGTTGTCGCCACGAAGGTCATGGACACCGTGATGACTTCATCACCGGGTCCGATGCCCGCTGCCAACAGCGCCAGGTGAAGCGCAGAGGTCCCACTATTCACTGTGAGGCAATGCGCGGTCCGGCAATATTCCGCAAATCGCCCCTCGAAGGCTGCGACCTCCGGCCCGAGCACAAAATGGCCGCTGCTGAGGACTCTTGCCACCGCGGCGTTTATTTCCGGCTTAATTTGACGGTATTGGGCTTTCAGGTCCAGGAAAGGTATCATTAGAAACCTTGGATTGAATCTAAGATTTGAAAAAATTTAATCACGTTTTAATATTTAATCAAGCGATTGTTTTCAAGGCAACAGATTAATTCAGTTAATTAGCCATGGTCTATGAGACCCCGCGGGAAAGAACGATCGGGGGCGGCGGTGTTTCCAGCTGGCGGACATCGCTCAAGCGGGCACTCCCGCGACGTAGCGCCTGGAGTCCTTTCGTCACCACCGAGGCTGCGCCAATCGACGCCCCGCGCCGATTGTCACACCACAATGAGTCGTGGCGTTGGAGCCGATCGAAGCTCCCGTGCCGATGCGAGTTGCAATGTCCAGTCCGAAGCTTGCTGAGGGCGCCCGTCCGCGGTTGTTGCGTTCGGATCGTTCGTGAACATCGCGGCGTGACCGACGACCACCTCACCTTCTATCGCCCCTCGCAGATGAAGCTGTGCGACGATATTTGCAACGCGCACCTATTCTCTCTCCCACCGAGATTTCGACGAAGGTTCCGGTCCGGCTCTCAACCGTAGCGATGCAACCATGCAGGTTGGCTCCGGATGCGGGATACGAACATCGCGACCAAGCTGGAGGTGTCATCGGCATCATCGTCTCCAAAGGTCACCGCAAGGCTCTACAAGGCCAAGCGCGATGGCTTCGGCGTAATGCGGGCGAGACCCGCTGCGGCCTGGTGGAGCTGATGCAACAACGGGTGCCCAGTCAGTACGAGCCCAAGCCACCAGCAAACCGCCGCAGCGCACAACGCTAACGCGAGACCCGTAAGGGGCGTGAGCGATCCAGCTTCCGTCAGCGCCGCACAGGGGGCGACACCGAACGCTGTTGCCGCCGTGACAAATCCGCTCTTTGTCAACGCGCCAGCAAGATCCCTCGGTCTGAGCCGCAGCTGCCGTCCGATAAAGTAGATCGCGAGCGCGGCTTGAAACGGCAACGTCAATAGCGCAGCTGCGGCGACGGCCTGCACCCCGAGGAAGGATGCGCCCCAAACGACTAGAAGCGACGGAGGGAGTGAGATGAAAGAGGACACTAGCGCGTCCCGTACCCTTCCTACCGCTACAAGCACCGGATAGCTTAAGCATGCGGCGAAAAGCGCCATGTTTGCGATGCACAGCAAGCGCACGAGCGGCACGATCTCCAGCCAGGTCTGGCCGAGCCAGACGGCGATAATCGGCCGCGCCATAATTACCACAAATATCAGAAATGGCCATTGCGCGGCAGAGAGGAGCTCAACCGCCTCGAGGTAAACCGCCTTCAGGTCCTCCCCGGCCTGGCGCCTTGCGATGATGGCTGGCATGATAACAGGGTTCAATACCTGTGTGACCAGCCTGTCAAACACTTGAGTTAAGTTGGTCGCACGGCTGTACAGACCGACGGACGCGAAGTCGAGAATTCTTGCAAGGAGCAGTTGGGGAGCAAGGTTGTAGAAGACATTGATGAGGCTGATACCGCTAGAGTAAAGGCCAAAGCTGACGACTTCGCGGTATTCGAGGAGCGAGAGACGCAGCGCGCCAAGGTCCCGATGACCAGCGAGCAAAGCCAGGGTGAGAATGACATTCCCTGCGAGGCCACCCAAGATCGGTGCCATGTAGCTAAATCCCGCCATCGCGAATCCGATCGACACTACGGCAACCGTAATGCCGGCTGCCAAATTGCAAACGGTTAACGTACCGAATTTCATGTCTCGGCGCAGCAAAGCAGAAACCGTCCCTGAGAAGGGTACTAGAAGGAAATTCAGCGCTGATATCTCGATGCCTCCTTTGAGATGCTCCTGGCCGAAGAGACCTGAGAGCGAGCCCGCAAGAACAAACAGAAGAAACGCAATCGCTACGGAGATCGCTAGGGTTATGGTGAAAGCTGAGCGAACATCGGCTGGAGACAATTCACGCTTCTGAATCAGGTAATTTCCGCCCCCAAACTCCTGAAAGGATGCCGCAATTACGGCGGTGACGGCATTGACGACTGCATAGACTCCGAATTCCACCGGTGACAGCAGACGAGAGAGGACCGCAGTGGCGCCAATGAACAGCACAAAGCTGCCGTAGCGGTCGGCCGCAGAAAGCAAGATAGAGCGGTGTACCGAATTCATTGCGAAACCCGTCGCGCTCTGCGCGCATGAATGTCGCCCGCCAATGCTTCAGGCCGTCGCTGTCGCACGTTCCGGAACCCTGCGCTGCTGCCGTTTCAGCAGGACCGGTTTGCCCTGCTCGGCTATTGACCGTGATGCAGCCTCCAGGACCTCGATTACACGCAATCCGGACATCCCGCTCGAAATCGGTTGCGTGCCACTGCGCACGCAATCAATGAAGTTCTCGATTTCGATCTGCAGCGCCTCCTTGGGGGAGACGTTAGGCGCCCACATATCGCCAGCCCGATAGCCGATCCGGAATTGATGGGCACTGTCGGAGCGGCTATCGACGGTGATACCCTTATCATAAATCTTGATCTTTTCGCTCGGTTCAAGGTCGTCATACACGATCATCTTCTTGCTACCTCCGATGAACGTTTGCCGGACCTTGATTGGCGAGAGCCAGTTGACGCTAATGTGGGCCACGCATGCGCTTTCGAAGAACAAGGTGATATGGGCCATGTTTTCCGGAGAGCCGAGCACATGGCGTGATGCTGTCGCCGAAACCGCAACAGGCTCCTCATCCAAGATATAGTCGATGATCGAAATGTCGTGCACCGCCAAGTCCCAGATCACGTTGACATCGGTTTGGAACAGACCGAGGCTCGAGCGTGTACTGTCGTAGTAATAGACGCTACCGAGCTCTTTCTTGAGCAAGAGCTCGCGGATTTTCTGCACGGCTGGCGTGTAGACGAAAGTGTGATCCACGCTCAATATCAGACCCCGCCGGGCCGCCTCATCAATCAGGCGTCGGGTCAGATCTGAACTTTGGGCAAGCGGCTTCTCAACCAGAACGTGCTTGCCCGCCTTGAGTGCGGAGAGCGCCAATTCGTAGTGGGTATGAACCGGCGTGGCGATGGCCACGGCATCGACGGCCCTATTATCGAGCAGTTCGTTGTAACTAGACGTGGTTGCTACCCCTGGGTAGAGCCGCCTGCTGGCCGCTAGCTTTTCCGAGTCAAGGTCGCTCACGCCGATCAGACGTGCCGAGGGATTGCCTGCGAAATTGCGGACGAGGTTCGGCCCCCAATAGCCGTACCCAATAACTCCAATTCCAATTGTGTCGTTCGACATAACTGCACCAATCATTATGAACGGTATTAGACGTTGAACCTACTAGGCGCTCGATTTAATTGATCCGACCATACAATACTCGCCAAGATCTCTCGAAAAGAGCGGAGACCAAGTCGCAGGGTCTCTCTTAGACATTCCAGATCAAGTCACGGTGTGTATACATCGGTCGGGCCATGCGGTCTTTCGATTGCTTCGTTACTCGCTTGCGCGGTCGTCTCGAGCATCGTTCCAACTGGACTGAAGAGGGGCGCAACTCCATGTTAGCCCCAATCATTGGACCGCTACCAGTTTGCGGAACGAACATGTCCCGCTTCGATAAAATTCCGAATTGTAAGGATCAACTGGGGCGATGCTTCCGCGCCGAGACATTCGCCTTGAGCGCGAACGTCCAATTGATCCAACTTGTCGGCTAATTCCCTTTCGTCGAGAGCGACTTCAATGCGGCCCTGAGCGACGAACTGCTTTGCCGTTGCAATCTGATGATCGTTTCGGTGTTCGCCCAAGTTAGCACGACGTGGCATGACGATGATTCGCTTTCGCAGCTCGAGAGCGGTGATAATGGAGCCCATCCCGGCATGTGCAATCACCAGCCTTGCCGTTTCGACGAATTTTCTGAATTGGAGGGGGTCAATGAACCGTTCGGTCTGAATGTGCCCAAATTGATGGCTTGATGGCCCGATCTGAGCGAAGACATCGTTTCTCTCTCGTGCACCGGCCCACTCGTCGACCGCCCGGACTAGACGATCAAAGTGGATTTGCGTACCCACTGTTACGAAAATCATAATCCTGACCCTGCGTCGTGCTTTAATGCGATAATGCCATATACTAAAATAAATGCACATAACATTTAATGCAACGTATATTTTCATTTAACAAACTAATCCGCAGAGGTCCTTGCTTGACGCCAGTTGCAGGAGGAGTTTCGTGGCGCCCGAAACGGAATTTTCCGGGCAAAAAGAGGCAGTTGCTCCAGTCGAGGCCGTTGATCCGATACTGGACGCCTTCGAACTCTGAGGACGGCTCCCATCCCTAAAGGCACTTGGGTTTCGGGCTTGCCAAGAATCCGGTTGAATATTGAACTAGAGCTTCGCGCCATTGCCGTGGAGCATGGAACCCTCTGTATTCCCGGATGTCTTCATCCAATTCGCGAAGCAGCGCATATGTATGGTGCTGATTCGTGAGTGACGTGCGCCCTCCCTTCGGATGAGGAGCAAATAAATCCTGACTGACGACGCGGACTTCTCCCGTGGCCCCCTCCGCGTTTCTGGAATGGAAATGCTTCGAACTTGATCCGCCGCTGCCCAACCGTCACCTGGCCGATGTCCCTCCCCTGCACCACCGCATCTGGCGGAGCCCGCAGACGATCGTTGCCGGCGCAGCTCGGCCTTCTTGAGCTCCTCAGCGGCAGTGTCGTGCTTACTCCAAGTCTCGGCGAGCTATTTGTAGGCGGAGCGGCGAAAATCTTCAGCGAACACTTTTTGTTCCGCTCAAGATTCGTCCAACGATACGCGTTATCGACAATCCTGCCCCGAACGCGCGCGACACTTCTTTGCCCATTAACGTACTTAGTATGGTTTCGATCAACTGCATGTTGTCCAGCCGGTGGACGAGAACTACCTCTTCGTTTTGCGCTGTCTTCCGATTTGTATGCGCGGAGCAATATGCGCCGTAATTTTGAAACTGCGCGCCGTAAGAGCTCCTTCTCTGCAGTGCGTTCTGCTGTAAGACCTCATCCGAATTTGCAGTGCATTTAACTTCCGTACATTGTCAGGTCCAATTTGGCATGGAGCCGCGCAATAGCCGCATCGAACGCAGCGAGGGGGAACCAAACTGATCAAGATCCGCCTGCGAAAACGTCGGATCGATCGTAGTAAATTTGGACTGCTTCATGGAGAATTCGAGGGTCAGTACTCGCGGATGCTTTCGTCCAACCCGCGAAGCAGCGGATAAAGGAAATAGGAAATCACCGTCCGCTTTCCGAGCTTTATTTCGGCGGTGACCGCCATGCCTGGCATGAACTGAACGCGTTCCGGCGGCAGCCGAAGATGCATGTCGCGCAAATCGATCAGTACGCGATAAAAGGGAGCTGACGGGCGGCGCGCACCTTCGGCCTTCGAGTCTGGCGAGAATGAGTCCTGGCTGATGACCCCAATCGCACCAGTTGCCGTGCCGTACTTCTGGAACGGAAATGCTTCAAACTTGATTCGTACGGCCTGCCCGACCGTCAGCTGTCCGATATCCCTGCCTTCGACGTTGACCTCCGCCCGGAGCGTCTCGTCGCGAGGGACCAATACAAAAAATGTCTCGGCCTCGCGAATTACCGAACCCACCGTCCGATTGGCAATTTCAAGTACCACCGCATCAGCCGGTGCGTGCAGCACGATCAATTGCCGGCGAAGCTCCGTCTTCTTGAGCTCCTCCGCGGCGCTGTTACGCTTGGGCAACGTCTCCACGAGCTCCTGATAGGCAGTACGGCGAAACTCTGCAGCGAAGACCTTTTGGTCTGCACGGGCCTTGTCCAAACGATGCATGTTGTCGACAATTGCGCCACGAACACGCGCCAGATTGCTTTCAACCTCCAGCCGCGCGTCCCGGGACAGCAGGAAGTTCAGTCTTGAACCGACCTCCTTGGCCATCAACACATTTCGCATGGCCTCAATGGACTGCATGGTGTCCAGCCGCTGGGTCAGAACGAATTCCTCATCCTGGGCCGTCTTCAGATTGGCCTGAGCGGACGCAATCTGCGCGTCGTAGTTCTGGATCTGAAGATCGTAAGCCGTCCTTCTCTGGAGAAATACCTTTCGCTGCAGCGCCTGATCGGCATTCGCGGGCTCCTCGAGGACGTACTCAACGCCGTCCAATTCCGCCCGGACCCGGTCGATGGAGGCGTCGAAACCCGCCAGGCGGCTGCGCAGTTGATCAAGGTCGGCCTGAGAAAATGTCGGATCGAGGATCGCAAGGACGTCGCCGCGATTAACCGGATCGCCGGCCTTAACGCGAATTTCCCGAATGACCGATGTTTCCAGCGGCTGGACGACCAGGTTGGGACGTGTGGTGATCAGTTTGCCCTGTGCCGTCACAATCATGTCGACACGCGACACGCACGCGAACGCGATCGCGGTCGCGATCAGGGCGACGACACAATAGAGCGTGATCCGTCCTCCGCGCGGTGGCGTTCCCCGCTCGATCTCGGCGGCGTCGGACTGAAATTCCGCAACTACGCGAGATGCCGTCGACGCGGGCCTCGACAGCCCTCGCCGCTTCCGCGAAACGGTCGAAGGCCCCGATCTGCCGGAGCTCCCCTCCGCCCTGCTTTTCTCGGCACCGGTCATGCGACCTGTCTCGTCTGCTGATTCCAGAGATGTCTGTAGATCGTACACTTCGCCAGCAGCCCGTCGTGACGATCCACATCGACGATTCGTCCACGGTCGATGACCAAAATCTGGCTCGCATCCGACAGCATCGAAAGCCGATGCGATACAATGATGACGGTCCGTCCTTCGGCGATACGCCGCAGATTGCGCCGGATGATCGCTTCGCTCTCGGAGTCCAGCGCGCTGGTCGCTTCATCGAGGATCAGAATGCGCGGGTTGACGATCAAGGCGCGGGCGATCGCAAGCCGCTGCTTTTGCCCGCCCGACAGGTTCGATGCCTGCTCCTCGAGCATGGTATCGAATCCCCTCGGCAGCCGCTCTATGAACTCGTCGGCGCCGGCGAGCTGGGCCGCCCTGACAACTTCTTCGAACGTCGCGTCACGCTTCACGCAAGCGATGTTTTCGCGCACGGTGCCCCGGAACAGGAAATTGTCCTGGAGCACGACCCCGAGATTCCGCCGCAGGTGGGTAAGATCAATCTCGCGCGAATCATGGCCGTCGATCCGTAGTAGTCCCTGCTGCACCGGATACATTCCCGCGATCAGTCGCGTCAGCGTCGTCTTGCCTGAGCCGCTCCGACCGACAATCCCAAAGACCGAACCGGGAGCGATTGAAAACGACACGTCGTCCAGCGCCGGCGTACCCTCGCCATAGCGGAAGGTGACGTTTTCAAACTCGATCTGGCCGGCGAAATCGGGACGCAGCCCCTCGCGTTGACCGTCCCGTTCCAGCTCCTTATTCATAACCTCGCCCAGCATTTTAACCGCCAGCGCGACCTCCTGATATTCGTGAACCATCGTCACCATCTGGACCAGCGGCCCCGAAACCCGTCCCGCCAGCATGTTGAAGGCGACCAGCGCGCCGATCGTCATCTCGCCAGCGAAGACGTCCAGCGCGCCCAGGGCCACGATGCCGAGCGTCATCATCTTCTCGAGAAACCCGGTCAGCGCCTGGGCGCCCGCCGAGATCTTTTCAACCCCAAACCGCATCGATACCGATTGCGCGCAGCGATCGTCCCACGCCCTGTTCTGGTTGGGCTCCATGGCCAATGACTTCACCGTGCGCATCCCATGCACCGTCTCGACCAGAAGAGCCTGGCGGCCAGCTTCGGCTTGGTAGAGCTGGTAGAGCCGTCGTCGGAACGGTCCCATCAAAATCACAACCACGCTGCCGCTGATGGCGGTAAAGGCCAGGACGACGCATGTCAGCTTGACGCTGTAGAGCGCGAGGACAGGCAGGAAGACGAATAGCGAAAGCGCGTCCAAGGCGGTCAGGAACAGCCGACCGGTCAGAAACTCGCGAATCCGCCCGGCCTGCTGCATGTGCTTCACCAGGACGCCGGCCGAGATACGCTCGAAGAAGGTTACGGGAAGCCCCAAAAGATGCCGGAACGTTTTGGTCGCAACCCGGATGTCGATCTTGTTCGTGGCATACAGCAACAGGTAACGACGCAAGAAGCTGAATATGGCATCGAAGGAGAGCGCTATGATCGCGCCAGCCGAGAGTACGTAGAGCGTCGTGAGACTCTCGTGCACAAGAACTTTGTCGATCACGAGTTGAAAGAAGATCGGAAGCGCGAGGCCGAGCGCATACAGGAAGACGGCGGCGATCGCGACGTCAGAGAACAATCGCCATTCCCGGAGCATTTCGGGTACGAACCAGCGCAATCCAAAGGCCCTCTGGCCCTGTGTTGAACGACTCTCGCGCTTGAACAGGATAACCCTTCCGAGCCATCGGGCACAAAACCGTTCAGCATCGACAAGTAGCGGCTCGTCCCTCCGCTCAGCCAAGGGATCGAAGACAGTTACAGCATCGCGTTCCGGCCCGGCGCCGACAATAAGGACCCAGTTCTGGTTCGAGAGCTGAACAAGAGCCGGATAGGCTTCGCCGAGCCGACATAGCGCCTTCCAATCGAGCTGCGTTTCCCGAGCGCGAAGGCCGGCCTCATGCGCCATGCGCAGCAGGAGGTCGGTCGAGATGCCGGCATCATCGACGGCATAAGCGTGACGTAAACGATCCGACGGTAGATGGATACCGTGATGGGCGGCGACCCTCGACAGGCATTCAAGGGCGGTTTGAGCGGCCCAACGCGGCTCGTCCTCAGACGAGAGCGGTGCTGGTTCACACCGCTCAATTTCAACGGAAGTTGGTTGAGACATTTGGAGATCTGGAGCTGTCCGAGGCCGATGACGAAGATTCAAGTGGTGCGGTTGCCTGTGGCGGTGTAGTCGGCGGCCTTGGCCGATTGCGCTGGACGACGCCGGCGTCCACCAGACCCTGAAGCGCGTTTTGCATCACCTCGACAGAGTTCGCGAAGGATTCCGCCGAAAAGATTAATCTCTGGCGAAACACCTTCTTTGGCGCATTGTTGGCGTCACGTTCCGTGGGCGAGAGACTGACCAAGTCCACCCGCACGATCGCCCCGCCAATTGTGACCTCGTCAATCCCGTCGGTATAGAGCTCCGTATGCATTCCGATTCTCCCTATGCTGCGAGCTGCGGCCTGAAGAGGACGTCAACCGCGTAGCTGGTCGCGTTGAAGGTGTTGGTCGGGAAGAGGCTTCCGGATCCGTACGCATAGACGCCGTTGCCCCCGCTGGACGCGGATGACGGGGCGGTTAATGGTCCGTTAGTTACCGAACTGGCAAACAGACTTGGATCGGCCGAGTAGTTTCCCGCCGTGTGGTAAGAGGCGACATAGGTCGTTCCCGCCGTGATCGTGACTGGCGTCGCGAAATTGACCTGCTGCCAACCGTTTGCCGTCTCGTTCGTAAAGGTGGCGGTCGCCAGTAAGCTCCCCGTGCTGCTCCAGAGGTCAGCGACGTGAGTGCCCGTGTTCGACGGCCCTTTGTAGAAACGCAGGCCTGTGATATCGCCCGAGCTGGACGCTTGGAACTTCATGCCCAGTTCCACCGAATTTGGATCATTCACTGTAACCACGCTGGGCGTTGGATTCGCGCTGAACAGACTCACAGTGCTCGCAGACGGCGCATGGACGGTCACATCCACACTCGCGCTTGCCATACCGCCCCGACCATCCGAGATAGCGTAATTGAACGAAGCCGGTCCGTTGTATCCGTTGGCTGGAGTGAACGTCACCGTATTATTCTGAGAACTGAAACCGACGGTACCGTTGACGGCTGCACTGACGCCCGTGATCGTTAGAGCGTCCCCGTTTGGATCGGTATCGTTTGCTAGAAGTGCCGACCCGGAAATGCTGAGCGGTACGTTCTCAGTCGCATTGAAGCCGCTGTCGTTGTTGGCGATTGGGGGCTGGTTCGTGCCGCCGCTCGAATTGTTGAACACGACGTCGACCCAGTAATTGGTGGCGGCGAACGTGCTGGTCGGAAACAGATTCCCTGTTCCATAGGTGTAGACACCATTGTTGCTCGCGGGAGCCGTGAGCGGGCCATTCGCGTGGGCAGTGGCGAAGTAGTCAGGCGTATCGGCATAATGGCCGTTGCTGTGGAAGCTCGCGACGTAGGTGGTGCCGGCCGCGATCGATACTGGGCTGCTGAACGTCACGGTTTGCCAACCGCTGCTGGTCTCGTTGGAGAAGGTTGCGGTCGCCAGGAGCGTGCCTGTGCTACTCCACAGCGAGCCGGCGTGAGTACCGGTGTCATTCGCACTCTTGTAGTACTTGATTGCGGAGATGGTTCCGGCCGCCGAGGACGTAAAACGTACGCCAAGATTGACTTGCGATGTGTCGGACGTTGATAGCACTGATGGCGTATCGAAACTCGAGAACAAGCTGACCGTCGAGGGCGCGGTGCTCACCGCAACATTGAACGTTTCGCTGGCGGCGAGACTGCCGAGATCGGTTGCGGTTGCCTTTACGCTGAGCGTACCGACATCGCCAGACGCCGGTGTGCCGCTGAAGGTCCGGG
>NZ_JBHTFN010000047.1:0-2333 GCF_042666195.1 Bradyrhizobium sp. GCM10028915
CGGGCTCGTAACTCCGGTCGGGCTACGCCCTCCCTTCGTCACGAGCCCGGCGAAACTCTCTCACCTTCATTGACGCGCTCTTCCATCCTGATCGCCGCGAGACAATAGCCCTTCGTTCAATCCAGCTTATAAAGCGATCTGTTATTTTTATATAATATCATTCTGGCGCCCTCAATTGCCTCATCAAAGCTAAGGCTTCCTCCCACAACGTGTTCAGTGAGAGCCTGTGCCAAGTATCGCTTGCCCCAGCGACCAGCAAGCCAATAGAGCTCAGGAATCTGACAGGCGTCACTTGCGTACATTATTTTGGAGAGAGGAACGACCTCCATAACTTGCATGTATCTCTGGAACAGACTCTGATGCACAAATGGTGTCATGACCGACAATTCAAAATAGCAGTTTGGGTACAAATGACTAAGCCAAGCGGCCTTTCCTACTGACGGATAACCTGCATGTAGAGGAATTATTTTAGGCATACGCATTACGTCATCTCGGTCGAAGCGGCACACCTCCTCAAGAAAAAAGGGATCTTGATTGCGAAGTATCACAGAAGGAGCTTCTCCATCTCCGGTATGAATCTGCATTGGAATGTCGCGCTTTAGGCACTCTTCTAGTGCGATTGTGAAATTGTAGCGGCGGAGATCTTTCGAGATGTTGTAAACGGCCTCTCGATCTCTGGGGGGAATCTTGTGAAAGGACTCCCTAAGAGTTTTCCAGGATTCCCGAGCCACTTCACGATCATAAAGTGGCCTGATCAAGCCTATAAATGGGAGAAGATAGGACTTCATTCCATAGGATTTTTTTCCATAATTTCCCTCTCCTCCTCCATCGAGCATTTCGTGCATCCTTGTTACGAAGCGCTGCTCGTACTCCTCGAATGAAATGTCGAGAGGAAAGAGCTCTCTTTGGATCATCTCTATTCTGGCGAGACGGTTGGAGCGGCAGGGCAGTATGGCTTCTTCAAACCGCGATATCTCGACCGCCCCACAACCTTCAGCAAATCCCGTATCCAGCATAATGTTCTCGTAGTTCACATCCCGGAGCAGGCTATTTACGTAAGCCCAGTAATTCTTTCCGCGTTCATTCCTTGCTTCTATGACCGCCTCGAGTCTTGGCTCACAGCTCAAAAACTGCGAGAGCTCCTTAACAAGAAACTTCATGAATACGCTTTCTGCGATATCACGAGTGATGCCAGCGACCTTGCTCTGGATATCAAATGCCTTGTTGAGGTCGTGCCTCGTTTTCTCGTCACCATTTAGCCAACGATCATACACGCCCTCTGGAAAGTAATATGCGGTACCATAAGCGCCAAAAGATATGCGCTCCACATAGCGCTGCGGAGTTGTTACGGCATCTCGTTCGGTCATGATGTGACAATGTGTGTCGTCGATCGGCAGATTGTTCACTGCCTCAAACACCTTTATGAACTCGGGATGCTGCTTAGAGAGAAACAGCGGGAGGTGATCGAGTTGACTTGAGGGGTTGATTTGGGCGGTCATCGTCTTCGTAGCTCCCAGTCGGTGGCTCTTTGGCCACCACGTCAATACGAGATGAAGCGCACAGTCGCTACGGTTCCTAGAATAAGCGGCTCTTTCCGAGCGAACCGAGTGCGCGCTTCATTCTAGCATTCATTCCTGAGGATACTTTGAGCTTTAGATCCAGGGAGATGATGCATTTGTGCATATACCGCCCCTTTGGTGCAGCTTTTGACCATCAAGCCGGGATAACCCAGCGGGTTGAGAGCGCAACGGTATCCGGAGCTGAAGCGCTTGCTGCCCGAGGTCCGGTTCGTGCGCAACTATTGGATTACCTCTCATCCCGATACGCACGAGACACGCCGGGTCCAAGAGGTGCATCGATTCATCTCCGGATCCGTGAAGGCCGCGAGGGCCTCGTTCGTATCGGACTGAGGTGGCGCGAAGCAGAGCAGAGGCGGATGCATCGAACGGTTTTCCAGACTGGCACCCGCTTAGCGGACGGCGCTCCTGGAGATGCCTGCGGCATAGGCGCGTTTCGTGCCACCGACCTCGATCGTGGCGGGTTCATTGTTCTTGAGGGCATGGGCGCCGCCTTGCCGTGTGGCAGCTTCGTTCGCTCGCCAAAGCTCAGGTTCACGAGATTGATGGGCTCGCCGCCGGCTTTTCTGACCTCCGCGAAGATCTGCGGACAGTCGTAAAATCTTCTCCTACGCGACCTTTGGCTCCCGCGCACCCCAATGGCGCGACCAGCCCCAGTGCGCATTCCAGGCTTCAGCGAGAAGCGATCCGAGGGAAAGCGATGCGTCCGTGACCTGCCTATCGGCCAAGCGCATAGGCCGGGCGACGGGGATCCGC
>NZ_JBHTFN010000048.1:0-111661 GCF_042666195.1 Bradyrhizobium sp. GCM10028915
CTCGCCGCTGGGCGAGATCAAATCGGAAAGGTGGGCGACATCGTCTCGGAATCCACGGGCGACTTCATATCGGTACGCCTGGGCGACTTCGTCGGAATCCGCACCCTGTCGATAGGCGCGACCGCTCCGCCGGCCCTGAGCACGTTCAGCACCTGCACTTGTATGGAGGGGCTTTCCGGCGGACGTCCTTTCAGTGGAAAGACGCTGCCATCGAGGTTACGGGCGACGCGGCCCGCCGCTGTCACGTGGCCTTGCCTCGATGCCGCGGAGCAACGGCCATCGAAAGAGTTTGGATGAACGCTCCCCGGTCTCAGCCGTCCAGCACAGTCGCAAGGAGGCGCTGTTTCCAAGACGCAGGCCTGATCGGGGGCCGCGCGCTATACGGCGCCAGCTAAACCGGAATCCCACGGATAATGGCCCCACATCAAAAAAGTTGACGAGGTGAGCCTGTCGTCATACTGGTCTGACCAAGATCAGACCAAACGAGATCGGGATGGAGCTCAAGCGCGCGTCGGAAGGCGAAAAAGGGTTTGAGAAGGTGTTTGCCTTCCTGCGCGAACGCCTGCTCGCGGGCTCGCTCAGGCCGGGCGACCGCCTGGTCTCGGAACGCGAACTCGCCGCCCTGCTCGGCGTTAGCCGGCCGATTGTCCGCGAGGCGCTGCGTGCCCTGATGGTGCTGGGCATCGTCGAGATCCGCGACCGCATCGGTACTGTGGTGACCCGGCCGGACGTTTCGGTACTGAACGACTTCTTCACCTTCGCCCTCGCTCACCAGGCGGACATGCTTGACGACGTCATGCAGGCGCGCGTCGCCATCGAATGCCAGGCGATCCGCCTCGCCTGCGAGCGCGCCAACATTGCCGATTTCGAACGGCTGCAGCGTGCATTGGCGAAAATTGGGGACACCATCGACGAGCCCGACGCCGGCGGCATGGCCGACTTCGAATTCCATCGTACCATCGTCGTGGCCGCGCATTCGGAGACGTTGACCGTACTGCACGGGTCGCTGGCGGGTCTGCTGACGCATTCGCATCGCAGCCGCCGCATGCAGGTGCAGGCCTTCCCGTCGATGAAGACGTACCTCATCGACGACCACCGGCGCATCTTCGACGCGATCATCGCGCGCGACCCTGAGCGAGCGGATGCGACGCTGCGCAAGCATTTTGCCATTGGCGACGAATACCGCAGGAGGGCCGTCGTCGGCGACATCGACAAGACCAGCGCCTCACGCTGATCGCGGACTAACCAAGAAACGGACGAATGACATGGGACGGAACGATAAGGGCAGCGTCGGCTTCATCGGCATCGGGACGATGGGCCTCGAGATGGTGCGCAACCTTCTGAAGGCGGGGCACGCGGTGCACGCGTTCGATCTCAACGAGGTCGCCGTAGCCGATATCGTCAAGGAAGGCGCGACCCGGGCCAAGAACCCGGCCGATGCTGCGCAAGGCGCCGACATCGTCGTCACCATGCTGCCCGACACGCCCCATGTCGAGGCGACTGTTTACGGCGAGCACGGGCTGCTGAAGTCGCCGCCACCCGGCAAGCTGATCGTCGACATGAGCACGATCTCGCCGGTCGCGGTCCGCCGCATCCATGCCGACCTGCAACAAATTGGCGTCAGCTTCATCGACGCGCCGGTCTCGGGTGGCCCGGTGGGCGCCAAGAACGCCGCCCTCTCGATCATGGCCGGCGGCGATGCGAAAGCCTTCGCGCAGGCCGAGCCGATCTTCCGCGCGATGGGCACCACCATCACGCATGTCGGCGCGTCCGGCGCCGGGCAGACCGTCAAACTCTGCAATCAGCTGATCTGCGGCATCAACATCCAGGCCATCTGCGAGGCCCTCGCGCTCGGGCGCGCTTCCGGCCTCGATCTTAATTTGCTGCGCCGGGTGCTGCTCGGAGGCTCCGCAGCCTCCTGGATGCTCGACAAGCTTGGCCCCGCGATGATCGCGGGTGACGTTTCCGCCGGCTTCCGGATCGATCTGCAGCTCAAGGACCTTCGGCTGGTGCAGGAGCACGCGCAGGCGCTGAGCGTGCCGCTGCCGGGCACGGCGCTCGTCACCAGCCAATATGTGGACGCGCGCGCGCATGGCGAAGGCAACAACGGCAACCAGGCGCTATTCCGCGTCTATGACCGCATGACCAACCAGACCACCGGCTGAACCTGACACAATGAGCGTGCAACTCGACTTCCCCGCAGTGCTGGAGCGTTGGCCGAGCTTTCTCGCCGGCGCCGCGCTGACGCTGGAGTTGGCGGTTTTCGCGACCGTGCTCGGCGCCCTGTTCGGCACGCTTGCAGCCGTCGGCCGCGGCTCGCACAGCGCGCTGATCGCCGGCGCCTGCAAGGTCTACGTCGAATCGATCCGCAACACGCCCCTGCTGGTGCAGATCTTCCTGGTCTATTTCGGCCTCGCCAGCCTGGGACTGAAACTCTCGGCCTTTACCGTGGCGGTAGCCGCGCTGACCATCAATGTCGGCGCCTATACCGCCGAGATCATGCGCGCCGGATTCGAGGCGATTCCACGCGGACAAATCGAGGCCGCCGAAGGGCTGGCGCTGTCACGCCTCCAGATCTACTGGCACATCATCCTGCTGCCGGCGATCGAGAAGGTCTATCCGGCGCTGACCAGCCAGTTCGTGCTGTTGATGCTGGCCTCTTCGGTCTGCTCGCAGATCTCGGCCGAAGAGCTCACCGCCGTCGCCAACTACATCCAATCGGACACCTATCGCGCATTCGAGACCTACATCATCGTCGCCGTGCTCTACATCATCCTGTCGCTGGTGATGCGAGCGGGCTTCTGGGGCCTCGGCCTCGTGCTGTTCCCGCGCCGTCGCCGGCTCGGCACACCGTTGTGATATGACCATGGGCGGACATCTCAACATTAACCATTTGATGTTCCTCGGCCAGGGCGCGCTGTGGACCATTGGTCTATCCGTGATCGCGCTGATCGGCGGCAGCATCGTGGGCTTCGTGATTGCGCTGGCACGCATCTCGCCGCTCAAATCGGTGCGGATCGCCAGCGGCGTCTATGTCCAGCTCATCCAGGGCACACCGCTGCTGGTCATCCTTTTCCTGGGCTACTTCGGCCTCGCCGCAATCGGCCTCAAGGTCTCCTCGCTCACGGCCGCCGGCGCCTCGCTGACACTCTATGTCGCCGCTTATCTCGGCGAGATCTGGCGTGGCTGCATTGAGTCCGTGCCGAAGCCGCAATGGGAGGCTGCCGAAGGCCTGGCGCTGAGCCGGACTCAGCGCATGATGAAGGTGATCCTGCCGCAGGCGATCCGCATCGCGACGCCGCCCACCGTCGGCTTCATGGTGCAGATCATCAAGAACACCTCGCTCGCTTCCGTCGTCGGCTTTGTCGAGCTGATGCGCTCGGGCCAGATCGTCAACAACTCGCTTTTTGAGCCTTTCGTCATCTACGCCATCATCGCCGTCGCCTATTTCACCATGTGCTATCCCCTGTCGTTGTTCAGCCAGAAGCTGGAACGTCGCATGGGGCGTGGCAAGTTTCACCTTGCACCGGCCTGAACATGCAGCAGAACGCCTCCGCCTCCGAACCGATTGTGTTGCTCCGCGACGTGCAGAAGAGCTTTGGCTCGCTGCGGGTGCTCGATGGTGTCAGTTTTGCCGTCGAGCGCGGCGAGGTGCTGGCGCTGATCGGCCGCTCCGGCTCCGGCAAGAGCACGGCGCTGCGCTGCATCGACCGCTTCGAGAAAGTCGACGGCGGCGAGATCGTCGTCTGCGGACATCGGGTTGACCGTCCCGACGTCGACCTGCGCGCGCTGCGCCAGGACGTCGGCATCGTGTTCCAGAGCTACAATTTGTTTCCGCATCTCACGATCGAGCAGAACATCACGCTGGCGCCCTGTGCCGTGAAGGGCATGACAGCGTCGCAGGCCAAAGACCTTGCGCGAAAAGTGCTGGCGCAGGTCGGGCTCGAGGAGAAGCTTCACGCCTACCCGGAGCAGCTTTCCGGGGGCCAGCAGCAGCGCGCCGCAATCGCCCGCTCGCTCGCCATGCAGCCGAAAGTGATGCTGTTCGACGAGGTCACGTCCGCGCTCGATCCGGAGCTCACCGGCGAAGTGCTGAAGGTAATCGAGCAGCTGGCGGCTGATGGCATGACCATGGTGATGGTCACCCACGAGATGGGCTTTGCCAAAGGCATCGCCGACCGGATCGTCTTCATGCATCGCGGCAAGGTTCACGAAACCGGACCTGCCTCGATCCTGACGTCGCCGACGACACCCGAACTCACGCAATTCGTGGGCACGGGAAACTTAAAATCATAACAGGGAGGAACTAGGAATGACCAACAAGACATTGCTGGGAGCTGCCGCCGCGCTGTGTGGCCTCGTCATGATGGCGGCGACGCCGGCATCGGCCGACTTGCTCGACGATATCACGCAGGCCAAGAAGATCCGCATCTCGACCGACCTCGCCATCCCGCCTTCGGGCATGATGGACTCGAGCATGAAGCCGACCGGCTCCGACGTCGAAGTCGCGCAGCTGCTCGCCAAGGACTGGGGACTCGAGCTCGAGTTCATCCAGACCACGGGGGCAACCCGTATCCCGAACGTCCTGACCGGCAAGGCCGACATCATCATTTCGACGCTCTCGGTGACGCCGGATCGCGCCAAGGTGATCGATTTCACCAAGCGTTATGCGACATTGCAATCCGACGTTGGCTGCCTCAAATCGTCGACGGTCAAGGACTGGCCCGACCTCAAGGACAAGTCGATCGGCGTCTCGCGCGGTACCACGCAGGACACGACCCTATCCAACATGAAGGACAAGGACCTCAAGATATCCCGTTACGATGATGACGCCACCATGGTGACGGCGGCCGTGTCCGGTCAGGTCGACTGCGTCGCCTCGTCCGCGACCATCATCAACCAGATCGGCGTGAAGAACCCCTCGCGCGTGTTCGAGTCACGGATACCGTTGGCGACCTTCGACCTCGCCATCGGACTGAAGAAGGGTGAGCCGCGCCTGATGGACAAGCTCAACGCCTGGATCACCGAGAACGTCAAGAACGGCAAGCTCAATGCGATCTACAAAAAATTCCACGGTGTCGAGCTGCCGCCGGATATGCGTAGCTAAGACCGGAAACAATCGTGGCAGCCGCACGCGGCTGCCACGACCCATGCAAAATCAAGAAGGGCATCACATGCGTCTCGTCATCGGATCCGACCACGCCGGCTGGCCGCTCAAGCAAACCGTCATCGACCACATCCGCAGCCTCGGGCATGACGTCGTCGACGTCGGCTCCTATGACGACAAGCCGGTGGATTTCCCCGACATCGCCCGCGCCGTGGCTCGGAAGGTGACCTCGGGCGAAGCCGCGCGTGGCATCATGGTCTGCGGCACCGGCGTCGGCGCCTCGATTGCCGCCAACAAGATGAAGGGCATTCGGGCCGCGGTCTGCCATGACATCCATTCAGCCCATCAGAGCGTTGAGCATGACGACGTCAACGTGATGTGCATCGGCGCGCAGATCGTCGGCGCGTGGCTTGCCGTCGATCTCGTCTCGTCCTATCTCTCCGCCGAGTTCTCCACCGACGAGGATTTCCGCCGCCGCGTCGAGAAACTGCGAGTCATGGACGAGCAAGGGTGACGGTTTCTCCGCCATGATCCTAGAGTTCGGATCGCTTAACATCGATCTGGTCGCCCATGTCCCGGTCATTCCGGGCCCCGGCCGCACCGTGCTCGCGCCCTCTTATCGGACCCATTTCGGCGGCAAGGGCGCCAATCAAGCCGTGGCTGCCGCGCGCATTGCCAGGCCAGGACGCGTCCGAATGGCGGGCCGTGTCGGACGCGACGAATTCGGCGACAGAGCGGTAGAGAATCTCCGAGCAAACGGCGTCGATTCGGATCTCGTCGTCAGATCGGACCAGCCGACCGGCTGTGCCTTCATCACGGTCGATCAGACTGGTGAGAATGCAATCACGGTGGCAAGCGGCGCCAACATGACCGCGAGCGCCGATGACCTCCCCATCGCACTATTCAGCCGTGACACAATCCTGGTGCTTCAGATGGAAGTGCCTTTCGCGGAAGCGCTGGAGGCCGCACGCAGGACGAAATCCGCCTCCGGTACCGTCATCTGGAATCTCGCACCGGTGCCGGAGTTGATGAGCCGCGAGATGGTGGTCGAGCTTCTCTCCGTGACCGATTATCTCCTCGTCAACGAGCATGAGGCTCTGGATGCCGCCAGGGCCATCGGCTTCGCCCTGCCGCCCGACTACGACGCCGCAGCCGCCGAACTTGCCAAGGCCGGCAACCTTAACTGCATCGTAACCGCTGGGGCGCAAGGCGCAATCGGCTTCACCGCCGATGGCAACCGTCTTCGCGCGCCTGCTCCCTGCATCACCCCCATCGATACCACAGGAGCCGGCGATGCCTTCGTAGGCGCGTTCGCGTCTATGGTAAGTGAGATAGTGCCGTTGCAAAAGTCTTTGGAAATTGGGTGCGAGGCTGCCGCTTTGAAGTGCCTTAACGAGGGCGCGCAGGACGGAATGCCGGTCAGAGGTGCGGTAAAGTCGATCGCCTGAATATCAGAGATCAATCAGGCACGATGGTTGGCGACAGGTTTCCTGGCTTGCGGGTGATCGCGTTCGCGGACGAGAGCACCTGTCGTTTGACGCCGGTTGAACAAGGGCCGTTCAACCCGACCAAGCGGACCCTCTCCGGAGGGACATGGCCGATTTCGTTCCGATCGATTCAGAAAGGTGCGCGTCATGACATCCGCCAAGCTTGTGATTGACAACTTTCACCTTGACGTTGGCAGGCAGGTCGTGGCCTGCATCTCGGCGCCGGTGGCGCTCATTGGCAGAAAACAAGCGTTCAGGCCCGGGCGATCGCAGTGGCTCGCCGGAAAGCATTGCTCGAATTGAAAGTGGCCCGTCATCAGCGAAGACCGAAAAACGCGTTGGAGCGGCTAAACGCGCCGCCGAATCGTATCGATGCTGTAGCCTTTGCGCCAGGAAAAGGCATCCGCACCTTCTTGCATACGGGCTGGTTCCTGGGCACGCATCCAGATAACGATACTGCGCTCTGTTACCGCTTGGCCCGGACCATGCCAGCTTTGCTTGCGCGGCAGAATTAACCAAAAAATCAAGTCGCCTTAATCCGGGCCAAATGTCATCTAGGCTCGGCGCCTCGGTGTGGGGCATCGCTGTGATCAAGGTCATCGTAGTTGGATTAGTTTGTGTTGGTGGGGCCGGAGCTATTGCTGCGGCCACCTCCAAGTCTGCTCCGGTGCCGACACCTTCAATTGCCTATCCTGCTGTAACCGGCAACAAGGCTGATCGGCTATCGCTGATCAGCCTCCAAGGCATTCAGCCGACGGTGGAGCAGGTTGCCCTCGCTTACACGCCACCTTCCGAGCCGAGACTACCAGCTCAGCCTCAGCCAAAAGAAGTAGCTAAGGCGAGCGCGCCGGGGTTCACTCCTCGCCACTGGCACGATCCTAATGACACCCGAGTCACCGCCAGGAAGCCAAAGGCGGAGTCTACAAAAAACACCTCCCGAAACGTCTCCGCCACCAAGTTGGCTGATGCGCAAGACTGCCGGGCAGATGGCGTAAGCTCAATTTTGCGCAAGCTCAACTTGCAGCGCGCCTGCTCCCGCTAATTCCTGCGGAAGGAATTGTGCGCTGCGTCCAAGGTTGGATTTCTGACTGCTGAAGTGAAATGGCAGGCAGGTTTCGTTGCTGCCGCAGACGCTTATCATGCATACTCACTGATGCGCGGCTGAACAGCTCACCAGAATGGCTGAAACAGTTTGTGCTTCAAGGAGGACAACGATGCGTGGTTCTTACGTCAACTTTGTCTATTCGACTGCAATCACAGCGGTGCTTGTCGCGGCGATCTCGTCAAGTGCAAGTGCTCAAAAGAAATACGATCCCGGTGCGACGGACACCGAAATCAAGGTCGGCAACATCATGCCGTACTCTGGTCCCGCGTCCGCATATGCAACGATCGGAAAGACCGAAGCGGCCTACTTCAACAAGATTAACTCCGAAGGTGGCATCAACGGCCGCAAGATCAACTTCGTCTCCTATGATGATACGTACAGCCCGCCAAAGACCGTCGAGCAAGCCCGCAAGCTGGTAGAGAGCGATGAAGTGCTGCTGATCTTCAACCCGTTGGGTACGCCTGGCAACACCGCAATCCAGAAGTACATGAACTCCAAAAAGGTGCCCCAACTTTTCGTCTCCACGGGAGCAGCCAAATGGAACGACCCGAAGAACTTTCCGTGGACTATGGGATGGCAGCCCAGCTACCAGGTCGAAGCTCGCATCTACGGCAAGTACATCCTGCAGAATTACCCGGGCAAGACCGTCGGTATACTTTATCAGAACGACGACTTTGGCAAAGATTACGTCACGGGTTTGAAGGATGGCCTCGGTGACCAAGCGAGCAAGCTTATCGTTGTTGAGGCAGCGTATGAGACGAGCTCGCCTACCGTCGATTCTCAGGTGGTGCAAATCAAGGGAGCAAACCCGGACATCTTCGTCAATATTGCAACCCCCAAGTTTGCCGCTCAGGCGATCAAGAAAGTTGCCGAGCTGGGCTGGCATCCCGTTCAGTTCTTGACCAACGTCTCTGGTTCTATAGGCGGAGTCATCAAACCTGCGGGCTTTGATGCCAGCCAGGGCATCCTGTCTACCGCATACCTCAAGGACCCAAAGGATTCAGAGTGGAAGAACGACGCATCGATGAACGAGTGGCGATCTTTCATGACGAAGTGGTACCCTGAAGGTGATCTCGACGACTCTGCGACTGTCTTTGGCTACGGTGTGGCTAAGGGCCTGGAGCAAGTCCTCCGTCAGTGCGGTGACACGCTGACCCGTGAGAATGTAATGAAGCAGGCGGCCAACCTCGATTTTGAGATTGGAATTTACATTACGGGCACACGCATCAAAACAGGCCCTGACGATTTCGCCCCGATCGAGCAGCTCCAGATGATGCGATTTAAGGGAGAAAGCTGGGAGAGGTTCGGGCCGATCATGAGCGGTGCGCGAGGTTCCTGATCACACTCCAAGGCCGCTCCGCCTGCCGATCGAACACGCAAGCGGAGCGGCCGGACCTCAAAAGCATCTCCGAGGGAATCATCGGCCGAACAGCCGAGATGTCGAGTGCTGTCACAATTGACGGACAGTCAGCTCACCAGAAAGCAAAGAAACAGAAATGATGCAGTCTGAAATAGAAACCGAGCTGCGCGCACTGCGTTCGGAGCTGGATGCTCACGCTGCTGGAACCAAGGCTCGGGACATCGAATGGCGTCGGCTTGGGCTGATTGCCAAAGCCAGCAGCATACTATCCTCTTTGACCGGGCTGGGGTTCATCATCACCAACTTGCTGAGAACGTCGCCTAACACTAATTTCCACGACCAGCTCGTTATGATGTCCATCTTTTTTATCTTGTTGGCCGTTCCCCTAATGATTATCGGCCAGGCGCTGCATAGGCCGGCCCGATCCTGACCACCGGGAGAGTTGGCCGGTCGTGAAGATACAAGAACTCGGTGAGCTCCCATTGTAACGGCACAGACACGCAATAGTGCGGTCTGACTTGGGACCACGAACATGACAGGCTTTCGCACAGGGCTCTTCGCTATCGCAGCTGCGGCCGTAATCGTTTCGACCGTAGGCTCGGTCTCTACTGCAAGTGCAGGACCATATGATTGGATGAGCAACAAACCCTATGTTGCCTGCGTGCAACAGGCTTACAGCCACGGCCAGGTAATTACGCAGCTCTACGGTCATACGGCCGGTGTGATCGCCTACAACCGCGATCGTCGCGCTTGCAACAGGGCGAATGGTTACCCGGATGCCTGATATTGTTCAGGAGTGAGCCGATTGATTCGCAATCGGCTCACCACACGTTCCGAACGTGCCCCGACCTGAATACTTCTATTCGCGCAAAAGTGGAATATCTCAGATGCGCTGGTTTCTTTTGAATGTTATTGGCATGTCGGTCGGCTTAGGAACGCTGCTCATTACGGTGTTTGATAACTGGATGAGGGGTTACAGCATCTTCTGGTGGGTTATGCTGGCGCTTCTCTCGATGTTCTCGATCCTAATCAACGCACTCATGTTGGTGGTGCGGGTTAAGCGGTCCAGCGCAATAGCTACACCTGCGGCGGTTCAAGAGAGTTAGCTGGATCCACGAGCTTTTGTTTTCAGGAAGGCCGCAGTTCGAAGTCTCACAGGAAAAGTGCGCGCTACTAGCGTTGATGGCCTAATCCGATACCAAGCTTCAATGCTTTCTGGCGCAAGGAACCTACGGACCTCTTCGTCAGCTTTGAAATCCTAGTCACGGGCGTTCTTGCTTTCGAATGAGCCCGCAACTCCTTCACGTCTTCCTTGGTGTATTCCCGCCTGACTGTCTTCTTTGGTTTTTTGGCCATGTCGATTCCTATTAACTGGAGTGGCGTTCTATCATGATTGGCTTGATCAGCAACCTGATTGCGCCGAGCAGCTGGTCACTTCCGCCCTCGGCACTCTGCATTCGACCATCGCATTTCTATTCGCTGCCGTTGGAGTACGGTTAGCTAATAAAGCGCCGTCAGCCTCCGGTGGAGGCCGCCTTCCCGGATCGGGTTCGAGCGTGAGATGATTTGCTCATTAAGTCGCAAGCAAATGAGCAAACGTGACGAGGGTTACGGTTCTGCCGGTCCAGAGCGGCGACGGAGTGCGCTCCTCGTCGACTCTACATCACGGACGCTTCCGGAGGCGCATAGGTAGGGCGTTCGTTGGCCTTAACGTGATCCCCTGCAGCGGCCAGACCTTGGTGTCCGGCAGAAGGTCCAGATCGAAGCGTCGCATAAGCACCGCCAACACGATCGTCGCCTCCTGCAGCGCAAAGGATGATCCGATGCAGGTGCGGGGACCTGCGCCGAAAGGCAGGTAGGCGAAACGAGGCACTTCGCTTCTTGCCGGTGGCAGGAAGCGCGACGGGTCAAACATATCCCCGCGGTCCCATAGGCGCTCGTGCCGATGCAGCACGTAGGGTGCGATAACGATCAGGGACCGGGCGCCGACCTCATGAGATCCCAGATTGTCCGGCCGTTCGGACATTCGGCTGAGCGCGGCGATCGGCGGATAGAGCCGCAGCGCCTCTTCCACGACCGCCCGCGTCACCAGGAGCCGATCGGCCAGCCCGGCCGTCGGGCCGCTCAATTCGCGCACCGCTTCCTCTCGAACGCGTGTCCGCCACGCAGGCGCCTGCGAGAGCAGAAAGATCGACCACGCCAGCGAATTGGCCGTCGTCTCATGGCCGGCGGAGAGGAACGTGAGGATGTTCGACCTCACCTCGGCGAGGCTCATCGGCTGTCCCGTCGAAGGATCGAGCGCGCGGAGCAGCAGTGTCAGGATGTCGTTCGGATCGTCCTTGCCGGCCGAGCAGGCAAGTCGACGACGCCGCGCTTCGATGATCTCGTCGATTACGCGCTCGAAGTAGCTCATTGTCCGGCGCAGCCTCGCCCGCCCCGGGCGCGGCACGAATTCCGGAACGCCGAATAGATCGAGCGCGCCGATGCGTCCGATGACCCCGAAATAGGCGTTCATGGCTAGGCGAAATTCTTCAAAGTCTCCGCCTATCCCATCGGAGAAGATGGTCAGGGCCAGGACCTTGAGCGTGAGCAACGTCATCTCGGCGGCAGCGTCGACCACGGTACCGTAACCGAGGCGGCTCCATTTGTCCGCGAGCTCGTGAGCCGCGGTTAGCACCGCCTCGCTAAAGGAGGCGACGGTCCGCTTTGCGAATAGCGGTGCCAAAGTCCGGCGCTGCACCTCCCAGCGGCTTCCTTCCACGCTCAATAGGCCGTCGGCGAGACCGGAGGATAGGATGCGGCGCTGGATCGGGTCCTTGCGATAATTGTCCGCGTTGTCGAGAAGAACGCGCTTGATCGCGGCCGGGTCGTGAACCAGAAATGCCCGGGCTAAGGGCAGTCTGATCTTCGCGATCGGTTCACGGAAGAACTCGGCGCTCCAGCATTCGAGAGGGTTCCTTCTCAGGGTCTGGATAATCTCGATCAGCCCGAGCCGCGTCGGCGGCGGCACGGGAGCCGGCGGTCGATATTCAGTACCGGTCTGACTGCCCGGACGATGGTCCATCAGTACGATGAACAGACCCTGACCGTCGTCATGCCGGTGTCCGCTTCCGCGCGTGTCCTGTAGACGTTGTCAGACGGGCTGACGACGGTCATGGAGGTATCGGTCGGCTTCTTGTCGATGATCGTGCACCTCTTCGTCTTCACATCCTGAGCGATGTAGAATTCGTTGGCCGCTAGGGCCGGAGCGACGAAAGCTAAAACGAGACCTGCGGCAGCAAACGGCCTGAGCTTCATATCTTCCTCCTTGCGAACGCCGGCGATTAGGCCGGCAAGGAACAACAAGAACGGCAATTTGTTCCTAAACCGGAACACTCCGGGCAGGCCCGCAGTCCAGATCGAGCCGCCGTACAGGACCCGCCTCGTCGTCCCCCGCACGCGAAAATCTGCTGAGCTCGGCTTCAAACTCGCCGTCTGGGCGGCTTTCCTCGCGGGTCGCTCCATCTCACCCTGAAAACATCCGCTGCATCACGCGGTCTCGGTAAACGAAGATGTGCGCCAGCGCGGCAGCCAGGTGGATCCCTATCAGAGCCAGCGTTCGACGCTCGCAGCCAGCCGCAGCACCTCGGATTCCGAGTAGCCGGCGATGGGCGCGACCGCCACGACCTTCGGCTTACACTCGGTGAGGGTGCCCGTCTTTGTCGACGACCAGCGTGTCGATGCGCTCCATGGATCTCGGGAGTGTCAAGGCCTGCTACGATCGGGCGGCCTCGCTTCCGGCGTGGTTGGCCTACCGGCTTGGGATCCACGTTCAGAGCGGCGTGTACCAGCACCACGATTGGCCCGGCAGGGATTGTCCGCGCGTGTTACGACACCAGGAGAACGGCTGGGGCGAATTTCTTACCATTGCAACGCCAGCACAGAAATCTTAGGCCGGCCGACGCGCCTTGATCATAGGACCCGCCGACGGCCACCATCATGCCGGAGACGGTGCCGTGGCCTGAGCCGCGGCTTCGTCAGAGCGATTGTCCCGGCATTCACGGTGCGTTACGCAAGCAGGCGACGCGAGATCCCGTAAGGATGTGGGCCACTTCGGCGCCGTCGATGCGCCCGTTCTCGTAGAGCTTGCGCGCCGTCGCCTCAAGCGCCTCGCGGTGGCCTTCGAGCAGCGCGCGGCTGGCTGCCGCCGCCGCCGCGAGCTCGTCCGCGACCTCCTTGCGGATCTCCGCGAAATGGAGGAACTCTCGCGCGTTGCGCTTCGAACCGAGGTAGAGCAACCGCGACCGGCCCGTCAGACCGAGCGATCCGATCATTGCGGCTGCCAGCGCCGTCGCCGCCTCCAGGTCCGAGCCGGCCTCTCCGCCGGCGCCGTGCGAAACGTTGCCCAGGAGCATCTCCTCGCCTTCGCGCCCGGCGAGTATGACCTCCAGACGTCGACGATAGTCTTCAGTCGTGCCCTTGAAATTACTGATGTCGGTCCGGAAGCTGATGCCGCCGCGCCGCCCCGCCATGGTGACGGAGGCGAACACGTCTTTCGATCCGAAGTGGAGCACATCCGTAAGGATGTGGCCGGCCTCGTGCGCGCAGGTCCTCCAGAGCTCCTCGTCGGAGCGCCCGTCGGCGCCGCCCAAGACCTTGCTCAGGTCGTCAACGGTGATCGGGCGCCCCCCATCCTGGCGTGCCGCCCGATAGGCGTCCTTGACGACGCGCTCGACGTCGGCGCCGACCATGCCGAGCGCCGACTCGGCGAGACGCCTGATGTCCTGGTCCAGCAGATCGTGCTTCAGCCTCACGCGGAACATGCGTTCGAGCTCGTCGAGGTCGGGCAGGCCGATGTTGACGATCTTCTCCAATCGGCCGGCGCGAAGCAGCGCCGGATCGCAGCGCCGGACGTCGTTGCTGGCTCCGATCACGACGACGCCCTCGCGTCCCTTGATTCCGTCGATCTCCGCCAGAAGCGCGTTCACGACTTCCACGACATAGTCCCGATGAGCGTGAGTGAGTTCGGCCCGCACCGGGAACGAATCGACCTCGTCGATGAAGATGCAGGAGGGCGCCTTCGCGCGCGCCTCCTCGAAGTCCCTGCGCATGGCACGCAGCAGATGGCCGAGGTGCCCGTCGCCGGACGACTGCCATTGCGCCAACGTCGCCGACACGATGTGCAAGCCTGCCTCGCGCGCGAAGGCGCCGGCGAAGGTGGTCTTGCCACAGCCGGGTGGGCCATTCAGGGCGACGGCCGACCCCACCGCCGACCAGGGAATCGAGCCGGCCTTCCAGGCCTTGATGTCGGCGATAGCCGATTCGGCCCAAGTACGGGCCTCGCCCAAGCCATGGAGATCGCGGAGGCGCAGATCGCCGCCCTGCGGTTGCGCTGTCCTGGTGGCGATCTGGCGCCGCAGCTCCTGGATACAATCCGCCGGCGTGCGGTCGAAGCGGACGGCGATCGCGAGATCGGTCGGGGTGACGCGCTCCACCAGTTCCGATTCGAGCTCATCTCGGAGTCGGCGGCCGGTCACGATCCTGATCGTGCTCGCGATGGTCGAGGCGTCGAGCGCCGGAAATTCGACGCGCTCGGTCGCCGCGGCGATCAGGACCGCGGGCAAGTGGGTGTTCGCCATCGGCGAGATCGCCACCAATGGCAGCGCGAGAGCGAGAGCGCCGAACGCAGCCTTCTCGATGCTGGTCTTGGAGGAGCCTTTCGGCGGCTCCTTCACGACGACGTAGAGCGCGTCGAGCTGCTCGCGCCGGCGGTGCCGGTCGCCGTCGATCGCGAGCAGCCGGTCCGGATCCATCGACAGGGCCTGGTGCCAGACCGAGCAGACGTACTGCATGATATGCGGGTCGGGGACGTCGACGACCACCACGGGCGCGCGCGACCGCATTGCCTGGAACAGGCCGGGGGTCTGGTCGAACAAGCGCGCGAAATTCAGCGCAGCCGCGACGCGGAGCGGGTCGACGGCATGCGCGCCGGGGTAGGCCGGACGCAGGCTGCGGGGAGGGGTGGGCCGATCATCCTCCTCGAGCTGCGCTTCCGCGGCCGCTGCGCGCAACGAAGCGAAGCCCACCCTCGGTGCGGTCGCTGCGGCCCGCACCGCCCTTTCGGCGGCGGCCCGCTCGGTACGGAGCCGGAAGCGGACGGAATCCCGCCACCCGCGCCGATAATACCCGAGCTCGAAAGGCCCCATGCTGGACAACGAGCCGACTTGGGGCGGATCGCCGCCGCCGGAGACAGTGATGGTATGGCAGCTCGGAGTCGTGATGGACGTCGTCATGTTCATGGTCTCGTCTCTGGGTTTTTCGTCTCAGTCGGCAGCTAGGGCGGATGCACCTTTCCGAACGCAATTCTGGCGATGAGCTGGCGCAGATCAGGCATCGGGCACCTCCAGGACGAACGTGGGATCGAACGCGACGCCCTCGTCGGCGTAGCCGCGGGGGTTGCTGATGAAGCGGGTGCGGCCGCGCCGGAAATCCATCCGACGGTGCGTGTGCCCGGTGACGACGTAGTCGGGGCCGAACTGGTCCAGAAAGCTCAGCTCGGACGTGTAGGCCGCTGAGATCAGGGAGCGCTCGTGCGGGGGGGCGACGGCCTCGAATGTCATTCCGTGGTGGGCCAGCAGCATCGTCGGCCCGGAGTGCTGGTTGGCGAGTTCGGCTTCGAAGAAGCGCCTGGAGTCGTTGTGCAGCGACAGCGCCTCCTCCGGCCTGAACCGGCGCCACGGGTCGCTGGACCACTTGATCTTCTTGTGGTCACGCATCTGGTCGCCGGCGGCGCGCATCGCGGCGGTGCGCAATGTCGGGCCGAACAGCATGTAGTCGGTCCAGAGCGTGGCACCGAGGACGCGCAAGGAGCCGAACCGGGCCACGCCGTTCTCGAGCAGGTGGACGCCGATTTCACGTGCCCGGGCGCGGCCCGCCGCCAACTCGGCCCCGAGCGCGGTGCCGTAGTATTCGTGGTTGCCGGCCACCATGACCACCTGAACCGGATCGGGGAACGCGCGGCGCAGGGCATCGATCGCCTTGACCAACCCTTCGCAGGTGTCGCCGGCCACGGCCACGACGTCGACGCCGTCGGCCAGGGGCGGCACGCCGCGGCTCGGGTCGAGGTGCAGATCGGACATGATCTGGAGCCTCACGACACACCTCCCTTCCGCGGCTTGGCGCGCTTGATCGCCATGGCGAAGGTACGCACCAGCCAGCTCGTCGCCAGGCGCGCTTCGCGCTTGCTGGTCGGGAAGAACCGGCGCATGCAGTGCGACATCGTCAGGCACGCGGCCGCATCGCCTTCCGCTGCGCAGGCCGCCAGCGCCGTCATGACCAGGTCGAGACCGTTGATCGTCACGCGCTGCGGATCCAGCCGCAGCGCGAGGCCGACGGCGGCCGCGCCGTCGCCGCCCGCAGCGGCGCGCCACGTCGGCACCTCCAGGATGGCGATGGTCGACAGCGTCCGGCGGAGCTGTTGCGCGGTGGATTCGTCGAAGGCTTCCGCCGGCTTCGTGCGCCACCAGGTGACGCCCGGTGCCGCCTGCGGCCTGCCCTCCCGATCGGCACGCGAGCTGCGTGCCGCCGTGTTCTTCTTCGTCATGCTCGCTCTCCTCTCAGGCAATGCTCCGCCCTCCGCGGAGAAGCTCCACGTGCGAACTCTGCCTATTTGCTTGAATGCTGGGAGACGCCGGCGCCTAGCCGGTCGCCTCCCCCCTACCACACCGGACCACGCCCTAACTCACCGGACCACAGCCCACCACAAACCCTCTATTCCAGGCGCTCGACTGAGAAGGTGCCGTTCTCGGGCACCCAGTCTCCGAGACCGCGCAGCACGCCGCCGATCGAGAACACCTCGAGCACCTGATCCAGATCGAGCACTGTCGGAAGGAAGCGGGCGACGAACTCGATGCGCCAGCTATCGAAGCAGGGGCGTGTGCGCATGGTCTTGTTCGAGCCCACCCTGACCGCCGCGCGGAAGGCGTACTTGCCGCTGGCCCAGAGTTCGTCCACGTCCCGGGGACCGTCGTAGATCAGCGGCGCGTCCTCCTCGACGACGAGACCGGCGGAGGCGAGCTGGCCCCGGCGCACGGTCTTGGCGGCCCGCCGGAAGACCGCCATGAGCGCCTCCGACGGGATGCAAGGCACCCCACCGCTCAGCCACAGGCCGCCGTACCATTCGGTCTTCGCGATCATGCGGTGGTCAGCTTCCGTCTTCGGCCGCTTGGAGGTGAGCCTCGCGAGGTCCCGCGAGATCGGATCCAGCGGGTCGGCGAGCCTGCCGGAGTGCATCAGTAGGCGCTTCGTGCCGGTGATGCCGAGCTTGATGCTCTCCGTATTCATCACGCCACCTTGCCGGTTGCGGACGCCCAACAGCGCGGATCGCGGAGCCGGACGACGTCGGCGCGCTTGGGCTCGATCTCGGCGTACTGGCGGGCGCGCAGGAAGTTCGTCACTTCGCGATGGCATTCGTGGCAGAGCGCCGTCAGGTCCTCGGCACGCTCATCACCGAGGTTCGCGTAGGTGCGGTGATGGACTTCGAGGGGATCGTCCGGCGTCGCCTCCTTCGGGCAGAGCCGGCACTGATGACCCGACGCTTGCAGTTCACCCAGTCGCGCGGCGCCGTGGCGCCACTTCGAGCTGGTGATGTGCTTCCGGTAGAAGTTCACGGTCGCTCCTTCGTTCTAAGGGATAAATCACATTGTGATATGTCACATATTACCGACGGTCCCGCAATAGGCTTCGCTCAATCGACGTGGATTCCGGATGCTATGGTTAACGTTTGGTGAAGAATGCTTCGCGGTCGGACTGTGCCGAAGTGCTCAGTCACAGCGTCCATTCCGCCGCGCTGTCGTTCTCAACATTCTGGCCCGTCAACGTGAACCCGCCCACCGGCCAACATCATGACGCCGGCCGCACTGACGCTCCATCATGCACCGACCGCCGATGTGCGCGCTAAGACGACCTCCGGACGACCATCTGATGGAACGAACCCAAATGTTCGACCTCATGGGCGAACTCAAGCTCTACGGCACGAAGGTTGCCTTCGACGAGATCACGGCGACTGCAGTCAAGCGCCAGCACGAAGCTCAGCGCATTGTCGGCGACCTGCTCAACGCCGAGATCAACGAGAGGCAAGCCAGGTCGATCAAATACCAGCTCACCCATTGCCAAGCTGCCGCTCGCCAAGGACATCGCTGACTTCCAGTTCGACGGCACGCGGATCAATCAGACTCTCGTCAATGATCTCGCTGGCGGCGGTTTCATCGCCCAACAACGCAACGTCGTGCTGGTTGGCGGCACCGGCACGGGCAAACCCCACTTGGCCATTGCCATCGCCAGAAGCTGCATCAGATCCGGTGCCCGCGGCCTCTTCTTCAACGTAGTCGACCTCGGCAATGGTCTCGAGACCGAGACCAGCAATGGACGGCAAGGTCGGCTCGCCGAGCATCTGACCCGGATGGACTTCATCGTGCTGGATGAACTCGGCTACTTGCCCTTCTTCGCCCAGTCCGGGGCCAGCTTCTCTTCCAACCTCGTCAGCTCTATGAGCGCGCCTCCGTCATCGTAACCACCAATCTCGCATTCGGCGAATGGCCAACCGTGTTCGGCGAGGCCAAGATGACGACCGCGCTGCTCGACCGGTTGACTCATCACTGCGACATCGTCGAGACCGGCAACGATAGCTGGCGGTTCAAAAGCCGAGACGACGATCACGCCACCCGCGCTCGTCTCGCCTCCGCTATCCCGGCCAGCTCCAACGAGACGAGCGCTACCAGCCACCCCGCCGCGCAAAAGGGACAAAATTGGACGCCGATGATGAGTCAAATTTGCAAGCCGATTGGTAGGCTGAAGCAAAACACCACTTCCAGGCTGGAAGGCGAAGACGAACTGTACGTCAAGAACAAGCGAAGGCGCGACGCCCTCAAGGCGATAAGGGACGTCTTCGAACGAAAAGGAATCGAGTTCATCTTTTCCACCGATACGTCGGGTGAGGGTGTGCGCAAGAGGAGTCCGAGCTAAAGCGAAGATTCGGCCTTTCGCGATGTCTACCGCGCAGGAGCAGCGTACGAATTCAAACCCATCCCGTCGAGTCGACCGTAGTCCTGAGATCTGATTCACAGGGCTGACCAATGCGACGTTCCGCGCTCATGGAGCTGCAACAATCTGCAACAAGAAAGTAGGTGGCCGGTTCACCTCATCGGGACGCGACCCTCAGCATGCGCGCGGAATGCATGATCGGCACCATCCATGCAGTTCGTCCTGAACCCGGTAATGTACCCTCACGCTCCTTGATGCCCCAGTCTTACACGGGACGAGAGCCACCTTACCGTACTTCTGGACATTCGGTACGCAGGCGTCCGCGAGCGGCAATCGCGGCCGTTTCGCCCGATCAGGACGTTGAGATCGGCAACGAGCAAAACCGCCTCGCAAAAACGAGCAGCCCGGGAAGCCGTCGACCGCACGACAAGCGAGGCCATCGCAGCGAACGTACCGAACGATTTGTCGTACTCCGGGCAAGATGGCTGCGCAGCACGATGAAGGGGGGTGCGGGGTAGAATTACTGACGGTCAAGTCCGGTCAGGAGAGCCGCGGACCGTGCTGCCATTCTCGCCTGTCGGCGATAGGCAGCAGCGCGCCTCACGCTTAAACTCGTCCATTTCCTTCGCGAGATCGTTCAAAAGCTGATGTTGCTCATCGTGACTGATCGCACCGCTTGCCAATTTGCGATAGCGATCGCGGTTCGACTGGCTGAAGAATCTCAACATTCCTGCTGCCGGCCTCCGCAACCCGATACTTCTGTGCGATCTGCTCATCGCAATCTTGCTCCACCGATCGAGGGATCTCGCGCGAACGCTGTCACCATATCGCGTTATGTATCCGCTGAAAGCTCAGAGCACACAAACGAATTGTGTTGACGTTTCAATGCAACGCGATTGCAGGGTTGTGCGGTGGACTGTCGCTCGCGTAACGATGAGGAGGAGGGTTCGAACCGATGATGAGGTGCTGCGGCCCACTTGCTGATTTTCATGAAGCGTCCCGTCCATCGAGCTTCCCTTCGCCATCTCCCGATGAGACGGCTGGAGTACAACCGGGCCGTTCCGCCACAACTGAACCGACCGTCTTTGTTTGCGCAAACTACCTCGATTACCTGCAGAGATTTCGACGTGAACCGACGTTTCTGCTTCCGGCCGATCGTCTGGCTCGATCCCGGAGCTTCTGCGGCGATCTGCCTTCGCCATCTGCTCGTTCACGTCCTCGTTGACGATCACCCGTGGTTCTTGGCGCGGTGGACGGTCCGAGGGGCGCTTCCAGCAGGCGCGGTTCGGTTGGCGCAGGCCGCGGGATGTCGAACGCTGCCCCGTCGGCGAGAACGGCCGGCTGGGGGCCTCCGATGCCGATCCCGACCGCAATCCCGAGTGGCCGGAATGATCGCCTCCAACGTCGTTTGCGCCGACACGAACCATGCGCCGGCGATGGTCGACACGTGGCGTTCTTCATCTTGCGATCCGCCGATGAATCGCGATTGGGATCAGCCGGTCTTGCGCAAGAAGATGCGGTCGGACTCGATCTTGATCTGCTTGGGATCGGGATGGCGGAAACTTTCCCTGCGGGCCGCGCTTGTGGAACGTTGGCCAATTCGCCGCCGCGCCAACTCAGTCGTCTCCCCGTTGCGTTGTGTCGGCGGGGCAAGCCATGAGGAATGACGGCCTGACCGGAGGTCGATCCCCGTCATCGCACGAACAAGCAAAAAACGAATTCAGTTTGACATTTTGCTGCATCAACTATGCTATGGGACAATGGATATCGAACTCGCCAGAACGTTCATCGAGATCGTGTCAACCGGTAGTTTCATCAAAGCTGCCGACCGCTTGCATGTCGCGCAGACTACGGTCAGCGCGCGTGTGCGCCTCCTTGAGCAGCAGCTCGGGCGGCCGCTGTTCGTTAGAAACAAGGGCGGTGCGAGCCTCACCCCGGCTGGTGAACAGTTCCTTCGTTTCGCGCCGACTTTCGTGCAATTGTGGCAGCGCGCAAAACAGCAAGTCGCAGTGCCGGAAGGACACAGCGCTGTCTTGACGATTGGAAGCGAAGTTAGCTTATGGCGACCGCTTTTGATCGAGTGGGTGAGGGCGATGAGGCGATCACACCCGGACATTGCACTTCGCGTTCACGTCGACGTTCCTCAGGATCTGGTTACGCACGTTGCTGCCGGGCTTGTAGATATCGCGATCATGTACGCTCCCCAACATCGACCAGGGTTGGAGGTCGATCTGGTCATGGAGGAAGAACTCGTTCTGGTGACAACCGATCTCGCAAAGTATCACGAGAATGATCCTCGATATGTTCACGTCGAATGGGGTTCAGAGTTCGCTCTTCGTCATGCGGTGAGCTTTCCGGAAGCGGTGCCGAGCCTTGTAACAAATCTCGGTCCGCTTGCGCTGAGCTATATCCTCATGGAGGGAGGTTCCGGATACTTCCGAATGCACGCGGTTCAGTCATATCTTGCCGAGGGCGCACTTCACCTGGTTCCTGGCGCGCCTCGCTTCTCATTCCCCGTTTATGCCACACACGCGACAAATGTTGATGCCGCAGCTTTGGAGGCGGCACTCGTCGCGCTGCGCAAGGCTGCAGGCGTCGGGAAGTAGCTCGACAGGAAAGCGTGGCGACTCGTTCAGCAAGAACACGTGCAATCGCGTCAGCATTGGCGAAGCGCTAATGGCGACGGTCCGATTAGGTCTGTGGTGAAACTCCGCTCGCTCGCACTTCAAGTACCGCGAGGCTTCGTTCCCTACCGCGCTCGGTCCAACGAATTGACTGCCCAGGTCCAAGTCCAAGGAGGGCGGTGCCAATCGGACTTAGAACCGAGATGCAGTTAGCGGTTCTGGTTTCGTCCGGAAGAACGAGACGACCGCGACGAAGATGTGAGGTTCCAATCTCGACGAACTTCACCTCGCACCCGAGTCTGACGGCCGAACTCCATGCGGTGGTGTCTGAAATCATATCGGCGCGATCAATCTCCTCTCGAAGAAGGCAATCGGTATCGACGCTCCTCGTCGGAAAGTCTTGAAGCAGCCTGAGCAGCTTTTGTCGGTCCATTCTCGTTAGAACTATGCACGGTCGGTCAGGACGTCTCTGTTCAGCGTTGGTCATGGTACTCTTGTCCCGGAGAGCATACCCTTCCCATCGGCCGCCCTCGACGACAAACGATTTTATTTGACAGTTCAATGCAATGAAGACGCTGGGTTGAGCGACACAGATCCAATGCGGCAGCGTGGCAAAAGTCAGAGAAGAGTTACAAACCGCGCTGTGCAATTGCCACAGGGCCAACCTGACCGCACGACCGTGCGGGCAGTTCACGACAAAACGGCGCGGACCAACGGAGTATCTTGATTTCGCTGACCGTCGCGCCAAGTATGTTGGCATGATTATCATTGCGATCGATCAACAATATTGCGTCGAGGGCCACCTGCAAATTGGCAGGTGACCCGGATCGCCTTAATGGCTGTCCGGGATAACTATTTTTACAATAATCTTTCCTGCTCTGTCACGAGGTGCGTAGAAGCGCTGCGCTCGTATGACATGAGCCTGTCGGCAAGGGTGCGGCGCGATACGAAGCTCGGTCATTTGGCGACCGGCGACTTGCCGCACTATCGAGCTAACACCGAAGGAGTCAAACGATGACAGAGGCGAGAGAGATCGGGCGATCGTACATGAACGCCGCGAGCGATGTAGTTGCGACCATTGCAGACCATAGTCGCAAAACCGTGCAACTGGCCGGTAACAACACGTTGCAGTCATTTGCATATCTTGCCCGACTTGCAGGCGCCAAAACTGGAATGGAAGCGATCGAGGTTTCAGACGCGTATTATCGAAATCAGCTAGATGGGCTGGGCAGCACGCGAACAATCTGATCGACCTAACCCGGAGGATGCAAAGCATATGTCTAGCCCCCCCTGAACGCCAAGAGGCGGACGAAGGCGTCCTACTAGCTTGTGAAAACTGAGGAGTATTGCGCGATGTCAAACATCCGATTCGATTCCACCGAGCAATTGCCCTCGATCGTCATAGCGCGACAAGACCATGCGCGGCTTGAACGGTTAGCCGATGATGCCGTGAAAGAACGTCATCCGGTAGGCAAATTCCTGATGTCAGAGATTCGCCGGGCCGTCGTATTCGATACGCACCAGGTACCGGATGGTACTGTGCGTCTCAACGAGCGGGTGACCTACAGGGTCGATGGTGGTCGGCAGCCCGAAAGCAAAATCCTGGTGTGCCCGCACGATCTTAGAAACGGGCTGATGGAACTATCGGTCCTCTCACCGCTTGGTGCCGCCCTTCTCGGAATGAGCGTTGGGCAGCGCATGAAGTTCTTCAGTCTGGAGGGCGGGCTTCATTCCGTGATTGTCGAAAGCGTCCTGGCACCAGCGGGAGCACCCGTGTTGTTTCCGGTACAATCCCGTCGCAGCGCCCGTCGGACTTCCACTAACTCTCCGGGGCCCGATGACGACGGCCCTCAGGCGGCTTAGGAGCGGTTGTGTTGGCACAGAGCTGGATAGCTCGATAAGATTTCAGGATTGGGAAATGGAGCGCGACAAAGTAGCTGAGATGAGACCGCCAATTGCCATCGATGCTGATCATTTCGCTAGACTATCGGCGCTCTCGTCGATTGCAAGCGGGCCGATGGCCGAGGTGTGCGAATATCTTCGGGAGGAACTCGAGCGGGCGCATGTCCTCCCGGCAGATAAATTGCGTCCCGATATCGTCAGTTTCGGCAGTAAAGTGAAATTTCGGGATGAACAGACCGGAAAGGTTCAAGAAATAGTTCTTGTGTATCCGCTTGATGCCGATATTGCACGCCGACTGTGTCCGTGCTGACGCCGGTCGGCGCCGCACTTCTGGGACTTTCGGTCAATCAGACGATTTCGTTCCGTACCAGAACCGGCAAAAGGCGCGAGCTCACCGTGCTCAAGGTCGGCCGCGAAGACTAGCCGGGCGCCGAAGGGAGAAAGTGGGCGCGATGGATGCCATCGCGTCCACTTTGATCCAATCAGCTCATTGCTGGGTTGCAATTGCTATACCTAATCCGACCGATGTCGATTGTGTCGCGGAGTCGCATCGTGCTCGATCTCCCAAAGGGTCCACACCAGGGCAATGCCTAGGCAGACAATAATTGCCAAAAGGAGCAATGTCAGTTGGGGCGCTGTGAGCGCGGGGATGCCGATCGCATGCTTAGCGAAATGTTCGAGCGGCAGAGGCATTGCATCCGTTGCGATCGTCCGCGTTCGGCGTCCCCATGGGGCCTCCTGAGTTGTCGTCCATTGTGCGAGTCTTGCAAACGAAAAATGCTGCGAGTTCTCATCGATAAGAATGCTGGGTGCAACAGCCGGCAAGCCGTGCGCCTATGGTCGTTAGACTGAAGAATTCTCCTGCCATTTTCATTGGGCCAATCGGCATCAGCCGATGATGGTTTTCGTTTGTCAAATGTTGATCGACGTGTAGGTTGATCTCAACGTGGTCCGCGCGTCAGGAGCGGCAAAAATGCCGACAGACCATGCACCCGAGGAACCATTGCGTGGCCGCCGATGTTCCGAGCTTCAACGTATTTCAAACCAAGGACTCTGATGTACAAAAGGATTCTCCTGGCTTTTGATGGATCACCGGATGGCCGCGACGCACTCGTTCATGCCCAGAATGTGGCAGCCGCGTGCGGTTCGACAGTTCATCTCGTTTCGATCGTTGACTCGCCCGAGCCAATGCTCACCGTCGAAGGAGGGGCATCTTTTTTCGTGGATCAGGGAGTTGAAACGCGGGCACTGCTCGACGAGGCTGTGAGGCAGCTCGCGGGCACCGGATGCGCGGCAACAGGCAAGCTGAACTATGGGAAGCCGGCAGAACAGATAATTCTCGCCGCCGTTGAGATGGGCGCGGATCTGATTATCGTCGGTCGCCGAGATCAAGGAGCGCTCGCCAGCTACTTGAATGGCCCGGCAGATGGATCGACCTTGCCTCAACTGCCATGCAGCGTGCTTGTAGTGGCGAAGTCTGAGAGCACGCAAGCAGCTTAACGCCCATGAGGCTCAAACGTGGCTACCGAGCGCGCAGCCTCAGTCTTTCCTTTTGTCGAACCCCGGTGCACCACCAACCCTTCCTGGTCTGGCGCCGACTGATGATGCTCGCCTGAATCGAGTTCGCAGCAATTTGACTGTGCGGCAAAAGTCCGCAGCTGCCTTGGGATCGCGTCTTTAGAGCATACATGAGAGCAATCATGTTTGATCGAGTTTCCAATCATTCTCCCCGCAGGGGTATCGACAAATCCGCTCGTGAACCGGCGTGCGCCTGCTCGCGCCCGGATGTCCGAAGCCCCCAATCTGGTTCCGCAGTGAGGCAGGGCCTCGTCTTGCGGTTACAGCCCCCGAGGATGTTGAAATGAATATTGTTGTTGCGGCAAACTCTTCACCAGCTCGAGTCGTGCCTTGCGGCAGGCGGGCATGCTCGCACAAGCCGGGCGAGCGCCCTTTCGTTCTCGCCCTTGATACACTCGTCGATCGCCACCCGATGAGCATCGTGTCGCGCGACCTCGGGAGCAGCCGCTGGTCTCTGCGGACCGAGGGCTTGCCCATGCAGTGATCGGCAGCGTCGTCTCGCATACGTCGGACCTGCTGGTGATGGGGACCAACAACCGGTCCGGATAGTCTCGGGCGTTGGTCGCCAGCGTGACAGGAGCGGCCCAGCGTTCGCTCAAGGTGGACATCCTCGCGGTCCTTCCCGCCGCACGCTGATCGGACGCTGCCTCGCAGAGGGTAGCCGCAGGTATCCATTCCCAAGCCGCGCATCAGCGCGGTCGCGGAGAATAGGTCAGCGGGCTTCGATGCCCGCCGAAATAGGAGAGAGTAGTCGTGACAAGAGAAATCGAGACCCGAGAACAGCGCGAGTGGCGGGAACTGGATGAGGAATTGGACAGGCAGCTGGAACAAACATTCCCCGCGAGCGATCCGCCGAAAATCACGCGCCCTGCTCCAGCTAGGGGAAGCAGGTAGGGCAGAACGGTCCGGCCCATGTCGCTTCCGCGGCCGCGGATCATTGGCGCCCTGACGGTCTTTCCCTATTCTCTCCGCCTAGGCGCCTGGCGCCAACGAGGATGATGAATGTGATCGGTATCGTGTCTGTGAAGCGTGTGCGAACGGATCGTGGCGCCGGATGCGAGCACGCGGCCGAGGCTTTAGCTTCCGACGATGTGGTGAACAATCAGCGCTCCGGCGAAAAGCAAATCGCCGGCCGATGTGACAAGGTGTGACTATGCGGCAGCATTGGCGCGCGCGCATCACCACGGGCGTCCCACTCGGAAGCGGCTCGCCCGGCGGATCACTGTAGCGGCTTCTTTGAATTCCCACTGCCGGCGGCGGCGCTGGGCCATGAGGACGGCGCAGTCATAGCGGTTCTTGATCGTCGGAGACTACTGAACGCACCGATCCAGGCGCGCGGGCCCTGCGATTCGGTGTTTCTAAATATCCCCCGCGCGAACTCGGCTTTGACCCATCGAGATCGCGAGAAAACCTTCCTAATCAGGAGATAGTCAAGTCTCGCATCGCGCTCGGTTGGCGTTTGAATGCGAGCGAGACTAAGACGCTCCGGAGGTGCTCCGGCCGAGCAAGAACTCCCTAAGAACGACGGCATCGTTGTGAGCAGCATCACGCGCTGCGAAAACGAGCGTAATACGCCCGCGTTGGGCAAGGGCGCGTAGCTCGTCAAGCCGCTCGCGGTGCCGGCGCATCTCTTCCGAGTAACGGCGGCGGAACTCGGGCCAACGATCGGGATTGTGCCCGAACCACTTCCGCAGCCCGGTGCTAGGCGCAATATCCTTGGCCCACAGGTCGATCGCCGCGTCCACTTTCGTGACACCGCGGGGCCAAAGACGGTCTACCAGAATTCGCGTGCCGTCACCGGAGTGAACAATATCGTATGCGCGCTTCAACTTGATGTTCTCCGCGACAATCCTGCTTCCCATCGATGCCTCTCCCTTTTCTCGACCGGTCCGTTCGATTCCGAGCGACGATCTAATCTGTTCCGATTCTACTCGATGATCGTGCGACCGTACTCGCCGGTGCGGTCTTGCTGACGACGTTGATCGGCTCGCCGGGTTCACTGGTCGAATTCCGCACGTTGTTTCCCGAAACGGCGATCGAGATGAATAGCGCCCCGACGACCACCCACACCGTCAATCCACCGATCCCATCCTCTGCCCAGGGCGCGGCCGATGAGGGAGGGCCATGCGACGGCAATAGATCGATCAGGCGACCAGCCAGCACGAGTGCCTCCGACGGAGACCATTGCTCGCTCTTCGATTGTGAAATCGTCGCGGCAAAGCTTTGTATCGCCTGAGCCTTTGAAAGGTTGGTTAGGCGAGCCGCCTCCTACCAGGGATCGACGTCATGGCGTGCGAGTAGTGACAAGACGCTCAAGTTGTTCTGGTCTGTCTCGCATATCGAGGCAAACAGGAACGCATCGTATTGAGAGTTGAGCCCGCATAGTCCGGCCATGATACCCTCCCATGACCTCATTGCTTCATCGGCGCCGCGGCGTCCTGCGCGCCGTCGGCGGCATTTGATTGAGCATCACAATATTGATCGGTGCTTCAGTCGCAACTTGGGCACACGGGCGCCCCGCCATGTATCGCCCGTGGCGACATGCGAGTTCGCGCAATAGCGGGTAATCTTGGGGGGATCGCTTGCCGGAAATGTATCCTCCAGCTCCCGATTCAGTTGACGGTCGATCTCTTTCTTCTCCCGCTGTGCAAAAGACTCTCTGGCGGTCACGACAATCTCCCTTTGTTTCTGCATGTGTCGCGCGACACGAAAGGACTGCTGGCCCCACGCGGGCTATGCGGCTATGCGTTCAAGCTGCTCGACTTGCTTGCGGTGTAGCAGCAGCAAGTAGATGAGCTTCGCATTCAGTTTGGAATCGAAGATGTCCACGACGGCATCCTCGATCATGTCGGCCAGCATGGCCTGATTGCGGCTTGCGAATCTTATCCGGCTTCGGAGGCTGCAATCGATACCGGGAATGGAGTCCGCCGCTTTTGCGCGAAGCATGCCGGTCCCACCTCTCGCGGCAATCTCCTTTCTGAGCAGGATGCAAATCGCTCCCTGGCCCATTTCGGCCTCCAAGGCCAGGTCTGCAAGATCGGTGCAGGCCGCACGACCGATCGCCGCGTATGCGGTCAGGCCGATGTGTTCTCCACTAAGCAGCTGCTTGAGAAAGCTCAGTATCTCCTCTTTGGACCAATAGCCAAAGTAGCTGGAGTCGAGCGCTTTCGCCTTGAGAGAAGAGGGCGCAAACTGCCGGATCGTGACGTCTGTGTTTGTCTGTTGGGGTAACCGGGCTTTTCGCATGATGTCGTTTCCCTGCGAGAACGAGAAGGGTCTGCAGTCCTTGGCTCATTGGGCCATCGATGTCTGGGAGCTGCCGCACATCAGTACCGGACATTCGACCGAGTTCTACAAGCGAAAAGTATTGCAAGTTTGCATCAAGAATCTTGTTGGCTTGTGTGTGCACGAGGGTGCGCTCGCACCAAGCGCATGTCGCTCATTCCTGACCTTGTGAAGCGAAGATGCGATCGGCTACGACGGCCGAAGTCAGGTCGTGCGTGCTGCAGAACGCTCTCGCTCGATGCGTTCGGTGACGTCGCGGGCCATGGCCACCGAGCCAAGCACGTCGTCGTCGTCGCCCTTCACGAGGGCAAAGGTCATCTCGACGTAAAGCTTGCGTCCGCTCTTATGTAGGGCTCGGGTCAAAGTCGGACGACCTTGCAGCTTCATTACGCCGCTTGACATAGCTGCGTCGAAGCCCCGCCAGTGCGGAGCGCGCAGATGCTCTGGAATGATCAGATCGAGACGTTGTCCGAGCGCCTCTTCCGAGGAGAAGCCGAACATGGCCACCGAAGCGCGATTCCATCGCGCGATGTCACCGGATCGGTCTGCGTAGATGACGGCATCGGCAATTTGATCGAGAATTTTCTCAGACAACAGTTCGTTTTCCATGGGGACCTCTGGTGAAGGACCTGATCGGGCGGTCGGTCGTCAACTCTCGCCGGGCGCCGGAGTTCACGGTGGCGGCGCTTGAAACGTTGAACACATCGAGGCGACGCTTAAGCGTCAGATTCATGAGGATAGATCAATTTTCTTGATCGTGACGCGCAATGTTTTTCGCTTGTGTTGAGCGAGCCGTGAGCGAAAATAGCAACGTTCGACCCGCCAGGAGTCCGCAATGAATACGCCCGACGATCCGATTGCACTTCCCCCAGTCATGCTTTCTGAGGCGGACCGGGACAGGCTGTACGCCATCGCCATTTCCGCGCTGACGAACAGCCGTATGGCGTCGTCCGCGTCGAACGTACTACGGGAGATATCTCGGGCGAAAATCGTCCCTGATGACGAGCTTCCAAAGAACGTCGTAGCAGTCAACTCGCATGTGGACGTGCGCGATAATGTTACCGGCACGACAAGGCAGGTCGTCCTCGTCATGCCCGACGAAACGTCGATACAACCGAACGCGGTTTCGGTGTTGAGTCCCCTGGGAGCAGCCTTGATAGGATTGTCGGAAGGCCACTCGGTCGACTGGTGTTCAGCAAGCGGCGAGCCATGCTGCGTGACTGTCCTCCGGTCGACAGCGAGTTCGGCAAGATCGCCAGCCCGTGCCGATCGGCATGTATCGCGCAGTCAGTCCCGTTCATGAAGGGTTCGGTTCCGTGCGACACAATTGCAGCGTCGCATGGCCGCGCATGACGTCCGTGCTGTCGAGGTCGCGCTTCACATCCGATTGAACGCCGTTTCGTTCGGGCCGAGCTCGCGGGGCTCGGCCCGTGTTTTTTGCCAGTTCTGATATCATTGCCCCTCGTGCCGGCAAGAATGGGTCGTGTGCGAGCAGCGTTTCTCCGTGCTCGTTGTCTGCGTCGAAGGTCAGGAGAACTTGTCGGCGAATTGCTTTGCCAGAGCGTCGGGGTGGCATCTGCGATCTGATAGATGTGATTCTTCATCTCTTCCCAGGTTTGAGCCTCGGCGTCGTACTGGTGATCGGTCATTTGCTGGATCTGCTGGATGTGATGACTACCGTGGGCCTGGAGCAGGCCGTTCACTGCATCCTTCTGCAGATATGGGTTTGCCTTGCTCAGAAAGTCTGCAATCTCTTCTGCGTTTGAAGTCAGAGACTGAGTTGCCGCGCCTTGCCTGGTGGCGTCGCCAGCGACCGTCGCTGTAAGATAGGCGTTTACGGCACCATAGTGCCTTGCAAGGAGCTTGAAGAAGGCGTCCTTGGCCGTTGCGCCATAGAATGGCTCGATGGTCGCCGCGATGGATTGAGCGTTGGCAACGGCTTGTTGTTCTGCCGTGTTTGCGATCGCTCCTTGCTTTTCGATGGTCGCGAGCGAGACGGCTCTTACCCAGAAAATGTGTCCGATCCAACAATCGCGAAGCGTGGCCGCCGTCTCGGAAGTCTTGCCGGTCCGGGTCTTCCCCTTGTTGAGGCGCGAGCGACTGACGGCCGCGAGCGCGCTGTTGGAGAGAGGCAGAAGACCGGCGATAGCGGCGCCGCCGGTGAGAAGCTCACGACGATGGGCAAGCGGGCGTACTACGTCTCGCGGCATCGAAACCTCCTTGGGCGGACCTGCGCCGCGTTATTGCGTGCTTGAGAGAACTGTATTCATCCGTGGTTGAACGAGGCAGACGAAAATTCGTTGCCGATTTAATGCAAGTTCGATGCAGGTCGCCGTTCAAACGGATAGTGTCGACTCTCTTGTCGCTTCGTCAACCTGTCACGTCTTGAAGCACTCTCGGATTGTGCGGTGTTGCCATGCGATACCTCGCAGCAACAAAACCGATATCAAGTGTTCATACTTTTCGTTTGTCAAACGTGATCCCAGACATACGTTGATGGCGGGTTGATCGTGAAGATCGTTGGCGCCGAGCGCGTGCTGCAGAGGAATGCTGAGATGACGCGAACTTCAGAAAGTGGTCTTTCAAAACGCCTCGACGGGTCTTCAATGGTCAGTGGGGCAGAGACTGTCCTGAAGGCTCGATGGGTATCTTGAACGTGTCGATGAAGGAGCCTGCCGCTCTCGCCGTAGATTGCCAGATGCGTTGGCGGCCCGGGGTGTTCTGGTCGCGCACAGAGGTACGGAGAGGAAGCCCTACATGTACAAGAAAATCTTGTTGGCTTTCGACGGGTCGCCCGATGGCCGCGAGGCGCTGGCGCAGGCCGAGACATTGGCATCAAGGTGCGGTGCGACGGTTCATCTTCTGGCGGTCGTCGATGGTGCCGAAAGCATGCTCATCGGGGAAGCGATGGCTTATATCCCCGAAAATCAGCAGTTTGTGATGCAGAGAGTGCTCGAGGAGGGCGTCAAGCGCTTTCAGCGCGCCGGATGCGTCGCGACCAGCGAGATCCGGTATGGAAGGCCGGCCGAACAGATAGTGCTGTGTGCCCGGGAAATGGGCGCCAGGTTGATTGTCGTGGGCCATCGCGATCAAGGGGCCCTTGCTCGGTGGCTGAACGGATCGGTCGGCGAGTCGATCTTACACCAGCCGCCCTGCAGCGTTCTGATCGCCATAAAGCCCCAGCGGGCGGCGAGCAGCGTCACGCCGATGCAGCAAGCAAAGGCGAGGAGGAAAGCATGAACTTCGTGTTCAGAATCTCCCGCCTGTCGGTTCTCCTGTTGTTTGCCGCAGCCGTCTCAATGCCGTCAGGCGAGGTCCTTGCAAAGGAGATTGTCTTAGGAGCGTCGGTACAGCTGACGGGTCCGGTCGCCAATACCGGCCGCTACTATCGCGACGCTTACCAACTCGCGGTCGATCGCGTTAATGCCGCGGGCGGCGTCAAGATCGGCAATGAAACGTACAAGCTCGCGCTCAAGCTCTACGACAATCAGTCCGATGTGAACTTGAGTGTGCGTCAGTACACGCAGTTGGTATCGCAGGACAAGGTCGATTTCCTGCTGGGGCCGTTTGCGAGCAATTTCGCGCTGGCGGATTCGGCCGTGTCCGAAAAGTACAGAATTCCCATGGTGCAGGGGGGCGGCGCGTCAGACCAGATCTTCTCGCGTGGCTTCAAGTTTATCTTCGGGACGCTGGCGCCGGCCAGCAACTATTTTGGCTCGACGGTCGAGATGTTGAAGGGGCTCGATCCTGCGCCAAAATCGGTCGCGTTGCTGTACGCGGACGATGCCTTCGACGTTTCGGTGGCGGAGGGGACTCGACCAAAATTGAAGAAGGCGGGTCTGACCTTGGTCATGGACGAGCGATACAGCACGAACGCCACGGACTTCAGTTCGCTTCTGTCGCGGATCAAAAGCAAGAACATTAATGCGGTCCTGGTCGCCGGTCATGAAACCGAGATCCTGAATTTCGTGCGACAGGCGAAGAGCCTGGCGGTCGCTCCGAAGATGTATTCCTTCACTGTGGGTGTTCCCAGCGAGGATTTCCGCAAGGCATTGGGCAAGGATGCCGATTACGCCTTCGGCATGACGGCCTGGCTGCCTTCGGCAGACCTGAAGGACCGCTGGTTTGGCGATGCCGCGCAGTTCGCGGCCGCCTACAAGGCGAAGTTCGGCTACGATCCCGATTACCATGCCGCTTCCGGCGTCGCCGACGTGGAAGCTCTTGTGCAGGCCGCGGAAATGGCAGGCTCGACGGATCCCGCGAAGGTCCGCGACGCGCTCTCGAAAGTGAAGTTCGACAGCCTTTATGGTTTGGTTGCATTCAATGAGAACGGCCAGATCGATCTGCCCCAGACGGTCATTCAGGTTCAGGGTGACCGCTTGGTCGCGATTTTCGGCGGCAAGGGCAAGATCGCGCCGCCGAAATATCCCATGCCGGCCTGGGACGTGCGCTAGGCAGACTGCGAACGGGCCTTCGGCTGAGAAGAGGAAGATGTGGACCTGCTCGCGCAAGTTCTTGTCAACGGAATGCTCCTCGGCGGTCTGTACGCCGTGATGGCGCTCGGTCTCGCCCTGGTCTGGGGCGTCCTCAATATCGTCAACCTTGCGCATGGCGCGTTCATCATGCTCGGCGGCTATGTGTCCTGGTACCTCTACACCTATGTCGGCATCGACCCTTTTCTGGGGCTGCCGCTGACTGCCGTGGTGATGTTTGCGGTGGGATACGGCGTGCAGCGAGGCCTTTTGAACCTGATCGTCAGGGCCCCGATGTTCAACACTCTGCTGGTGACCTTCGGGATCGAGGTCGTGCTCACCTACCTGGCTCAGTTGGCGTTTTCAGCCGACTTTCGCACCATCAACCCGTCCTATGTCGGCGACAGCATCGCCTTGGGAACGGTGGTACTGCCGGTGTCGCGTCTTCTGGCGTTCGGCATTGCAATCGTGCTGACGGTCAGCATGTGGCTATTCTTGCTGCGCACACGGCTCGGACGTGCGATCCGCGCCACCGCGCAAAATCTGGTCGCGGCCCGGCTGTACGGCGTCGAGCCCCGGCACCTCTACGCCATGACGTTTGGAATCGGGATTGCGCTGGCTGGCGCCGCCGGAGGCCTCTACGGAACGGTGTCGCAAATCAATCCCTATATCGGCGCGGCGCTGACGGCCAAATCCTTTGCCATCTCGATCATCGGCGGATTGGACAATCCGCTCGGTGTGATCGTCGGCGGCTTATTCCTGGGAATCCTGGAGTCCCTGACAGCACTCTATATCGGATCGACCTTCTCCGACGTGGCAAGCTTCGGCGTGCTGGTGTTGGTGCTGATCGTTCGCCCCAACGGTCTGCTCGGGAAAGCGGCATGAAGGCGGCACGCACCATGCTACTTCTGGCCGCGATTGCCGTCCTGGCAGCGGTACCGTGGTTTGGTTCGGACGTGCTCATCCAATTTGGCATCAATGCCCTGCTTCTGGCCGTTCTGGCGCAAGGCTGGAACGTCATTGGGGGCTATGCGGGCTATGCCTCCTTCGGAAATTCGGTTTTTTACGGGCTCGGTAGCTACGGCGTGGCCATCGCGATGGTGCAGTGGCAATTGCCTTTCGGGGTCGGCCTCCTGTTCGGCGCGGCGCTTGCGGCCGTGTTTGCCGTGCTCATCGGGATACCGGTGCTGCGGCTGCGGGGGCACTACTTCGCGATCGCGACGCTGGCGCTCGCCCAGGTCATGGCCGCGATCGTCTCCAACGTGAAACTGGCCGGGCGGAACATCGGACTCGTCTTGCCGCCCCTCAACAACGACCCGCTGTTTTACGAGTTGTCGCTGCTGCTGCTCGTGCTCGCGACCCTGACCGTCTACTGGCTGACGCGCAGCCGCTTCGGCTTTGGATTGATCGCCATCCGCGAAAATGAGGAAGGCGCGGCGGTGATGGGCGTCAATACGACCCTCTACAAAACCGTGGCTTTTGCCATCTCGGGCGTATTCAGCGCGCTGGCGGGCGGCATTCACGCCTACTGGGTTACGTTCATCGACCCGGAAAGCGCATTCGATATCGGCTTGAACGTCAAGATGATCATCATGGCGGTATTTGGCGGACCCGGGACGGTTTTCGGCCCCGTCGTCGGGGCGCTTTCGCTTTCGGCGGTCTCCGAGCTTCTGTCGAGCGAGATCACCAGTCTCGCGGGCCTGTTCTTCGGCGTTGTCGTTGTCGTTGCGGTCGTCGTGATGCCGCGCGGCCTGGCCGACGTGCTGCGGCGCTTTCGCAGCATGGGCTGGCGTTACTTCGCCGAAAATATTCGGAGCCATCAGCTATGACGGCGATGCTCGAAATCAGCCACGTCACCCGGCGCTTTGAGGGGCTGGTCGCCGTCGACGACGTCAGCTTCATGCTGCTGCGTGGCGAGATCCTCGGCCTGATCGGTCCGAACGGTGCAGGCAAATCAACGCTGGTCAGCCTGATAAGCGGAACGCTGGCTCCCAGCTCCGGCGACATCCTCTTCGAAGGAAGGTCCATTGTCCACTTGCCTGCATATCGCCGTGCGAGACTGGGCATAGGCCGCACCTTCCAGATCATGCGTCCCTTTCCCGGTTTATCGGTCCTGGACAACGTCGCCGTGGGCGCACTGTTCGGACGGGGAGGCGGACAGGCCCAAATGGCGAAAGCCCGCGAGCAGGCCCGCGCTCAGCTGGAGTTCGTCGGACTGGCCAGAAATATCGATCAGCGCGCCGACCAATTGGGGGGGCCCGGCCGCAAGCGGCTCGAACTGGCGAAGGCGTTGGCAATGAAGCCGAAGGTTCTTCTGTGCGATGAGGTCATGGCGGGTCTCAATCAGGTCGAGATTGAAGACGTGATCGAAGTGATCCGCAAGGTTCGCAATGAGGGGATCAGCATCCTCGTTATCGAGCACGTCATCAAGGCCATCAGGAGTCTGTCGGATCGGCTGCTGGTGCTGAATCATGGCGTGAAGATCGCCGAGGGCGATCCGGGCCGCGTCCTGTCAAACCAAACGGTCGTCGAGGCCTATCTCGGCAAGAGGCGGGCATGAAACCGGACCCGGCAGCCAAAGTGGTCCCGCTGCTTGACGTGCGCGGAGTAAGTGCGGGCTACGGCGGAATGCCGGTCTTGCAGGACGTAACCCTGAAGATCTACGCGGCCGAGGTCGTGGCGCTGGTCGGCAGCAACGGGGCGGGCAAGACCACTCTGCTGCGCGCGCTGTCGCGCGTGCTTCCCTGCCAGGGCAGCATGACCTTGAATTCCCGGGATCTCTTGCCGATGACGTCCGACGGTGCCTTTAGAGCCGGCCTCGTGCAGGTTCCTGAAGGTCGTCAGCTCTTCGACCGCATGAGCGTACGGGACAATCTGTTGATGGGCGCGTTCGTACGCGCGGACAAGACTGGAATAAGCCGAGACCTGAACAGAATGTACTCTCTATTTCCGCGCCTGGCGGAGCGCCGGCGTCAGCTTGCCGGCAGCTTGTCGGGAGGCGAACAGCAAATGTGCGCGATGGCCCGCGGATTGATGGCCGCTCCGATCCTCTTGATGATCGACGAGATGAGCTTGGGATTGGCACCCGTAGTTGTGGAGCAGTTGATCGATGCGCTGGTGGCGATCCGCAGCGAGGGCGTGACAGTTCTGCTGGTCGAACAGGACGTCAATCTGGCTCTGTCGGTTGCCGACCGAGGTTACGTCATGGAAAGCGGACATATCGCTCGCAGCGGGTCCGCCAAGCAGCTCATCGAAGATCCAGAAGTCCGACGTGCTTATCTCGGGCTTTGAGACCCCGTCCTGCGACGGAACGACCGTATCGAGGGACGTCGATTTCGACGTGAAGGCGTGGTGGAAAGACAGTTTCGTGCCGTGCCGGAAAGGGGAGTACGTTGAAATGCCGGTTTTGCCCAAACCGCAATTCGAGCACACTGTCATCAAGCATGACACGATCGCTAAACTGAAATCGCTGCAACGGAGCAACGACGGCTGCAACGTGCACGGTAGCGCCGAAACGGTGATCTGCGACTTCCTCGACGCAGTCGGCTACGAAGAGATCGCACGCGAATTTCGGAAGGTCCGCGAGATGTATCCGGTGGTGGTTCCCAGATACTCGAGGCCTTCCTGGCGATCTTAGGCGAATGACGCGGGCAGCGGGCGCAAAGGCTCGCTTGGTCTGAAGCGGACATGGCGCTCCGGTGCCGGCGAAGAGGCTGGTCCCGCTCCTTTGGCCCAAGTCTTCAATCGCCAGAGAGCCACATGTGACATCGCGCCATCCAAATGGAGCGTGGACCGCAACGTCTCTGATGTCGGCCTGTAAGAAGGACGCGAATTTCAACGATCAAGAATCATGCATTTAAGCTGCAATTAAAATCGATTGCCGCTCGGGCGCTCTGATGGAAGATAGATGCAACCACTTGCTTTGAAGGTCGTGAGGCAAGCAGGTCTAGCGTTCCAAGCTTGATCGGAATTGGCGATGACAACCATGTCGACAGTCGGTGACGCGCACGATGGGGGGCAGGGACACCCAGGCGGCTGGCGTCGCTATCTTTATTCGACTAACCACAAGGATATCGGCACGATGTACTTCGTGCTCGCCATATGTGCCGGTTTTATCGGCGGAACCTTTTCGGTTTTGATTCGGATGGAATTGCAGCTTCCCGGCCTGCAGATTTTCACGGACCCCCATATCTACAACGTATTCGTGACAGGCCACGGCCTAATCATGATCTTCTTCACGCTCATGCCTGCGATGATGGGCGGATTCGGCAACTGGATGGTGCCGCTCATGATCGGAGCGCCGGACATGGCGTTTCCGCGTATGAACAACATTTCATTCTGGTTGCTGCCGGTGTCGTTTTTTCTGCTCATCATTTCGATGTTCGTCGAGGGCGCGCCTGGATCAGACGGCGCCGGCACCGGGTGGACGCTCTACGCCCCGTTGTCGACCGCCGGTCATCCGGGACCGGCAGTCGATTTCGTGATCCTGTCGATGCATCTCGCGGGTGCGTCGTCGATTCTCGGCTCGATCAACTTCATCACGACGATCTTCAATATGCGAGCGCCCGGCATGACAATGCATAAGATGCCGCTGTTCGTCTGGTCGGTCCTCATTACGGCCTTCCTGCTGCTGCTGTCTCTTCCTGTACTGGCGGGCGCCATCACCATGCTTCTCACCGACCGTAATTTCAGAACGACGTTCTTTGCACCCGAAGGCGGCGGAGACCCGATCCTGTATCAGCATTTGTTCTGGTTCTTCGGTCATCCCGAGGTCTACATCATGATCCTGCCGGGTTTTGGCATCGTGAGCCATGTTGTTTCCACGTTCAGCCGCAAGCCGATCTTCGGCTATCTCGGGATGGTCTATGCGCTGCTTGCGATTGGGGTCATCGGATTCCTCGTCTGGGCCCATCATATGTACACCGTCGGCATGTCCAGCAGCGCGCAGGCGTATTTCGCCTTGGCCAGCATGGTTATCGCTGTGCCGACGGGCATTAAGATCTTTTCCTGGATAGCGACGATGTGGGGTGGATCGATAACCTTTAGGACGCCCATGCTGTGGGCAATCGGATTCATCTTCGTGTTCACGATCGGAGGAGTTACCGGCGTTGTCCTTGCCAATCCAGGCATCGACCGATCACTGCAGGACACCTACTACGTCGTTGCGCATTTCCATTACGTCCTGTCGCTTGGCGCCTTGTTCGCAATTTTTGCAGGCTGGTATTATTGGTTTCCGAAGATGACCGGATACATGTTTTCGGAAACCCTCAGCAAACTGCACTTCTGGCTGACGTTTGTCGGCGTCAACATTGCGTTTTTCCCTATGCATTTTCTCGGATTGTCAGGAATGCCGCGACGAATAGCAGACTATCCGGACGCATTCGGCGGCATGAATCAGATTGCCTCCATCGGATCCTATCTCTCCGCCGCCGGTCTGATCACGTTCTTCGTAACCATGGTGTATGCCTTCGTCCGGAAAGGGAGGGCAGCGAGCAACCCGTGGGGACCCGGCGCGACTACGCTAGAGTGGACGCTTTCGTCTCCGCCGCCGTTCCACCAATTCCAAGTATTGCCTCGGATTTCGGGAGATCATTAGGGACCCTGCGCACGTTGGCGCGAAGAAGCAGGCGGCTCAGATCGCCGCGGAAGCAAGAGGCATGACAGGACGAAGAGCGCTCTTCATCGATGGAGCCAATCTGGATCGGACGGCCAGAAACCTTGGCTTCGAGATCGACTACAAAAGATTGTTGCTGGAATTCGAAAAATCCGGGAGCATTGTCCGTTCTTACTTCTACCTGGCGATAAGAGAAAGCGCGGCCGGCGACGTTCAGCGTCTCACTGACTGGCTCGAGGTCAATCGGTTCACCGTTCGTACGAAGTTGATCAGGCGCCATGAGGATGAGGGTAGGAGGTCGAGGCGCAGCATTGGTATAGACCTCGCCATTGACGCGCTCGAGATCGCTCCGCAACTGGATGAACTGTTCCTTTTCTCTGGCGACGGCGATTTTCGTGCCCTCGTCGAAGCGGTTCAGCGTTTGGGGGTCAGAGTCACGGTCGTGTCAAGTGTACAGACCACACCGGCGATGGCATCCGAAGAGCTGAGACGGCAAGCAGACAAGTTCCTCGAATTGGCGACGTTAAGGAATTCAATCGAGAGATAAACGCGCTGACCGAATTGAGAGAGTTTGCAACGCAAAGTCGATGCGTTTGACCCAATACCGGACGGCCCATCGCTGCGAAACCGGTCGGCCTCGGCACCCTGCCGATCAAGCACGGGTCGCCCTCGGCCTCGATGTCGGGCAACGCGCCGGCCTCGAGGTCATCAAGCAGCACCTTGCCATCCTCTATACGAGTGGCCAGGGATGGACCGGACGGATGAAGCGGTTCGCCGAACGTGCGCCGGATCTTGATATCTTCGGCCACAAGCTGGTGGTGCGCGAACCGGGCTTGGAGCATCACCGAGGAAGGCCGCAGCTTTCTCGTCATCTTCGAGCGGCCCGCCGCGGTCCATCGCGAAATTGCGCCCGCGCCAGGCCCGGCCGTCCCGATCACGGGGGCAAGCACTCGGCCCGTACCGCAGTTTCGTTGAACGACGCGTGCGCCCTCGCTCTCACCTGCCGGTAAAGCGCGGCGCCCGCTTCTCGACGAAATGAGCAACGCCCTCTTTGAAGTCTTCCGTCCCACGGCAGATCGCGACTTCGCTGTTCGCGAGCTGCGTGGCTTCGGCCAGTGTTTGCCGGGGAGCCGCGGTCAGTTGCTGCTTGATGATCCGCATCGAGCGGGGGGAGCAGAGTTTGGCGAAGTCCGAGGCCGTCTGTTGCACGGTCTCGCGAAAAGTATCCGCGGGCAGCATTCTGACCAAGCCGAGCCGCTCGGCTTCCGCCGTCTCGACCACGCGCCCCGAAAGAAGAAGGTCCGCCGCGTTCATCGGTCCGATGAGCTGACGCAACATCCAGGCGCTGCCGTGCTCTGCGATCAGGCCGCGCCGGGCAAACGACGTGGTCAGCTTTGCGCCAGCTGCCATGAAGCGGAGATCGCAATACAGCGCGATGCAAAGACCGACGCCCGCGATCGCGCCATTGATGCCCGCAATGATCGGTTTTGGAACGGCGAGAAGGTAGCTGTAGCGCTGCGCCAGATCGTCGTCGCTTATGGGAACGACGGGTGCTGCGACGGTTGCGTTTCCCGAAGACGCGTCGGAGAGGCGGCCCATGTCAGCGCCGGCGCAGAAGCCCCGGCCCGCGCCGGTGATCACGATCGCGCGCACGCCGTCGTCCTCGGTCGCAATCGCCATCAGGCGGCGCAGCTCGCTCTCCATGACCGGCGTCCAGGCGTTCATCTTGTCCGGCCGGTCGAACGTGATCGTCGCGACGCCATCGGACACTTCGAACTTCATTTGCTCGGCAGAAACCATGGTGACCTCCGTTGGCAAGCCTTCTAGCAAACGCTGGAAATCCGCGAAATGGCTTTCGTCTGTGGGAAAACTTTTCTATCTGTGTGAAAAGCCAAGCGAGGAAGCATGTCCAAAGAGGTCATCAAGACGGCTAAGCGGCTGTTCGAGATCCTGGAATATTTCGATGAAGTGCAGCGGCCCTTGAGTCTCAAGGAGGTCGCGCTGCGCTTCGGCTACCCCGTCTCAAGCGCGTCCGCGGTCCTCAAGAGCATGGTGGTGCTCGGTTATGTCGACTTCGACCGCTATTCGCGGACCTACATGCCGACGATGCGGATCGTGCAGCTAGGGCACTGGGTGCAGGGTGCGCTTTTTGGCGAGCGTGGAATTTCGGCGCTGGTGAACCACCTCAACAAGGAAACCGAAGAGACCGTCAGCATCGCAACCCAGAGCGACCTGTACATGCAATATATCCATGTCCAACCTTCGCCGCGCACGATCCAGTTCTCGATCAAGCCGGGGACGATCCGGCCGCTCGCGCGTTCGGGCCTCGGATGGATGCTGCTGAGCGCGCGTTCGGACGAGACCATCGAGAAGCTCGTGCGCCGCATCAATTTCGAGGAGGAAGACCGAAAGAAGAAGGTCGACCTGAAGGAGTTGATGCAGAAGCTTCGCAAGATACGCAAGGATGGTTACGTTATCTCCCTTCACACTGTAACGGCCGGAGCGGGCGTCATCGGTATGTTGTTGCCCGAGCGGCGCCACGGCCGCATCCTGGCGATCGGCGTCGGCGGTCCGGTCGAACGACTGGTCTCCAAGCGAACGCAGATCCTGAGATCGCTGCGCGAAGGCATCGACAAATTCGTTACGCGGGAGGATCGCGCATCCGCGACAAAAGCCCGCAACTGAACAGATCCATTTTCACATATCTGTAAATACGCACGCATATCTGTAATGCTCTGGCTTTCAGCTACGTCCCGGCACATTCTTCCGCTCACTCCACGCCTCGAACGCGCGGGGGGTACAAAATGGTTAGAAGGGTGGAGTCGTGCAGGAGAAGGTCGTCGATCTGAAAACCAAGGACGGGGTGATGAACACGTACGTGTTTCACCCGGACCGTCCAGGACCATTCCCTGTCGTCATCTTCTATATGGACTCGGTCGGCGTCCGCGAGGAGCTGTCCGACATGTGCCGTCGTCTGGCGACAGTCATGACGAGGCGCCCGCCGATTGCCAACTGCTTCTTGAGCGGCTCCGGTAGCGTGGGTCCGCCGGCAGCGACCAGGATCGCATCGAATGGCGCCTCATCGGGCAGGCCTCGTGTGCCATCCGCCGTATGGACAATACAGTTTGTGTATCCGAGCGCCGAAAGACGGTCTGCCGCGACCTTGGCCAAATGGCCATGCCGCTCGATGGTGTGAACAGTTCTGGCGAGGCGTGAGGCCACCGCCGCGGCATAGCCGGAGCCCGTTCCAACTTCGAGCACCTTGTGGGCGGGCTTCAGTTCGGCCGCTTCAGTCATCAGCGCCACAATGTAGGGCTGCGAGAGAGTCTGGCCGTGCTCGGGTCCACTCGGACCTCAACGCCTTTTTCTTCAAGATAGGCCATCGTTGCCGCGACGTCTTCATCGCTCATCCGATCGATCGGAAGCGACTTGCGAATGTCGTCAACAGTAAGCGCGCCTCGGAGTTGGCCTAGGGCCGCAAGATTCCAGAGCGAGCCATTTCGCGATTGAGAGCCGTTTGTTGTGCGCGCGTTCATGCGGGTACTTTCGCACAGGAGGGAGCGGAAGTGGGTGTTGCACCTACAACGCCGCGGGGCGCCAGTCGTTCGTTAGAACTCGTGCGCTCCACGAGCCATCGTACCCGTGAGTAACAAATTTTCACCGCCCATGGCGCCCATTGACGTGGGCGGAACGAATAGCAGAGGGAGCCCCATGGCTTTGTGCGCAAGCGTACCGAAAATCGAGCCATTGAACCTCTGCGGGAGCAGGATCTGTAGCTATGATATCTGCCGATGCGCCGACGAGGATCATCGTAGTGCCGCGATACTTCTTCCACATCCACAATCACAGATCCTTCAGCGACCGCGATGGAGAAGAGCTGCCGGACGATAACGCAGCGTGGCGCGAGGCGCTGCGGACCCTGAAGACGCTCGAAAGCAATCTGGACCCTGGGCAGCAGTGGCGCCTTTCCGTGCGCGGCCCTCGTGGCCCGCTGTTTGAGATCAGCATCGACACTGCACGCCTGAGCTGATCCTGAATTGCGCGGTGTCCTGAATTGCGCGGTGCGCTGCGCGCATTGCGGCGCCGCGGCAACAAAAGCAGCGCGCCTCTTTGGAGCTCGCCTGATCACGTCCAAAATAGCCCGTGCGTGTGCTAGTTCAGCGGGTCGCATCAAGGCACCTCTCGATAGGCGCTTGGGATCTACAATACCGAGCGATACTTCGCCGGAACCACAGTTCGCGCGCTACATGTTGTACCCTCGACCGGCACTCTGGTCGTGTCGGCTATGACCGTCGAACTAGTTTCGATGGTTGGCCAGCTTCCTGCGATTTCTCACCGCGCGATCGAGCGTCGCGAACATCTGAATAATGGCCCGTCGTGCGGCCGCCTGGTATGGAAACGTGCTGAACGCAACGGCGCGCGCGATCTCCAGCTTTACTTCGTCGGTCTTATAGATCTCAGGCAGAGTTCGAAACGTTTCATCTATTGCGTCCTGCATCTGGTTGGCCATTTGGGTGTCGATCAACATCGTGGCCTCGCTTTGGACCCTGTGAACCCGGTCCGCTATTCAGCAGGGCTGGTCGCCGCCAGCTGCCCTTCGTTTGGACGACAAGTTACTTCCGAAAGCGGAGCTAAGTCCTGCCTGCTCGTGCGAGTTTGGTACGACACCGCGCATACAACGTGTCGCAGGAGCAATGGGATGTTGCACGGGCGTGTCTGGCAGAGTGGATACAGGGAGGTGTTCGAGGGCGCCGTCGTTGGGAGATGTAGCAGCTTTCGTTCCAAGCGGCAGCCGCTGTGCATCGACCGAGACGCTCAAAGGTTTGCGAAACTCGCCTGCCATCAGTTATCTCTCTGCTCCTGTCCCAAGTAGTGCATTAGGAGAGCAAATACTGCCATGCAAACAAGGCTCGGCTACGGAGAGCGACGATCGCAAGAAGCTGAACGATACCAGCCAGGTGTCCGTTCGGCGCGGAATTTCGCCGCTTGCGCTCGGGTTTGATGTGAGGAATCATATCCCGGAAAGTCCCCCGGTTGTGCTGGAGCCCGGCCTTGAACGATATAGCAACGGGGAGCGAGGCGACGGCGCCGGTTTCACGGAATCGGCTACTCAGGTTGCTTCCAAAAGAGGAATTCCAATCAATCAAGTCCAGGGCAGAAGAAGTGCGGCTTCGGCCTCGCCAAATCCTTCATCACTGGCGTTCCTCGTTGGAACATGTCTATTTTATTACGGACGGGCTGGTATCCGTGAGTGCGAAGGTCGGTGAGAACGACTATGTGGAGGCTTGGCTCATTGGCAGCGAAGGCGCTGTCGGTGCGCTTCTTCTCCTGACAGGCCAAGCTCACGCTCCACCGCACCGGCGGATCGTGCAGGTGGGCGGTTCGGCATTGCGGCTCTCCGCACCCGACTTCCTGGAGTTGGCGAACCGTCTTCCCACGTTCCGTCAGGTCCTTCACCGGTACCTTGCGGTGGTTGTGGTGCAGACGTCCCAATCTGGGGTATGCAATGCAGTCCATTCGCTCAAGCAGCGACTGGCTCGCTGGCTGCTGGTGGCCTGCCAAAGCTTGGATGATCACAACCTGCCGCTCACCCACGATGTCCTCAGCAGGTTACTTGGCGTGAGGCGCGCAAGCGTGACTGAATGCCTGAGCGACCTCGAGGATCAGGGCGTGATCAGCACTCATCGCGGGCACATCGAGATCACTAATCCTGACCTTCTTCGGCAGATCTCATGTGCTTGCTTCCAAATGATTCATCGCGAGTACGCCCGTCAGCTCACAAGCGTCGGTCCGCTGGCCTAGCTGATGCCCGACGGCGCAAGCTTTCTTTGTGTCGGCCCAGCCTCAAGCTGGTGATCTAGGCGGGTGGTGGCTAGGAGCGCTGTAGCGGGAGCAAAGGCGTTCACAGACCTGAACCGCCTGCCGGAAGCTGAATGCCCAGCCGCATCGGCCGGTTCTGGTTGCTTGGGTCCTCCGACGGCGATTCATTCGTCGCCGTTAGCTTCGGTCCAACCAGAGGAGTTCCGCATGGCCGCCGAATGGAGCCGGACTACCCCCCAGAGCGGGGGAGACGACGTCCCCCAGGTGTCAAGCTCAGCCCCTTTGGAGAAGGCTAGTCACCGTTTCCACAACGCGTTGCTCGTTTCTGATGCGGATTGCGGGACGGGTCCCCGTGTCGGTCAGGGCGGCCTCGCGGAACGCCTCGGCCAGCTCACACAGGGCCTCCTTCCGGGCCGCATCCTCATTCGGGAGTACCATGCCCACCCGATCCAATCTCACCTTGAGCCCTTCGCACTGATCGAAAAAATAGCGCTGCATGGCGGGGAATCAACGCTGCTCGCCTTCGGCAAGATAAAACGCGGTCGGCGGCCAGCCGTTCGTCAGAATGGTACGCTGGAGCACCGGCTTTGATTGGTGGGGCTAGATCTTCCCTGTCCTGGTCAGCACATCTGCAAAAGTAAGCAAGAACATGGCCGCGAGAAAGATCAAGCCGGAGACGGCGGCAAGCCTGACCAATGCGCGAGCTTGGATGAGCTCCATGAAAAAGACCACGACCAAGCTCGACTTGATGACGGCAACGATAACTCCCGACGCGACGGTGACAGGGCCCATAGGAATGTAAGCCAGGAACATGCTCAATAAGAGCAAAGCGAGAAGTGCGACCCAGATGATCCCGTTCTTGACCCACAGAGCTGACGAACTGCTTGGATGCGATCGATTTCCAGTCATGAGGCTCTCCCTGGCAAATAAATGAGCGGATACAGAAAGATCCAGACGATATCGACGAGATGCCAATAGAGCGCGGTGACTTCTATTTCGGGATTCTCGCGCAGGCGAATTCGCCTGGTTGCTCCAAGCACGATCAGCCTGACGACAAGCACGATGCCGATCGTGAGATGGATCGCATGCACCCCGGTAACCAGCCAATACAGACCATAGAAAAGCTGCGCAGCCGCCTCTGACAGTGCAAAGCCGGCTCCGGGGACCAGATGTTTGTCGATATCCTCCTTGTATTCAAAGCCCTTCACGACGATGAACGCGAATCCGAGCGCCGCAGTCAGGCCTAGGCAGGTGAGGACGAGAGTGCGGGAGCGTTCGCTCTGGGCCGCAGCTTGGGAGGCGACCGCAATGGTGAGACTGCTCGTAAGCAGGATGGCGGTGTTGGTCGTGCCGAACCAGATGTTTGTGGCGCGACCAGCTCCCGCAAATGCGTCCGGGTGCTCGACCCGGCAGACGGCATAGGTGAGCATAAGTGCTCCGAAGAACAGGGTCTCGCTTGCAAGAAAGATCCAGATCCCGAACTTTCCCGCTCGTTGCTGGCGCTCGAAGCGCTCCCACGGTTCTCGAAGCAGTGCGGTTGCGTCGGTCATCGTAGCGACCTGGCGTTCTGAACTTCGGGGGCATCGGTCCCGGCCGACTCGCGTTCGGCGTGATACTGGTAAGGGCCACGATCCACAAGCGGCTGGATATCGAAGTTGTTCGGCGGCGGCGGCGACGTCGTCGTCCACTCCAGCCCGGTAGCGCCCCAAGGATTGTTCGGGGCGCGTTTGCCGTGAAGAAGGGACCAGGTCAGGTACATCAGCGGAAGCAGATAAGCGGCGGCCAAAACGGCCGCGCCAGCGGATGACATGACGTTGTAGACTTGAAACTCTGCCGGGTAGGTGTGATAGCGCCGCGGCATTCCGAGGTACCCGGCGAAAAATTGCGGCAGGAAAGTCATGTTGAAGCCGAAATACATCGTGATGGCGGCAAACTGCGCCCAGGACTCCGGGTACATTTTCCCCGTGATCTTTGGCCACCAGAAGTGCAGCGCACCGAAGAAGGCGGACACCGAACCGCCGACCATGATGTAGTGGAAATGCGCTACGACGAAGTAGGTGTCGGTTACGTGCACGTCGACCGGGATCGACGCCAAAAACAGCCCCGACAACCCGCCGGTCGTGAACAATCCAACGAATCCGAGGGCATAGAGCATTGGCGAGTTGAAGCTGATCTGTCCTCGATAGAGCGATGCGGTCCAATTGAAGACCTTGATTGCCGAAGGTACGGCGATGACGAAGGAAAGGAACGAGAAGATGAGGCTCGCATAGGGCGATTGTCCGGACACGAACATGTGGTGTCCCCAAACGAAGAAGCCGATCCCCGCGATGGCAATGATGGCATAGACCATGAAGTCGTATCCGAAGAGGCGGCGTCGGGCGAAGCAAGGAATGATCTCGGAAACCACTCCCATGGCCGGGAGGACCATGATGTAGACCGCGGGATGCGAGTAGAACCAGAACAGGTGCTGGAAGAGAATGGGATCGCCGCCGCGTGCCGGATCGAAGATCGGCAGCCCCAACCAGCGCTCTGCGACGACCAGCATCAACGAGATCGCGAGCACGGGAGTCGAGAGCACCATGACGATCGAGGTGGCGTAGATCGACCAGACGAACAGCGGCAGTCTGAACCAGGTCATTCCCGGCGCGCGCAACATGTGCGTTGTCGCGATGAAATTCACCCCGGTCGCGATGCTGGCGAAACCCACAACGAACACGGCGGCAGCGGCCGTGAGGACGTGCGTGTTGGAGAACATCGTCGAGAACGGGGTGTAGAAGGTCCAACCAGTATCGACGCCTCCCGCTATCAGGGTGTAGACCGCGAACACCCCGCCGACCAGCGTCAGGTACCAGCTGAACAGGTTGAGGCGCGGAAAGGCCACATCGGGCGCTCCGATCATCAGCGGCATCAGGAAGTTGCCGAACGTGTTCGGGATCGACGGCACCAGGAAGAACCAGACCATGATGATGCCGTGGAACGAGAACAGCCGATTGTAGGTATCGGAGCTCAGAAACCAGCCGTTCGGCACGAACAGCTCGAGGCGGACCGCCGTGATCGCTGCGCCGCCCATGAAGAAGAAGACCGTGATCGTGAGCGCATAGAGTATGGCGATGCGCTTGTGATCGGTGGTGGTGAGCCAAGATGCGAGCGTGCTCCCCGCTCGCAGATAGTCCGGACGCGCCGGAAACGGCAGTTCGCCCGCGAGCACCACGTCACTCATGATCTTGCTCCTGTCCGAGAGAGCGAATGTAGGCGATCAGACTTTGTACCTCCCCGTCGTCGAGCAGCCCCGCAAAGCTCGGCATGAGTGGTTCGAACCCCGCGACGATGTCGCGCTTTGGCTGGAGGATCGAATCCCGGAGATAGGCATCGTCTGCTTTCAGTTGCCGACCGTCCGACAACTGAACGGTCCGGCCGTAAAGGCCGTTGAGCTTGGGGGCATGCACGCTGGAAGAAGCTGCGTGGCACCCGGAGCAGCCTTGAGATACGAAGAGTTTGGCGCCGAGGTGAGCGAGGTCGTCGCCTTCGGGTTGTCTGCTCAACCACCGAGCGTAGTCGTCCTCACCCATGACCGTGATCCGGCCGCGCATCGCTGAATGGTCCGTGCCGCAATACTCGGCGCACAGCAGCGGGAAAACTCCAAGCTTGGTCGCCTTGAACCAGGTCTCCGTGTTGCGCCCCGGCAGCACGTCCTGCTTGATGCGAAACGCGGGCACGAAGAACGAGTGAATGGCGTCCTGGGACGTCATGACCAGCCGAACCGGCTTTCCGAGCGGAACATGGAGCTCGTCGATTTCACGAGCTCCGTTCGAGTGCTGTGTTTTCCACATCCATTGTTTGGCGAGCACGTGCACCTCCAGCGCGTTCGTCGGAGCGGTGAGCGCGCCCACATCCGCCGAGGCGGCCCACCAGAACAGAAATGCGAACAGGAACCCGGTCGCGGCCGTCCAGCTCACCTCGAATTCGCGGTTCACGATCTCTGGCAAGCGGCCGCGCTTGGCGTTGGAGCCCCGGCGATACCGGATGGCGAACGTGACGAGCAAGCCGAACACGAGCGCAAGCGTGAGCGCCGACACGATCACCAGAATGGCAAATATCCCATCGACACGAGCGGCGTGTGTGCTTGCCTCCGGCAGGGTAAAAACGGTGGTCATGTCATCACCCCGGTGCGTCGCGACCGACGGCACATGATGACTATCGCAAACCCAAGAAGTGCGACGGTCAATGCGCAGCCGAGCTTCAGCGCGGAGTCGACCCGCCGGGTGTAGATGCCGTGAACCGGATCAAATCCGTAGCAGAGGAGGGCGATACGGCTCCTCAGTCCGCCCACACTGCCCCGCCCGGCTTCCAGGATCCCGAGTTTGAGATCGAAGGGTTGCAAACCCAGGCTGGAAAACGCGCGGGAAACGTGACCGTCAGGCGTGAGCGTGACGAACGCCGCTGGGTGAGCGACCGCGCTATTTTGGCCATCGGTTTGGAGGCGATAACCGATGGCCGTGGTGAGATGGTCAATGCTTGCCTGGCTACCGACTAGAACCGATACCCCGGGGCCGCCGACTTGTCCGCCGGCGAATCTGCGAGCCGCGGCGGCATCATCCCCTGCATCGATCCCGAACACCACGAGGCTGTAGTCGCGCCCGGCCACCAATCCCGTCTGCTGTAGCGCGCTTGCAACGATAGTGAGCGCCGGGCCGCAGATTTGGGTACACGTGAAGTCCGCCGGCAGCAGCAAGGTCGGCCTGCCGTCGATTGCGTGGCCAAGGGTCGTTTCATTGCCATCCATGTCCCGAAACTCAAGTGTCGCCGGCGCCCTGGCTCCTTCAGGTGGCGCCAGTGCAACATCTTTGAGCTGCTGTTCCGTCAAAGCCGACAAGGCGCTCGAGGACCAGACGGCCATGAGTACCGTTAGCGCAAGCACTCTCATTGCTGCGCTCCCTTGATGTTCTCGACCTCCGGGGGTTTTGACTTGTCGAGAGGATCGTAACCGCGGTCGCCTCTGGCAATGACGATCTCGACGGCCTTCTCAATGGGTATTCTTGCGACAGCTCTGCCTCGGTCGATCCAGCTGTACCGAGACAGAGCACTTCGTTCGCTCTGCAATGCATTGGCGAGGTCCTGGTCCGGGGCAGTTTGGAGGCCGGGCTGCGGGAATTGTCGTTCGATAGGCAGCTTGAAGGCGGCGGGTGCATCTGCCTTAACGTAAAAAAAGATCGCCACCATGGCCAGACCGACGAAACCGAGGTAGCCGCTGACGGCAATGAGGATTTTGCTCGTGGCAACGTCGGGTGATTGCGGCAGCGCCCGGCGCTCCATCTCTTCATTCGGCATGCTGAGCCTCCAAAGCGGGACTGAGGGCAGCTCCAATCAGAAACGAACTCAGGCCCAAGGCGACCAGCGCACCCATGCCACAGGTGAGCACTGCGTCTTGCTGATCAAAGACAGGAACGATCAGCCAGCAAAAGTGGAGAACGGTGCCGAGCAGCACCAATATCCCAGCCGATTGCAGGCCGTAGCGGCTCCGCCGACACCTGCGTACGATCAAGATGCAGAATGGCAGAGCAGCGCCCAAGGCAAACGCAAGCACGATCGTTATGGCCCAGCCTGGAGAGCTTCGCTTGAGGTACCATGCGGCCTTGTCGGGCAGATCGCCGTACCACGCGACAAGATAGGTCATGAATTCCAGGTAGACGACGCCCAGCAAGACCGCGAGCAGCAGCGCGCCGACATCGGATGCCGCAGACTCATCCAGGGTGGGTGCGGTCAGGAACGCAACAAAGGCCAGCGTCGCTGCGAGCTGCTGAATCGCAATCATCGCCGGAAAGGCAGTCGCGACGTAGTGCGGCTCGACAGAGAGAAACCAGTCCACCGCAACGAGGCTGATGGTGGCGCCGTAGAAGGCAAGCCCCAGCCCCGCGAGCAGACGACCGCCCTTGCCCAAAGCAAACGTGATCCCGAGGACGCTCCATCCGCCGAGGGCAAGGGCAGCGCGCAAAACAAACGAACCCCAGTTCAGGTACCAGCGTCCAACGTCTTGGGCGACCTGCGAGCCGTCCTGTGACCAGGGATAGAGTTGGCCGGAGGTGGCCAGTATTGGAAGGAAGGCGATGGCCACCGCCGCGGTGAGCGCGGCCGACGGTCTCAACACTGAGGCCGTTGCAGTGCCCCATCGGCCGCCGGTTAGCGAATGGATCAGCAACAAGATCATGCTGCCGATCGGCACGCAGCTCAAAATGGCGAACGCGAGCAGCCACCCCTGAGAGAGGGCTGGTGTCCTGTATCCCGCTGTCACAATCACAGCGACACTCAGCAGCAGAATTCCGGAAACCGCTCGAAACCGGCGAAGATTATGGAAGCGAACGATTGTCGCATCGGAGCTCATGGCAACCTGCTCCGTAGCTCGGGAGCATCCGCTACGTTCGCGCCCTGAGATTCCTGGAGCGCCCGTATGTAGGCCACGATCGCCCACCGGTCGTTTGGATCGACCCGGGCGGCGTACGAGTACATCACCCCGTAGCCGTTGGTGATCACGTCGAAGAAGTGCTCGGCGGGCGCGGCCCGCAGCCGGCTACCGTGGTAGGACGGCGGCGCCGGAAACCCGCGCTGCACGATCATTCCCTTGCCTGTTCCCGACAGCCCGTGGCACGGAGAACAATAGATGTCGTAGCGCTGGCGGCCACGCGCGAGCAGCCTCGCGTCGATCGGCGGGCGCTGCTGCGTTTGCCTTTGACGTTCGATGTCTCCTTGCGCCACGCTGCCCTCCGGCAGTGGCTGTGCTTCGGTCTGGTCTTCGAACAGGGCCGCGCGCGAAAACGTTCCATATCGCCGCTGCTGCGTCATCGAGATGTCGTTGCAGCCGGAAAGCAGCAAGGCCAGGGTCAGGGGGATTGCCAGGCGGCCGATCATGGTGCACGCACTTCGGTGACTCTCGTTGCGCCGGTCGTCCGAAGCAGGTGGCGGAGCTCGCGCGTGGTCTCGTCGTTCTCTCCGCACGCGAGCAGGAAATAATGGTCCTGCGAAGCCCGCTCGAAGCCGGTAATGTCGAACAATGGATTGTGCAGCTGCGGGAGCCCCGTAGACCACAGCAGAACGATGAATCCGGCGAGGGCGGCTGCGAAGACCCCAACTTCAAAGGGCACGAGGAGGAACACCGGCCATGAGTTCAGGGGGCGTCCGCCGCTGTTGATAGGATAGTCGACGACCGCGCTGTACCATTGCAGGGCAAAGGCAAACGCTGCGGTGGAGAACCCGGCCAAGAGCATCGTCGCCCGAATACCGGAGCGCCTGGCGGGGATGATCTGCTCGAGCTCCTCGACGGGGAAGGGGGTGAAAGCATCCAGGAGGCTGAATTCCGAGCGGACCTTGAGGCTCCGAGCGGCAGCGATCAGAGTAGCGGGATCCGGAAATTCTGCCAGGAGAGGCCCAGTCATGCCACGTTCTCCCGGTGGGCGAGTTCGCGCATGTCGAACATCGAAACGGCAGGGATCAGGCGTACGAAGATCAGGAACAGAAACGCAAAGAAGCCCAGCGGTGCAATGACGAACGCCAAGTCCCAGATGGTGAAGTGAAAGACCCGCCAAAGGCTCGGCATGTATCCATGAGAGAGTGTGTTCCAGACGATCAAAATGCGTTCAAGCCACATCCCGATGTTGATGGCGATCGCAATCGCAAATAGGGCAGCAAAGGACCTTCGCACGCGAGGAAACCAGAGCGCCTGGGGCAGGATGACGTTGCAGCTCAGTAAAGCCCAGAACAGGGGTGCATAGACCCCGGTAAACTCGAAAGCCACGAGACTGCGTTCGCTGCGCGCGCCGCCATACCAGCCCATGAACCACTCCGTTGCGTAGGAATAGCCCATCACAATCGAGGACATCAGCAAGACACGACCGATGACGTCAAAGTGCTTGCGCGTAATGATGGCCTGAAGTCCGAAGCCCCAGCGGATCGCCAAGGCAAGCACAACGACCATGGCGAACCCCGAGTACATCGCGCCAACAACGAAGTAGGGCGGAAAAATGCTCTCCTGCCAGCCCGGCATCAGGCTTGCGGCGAAATCCAGCCCGACGATGGAATGGACCGAGCACACCAGCGGTACCCCGAGTGCTGCCATCGTCGTATGAAGGATCCTCAGGGCACGCCAGTGTCGTAGCGAGCCGCTCCACCCGAGTGCAAAGGCCCCGTAGAGCAGCTGACCCGTGCGCGACCTCGTCCGATCTCGCATGGTTGCGAGATCCGGAATGAGGCTGACGTACCAGAACAGGATCGAGAACAGCAAATAGCTGATGATCGCCCAAAAATCCCAAACGAGCGCGCTCCGCCACTGCGGCCACAGCGACATCGTGTTGGGGTAGGGGGCCAACCAGTAGGCGTAGATCGGTCGTCCGAGATGCACGATAGGCATGAGCCCCGCAATGGCGACCGCGAACAGCGTCATGGCCTCTGCGAACCGGTTGATCGAGGCGCGCCATCGCTGCCGCGTCAGCAACAGCATTGCCGAGATCAGCGTGCCTGCATTGCCGATGCCGATCCACCACACGTAGTCGGCAATCGCAACGCCCCACACGACGGTGGAATTGACGCCCCAGACACCGATGCCCTCGTAAAACACCCAGACGAGTGCTGCCAGAAGCCACGCGACGAAAGGCGCGCTGACCAGGAGAGCAATCCACCAGAACTTTCCCGGGCTTGCGAACAGAGGCGCCGTCACAGCTTGCGTGATCTCGACATCGCTGGCCCGGTACGCAGAAACCCAAGGCGCCGGCGCGGCCGCATTCGGTTCGAGGACATCGCTCATGTGCCGTCCCCCTCGGCTGGAGGATTGCGGACGTCGGCGAGGTAGGTCGTGCGGGGACGCGTGTCCAGATGCCCAAGCAGGGCGTAGTGTCGAGGATCAGACTTGCGCCGATTGACGCTGGATCCATCCTGATTGAGATCGCCAAACACGATCGCGCTGGTGGGACATGCGTTCTGGCACGCGGTCCGGACTTCGTCCGTGCCAATCGTCCGATCACCGCGCTCTGCCGCTCGTCGTGCCGAACTGATCCGCTGGACGCAGTAAGTACACTTCTCCATCACGCCGCGAGCGCGCACCGTGACCTCCGGATTCTTTTGAGCGAGATAGGATTCGAAGCCGAGGTTGGCGTACTCCTGGCCGTCGGCGTAGCCCCGGAAATTGAACCGACGTACCTTGTAGGGGCAATTGGCTTCGCAGAACCGCGTGCCGATGCACCGGTTGTAGACTTGTGCGTTGAGCCCTTCGCTATCGTGAACCGAAGCGGCGACAGGGCACACGGGCTCGCACGGGGCGTGCTCGCAATGCATGCACGGCACCGGCTGGAAACCGAGCACCGGACTGGCCGCTGTTCCATGATCGTAGGCGTCAACCCGCAACCAATGCATGTCTCGCCCACGGGCGACCTCTTCCGGGCCGACCACGGGCACATTGTTCTCGGCTTGACACGCGACGACGCATGCATTGCAGCCGATGCACAGCGAGGTGTCGATGACCATGGCCCAAGCGTTTCCATCGCCGCTGCGAGGCGGTGCTTCCGGCAGCAAACTGGGGGGGCGCTCCGCTTCCGGAGCAGTGAGCGTCCTTGCAGCATCGGCGACTTTGCGCACCGGGTAGAGCTCGGAAACATAGTCCGAAGCGCGGACGATATTCTGGGTTGTGAGCGGTTCTTGATTTCGGCCGGTCCTTGTGATGACGGCTTCCGCGATGGTCCATGGGTTTTTTGTGTTCCGAAGCCGATTTGCATCGCATCCGATGCCATTTCCGATAGCGCCGGCGCGATTGCGGCCATAGCCGAGCGTCAGACTACCGACACCCAGGGCAGCACCCGGCTCTACAAGCACGGGGGCCTCGATCGTGGCCCCGCCTGATCGGATCGAGATCACCTCGCCGACAGAGACACCGAGCTGCCGAGCGTCTTCAGGGTTGAGCGCGAGAGCGTTTCCCCAGACCTGTTTCGTCAGGGGCTTCGGACATTCTTGCAGCCAGGCGTTGTTTGCGAACGAGCCGTCCCAGAGACCTGGATCGGGCTGCAGCACCACCTGGAATTCGGACGCGGCACGAGGTTCCGGCATCTGCGGTAGTTTGGGCTCTGCAGGTCGCAACGGCTCCGCCGCACTGCCGGCGATGACACCATCGTGAAGCGCGCGTGTCCACCAGGTCTCGAAGTCAGCTCCGGCCTGCGCCTGCCAAGTCCGTCGAACGAGATCGCGCGGCGAGGCCATATCGCCGTTCGTGAGAAGCGCAATGTATTCGTGCTCCGTATGGCTGCGATACAGCGGTCGGATCAGCGGCTGAACCAGACTGGCTGTCCCGTCGATGCTACGCAGATCAGACCAGGCCTCGAGTGGATGGCTCAGGGGAACGTGCCAGTTTGAAAGCTCTGCGGTCTCGTCCGCATAGCAGCCCGCGTGCAGTCGAAACGGCGCTTTTCTGGAAGCGTCGGGGAAATTGAGATCGGCAGGAGCGTCGTACGCAGGGTTGACGCCGAGCGTGACGAGCTGATCGACGCCGCCCCCTTTCAGATCGCGAACCAGTTCATCGAGCGCTTGGGGCTGGCGCCCGGCAGGTGTGCGGCCCACTGGATCAATGAGGTCCACTGGCGCATTGAGGCGAGCGTTGATCCAGTGCACGACCGCGTGGGCTTCGGCGGAAAGCGTTCGGCCCGCGAGAACGATGGCGCTGCCGGGACTGGAGTTCAGATCGGAGCTAATTTTCCGCACGAGTTCTTTCAAATGATCGGGCACCGCGGCGTCCCGGACAGCTGCGCCAAGCGACTTGGCAATCGCGAGCGCCACTTCGCCGATGATCGCCGGCCGGAGGGCGAGCCGATGATCAGCTTTCGCCCCGGTTAGCGTCGGGACCGCCTCAAGGCAGTAAAAACGCGAGAAGCCCTCGTTCTGCGGCTGACGGCGCTCGGCAAATCCCCTTGCGCTTCGGAGTTGATCCGGACCATGGCCCAGCGGGTCGGCACCAAGCGCGATTACCACGCGCGCGCGCGCGAGGTGTGGCACTGTCTCGATCTCTCGTCCGTAGGCCAACATTGCGCCGGCGCGGGCACTGCCATCGTCGGCGGGATCATAGGCATGCCACGCGGCTTTCGGAAATTGCCCTAGCAGATCGTCGATCTGTCGTAGCAGGGTGGGCGAACTCACCCGACCTGTGACAAGTCGTAGCCCCTCGCCACTGCGTTGCTTGAGCAGTCGGTTCTGGCCAAGCACAGCTGCGCGGAATGCCTCAGCCGGAGCGATGGCCCCTTCGTGAAGCGTTGTCCGCGAGCGGTCCGGATCGTAGAGGGACAAAACGGCGGCCTCCATGAACACGTCGGTCGCACCGAGGCTCGCAGGATGCTTAGGGTTGCCTTCGAGCTTGATCGGGCGCCCGTCGACGGAACTAACGAGCACTCCACGCCCGTAGCCCGAGAGCGCCAGAGTGGTCGCAAATTTCAAGGGCTCGCCCGGCACAAGGCGGTCCGGCATTCTCACGTAAGGAATTATCTGTTCGTCCGGACGGCTACAAGCGGCCAGTCCCGACGCGACGCCAGCTGCGAGGAAGCTCAATGCCTGCCGGCGGTCCAGCTCGGGGCGGGCTACGCGTGAGACCCGTTTGACGGGCAACTCATCTACCTGTGACATACCGAGCAATCCGTCAGATGATCAACACGAATGTGGTACTTCGCCATTAGCTCGCGGCCGAGCTGTTCCTGATTCTTTGCTGGTGACCATCCGGTGTCGAACACCGCCTCGCGCGGGCGCAGTGCTTTCTCGGGCGCTCGGTGGCAATCGATGCACCATTGCATGGTCAGGGGCGCCGCTTGGCGCATCAGTGGCATCTGATCAACCGCGCCGTGGCAGGTTGTGCATCCAACCCCTTTCGCGACATGTATTGAATGGTCGAAGTAGACGTAGTCGGGGAGTTTGTTCACCCGCTGCCAGGCGATTGGCTCATCCTTCGCCAGGCTCGCACGCACCGGGGCGAGCATGCCTGCGTTTGTCCAAAGCTGGGAGTGGCAGGTCATGCACGTCTCGGTCGGTGGCAGCCCGGCGAAGCGCGCCTTTTCGACCGAGGTGTGACAGTAGCGGCAATCAAGCCCCAAGCCGCCGACGTGATGCTGATGGCTGAACGGAATGGGCTGGTTGCGCGTCACATCTTGTCCAGTCGCGTAAGGCGAGCTCATGACACCGTAGGCTAACCCGACCAAAAGGATCGGGGCGGCGCCGCACGAGGCCAGGAGCACCTTCGCGATCGTGTCAGCGCCTGGGCGGAAAATCTGCATGCACCTGGCTCTGTCGGCGGCTTCTCATCGCCAATCCCGTTCATTGGTCAATCTCGGTTTAGGGCTGCTGGTGCCGAACTCTGCGCTCGGCCTGCTTACGTCGCCGTGAGCGTTCGTGAGCGCGCTTACTGTCGGTACGCAAGGTGGCCGAAGAAAAGGTGTGATGGATCCATCTTCCAGCATGAGCCGGCCCCCGAACGCGCTTCAGCCTGCGGCGGCCTGCGGCCGAAGCGACTGCTCAACGATTTGACCGCAGCTCTGTGCCTCCGGGGAATGCGAGGCGCTCAGAATCTTTGCGCGGTAGCGTACAAACGGAGTTCGCGGGCGCGGCCCATTCGGAAACTTGCCCGGCTGCTTCCGATGACACATCCCGAGTACATCGCCAGATCGCGGGCGAACGGCCCCTAGCTATTGCCACCGCTTCGCAATTGGGCGCAGAGCTTCTAGGTACCAGGTGCCTACGTGCTCGTGGATGGTCGGGGCGACGCCGCGCGGAGTACCGCTTTTGGCAGAATGACCGCAAGCGCAGCCGCAGCAGCGGCGTTCGCAAGGTTCTGCAGCCTGCCGGAGGTTCGATGCGCCCAGCCGTCGAAGGTTCTGCTGCGTCCGCACCGGCTCAGATGCTCGACGTTGACTCCCAAATGGGTCCTGTCCAACCGGAGCGCCAGGCGCATCCTCCCCGGGCTGTCGGCCGGAAGCGGGGAGACGAGAATCCGGACGGAGGAAGCTCGGCCATTCGGGGTAGAGACTTTAATGCGTTGCTCCAGATCCAAAGTGCGTCCGAGGCTGTGGTTCCCAAACTTGCGGGTACGCTTTCGGAGGGCGGTGCTCTCTCGGCCCGGCAAATTCATTTCCTCGAGCGGCCCTCAGCGCCCGTTGAGATGGCCATTCATCTCTCGACGATGGCGTGGAACGCCAGCAGCAGCTGAGGGGTTTTGTGTGCTTTCGTGAAAGCTGGCTACGGGATCAACCTGAACGGAAAGGCAAATTGCAACGTCGAGGTGGTAAGCGCCGGTGGCCCCGGACTTGTGCGCAGGCTCATCTCCGTCGCGGCCGCCGTTTGGGCCAGGCTGGACGATCACAACATTTCGATCTTGTCTGCCGCCGTCGCCTTCTATTCCTTTCTCTCGATTTTCCCCGCGATTGCCGCGCTGGTGTCAGTCTACGGTCTCCTTGCCGACCCCAACGATATCGTGCGAAAGCTCAATGCGCTCCAGATCATCCTGCCAGGTGAGGCGACTGCGCTCATTTCAGAATGATTGAAAGTGCTCGAGCAAGGCACGCATCCTCCCTTCGGCCTCGGGCTGATGGTCAGTGTAGGGATCTCGATTTGGAGTGCGCGTTACGCCACCGGGACGCTCATGACCGCCTTGAACGTGACTTACGCGGTTTCCGAGGAGCGTGGGCTTGTTGTCTTCAATGCCGTCGCTCTGCCGCTGACCGTGGCGTTGATCATCCTCGCAGGCGGCGCCGTGATCCGAATAGCGTTGATTCCCCTCCTGCTCAGCTACCTCCCAATTCCAGCCGGGTGGCGGACTACGGCAATGTTGATACGCTGGCCGCTGCTCGTGTGCATGATCATCGCGATTGTCGCTCTGCTCTACCGCTGCGCACCCAACAGGTCGAAGCCGACATGGGACCTTGCTTCGGCCGGCGGGCTCCTCGCTACTACCGGATTGATTGCCGGTTCTTATGCATTCTCAACGTACGTGAACACGTTCGCAGCCTACCAAAAGACTTACGGATCGCTCGGCGCAGTTGCCGTGTTGACGACATGGCTCTGGGTCGCAGCCTACTTCATCCTGGCGGGCGCCGAGCTCAACGCCGAGATCGGAAGGCGGCTGACTCAGCGTTAAGCTTTGGCGCATCATCATCCGGCAGAGGCAAGATCTCTTCGGTGAATCGCCCCATCGGACCTGCCCGGACCATCAGAGTAAACAGCTGATATCGGCCTTCGACATCCTCCCTATCGCTGCGAGCGTCAATCAGGCGATGAGCGTCCGCAAGGACAAGGTCGGCGTGGCTGGAGAGCGCCGATAGCCGGGCGGGATCGCGCTCGCAGCTTGCGACCTGGGTCATCACCTCGATCATCCGGATCGACACTGCAGGTTGTGCGCCTGCGCTTTGCCGGATCATATGGAACATCGTCCCGAGCAATTGATCGTATTGCACATGCGGCACCACCAGGACCGGCTGACTTCCTCGGATCGACACTCCTGATGGCAGATGCAGGGGCACAAGATCGCACAACGCCGCGCCCAGTCGATCCAGGACCGAGAGGGCGGTGTGCGGATCATTGATGCCGGGGGAAAGAGCCCTCACCGCGACTTCGACAAGTTGGCGAACGGCAAAGCGCAGATCGGAAGCAATGCTGCTTGTTGCGCCGAGCGCCGTCGCATCCCGGATAGCCGCTTCGGCACCGTCGACGGGAGGGTTAACCAGAGCGACGGTCGCCCCCGGGAAAACATAGTCGCCGGGGCCGATCAACAGCCGAATGGTAACTCTATGCTTGGCCGCCCAGGTGGCGAGGCCCTCTTCGTCAAGATGTTGCAGATAACCGCGCCGCGAGTCCTTCAGGGGCAGGGAGCCGGTCCAGTACTCGCCCGGAGGAGGTTTCGGCTGCGGATCCTTGACGGTTAGCTGGCGCATAGCGCCGCCGAGGTCTTCACTGACGAGTTCGATGACAGTTTCCACGTTGATCCGGCCGGCAACGTGACCGACGAAATACACGAGCATCGCCACACAAGCCAAAGCGAGCAGAATTCGAACGCTCATTGATAGATGAGGGACGAAGCCGCCCTCGGCCTCCGTCCGGATGCTTCTCAGCACCACGAGGGTATAGCAGAATGTGCCGAGCAGCATCCCGAGCGTGGCTTGATTGCCGCGATCGCGGATGAGATTGCGCAGGAGCCGCGGCCCCACCTGACCAGCAGCGAGAGACAAGGCGGCGATGGTAATAGAGAACACCGTTCCCGCGACGCCGATCGTCGCGCCGGCGACTGTGCCGAGCAGGGTACGCGCGCCCGTCGCGCCGCCATCGTACAGCCAACCCTGCAGATCTGCGAGCGAGACATTGCTCCGGTCGATGTGAACGAGAGCGAAGGCGCCGCTCAGGCTGCGAAGCACCAGGAGCATGGGCAGCAGCCAGAATGTCTCGCCCAGATCAGCCAGCAATTGTTCAGCGCGGGCAAGCATAATCGAGCCGGCAAGACCGAATCCACTTGGAAGCAACAGCCGGAAGGTGGAGCGGTTCCGCTGAACCGCTCCACCTCACACAATTACCCGTTGCTTGGGTACTTGAACTCAGGCGCCGACTTCAACTGGTCGGCCGTCGTGTCCATCGTAGCGGTCCACTTCTTGGCCGCATGATCGAACTTCAAATTGATCGCCGAAGGTCGCACTGCAACGTAGTGGTCACCGATGCCCAGGAACCCTCCCACGGAAAGAATATAGCCGTCGATGCCGTTTTCATTCAGCGCAACATCCTTGATCGTGCCAATGTCCTGTTTCGAGTTGTTGTACACCTGCAGACCCATCAACTGCGAGCTCAGGCCGTCCTTGGGAGGCACCGACGTGAAGGCTCCGCCCGGGCGATCCGAAGTCGCGTTGGCGCTGCCGCTGGATGAGTTTGCGTTTGAGGAGTTCTTCTGCGCATTCGCCCCGATCGTTTTCACCTCGGCGAAAGTGTTGGGGCCAACGAACATCGTCACCGGATTTCCTGACCGATCTCTAGCCTCCACCAGGAATGACTGCGGCCGTACCTTTACGTCGGAGAAACCGGCCTGCTGCAAGTCGTTGACCATCTGCTGCCGAACGCCCGCCTCACTGCTGTCGGACTGGATCGCGTCGGCCTTGTTTGTTCCCTTGTTGTTGGTGGTGCCACCATCGGCGCGGTGGTCCACCGACTGGTTGGGAGGCGAGTTCTGCACAGCGCCATGATCCGCAGAGCCGGCAGCTCGCGGTGCGTTTTGCGCCACTGCAACGGATGATACGCCAACAAGAAATGCCGCAGCCAAGAATGAGGTTGCCTTCATAGGTAGATCTCCTTTTGCTCAGTTTCGGATCTTTGACATGCCGGACGGCCGGGTGCCGCGGGACACCTCCGGCCTAGGGACACGGGTGCCTGATGCCGTCGTAGCCCATGTAGGTCCCGGAGCTCGGGTCGTACGATTTGTACCGCTGGGAACAATACGTGTTGTTCTCAGCGGCTTGCGCCCGGCTATTGGCGAGGGCGCTTCCAATCGCCGCACCTGCCACAAAGCCGCCTACGGCTGGACCCCAGCCCCGACCATAGCGGTGCCGGTATCCGTCCCGCCAATGGTGCAAACCATGGCGGCGGTCATGCCTCCATTGAACCTTCACCAGATTGGCATCGTTTTTGGCTGCTCCACTCGCCGTTATCATCGGCGCTGCCTGCATCGGCGCTGCCTGCGCGGCTCCAATCGGGACCGCCAGAGCCAGCACGGCGGCCGCGCCGCACCATTTATTCGAGTGATAACAAGTCTTCATGCGCTCTGCTCCTTGCTGCATTCCATCAACGGAAATGCGCGAGCGGCGGTGCCGTTGCAGAGACACTCGGTACGGATGTGTACCTCAGTGCTGGCTGCAGTCGCTGGTGGCGGCTGAGTGCAGCTCTTGAGCTGCAAAACGAGCTTCAGCTACGAAGCGAGCTCCCGGCCGTTGCGGAAGCGGACAAACTTTGCGCAAACGACTCGGCCGCGGCTCGATCACCGCGACGACCAGTGACAGTCCTGCACCAACGTGAGGCCAAGGCATATCTCATTGTGGCGCGGAGTTCTCGGCCAGGCAATTGCTCAAATGCAGTGCTAGTCAGGAGTACGTTAGCGCACCCACCGTGTACCGTGGCAGGCGTTTTGATCGGAACGCCAAAAACTCATGGCGATTGTCGCGGGGTAGGCCGACAGCGCTTTGCGAACCGTCGGCCTCGATCTATCAGTCACGGAATTGGCATACCTGTCTGTGACGAAGCCAGTAGGAGCGTGGCATGCTGAAGTGGGCGTTGATATTTTTTCTAGTGTCAATTGTGGCCGGATTCTTGGGCTTCAGTGGAATCGCCGCTGGCGCATCTGCGATCGCCAAGTGGCTATTTTTCGCGGCCGTCGCGGTTTTCTTGATATTCCTGGTCTTAGCCTTCGCGGCAGGTGAGGTGCTTCTCTAGCTCTCGTCAGGGAGCGCCACGGCGGGCGAAGCCGATCCGTAGGTTCGACGAACACGTTCAAACCGAGGGGCTCGATAGCGATACGTGCGAGAGACGTGGCGTTTCAGGAGTCTGTCAGTGCGGAACTCTGGCAGGCTCGCACGCGGCTCTTCGTTGAGAGCTCATAAGTCGTCGTTGGAGAAGATGCCGTGTCCACTAAGCGAATCGGAAATGTAGCGGCCGGGATAATTGCTGCGTCCGTTGTGTTAGTGAGCTCGGAACGAGCCAAAGCCCTGGAGTGCCCCACACCTCATCCGAACCACTCGGAGTTGGCAATACCTCAAACCCAAACGGAGATCAGATCTTATTCTAAGCTCATTGCCGCGCAGGGGGGGGCGAGCAATACCTACCATCCTTTATGGGCTGAAGAGCCGCTATCCTCACGCGACCGACGCTGCGCTGACAAACTTCATGATCGGCTTGTTCTGTCCATTAATCAAAAACAATGCGGCGTTGTCGGAGGAGCAAAAGAGGCGCGCCCTGAAGGTGATCGCAAAGAAAATCTACGCCCGGATAGCCGAGTGAAGCTGTTGTCGTGGTACCCGACTGATGAGCGTTGGCGTATGCGATCGAGTGCCTGTTACTAGCCCTCGCGCAGCGACCCACCCTAAACGGGCACGACCGCACTGTGGTTAAATCGCCATGCTTGAAGACGCAGCAAAGGGTGCCGAGCAGCCTGTGCGGGTCCAGAGAGGCCAAAGCGCGGCGGCAGGAGCTAAGACGATAGCCAGAGAGAAGGGTTCTGAGCTGAACCCCGGCGGCAGTCTTTGGTTGGTCCGTTACCGCACAATGCACAGCGATAAGTCGGAACGCAAGATCCTGCGTTCATGTTGTTAGGTACCGCTGTTGTCGCTGCCGCGAAACTGTGGTGCGAGCTCCCACGCACGCAGCTCCCTAGAACACTTCGCGTTCGAGATCCGCAGAGCGGGCCGTCAGAGCGACGAGAGGCAGAATGCACGACTCTGTCGAAATCAAACATGCGCGGGATGGAGCAATCAACGACACGTTGAGCTCGGCGGATGATCGGATCGTGCTTTCGAAATGGACGCCACCCCGTGAGGGCATCGTTCCGCACATCCGGCTCGGGAATCGATGGTTCAACGTTTTGTGGGTCATCCCACTCGGCGCTGCAGCATTAGTCCTCCTGATAGCCTTGGCGCAAAATCTTCGAGAGCTCTCAACCGTCCAAGACTTCATCAGACGGTATCCAGGAATCGCGCAAAACGCACCCTCCGTCGATACTGGTTTTCCATGGTGGCTCCAGCTCCAGCATTTCTTGAACATGCTCTTCATGATGTTGATCATGAGGGCGGGCATCCAGATACTGGCCGATCATCCTCGCCTGTATTGGAACAGGGATTGTACGCCAGGTACAGAGTGGTTCCGGTTTCAGCACCCCGTACCCAAGGATCGTATCTGGACCGCAAAGGACGATGCGGTGAGCCTTCCGGGCTGGCTCGGCATTCCCGGGCTGCGCCACACCATTGGCCTCGCCAGGTGGTGGCACTTCTCTGTTGATCTTCTTTGGGTGCTGAACGGCGTCGTCTTCTACATCATGCTGTTCTCCACGGATCAGTGGCTGAGACTTGTGCCCCTGACGTGGGACGTCTTCCCGAACGCCCTCTCGACCGCCATCCAGTACGCCTCCCTGAACTTTCCGACGGAATCCAGCTGGACCCGCTATAATGGTCTGCAGCAGCTCAGCTACTTCGTGACGGTCTTCATAGCGGCGCCGGTTTCCATTGCGACAGGACTCCTGCAGGCTCCTGCGATTTCCAACCGTCTAGGCTTGCTCGGGACCGTGCTCAACCGGCAGGTCGCCCGCTCGATACATTTTATCTCATTCACCTGGTTTGTCTTCTTCATCCTCGCGCACGGGATAATGGTTTTTATCACTGGGTTGCGGGAAAATACCAACCACATGTTCGCTGGGGTGAAGAGCCAGCACTGGGTCGGATTTCCGCTGTTCCTGCTGGCGCTCATTTTGGTGGGCTTGGCTTGGTGGGCCGCTTCGCCGTTCACGGTCAAGCACGCCCGTCTGGTGCAAAAGACAGGGCGTCTAATGGTCGGCTGGATAAAGGCCGTCGCGGAGTGGTGGGCACCGACCGCGGAGTTGCGCAAATCTGACATATCGCCGCATTTCTGGCCGAACGGCACTATGCCCAACTCCGCCGAATACGAACGTCTGCTCGAAGGCAAGTTTCGCGACTATCGCTTGCGGGTCGGCGGGCTAGTGGAGACTAGCCGGGAATTCTCGCTGGCCGATCTCAAGCGGATGCCGAAGCAGAAACAGATCACCACCCATTTCTGCATCCAAGGATGGTCGGGCGTGGCCGAGTGGGGCGGCGTGCGCATGAGCGATATCCTTGATGCGGTGAAGCCCTTTCCAGAGGCTCGCTACGCCGTCTTCTACTCGCTCGCGGACGGCTCTGACGGAGGCCGCTACTACGACGTCCACGAGATGTTCAACATGCGTCACCGCCTGACAATCCTGGCCTACGAAATGAACGGTCATGCGCTCAGTGTGCTGCACGGCGCGCCGCTGCGGCTCCGGTGTGAGAACGAACTGGGCTTCAAGATGGTCAAATGGATCGAAGCCATAGAGTTCGTACGCGAGTTTAGCGATCTCGGCGCCGGACAGGGCGGTTACAACGAGGATCATGAATTCTACGGCTACCGAATGCCGATTTGAAACTGGACGCTTCCGTCCTCGGCCGGCTGCGACCACAGAAGAGAAACGTGAGGAAACGAATGGTTAGAACATCGGCTCGGCCCACGAGTTATGGGCTTTGGGTGCTGCTCTCTAGTTCTCTAGCTGGCTGCATCGTGGCAGGGATCGCCACTTTTGATCAGGGCAATGGAATCGCCCATTCCGGCGGAGCCTATCTCGTGCTGGTCACCACGCTCCTTCTCGCCGCGGCGTCTCTGTTCCTCGCGCTTTATCAACACAAACGCAAATGGCTAAGGGTCGTTCTTGCCGTCCTCGTCTTGTTCGATCTCCTCGGCACCGCATTTGCCGCCTACTTCCTGGAGACGCCAATCCTCGTCGGATCCATGGCACTCGGGCTCGTCGGATGGATTGTCTACATTCTCTCAAATCCGAGCCAGAATAATTTTTTACTCGCCTCTTCAAGGAGCAACAGATGAGTACAACCCACGGAATTTCGTTCTCTTTGGCAGCGTGCCTCCTGCTCCTTGCGGCCCCCTCCCTCGCATTCGGACAATCAAAGGGCCCGGCGCAGACTGCAGGCGAACCATTGTCTGTCGGCCAGGATGGAGTTGCAACAAATGGCTCTGCCAACCGACTGCCGAGAGGAGAGGAAGGCTCCTCCGAGGCGACTGCTCAGGTACAGCCCTCACGCAAGGGACCTGACAAGTGGATGAACGCGCGGAACACGTGGGCGACATTCAACGGTGACCTCAACGCACAGAAGTTTTCGACGGCCGACCAGATCACGCCCGAGAACGTTAAGGGCTTACGGAAGGCCTGGGAATACCACACGGGCGACGTCTCTGATGGTACTGGCGAGAAGCCAATGAGCGTTTGGTCCGCGACGCCGCTGTTTGTCAACAAAACCCTGTATGTCGGCACTCCGTTCTACCGGATCGTAGCGCTCGATCCGGGTACCGGAAAAGAGAAATGGAAGTTCGACCCCCACGCGGTGCTCAAAGCGCTGACGCAGCCGGACCTGAAGAACCGCGGCGTAGCCTACTGGCAGGCCGAGAATGTGCAAGGTGGAATGGAGTGCCAGAAGATTGTCTACATCGGCACGATGGACGCCAAGCTCTACGCCGTCGACGCCGACACCGGCAAGTCTTGCAGCGATTTCGGTCAGCATGGCATGGTCGATGTCAACCAGTGGAACACCGTGAATGCGAAATGGCCGCTATCGCTTCTGCAGCCGCCGACCGTTTATCATGACACACTCTATCTCGGCTGGGCAGGCAAGGACTGGGCTGACGAGCAGGCTCCCCCGGGTACCGTATTTGCGCTCGACGCCCGCACCGGAAAATTGAAATGGACCTTTCACGCGCTCGACCCCACCATTGCTCAGCACAGTGGGACCTCAAACGTCTGGGCATCAATCTCGATCGACGCCGAAAGGGGACTCCTTTACATCCCGGTGAGCTCCCCGAGCCCCAACTTCTACGGAGGGGATCGGAAGGAGAAGATCCCGCTGGCAACCTCCGTAACGGCACTCGATGCGGAGACAGGCAAGATGGTCTGGAGCCGGCAGCTCGTGCACCACGACATTTGGGACCTCGATACCAACGCAGCGCCCACCTTGGTCGACCTGGAGAAGGACGGAAAGAAGGTCCCTGCGCTAGTGCAGACGACAAAGCAAGGCTTCTTGTTCGTCCTCAATCGCGAGACCGGGGAGCCGATCTATCCTATCGAAGAACGACCGGCGCCGAAATCTGACGTCCCGGGCGAAGAGGCTTCGCCAACACAGCCGTATGTGGCGACGCCAGCTCCCACGATACCCGACAAATGGCCGGGCGTGTTTCCGCTCGCCGACTGGATCGGCTTCGGCAGTTGCAGCCGGGAAGCCAAGAAGCTGCGTTACGACGGTCGCTTTACGCCTCCCAGTCTGCAGGGCACGATCACATATCCTCCGACAACGGGCGGGACCGAATGGGGCGGCGGCGCCATCGATCCGCGCACGGGCGTGTTCGTCGTGAACTCCAGCAGCGTCGTGCAGATCTATCGGCTGATCAAGCGCGAAGATTTCAAGCAACAGGCGCAAAATGGCGAAAGCTCAGGCTACTACGCTCAGGAGGGGTCTCCATACGGCTTCAAACTGGAGACCTTCCTCAACTGGGCCGGTATGCCGTGCTGGAATCCGCCTTATGGCATGATCGCAGCTTATGATCTGAAATCGGGTAAGCGTCTGTGGAATGAGCCTTTTGGGCAAGTGCAGAAATACGGGTTCTACATGCCGAAATCCTGGGGCTCCGTGACGATCGGAGCACCCGCGATTACCCAATCAGGCCTGATCTTCATAGGCGCATCGATGGATTCGCGGGTGCGCGCTTTGGACCTGAAATCGGGTACGGAATTGTGGAGTAACCTGGTCGATGCGCCGGCTGTCGCCATGCCGGCCATCTATAACTACAACGGGAAAGAATACGTAACATTTGTGGTGGGCGGCAATTCGATCCTTTTGCCGAAGGTGAGTGATCAGGTGGTCTCTTTCGCTTTGCCGGGCTGAAAAACAGGAGCTAAGGCGGCGGGCTGCGGCAACCGAGATCAACGCGATGCTGCTTTGGAGACCGTGCCCATAAGCGGAAGGCACAAGACCGTATCGAACCCGCTACTCCGTCACTCGAACCTTTCCCGACGGGAGGCTTTTTGGGAGGAGAGAGCGAAGGCGGGTTGCCGTGAAACGACAGCGTTGGCGAGTTCTTTGAAATGGCGACGAAACAAACAACCCCGCAACAGAAAAAGGCGAAGCAGATGACGCGAGCAGATAGGATCGCCAGGCTCAACGAGAACGTGAGCGGGCAAGTCGCGCGCCGCCGGCAAGAAGCGGATCAGCTAGGTCCCCCCTTTCCGGAAGCGAACTCCAAAGCCAAAGAACCAGTGATCCAGTCCGACGAGTCGCTCGAGCCCGAGTAGACGCTGGCTCGAATGACGCATCAGAGTTTAACAGAGATTGTCGGGCATACGGTGAGCCAACGGAAACGTGAGATTCATGCGGCGAAGGAAGGCCCATTGATGGCTTCGAGTGTCCATAGTAACCATGCATCCGCTGCGTCACCACCACGCCGTTCTGTGCTCGACGCGAATGTACCTATTGAGACGACCGACCAGTTGCGTATCGCGATTGATCAGGGGGGAGCCGGGAGAAGGTCGACGCCACGGATCCTGCGGCGGCTCCGCTCGGGACAGACGACGAAGCAGGCGGATCGCCGGATAGTGCAGCTCAGGTTCGCCTAGCTGCTGCGCAAGAGGTGAGGGCTTGGCCTGGCGCGGAGCGACAGCGCAGGTCTGGCCTCGGTAGTGCATGGTGGCTTATCGGATTTTCGGTTTTGATGAGCCTTGGTATTCTCGCTTCCTTGCTTTGGGTTAGAACCTAGAACTGACGTGTTAGTCACGACTATAGGGTATTAGCGGCTCCGCAGTATAGTGCAGGTTGGCGCCGCAGCTAACCGCTTGTGCGGCGACGAATCGAGTTCAAGTTTCTGCAAGAAAGTGCCACGCCTCGCGTCCGGCTATCCGCTGGCGGCGATTAACTGATCTTCGCGACGCGGCTGTGTTAGCCCTCCCGGCGGCGGAGGGCCCGGCTGGTGCTTGGCGCGCGCCCCTCTCGGTCCTTTCCTGCCACGGAAGGGGGCTTCAGGTGCGACCTCCAAACTGAAGCTCAGGAAGGTTCTAATCAGCATAACGCCAGCAAGTACGGCCACACTCGTTGGCGTCGGAGTGACTGCGACTGTTCTAATGATGTCAGCGGCAACGAGAACCTCCAAGCCAAGTAGGATGGGCCGACCAGTGTCTTGGCGGAAGAGTCGGCCATCTGGCTGCTGCCGAAGCGCGAACAAGTACGGCCGGTTGCGACCAGCAGCCCGACGATGATCAGAAGTACACCCGCAACATTCGTAGTCTTGCCCCGCAGCCACACGGGCCCTGTCCTGCTTCAGGCCAGGGCGGTGTCCTGGTCGCCCGCGAAGCGAAGCCGGACGACGGGACCATCATGGTGCAGATCCTGACAGGACCATCCAAGTGGACAATGGCCAAGGAACGGGCGGCAACGGGTATTGCTCACCGTGCCGTTTGACCGAATCGCCGAGCAAGAGGGACCCGTCGCATGACAAAGCCGAGACCCGCGGCGTGGGCCAGCTTGCCCGACACGATAGCTCCTCCTGAGGAAACGTGCCAAGAGGCTGTGCTCGTTCTATGCTCTACGTTCTACGAGCCCTAGCCGGAGAGGCGACGATGTTTCCCTTTGATCCCTTTTTCCGTATTTTTCCGGACTGATGTTTCTGGTTATCAAAATAGTAGGCTGTCTTCAGTGATCGGTTGGTAGACGCTTAGCGGGGTACAAGGCAATGCAGCCCGAAGTCGCATCCGTTTTCATCACTGATCAGCTTGCCCTCAGGGGTGCGGTGCGTCCGCGACTTTTTCAGGAGCGGCTGCCCATGCGGGATCTCGCCCGCGCTATGATTGACAATCCGCAGCAACTGCTCCCCGTTCTCGTTGATACGGCTATGGATCAGTGCGAAGCGGTGTCTGGCGGCATGAGCCTTTATGAGACTGAGCCTGCACCTGGCATTTTCAGATGGCATCACCTTCGCGGGGACCTGCAGCAGTTCAATGGCGCGGTGACGCCAAGGTTCTACAGCCCCTGTGGCGTTACCCTTGATCAGAGGAAGCCCATTTTGGTGCAGAGGCCCGAGCGCGTCTACCAGTGGCTTCAGGACGCGAACGTCTCCTTGCCTGAATGTCTGCTCGTTCCTCTCTACAGGGGTGCAGACGAGCCGCTTGGAACCTTGTGGCTTGTCTCTAAAGATGAAGGTCATTTCGACGCTAACCATGCCCAGATCGCAACCGAGATGGCGTCGTTTGCAGGCTTGGCACTCCGGCTGGCCGACCACGACCGAAAATTGGCGGCGGCGCTCGAGCGTCAGGAAATGCTTGTTAGGGAAATGTCGCACCGAATGAAGAACGTACTATCCGTTGTTCAGTCGCTGCTAAATATGGCGGCGCATCGCGAAAGTACGGCTCAAGAGTTAGCGCAAGCCATGGCCGGCACGTTGCAGGCGCTTTCAGCGGCGCATGACACAATGCGCACTCCTTCGGATGAACGAAACGCGCCGCGCTCAACTCTAAAGGGTCTTCTTAAGACTATACTCCTACCGTACTCAGGACACACGAGTTGGCTGGAAGGTGCTGACATCCCGATCGGCCCGAACGCAGCCAACGTGCTCGCACTCATCTTCCATGAACTCGCCACAAATGCCGCCAAATACGGCGCGTTCTCATTGCCCGGGGGAAGGCTCGACGTCGTTTGGCAGGAAGGTGATCGCGTTCGCCTGACGTGGAAAGAGAGTGGCGGCCCGCTGCTTACGGGTGAACCAAAGACCAGCGGTTTCGGATCTCATCTCGCAGCGAAAAGCATCATTGCCTTGAGGGGATCCCTGACACGCAGTTGGGGGAATAGCGGGCTAAAAGTGACGATCGATGTACCCATGGCTCAGCTGAACTCGTGACTTCGAACACAGCTTGATTCAGAGAACTGCTTTGAGGTGACAGGCATCCACACTGACGGCTTGGCTGCTTCGGTCAAGGCACCGGAGACAGATTCGCTCTGGAGTGCCGCCGCCGCAGTGTGACCAGCTTGCAATTACGAACAAATCTCTCGCGTATCGGTCGCACTTAGGGAGTTCTCATGGGCAGACAAGATCACACGATAGCAGTTGCAGGACATCTCCTTCAGGCGCGCCTTATCCACAACCTCGATGTGAGCACGGCGTTGCATGACGATGCCTCGCCCTTCCATTTCGCCCATGGTTGCTGTGATGCCAGCGCGCCGTACTCCGAGTGCCTGCGCCATGCATCGATGCGTGAGCGGGATTTCGTCAGAGGCTAACTTGTCCTGTGCAACCAACAGCCACCGAGCCAGCCGCTGTTGCAAGCTGTGTCGTGAGTTGCACGCTGCAAGTTGCGAGCTTTGGATCAGAGTAGCCTGAACATAGCGCAACAGCAATTTTTCGATTTCGGTGCGTGTCCTCACCAGTTCAATCAGTGCATCAGCTTCTATTTGCAGCGCTCTGCCCGGAACCTGAACGATGCACCGGTGAGAGGAGACACGCATTCCAAGGATCAAAGCAATGCCGATGAAGTCCTTGGCTCCGATGGTCTGGATTTCAACTGGAAGGCAATCTCCGGCCCTGGCGGTCAAGGAGGCTGCGCCGTCTTCGAGGAAGTAGGCATACTTTAGCGGGAGATTCCGCTCTTGCAACATTTGTCTCGGGGTCAGGCGTACCTCGCTGCAACGTTCAATCAGCAGGCTGCGTGATGAAGATGATAGCCGACGGATCAGATCGTTGCTTGATCGGCGGGCAGGCGGCGCTTCCTGTGCCGGTTTGAGCGATCGCGTCTGACTTGACGGCGCAAGCCCGCTTTCGAGTTCTTCCCTCAACATGATCGCCTCCGTGCGAAAACCGTTTGTCCAGATGTGGGGAGGGTGCTCTCCGTGTCACAGTCAGGCTGAAGTGAAGGTGGGTCAGGAGAAACCTGACAATCAGCAGGACCTGACCCACAGGCTTTGCGACTTCGTCTACCTGAGGCGCTCAAGCACCGGGAACGAAACGGATCGTGAGCGAAAGCATGCTGAACGCTTCGCTGGCTCGTGGGCGCATCTGCGCTTTCCAGGGAGGGCTCATCGTTGGACGCGGGCTCCCTGTGCTTGGCACGGCAGCGGACCATCTGTTGGGTGATGCGTAGAACTAGAAGCGCCGCAAGCGATTGTGAGTAAGGAGCAACGGTCGCATCTCAGGTCGCAGGAGTATTGGAATGCGTGGTAAGAGCAGGATCGCCCTCGCACTTCTTCTTGGTGCAATTGCAAACTCAGCTCTTTCCGGTATCGGACGAGCCGAGACGGCGAAGCCGGTTGGGATGGAACAGCCGGCCCAATCCCAGCAGTTCGCAAACACGGTTTATAGCGGCTACCGTGCCTCCCGCTTGCTCGGGAGTGCGGTGTTTTCGCTGAAAGGTGAATATTTGGGGAGCGTCCGAAACGTGATTGTTGCAGACGACGGGCAGATCGTTTCCTTGGTCGTTGAGGGATTTAGAACCAAAGACGAACCGGAGTTCATCTCTCGAATTCCGTTCAAGCGGGTACTACGGCCGCTTCATGAAGGCGCTATCGTGGCGGACTTCTCCGACTTGAGGTCCCGAGAATATGGGCTCTTTTTTGATCCCGGTCGGGCGCAAGAAGAGTCACACGAGTTCTCGATCTCGAAAATAATTGGAGACTACGCGCGTTTGCAGGCAGGCCAGGGTTACGGCTATGTCTCCGATTTAGTATTCGATAGGGCCGGAAAGCTTGCGGCAATTGTAATATCTCGGGAAGCGTCTGCCGGTGGAGGCACCTATGCCTTCCCGTACCCGGGCCAGACGGGGCACTGGAGCCCGACACTAAGCTATTACGGCCTGCCTTACGTCACGGCAGATCAAGCAAACAAAGCCGGTCTGCGCCTCGACATGAAGGAGTTTCAGAACTCGTGATCACGGCGGCGGTAGATTGTTGCCCCGGTCTCCTCCGGATCCATCGCTGGCTTCACGCCGGCGGCCTCGAGCTCCTTCTTGACGCCATGTGATGCCGGCCTTGCTGGCGAGCGAGCGCGAACAGGTGACGAATTCGGCGTTGAACCGCTCGATATCCTCCGTCGGGACGATCGTGACCGGGCAGCGGCTCACGGGGTTGATCACGGTGACGGCGCGCAGGTGACCGCCTGCGATCAGCTTGCGGGTGACCTTGTCGGCGACGCGCAGCCTGTCTGCCCACCTCTCGGTGGTGAGCCGCCGATGTCGGCGCCGCGGACGAGGACGGACCTCCTCCAGGTCGGCAAGAAGGGCCATGTAGCCGCGCTGGCAGGCGAACCCGGCCATCCGCGTCGGGCGGCTGTCGAGGACCGCCCGCGTGACGTCGACCGAGCCGCAGCAGGCCAGCCTGCGGCGCTCGGGACAGCCTGGGTGGGCCCGGCGGCCGCGACGGGCATGGCGCCATCGAGCAGGCGGACCAGGAAGGCGTCCAGGTCCTCGGGCGCGAACGTCCCGGACGGATAGGGTGGCCGGAGCCACCGCCTGAGCCAGGGAAGCGGTCTTCTCGGCATCGTTGCGTGGCGGCGAGTGGAACCCCGTGGCCTCCGCGGCGTCGTCACAGCATCTTTGATTCAGCATGAGAGCAGAGGTGGAACCCTCACACGCACCCGGGTTCAAGCTTTTCGGTGTCCCTCTGATCGGCGCGACGCCCGAAAACGCACATAAGCTTCTCTTGACGATCGGCCTCGTAGGATGCGTGCTTGCGCTCGGGTGGGGCTGCGCAGAGTCGTCGCGCCGGGCAAAGACTGGTCAGTTGGCACAGAGTCCTGTTTTGGGTGCGGCAGGCGATAAACCTTCTGCTCGCTGTGACCCTCGTCCTCGGTGTGCTCTCGATCTGGTTTGATGATCCAGCGCGGCTCGGTACCGCCGCTGGCCTTCTGTCGGCGGGGCTCGCTTTTGCTTTGCAGAAGGTCATCACAGCAACGGCAGGATACTTCGTGATCCTAAGGGGCCGAACATTCAACCTCGGTGATCGCATCGTGATGGATGGGAGGCGTCCGCGGAGACGTGATCGCGCTGAGTTTCATGCAGACTACCATTCTTGAGATGGGGCAACCTCCACCCGTTCAGTCGGATTCGCCTGCAATGTGGATTAGAAGCCGTCAATATACGGGACGCATCGTGACTGTGTCGAACAGCAAGGTGTTCGACGAGCCGGTCTACAACTACACCAGAGAATTCCCGTTTATATGGGATGAGATTAAGATACCGGTACGGTACCAGGATGACCGATCAAGGGTCGAGGAGTTGCTGGTCGACGCCGCGCGGGCGCATACCGCGGGTTTTAAGTCGACGGCCGAAGAGTTCTCGGACGAAATGAAGCGCGTCTACGGTCACACAATGTCGGATTTTGATCCCCGCGTTTACTGGCGATTGACCGACAATTGGCTCGAGTTGACGCTTCGCTTTCTCGCTCCAATCCACGGTGTTCGCGAGCTGAAGGACGCGATCAGCCGGGACATCTTGTCGGGCCTCGATGGCGAAGGAATTTCCGTGGCTTCTGCGACCTACGACGTCGTTGGAATGCCAACTTTGCGGATCTCGGCAGATGCTCGCCCAGGGGCCCCGCCTGCTTCTTAGCACGCCAGATCCGCATCGTTGCGTTGCGGGTAGGGTGGCGTCACAGGGCGCCCTGACCCACGACGCGGATCGGGATGATTAGTACCAAACACGAGAGCGCAGCGACCATTGCAGCGCGGATGAGCGCGTGCCAGCAACAGGCAAATTTAGCCGTACAGTAGCTTCCCAGCAAAGTGCCTGTCCGGCGCGTTCCTCTGATGAGTGAATGTGCGGGCACTTCGGTAGAAGCGCGGTGCATCACCAACGATGATACGCGCGGATGACCCCGTGATGATGATGATGCCGGTGGTACCTTGGCGCCCAACCGTAGCTATGACGCCAAGCGTGTGCGTGCCGGACGGTATATCCCCACGGCCGCGGCGCGGACCAGCCGTAGCTATAGCGCCAAGGCCGAGGCCCCCAAGCGTACGGTCGCGGTCCCCAACCATAGCCTCCCCAGTAAGGCGTATAGGCGTATGCTGGATAATACCCACCGTAACTGTACTTGTACCGGAAGCCGTAGTACGGCGGTTCATAATAGTAGGGAGCCGCGATGGCGGAGCCTATCAACGCTCCTGCAAGTAGTCCCGCGCCGATCCCCCAGCCGCCACGCCAGCGAATCTGCGTGAGATTATCCTGCACTGTGGACGTGTGCTGCGTCGGGCTCGCGGCAGCCGAGAGCGCGGTCAAGGGTGCAGCCTGGCTACTGCCCACCGGAGAAATCGCGACGAGGCCGGTGAGAGAAAGCGCAATTGTAAATCTCCGCATCTGTGGCTCCTGTAGCTTCAGAATGCGGTCTCAACTTGAGCCTGCTATCTTGGTTTCTCGCGTCAAGAGTTTAGGACACTTTGTCGCGCCGAGTGCCCGGCCAGAGTCGCGAGTGTACGACACCGTACCAACTGAGAGGACACCGATCATGGCCCGGCAACGATCAACCCAATCAAGAGAGTGCTCAAACCGGTTTGGGAGAGTATCCTAAGTGCGGGCGGCAGCGAGACCGTTGGTTTCTGAATCCATCGTGCGATGACATTTTCATCCAACAGCTAGATCGTCAAAGCAAGAGAGCGATCCAAGCGGCAAGGGCTGGAGACTGTGCCAGAGCCACAAGGATCGCCGGCGCTGCGCGCCTGCAAGTGCCCCGATGCAAGTTCAGCAGGGCCGCAGATAGTGGCAGGGGCAAGCCGATGAGGAGGACCCATCCAGGAGCAGGCCGCACGATCAGCATGTCGACAGTTGTCCGAGAAACCAGAGCTTAAGCGTAGCCACGGAGCTCTCCATCAACTTCGCGGCCGCGAGGTCGCCACGCCGTTTTCAGGTGAAGCGCCATCGGGCCGGCGCGGCAATGGCGGTCCGCTCTGCCTCGCCCCGCCTGAACGATATAGTCGGCGTCCTAACCAAACGCGCGGTCGCAGATGCTGGCATCGACAGCTGCGAGGATTGAACCGGGTAGAGCGAGCGCGTCTAGCCCCGCGCTTTAACGACAGTTCGAGACGAGACTTATTGTCCGACCGTCCGCTTTGCCACCCAGCCTAGAGTCGAGCCTTGGATGATGATGCTGAACAGGACCACCCCATAGGTTGAGGCGAGCATTGCGGCCTTGGCCGGGTTATCCGGCATGGACAGGGCGAGTGCAACTGAAATTCCGCCTCGGACGCCGGCCCAGGTGAGAAAAGGCGCGTTGCGCAAGGAGAGCAGCCGAGTCCATCCGAACAGAAATGGTTGAACCGAAACAGAAACAAAGCGGGCGAAGAGAACGATTGGCACCGTCGCTGCTGCCAGACCGAGGCTGCGAGGATCGAAGCGCAGTATCAACGTCTCGAGCCCGATGAGCAGAAAAAGGACCGAGTTGAGAATTTCGTCGACGAGAGTCCAGAGCGCGAACAGATATCCTTGTGTCCGCTCGCTCATTGCGTATCGAGGTCCTCGGTCGCCGATGAGTAGGCCCGCGGCGACCATGGAGAGCGGGCCACTGACGTGCAGATGCAGCGCAAGTGCGTAGGTTCCAGTGACGAGGGCAAGCGAGATCAGCACCTCGATGGCGTAGTCGTCGATGAGCCGCATCGCGCGATACGCAACATAGCCAGTCAACAAGCCCAACATTATTCCTCCACCAGCTTCGCGAACGAGTAACTCAGCGACATCGGCGGCCGAAACCTGACCGCCGTCTCCGGTGCGCGCAAAGCGAAGCATGATCGTGAACAGAACAATCCCGACGCCGTCGTTGAACAATGCCTCGCCTTCCGTCTCGATCTGCAGTTCTTTGGGCACTTTGGTGTTGCGAAGCGTACTCAGGATGGCAACGGGGTCAGTCGGGCTGATCAGTGCGCCGAACACGAATGCCCAAGCCAACGATACGGGTAGGTTCAAAAGGCCGCAGATGAACCAGAACATCAGGCCTACGAGGACGGTTGAGATTGAGGTGCCTAGGACGGCCAGAATAAATACCGGAATGGCGCGGCTTCTGAGTGTGTCCAGATCTACGTGCAACGCGCCGGCGAACAGCAGAAATGCAAGCATCCCATTCACCACGACTTCGGCAAAGTCGATCTGCCGGAGCCCATTGGCAAGCTGGTCTAGTAGTTGAATCGTCGGAAACGCCGCATCCAAGCCGATCAGGAGCAGTGACGTCAGGACGCTCATCACGAGAAGACCTACGCTGCGGGAGAGCGGCAGGAACTTGTGATTGAGCCAGCCGAAGACGGCACACAATGTAAGCAGAACGGCAGCGATATCCATCAGCGAAAGCACGACAGGCTCCCTTGTGCTCTGGCGAGAGTGCCTGTTCACTCCCTTCCATTAAGGCCGCTGTTCGCTCTACTCATTGAAGGCAGTGCGTTCGAGATGGCGACTTTTGAAACGTTAATAATCAAAAGCAACTTCGGCAGTTCCTGCGGGACATGTAAGCGGACTAGGATGCGCCTCAATCCCAACCCGTCTCCGCGACCGAGTCAGCCGTCGATTCTGCATCTGCGGCGAAAGATCGCGACGACGATTGTCAGTATCGTCGTTCACTCCGCATTCATTGGACCGACCTAGAAGTGCGGAGGGGGCGTACGACAAGGAAAAACTATGAAGAAAATCGCCTATGGATTTGCGGCCGCTGCTATGCTTGCGGGCACTCAGTTCTTGGTTCCTGCCAATGCGATGATGGCGCCACCGGTCGGCGCCGCGGCAACATCCGAGACGATGCAGGCTGGCTATCACTATCATCATCATCGGAGGGTCTGCACCGTGCGGACCGTAGTCACCCGCGGCTATCATGGTCGGCGTATCGTCAAGCACGTGCGTGTCTGCCGATAAACGCAAACTTGGAGGGCCGTCGATCGGGGCGGCCCTCACCTTGCATAAGAGCAATCTTTGCGCAGTGAGATGGGTGCGCCGCACGTTACATCGGAAGCTGACGCTCAAGAGTCCGGGAAAATCGACGTGCCGCGATCTCCAGCGCCGCGATACAAAGAGCCGTGAACAACATACCGAGCACCAGGAGCACCGCGACTGTATCCATGATCGAGCGAGTTCCTGCAAAGGATCGGGGCGACGAATCTGACTTCGTCATTCCTCGGTGTCGGTTGCCACACGCCTATTGCCGTCAAGCAATCGCGTATGCCGAGAACAGAAGGCAGGTGAGATAGATGCAAGCGAGGCAAATGCCAGCGGTTCTCGCCGTGCGGGCATCTAGCCGCGAGCTCGTTCGGGTAGCGAGCCCGGGCAGTTTCTCATACTGTGCAAAGAGCTGGCGACCGGCACGTCCTCGAAAAAGTACATTTCTCATGTGTGCCTCCACACAAACCTGATCCGATCCAACAAGGTGCGGAGCGCAGAAGCCGGAAAGAACGTGGCCGGCGATCCGCGTTGGTTCTCTCGTCCGCTTCACGCAAGATAGTGGACGGCGTCCCATCGGTCAGTCAGGAGATGAGCGGGGCTTGTCGGGATAATCCTGACGTCCGCACGTACGCACGGCCGTTTGGCCCACCTACTTCCCGGTCAAACTTGATCCGCACTCTTTCCCGAATGGCTCAACCAGCCAAGGGCCACGCCGTAGCGCACTATGTCGGCACGCGTGAACAGTCCGAGCTTTTCGACCGCCCTGGCCTTGTAAGTTTCGACGGTCTTGATGCTGATGCTTAGCTGAGTGGCAATTTCCTTGTTGCTGAATCCTTGTGCGATGAATCTGAGGACCTCACTCTCGCGCGGTGTCAGCTCGCCGGCTGTGGAAGCGCCGGAAGACGAGTGGGCGCCCTGCGCCGATGGAAGTGCTTTCTCCGCTATTGCTGGATCCAGATACAAACCACCGCCAGCGATCGCGCGAACTGCGCGCTCGAGTTCGTCGGCCGCAGAGCGCTTCAGCAGATAGCCGCGAGCTCCCGCTTGCAGCATCGGCTGAACGTAGGCGTGATCCTCGTGCACGGTCAGCGCCAGAAGACGAACTTGAGGAAGCTGCGTCGCTAAGGTGCGAGCAACTTCGAGGCCACTGATACCGGGAAGTGAAATGTCCAGGATGGCAATGTCCGGTGTGGCCTGGCGAATGATGTCTAGGGCGGCCTGTCCATCCGTTGCTTCCCCGACGATCTCGATGTCATGCACGTCCTGAAGCAACGCCTTCATTCCGGCCAGAACAAGCGGATGATCGTCAGTCAACGTGATCCGGATCGGGCACATAGCCCATCTCCTCTATTGGCACCGGTATTCTCATGAAAAGAGAGGTGCCGTGGCCGGGTTCAGATTCAATCGCCAAAGATCCACCGAGCAGCGTGAGGCGCTCCTCGATGACGGACAGGCCCAATTTTGCGTGGCGGCTCTCACCCTGCGAGAATTCCTGAAAGTCGAAGCCGTTCCCGTCGTCTTCGACGACGATCCTAAGCTCCGTTGTGCGTCGGTCGATGACCACGCTGACGTTTCGAGCTTGCGCGTGTTTGACCACGTTGTTCACGGCCTCCTGGACGGCGCGGTAAACCGCGATTTCGACGTCCTGGCCGAGACGATCTCTTCTGCCCAGAGGCTGAAAATCAACGCTGATCCCGAACCGGCGCCGGATCTCCGCGCAGAATGCCTCCAGCGCCTTGTAAAGTCCCAGGTCATCAAGGGCGGTCGGGCGCAGGTCAGAGGCGATTTGATGGATATCGCGCCCAATTCCTCTCGCGAGTCCTTGCAGCCAATTGAGCCTCTCCAATCCGAGCTTGCGTTTGGGGCTCGTGCCCAGAAGCGGCTCCAGGTTCTTCAGACCGAGAAGTAGACCTGTGACCGTCTGGCCGATCTGATCGTGAAGCTCTCTTGCGATTCTACGGCGTTCATTTTCTTCCGCTTCGGAAAGACGTCGAAGCAGTTGCTGTCGCTCCAGCTCGGCTCGCTTGGTCTCGTCGATATCCAGAATGACGCCATACACGACGTCCAAGTTCTTATCATCGATGCGAGACAGCCGCCCGCTGGCCCGCAGCCACCGGCTGTGAGGGGGAGCGGTCCGGAAATCAGCAATCGCCACGTTTCCCGAACGGCAACTCAGCAAGGAAGCCTCAAAGTTCCGCTGGTCGGCGGGATCAATACAGCTCAGTATCCGATCGATCGGAAGGATCGTATCTCCTTCGGAGCGCGAACCGTCTATCCGGAGCATCTCTCGGGCGCGGGGCGACACGATCGCTTCTCTGCTCGCAAAATCACAGCTGAACACGCCGAGATCTGCGGCATCAATCGTCAGCCTCCGTCGCTCTTCACTTGCGCTGAGTGCCAATGCTGCCTGCGCTTCTTGCTCGCGCCGGCGAAGCGAAATGTCGCGTATGGTGTACCAGGCCAAAGTCAGAGCCAACACGAAGCTCAATACCCCACCCCCGGCTAGGAAAATGGCTGAGCGCTGGACGGGACCATTCAGTTCCTGCGTCGGTATTCCGAAATGGACCGACCATCCGCTGGTTCCGGGGATGACTTTGTAGATCGAGTCGACTTGTTCGCCGGCAGGCGTGGTTTTGACGTAGCTTCCTTCTGGCGCTGAGGCTATCGCCTGGCGGACCGTAGCGCTGGCAGATTGTCCGAGTTCGGATTGTTCACCGAAGGTGCGGGCGACGATGTTCCCCTTGGCATCGACCACGAAACCGACCCAGCCGGCCGGGGCTCCTGCGCTCTTCAAAATCTGGCTTATTGCATCAGGCACCAGGGCCACCGTGAGTACAAACTTCAATTGCCCATCGCGCTCTACAGGGGCCCTGACGGCCACCACGCGTTTGCCGGTGATGGGACCACGTGGCCCAATTCCGCCGATCGCCGGCTTTCTCGTTTTCAGGATCTGTTCGAAATTCTCTCGGTCGGCGGTGGCGCGCATCCCATCTCCGAGTGGACGGCTGACATCAAGCACCTGATTCCCATCAGGATCGACGAGCTGAATCGTCTGCCAAAGAGGACGTGCTTCGTTGACACGCGTCGCTTCGCGATAGAACGCGTCAAGGTCCGGCTTGTCGAGTGTTGCGGACGCCGCGACGGTCTCGGCGATCTCGAGCTGGAGACTGATTTCGGAGGCAAGCCGGTTGACGACGCTGTCGAGCGTCTCCACGGCGGCAGCCTGAGAGCCCCTGCGCTGCTGCTGCGCGTTCAGGAAAACGACCCAACCCGCAAAAAGCGCAAGAGGCATCGCTGCCGCGATGAAGACGAGGATCAAGGGGCGGCGGGCTGCGCGCCGGGAGATTGAGGTGGGGGCCTCCTTGCCGGTGGGTATCAAATGAGACAGCAAAACGCCCACGTGCTGGCACTTCCTCGATGTTTTCTGGGTCAGGTTTTTCCCGACAGGACTAACGGACGCCCGACTCCCAGCATCGCTCGACCCGTCCCATCGTACAGGCAATCATTGTTGCGGTCTAGAATCGGGAATTGACATGGAACATCAGCATTGCCGCTGCTGCCGAGCGAAGGAGATCGTAGGGACGGAAATGTCATCGCAAGAAATCAAAGTCCGAACCGATATCGAGGTGCTGGTTGGGGCCTTGGAAGAGGCACAAAGGCTTCTTGCGACTTACGAGAGCCCTTGCTGCAATCGTAGCAGGGACGACATTCTCGCTATGCTCGAGTTCGTCATATGCGACCCTTCCGTGAGAACTGCGCTGCTTCGTCAAAGGAGCGCAGCCGCCCTAGGGGATAGGTCTTGCGCGAGAGCGCAGCTCCCAACCAAACGAAACTCCCGAGCGTGCTAAAACGGGCGACACTTTGTATCCGTTCTTTGCCACTGTGTTTGTGATCGACGCGTCCAGAGTTTTGCTGCGTGGCGCCGCGGCGGGTGAAGGCTCCGACTGTGAGTGCGGCATCCGTAGTGGCCTAGCCGAGGCCGCCGGGGTATCAACGTCAGCTGACCCTTAATTCACTGGGGCATGCTGCTAGAAGCGATTATCTTCGGCCCACGCGCAGCAGCGTGCTCCATGACGAAACCCGGTGGCCCTCGAAAATCGTCAAGAGAGGTGCCCTCGACAAGAAGCCATACTCTGCGTCTGATCGCAGCTCCCTGCCTCCCGGAATGGGAGGCGCTCAGGATAGTTGTGCGCCAGAGTACAAACCGCCTCGTGGGTCGGGAGCGCGAGGCCTTACCATCTGTGTTCGCTTACGTACCGACCTTTACTCGGCGTCGGCCCTAAGTCTCGGAACGTAGTGGCCGCCCGTTAGCTATATGGATGTTAAATCCTCCAAGTTGGAAAGGTCATCACATGAACAGGATGCTCATTGCGGGTTCGGCCGTCGTGCTGATGGCGCTGGCGACCCCCGCCGCCGCACAGAACGCCACGAACGGATCTCAGGCCTCATCACAACCTTCCGGTAACTCGAACCAGAATCTTGCCGCGGCGCAAAAGATCCAGCAGGATCTGCAGAAGGCCGGCTTCACCGACGTCAAGGTCGTAGCCGAATCCTTCGTCGTGCAGGCCAAAAGCAAGGACGGCAATCCGGTGCTGATGACAATCGGCCCGCATGGAATGTCGGTTTTCGAAGCCATGAATGTGAATCCGCCCGATTCCAAGTCGGGCAGCTCATCTCAAGGGACCACCGGGTCGAATTCGCCGCGGCAGGGCACTTCCAAATAGAGGCCGAGACGCCGGAGTGCTCGTTCGGAGGGAACACGACATGCAGCGGTTGGCTCGGCGAACTGTCCGAAAGAGTCCGAGAAAACGCCGGCGTCGGAGTCCTGACGTACAGCTCTCCTCGCTCCCCGAGCGGTTGAAGCAACTGGCGGACCGAGCAAAACGGGAGGCTGCTGATCTGCCTCCCGGCGAAGAACGGGAGAGCTGTCGTCTCAAGGCAGCTCAAGCGGAGAACGTGTTGGAGTTCGTACGCTTGCTGCAGAGCCAACCTTGAGCTTATCACATGGTGCGGGACCGTACCAACCTTCGATAAGCCGCCGGCTACCGTGCGAACCCGCGGTTCTCGCGAGCCGTTGATTGCTTCTCGTAAGTTGTTGGAGCCTTCACGAAGGTATAAGGGGCCCGCGATGGCGAACACAGAACGAGCCGCGAGTCCTGGCCTCAACCGCCGCGCGCTACTCACTGCGGGAATTGTCGCCGGATCCTCCCTGGCAATTTCTTCCGGCAGCGCAACGGCTGACACAATCTCGCAGCAGGTCCCCTGGGCGCCGGGCGAAGCCAACAACCCGGCGCCAGTTGCCACCGGCGGCTATCAGTTTTTCACCCAAGACGAAGTTGCCTGGGTGGATGCGGTTGTTTCCCGATTGATACCCAAGGACGAGCTAGGACCGGGCGCGCGTGAGCTTGGCGTCACGGTCTTCATCGACCGGCAGCTTGCAGGAGCGTACGGGCGAGCCGAACGCTGGTACATGGGTGGCCCTTGGGCAAAGGGCACGGAAACTCAGGGCTATCAATCACGGATGGCGCCAGCCCAATTGTATCGAGCCGCGATCAAAGCCGTCGATGGCTATTGCCGAAACGGGTTCGGTGGAAAGGCTTTCGTGGACCTCGGCGCGGAGCAGCAGGACAAGGTGCTCGGCGACCTCGAGGAGGGAAAAGCAAAGCTCGAGCAGGTCGACGGGAAGGCATTCTTCAAGCAGCTCCTCCTCAATACCCAGGAAGGATTCTTCGCAGATCCCTTGTACGGCGGAAACAAGAATATGGCAGCCTGGAAGATGATCGGCTTTCCGGGCGCGCGATACGATTACCGTGACTTCGTCAGTAAGCACGGCCAGCGCTACCCATTACCGCCGGTGTCACTCTATGGCCGTCCCCATTGGACTCCGAAAGGATAGGGAGACCTCAAGATGGCTACCAAGCTCCCTCCCGTGGATGCGCTCCTCGTTGGGTTCGGCTGGACCGGCGCGCTGCTCGGCCAGGAACTGAGTGATGCCGGGCTGAACGTCGTGGCACTTGAGCGCGGTGGCTGGCGGGATACGACGACCGACTTTGCCACAACGTTCATTCAAGACGAGCTCCGCTATTACTATCGCCATGCACTCTTCCAAGAGCCTGCGCGTGAGACGCTGAGCTTCCGAAACTCGAGGAGCGAGACCGCTCTACCAATGCGCCAACTCGGCTCCTTTCTCCCAGGGACGGGCGTGGGCGGGGCGGGAATTCATTGGAATGGACAGAACTGGCGTTTCCTGCCGAGCGATTTCCTCGCCCGGAGCCACAACACGGATCGCTACGGCGCGGCAGCAATACCACAGGACATGACTATCCAGGATTGGGGCGTCACGTATGACGACCTGGAGCCGTACTTCGACAAATGGGAGTACCTCTGCGGCATCTCGGGCAAAGCCGGAAACATCAAAGGTCAAATCCAGCCCGGCGGAAACCCGTTCGAAGGCCCGCGGACCAGAGAGTATCCCAATCCTCCCATGGAGATGACGTACGGCCCGACACTCTTCGCGCAGGCCGCGAATGACATCGGCCTAAAGCCGTTCCCGGCTCCCTCCGCCAACATGTCTCGCGCTTATACCAATCCACTCGGGGTGCAACTCGGCCCATGCACCTATTGCGGGTTCTGCGAGAAGTTCGGCTGCGGGAATTACTCCAAGGCAAGCCCGCAAACGACGATTCTGCCGGTTCTGCTTCGCAAGAAGAACTTTGCGCTCAAGACGGAGTGCGAGGTCATCAAGATCAACCTCGACAGCGACAGGAAACGGGCGGTCAGCGTCACATATGTCGATACCCAAGGTGAAGAGTACGAGCAGCCAGCTGATTTGATCGTTCTCAGCGCGTTCGTTCTGCACAACGTGCATCTGCTGCTGCTATCGGGGATCGGCACACCGTACGACCCGAGCACTGGAGCAGGTACGCTCGGCAAGAACTACGCCTACCAGATCGTGTCCAGTGTCGACGTATTCTACGACGACAAGATACTGAACCCGTTCATCGGCGCCGGCGCGCTGGGAATGGTCGTTGACGAATTCAACGGAGACAACTTCGATCATTCCAATCTCGGGTTTTTAGGAGGCGGCTATATCGCCTGCTGGAACACGAACGGGCGGCCGATCGAGACCCATTTGGTGCCTGACGGGACTCCGAAATGGGGCGCCAAATGGAAGAGGGCGGTCGTCCGGGACTACCTCAGGTCGATGTCCGTCGCCACGCATGGCGCCGTCATGAGCCATCGAGGAAACTACCTCGATCTCGACCCGACATACCGCGATTTCCTGGGCAGGCCGTTGATGCGGATGACCTTCGACTACACCGACAACGAGCACAGAATGTCGGATTTTCTGACCGGCAAGGCAGAGCAGATCGCCCGGGCCATGAAGCCGCGGGAGATCAGGAGCAATCCCCGTAAGGGACATTACGACATCACGCCATACCAGACGACGCACAACACCGGCGGTGCGATCATGGGTTCGAACCCGCGGGACAGCGTTCTCAACCGCTACCTGCAACATTGGGACGTTTCGAATCTTTTTGTGATGGGGTCGTCCACTTTCCCGCAGAACCCCGGCTACAATCCGACAGGTACTGTTGCCGCGCTGGCGCTGTGGTCCGCGCAGGCCATCAGAACGCAGTACCTCAAGAATCCCGGCCCGTTGGTTCAGGCGTAAGGAGATCGGGAAGATGTCATCCAGTGCTCTGAAACTCGTATTGCTTGCTTCTTCCTGCGCCTTTGCTTGTTTCGCTTCGCCCGCTCGCTGCGAGCAGTTGTCCTTCGGCCAAGTAGAAAGAGGACGCTATCTGGCCGCGGCCGGAGACTGCGAGGCCTGCCACACGGCACCCGGAGGCAAGCCATTTGCGGGCGGCCGCGCGATTCCGACCCCGTTCGGCACGATCTACTCGGCGAACATCACGCCGGACCGAAAGACCGGGATCGGCACTTGGTCCGATGATCAGTTCTATGGGGCGCTACATCAGGGAATTGCTGCGGATGGAAGCTATCTCTACCCCGCGTTCCCATATCCCTGGTACACCAAGGTGACGCGCGAGGATTCAGATGCGCTCCACGCCTTCTTGAGCTCGCTTGAGCCGGCATCAAAGTCCCTTCCGCCGAACGATCTTGTTTGGCCGCTGAATGACCGGTTCGTCATGAGGGGGTGGAACGAACTGTTCTTCCGGGCAGGAACATTCAAGCCGGACGACCAAAAGTCGCCCGAATGGAATCGCGGAGCATATCTGGTCGAGGGCTTGGGACATTGTGGCGCCTGCCACACGCCCACCAATGTTCTGGGCTCCGCAGAGAAGCAGTCCGCCTTGCGCGGCGGCAAGCTGCAGGATTGGTACGCCCCGAATTTGACGGCCGACGTTCGGTCGGGGTTGGGGCAATGGAGCATCGACGAGATCGTCACGTTTCTCAAGACAGGCCGGAACGACCGAACCGTCGCTTACGGTCCCATGTCGGAGGTGATCACCTTCTCGACCTCGAAGCTGAACGATGACGATCTCAAGGCTATGGCGACTTACCTCAAGGATATTCCAGCAGCTACCGAGGACAACAAGGTTGCTGAGCCAGATCCGAAAGCTATGGCCGCCGGCGGAGCGCTCTATGTCGACAATTGTTCGGGATGCCACCAGGCCGAAGGCCAGGGCGTGTCGGCTATGTTTCCGCGGCTTCAGGGAAGCAGCGCCGTACAGGACCGGGACCCGACCACTATCATCAGGTTGATCCTGAATGGTGCGCACGCGGCGACGACTGATGCCCGGCCGACGCAGGTATCGATGCCGGCCTTCGACTGGAAGCTTTCGGACCAGCAGATTGCAGACCTCGCTACTTACGTCAGGAACGCTTGGGGCAATTCAGCAACTCAAGTAGCCGCATCCCAGGTGGGAGAGTTGCGTCGTTCAACTCCCCAGGAGCTCAGTGGCCGATAGGTATTCTGCTTCCGGAGGAGAAAACCCATGAAGTCCAAGAACTGGTTCGGCGTACTGATCTGCGCCCTCACGCTCGTGCTGGTAGCTCCGGCTTACGCTGGGCGAGACAAATCCAAGGAGACGCCAGGAATGGCCGCATACCACGCTACAAAAGGCGCCTTCAAGCGTGATCGAAAAATCACCCGGCACATCCTTCGGAGCGAGCGGGAAAAACGGGAGCACCATGACCGCCACGCAACTTCCTCTCGTTAGCAGCTTTCAAGGTTCTCCAAACACTCCGGTCTGGCGGTGCCTCCGCAGGTTCATGGCGCTACGTTGACTGCGCTGCGAGACTTACCGGGGGGTCCTCAAGCCGGAAGAATGAGGAAGAAACCGAGTGCTGCGCAAATGATTAGGCTCAACGTAGCGAGATTTGTCCCGCTTACTGGAACTGAGGCGGCGCGCTGGGAAGCTACGCTTGGATCCCAGGACGTAACCGGCCCGGCGGCAGTGGCCGCAATGCAACGCCGATCATGATCGGCGGAGCCGCTCTCCGAGTCGGCCCCATATAGCGGGATTGAGGCGCGGAGCCCGGAGTGCGTAGGAGTCTGAGTTCAATCATCTCTACGCCGGTGCGGCGATGTTCGCCTTGACGCATCTCAAGTGCGAATGGGCCGGCCCTCGGTATCTATCGGATCGCGCAACACGGCTACTCTCCTTCTCAGTCTCGCTTCCTGCTGCATGGCCCTAGTTAAGCCGAACGGCACTTGCTCCACTTACGTCAAAAGTTCAACTCAGCATGCCCGGACGCATCGGGAAAAAGCGGAAACTTTTTGACCTCGGAGGACGTTGATCAAACCTAACATCTCCGCTTTGGAGCTTGAGAATGGTCGACGCCGTGGGCGTCCGCACGGCCGTAGAAACAGCTTGGTCGATCTTTCGCGCGACCCACGACGGTGTCGATGCCGCCGACCGCCGTCGGTGCTTGCCCGGGCGACATCTCCAAAGGAGATGCGAAACGCGCAGAGAGGACATGGAGGAGCTCGCGAGCTTGCGACTTGCGTACCTCGCGCGTCTTCCTGAAGGCGAATGCTGAGGCCGCTGATGAGATTGGCGGAGCGACTCGCCGCCCGTACCGCGCTTCCAGAATGGACCCTCCTGGCGATGTCCTATCTGATGTCGGGTGCCGTTGTCTGGGTCGTGCGGGCGTTCTTCGTAGAGGCCGGGTAGAAGGCGGGACCAATGAAAGGGCACAGCATGTGGTCTCGGAGAGGATACCCGATCCTGGTGTTGGTCTTGATGCTCGCTGCGAGCCCGGCCTGGAGCGCCGGACTGAGCCCCGAAGCGATCAATTCGGCTGAGCCTTCGAAGAAATCGCTGTCCAGGGACAAGGCGACGCCCGCCGGTGTCCGATTGCAGGTCCTGCTTGACAGGGCGCACTTTTCGCCGGGCGAGATCGACGGCAAGTTCGGACAGAATGCGAGCAAGGCCTTGCGTGCGTACGCTGAAGCCCAGCAACTGCCGAGCGCCGATCAACCGACCGACGATGTCTTGAAGGCGCTGCGCGTTGATAGTCGGCCGATTACTTCCGATTACATGATCACCGAGAAGGACGTGGCCGGTCCATTCCTCGAGAAGCTTCCATCGACGATGGAGGGCATGAAGGATATTCCGAAACTCAGCTATACCAGCCCCCGCGGGGCGATTGCCGAGAAGTTTCACATGAGCGAGCAGCTTCTAACAGCCCTGAATTCCGGAAAGAAGTTCGAACGCGCGGGCGAAGCCATCGTCGTGGTGGACACGGGCGGCACGGACGGCGAGGCCTCCAAGACCGACAGGGTCGAGGTGGACAAGACCCGGCAGACCGTCAAGCTCTTCGACAAATCGAACACACTGATCGGCGGGTACGCGCCGGCTTACTACGGGCCTCGCTATCGTCGTGTCATTCGGCCCGCGTTCGCCTATTACGGTGGTCCCTATGCGCGCCGCGTCGTCCACCACGATCGCTGGCATCGCCACCACTGGTGATCACGGCTCCTCAAAGCCTTGGCTCGGCTCCGAGCGCACATGCGCCGAGCCGAGCTTCTCGAGGCGCATCGTCCCGCAACGTGCCACTGGTCTTGGGCTACTCCGTGGTTGGATCGCCGGACGTAACCGAGGTGCAAGGAGATCCAAGGAACGATTGCATCTCCTCCCGGTTGCCCGCGACGGACACCCCCGTCGAAAGGGCGTCGGTTGTGTCCTGTTTCATCTGAGAACACACGAACGATCGAGGAGGAGTTTTTGATGTTGAAGAGAGTGAAGAGTAGGTTGCTGGTCACGACGGCGGTACTGCTTGCGAGCGTGGGCTTCGCGTCTGCGCAAGGCGTGGGCGGTGGCGCGGGCAGCGCCGGCGGCGCGGCGACCGAAAAGGGAATGTCGGCGGGCGGTCATTCCGGCGGCGGGATGGGCAGCGGCGCATCCAGCCGCGAAGGTACTTCCCACAACGATGGAGTAACGCAGGGCCGCGGGTCCGAATCTCGCGACAGCGGCCGAGCCGAAGGACCATCCGCGCCAGGCGGCGAGTCCAGCCGGGCGCAACGCGATGAATCCGGCACGCAGGAGCGTGGCCACGCCGGAGGTCAGCGCGACAGCAGCAAGGATCCGACGGCGGGCCAAGGGCGAGAGTCTGAGCGTGACAATGCGCGCCACTCGCAGGACTCCAGCAAGGAGCAGCGCGACAGCAACAAGGAGCGCGCGCAGCAGCACGGCCAGAAGGACAAGGATCAGGCGGCCGGTCAGAACAAGTCCGAGCGCGACAACACGCAGCGGACGGAGGACCGCTCGCAGGACAAGGGCAAGGCCGACGCAAAGGCGGACAACAAGGCTGACAACAAGTCCAGCCCGCAGAGCGGATCCGGCCAGAGCGCGCAGGAGCGGGATCCGAACTCCGGCACCAACCAGAACGCCGCCCAGGGCCACACCAACACGCAGGGTCAGACCCAGAGCCAGACCACTGCCAACAGCCAGATCCAGACCGAGAGCGGCAAGACCGTGTCGGCGCAGCAGCGCACGACACTGCAGCAATCGGTTCTGCAGGCCAGCAACGCTCCGCGCGTTAACGCGAGCTCGATCAACTTCCAGGTTCGTGCCGGCATCGCGGTCCCGCCGAGCGTGACCATCGCGTCTGTCTCGACTTATCCGGCGCTGATCGACGTCTTCCCCGCCTATCGCGACGATAGCTTTTTCGTCGTGGAGGACGAAGTCGTGATCGTCGACCGTGATCGCCGCATCGTTGACGTAGTCCCGGTCGGTCCGCGGGCGCGCTTCGCCGGCGCCGGTCACGGCGGCGGCGGCGCGAGCAGCGGCGGCAGCACGATGGCGGTGGTCGATCTTCCGCCGGACGACATCCGCGTCATCCAGCGCGTGTTGATCGAGCGCGGTATCCTGCATGGTGAAGCCGACGGCATCTGGGGTCCGGAAACCCGTGAGGCAATCACGGTGTATCAGCGTCAGCAGGGAATCGCGGTGACCGGCAGCATCGACATGCGCACTGTGTCGTCGCTCGGCGTCTCCGGCCGGCTGAGCCAGCAGGCGAGCCAGAGCATCCAGTCGCAGTCGTCGACCGGGGCTCAGACCTCGACCGGCACCCAGACTCTGACGGGCACTCAGACCTCGACAGGTCAGGGCCAGAGCGGCACCGGTACCGCTCAGGGCCAGACCAGCCAGCCGTCGAACCAGCAGAACGCGACCGGTCAGACGCCGAGCCAGAACTCGGGTCAGGCGCAGAACCAGCCGTCTTCGACGGGGCAGAGCTCACCCAGTCCGTCGGGTACGACGGGTCAGTCGCCATCGCAAACGGAAGCTCGTCGACGGCCAACCAGCCGAGCGCAAACCAGCCGAGCGCGAACGAGAGCAGCTCTCCTGGTTCGTCGGGCTCAGGTCCGAGCAAGAAGTGATCGCCTGGAGCAGGCCAATGAGGGGTCCCGCTTCGGCGGGGCTCCTTTTTGTTTGCCGCCACTAGCGCGGCGCAATGTCGTTTTTCGCGGCCTTTGCATTTCAGTGTGACGGCCCCCAGGAAATAAGAGGCACGTCGAACTCATGAGGCTGCACGTTTGGCCTGCGGCATGGTGCCGGGAACGATCGGCAATCCGCGTACCTCGCTCCCAGCATTGCCTCGAGCCTTGGGAGTGAAGCCTATCGCGTCAATAGATTAACCGCCCGGGCTGAAGGGCCCCGAGCCCTTTTGGGCCGGCTATATTAGGATGTCGCTCGCAAGCCGAGAGCCCTCGCGGCAGCGTTCCCGACGCTGAAGCCTATTGTGCGGCCGAATTGTCGCTGCGTCTGCGACGATGCTCGACGGGCCGGTCGGATGTGAAAGCGGACTACTTAGGTGGCGGCTCGGGAGGAGCTGGCCTCGCCTGATCCGATGCTCCCGTCTGTGATGCAAGCTCGAGGCCGATTTCGAGCTCCATAATGATGTCCTGCAGCAGCCGCGTCGCCAGGGGATCGGTGGTGCCGGCCCGCATCTCCCGGAGGCGGGTCAGCTCTTCAACTGTCTTCTGTTTTTTCTCGAAGGTCATGCAAGTAGCTCCGAGTCCTTCTACGTCGATGCCGGATTTCGGTTGCACCGGCCCTGAAAAATCGAAGTGCGGTTCGGGCTAGGCGTCGATCGCACGTCATCGTTCCCATGTGCGTGGTCAGCAGCTTGATAAACCGAGTTCCTGGTCCGCTCTTCACCTCGCTTGAGCAGCGACGCCGTCGGCCGGGACGCAGACCAGGGTCCGATCCTCCTTGGCGGGCACGTCGACCTTGACCGGTACGGAGCGACCGCTGGAAAGACGCATTTGAAGCCATCGGTGACGAGTTCGTCGACGATGAGCCCGATGGACGCTGCCTGCGAGGTTCGCGCCGAGCGCAGCTTGGCGAAAAAAGCGATGGCGACCAGCCATAGGGTAAGAACTACCTGAGCCAGATCGGGAGATCCGATCGCCTGTTCAGCAAGCGATGCACAGTCGCTTGCATAGCTGGCAACGGACTGGGCGGGGACCCGGGTTCCCCTACGCTTCGTTCTCCAGACATCGTCCGGAGCGCGGCGGTAGACGTGGATGCTATTCGCGGGATCGTCGGCTCTCGATTCCCGTGGACCCGGGGATCATGTACGCCTATCCGGTGGCCCCAGCGTGGCCGCGCTCTTCTAGCAATCACGGGCTTGGCGTTCCCGGGCGAACCAATGAAGCCGACCGTCGAGTCGCTGCGACGGCACTGAAGGATTCCGGAGAGCCTTGAATCCTGATCGGCGCATTGGACCCATCATGCCGCCGCAAAGTTCCAATTCTCGGTTCATCAGCCTCCTCTCGAAGGAGGGATCGGCCGCTGCTGACATTCCGCTCGAATCCGACGCCGAGGCGCTGGCGTGCGGCGGATCAAGCCCCAAATTGGATTCTAGGTGGAGAGGAAGATTCGGAATGGCACACCCCTTCTACACTATCGGTCACGGCACGCGGCCGCTGGATGAATTCGTCGGCCTGCTGCGAAGCGTCGAGGTGACTCTGCTTGGCGATGTGCGCACGATGCCGCGTTCCAGCACTAACCCGCAGTACAACCGGGAGCTACTCCCGGATTCCCTGCGGCCGCATGGCATACAATATGAGCACATGGCCCCGCTCGGGGGGCTGCGCAGTCGCGTGCGCGAGGTAGCGCCGGAGGTGAACGCGTTTTGGACGAACAAGAGTTTTCACAACTATGCCGACTATGCCATGAGCGAGCGCTTCCGTGGCGCGCTTGATCATTTGCGCCGGCTGGGCGCAACCCAGCGCTGCGCCATAATGTGCGCCGAAACGGTGTGGTGGCGGTGCCACCGGCGGATCATCACCGACTACCTGCTCGCCGCCGGTGAGCAGGTGTTTCATATCCTCTCAGCGGCAAAGATCGAACGAGCGATCATTACCGAGGCGGCTCGGCCGCAGGATACCCGCCTTTTGGTGTACCCGGCCGACCCGCCGGCGCACCCGGACCTGTTCGCCGACTAACTTCCAAGGAGGCGTTTCGCCGCCAGAGATCTGCCAGCTTGCCCACTCAATGACCGCGGATGGCGCGATGGAGATATCCTCACACGATGAGGCCACGACGGGACGGACTGTCTCGACCATGTCGAGACGGAAGGACCGCCAGCGTCGATTCGCCGGCGACCGCGCAACTTCGGGTCAGCCAGGCAGCGCAGGGCTCTCGAGCGCTTCGGTCTGCGGCGCCTCCGAGCAGCGCACAACGGTGAAGGCGTGCAAGGCACCGCGCGTCCGGGCTCGGTTTGAGGTCCGATAGCGTCAGCAGGGGCGGTCACCCTGGACCAATGAAGAAGAAACCGAGCCCGAATAGCAAATACACGCCCACCAGAAGCAGGCCCTCGAACCAGGTGGTCTCGCCGTCGCGTGCGATCGCGTTCACGATGAATGCCGTGCTCGCGATTGCAAACAGATAGAGCGGATTGCCGAACACCAGGCTCATGGGCTTTGCCATGAACGCCGAGATAAGGACCAACAGCGGCGCGACCACCAGCACGAGTTGGATGGCGGATCCAACGCAGATGTTCAACGCGGCCGTCATGTTATCGCGGTGAGCGAACCAACTCGCCGCGAAGATGTCGGCGCTTGTCCCGACGAGGGCCAGTACGATCACGCCAAGGAAAGTCGGCGAGATGCTGAGCGCTGTGGCCGTCTGGGTCAGCACGTCAGAGAGGATTTCGGCTTCGATCGCGATTATCGCGGTGCAGCCAACTATGATGCCGATCGATAATGCCAGACCCCACGCAGGATCGCCCTCAGCTTCTTCGTCGGCGAAGGCGTCTCGATGAGTGATCAGTGTGTAGACGATGTTTCCTGCATAGAGCAGAAGCAAGACTAACGATGCACCTAGGCTCAGCTCCTCATCGGTAAGTCCGATGTTGTGCAAGTGATCCTGCCGACCCGTATAGTCGAACACCGCCGGCAAAAGCAGTGCGATAACTGATAGAATCAGCAACGTCGAAAGCAGCCCGGCCTTGGCTGGGTTAAATGTCTGCCGCTGCCGCGACAGGCCGCCTATCAGGATCGCAATCCCCAAGCCGAAAAGGCTCGTGCCGATGATCGAGCCGGTGATCTGGGCCTGAACGACGGCCGTTTCGCCGCTCGCAAGTATGAATAGAGCCAACACCAGTTCCGCGACGCTGCCGAACGTAACCATGATCAGGCCGCCGATGGTAGGTCCTGCGTGCCGCGCGAGCTGCTCCGTCCCGCGTCGGATCCACTCCGCCAGAACAGCAATCGCCGCGGCGCTGGTCACAAACCGCAGCGCCGGCGGCGCGGCCATGTAGGCAGTGCCGAGTGAGAGTGGGATCACAGCCATCAGCAGGAGGAGCACCCTCGATGGCCCGCCAGCGCAGTTCCTGGTGTGTATCTTCCCCCGCACTAGAAATGGTCCCGCGCTTGATGACGAGAAGTGGCTTGCGTTTGCCCTGAACCAGCGTGCGCAGTTCTCTCCTTTGGAGCCATTGTCTCCAGCGCGGCATAAATCATGACGCTGATAGGCGCGGCGAAAATTACGCCCGCCATCCCGAAAAGGCTGCTTACGGCCAAGATGCTGAACAAGATCATAGCCGGCGGAACGGCGATGAGCCGCCGTTGGATGATCGGGAGCAGCACGTTTCCCTCGATTTGCTGAATGGCAATGTAGGCCAGCAGGGTCCAAAGCAGCGTGGACCAACCCTGCGCGGTCGCGACGAGCAGCGCAGGCACCGCGGCAATGAAGGGGCCGGCGTACGGGATGAATTCGGCAAGCGCGGCGATGACACCCAGAGCGAGCGGAGATGGCAGGCCGATAAGCCAGACTGCCGCTGTCGTGAGCACTCCCACGAGTACCATCTGGATGGCCTGCCCGATACTCCAGAGCTGTAGTGAGTGGACGACGTGCTTGGCTGCCGCTTCTAGCGGGCTTGCCCATCTGCGAGGAAGCAACTTGCGGACTTCCTTTCGATATACCCCTGGCTGAGCCGCCATGTACGCGCCCATTGCGATCATGACCACCAAGGAAGCGAAGACGCTGCTGCTCACGCTGGCGATGTTGCCGGCCCAACTTGTGAGCGAGAGCTGGCTGGCATCCACGTGCTGCAGGAGTGAGACCCCCCAAGCGGAATTCTGCAAGGCGTCGGCGATTGTTTTGGCTGCGATATCCGCGCGCTTCAGCACGTCTTCCATCTCGCTCGATAGCGTGGTGCCGAACATATAGGCGGTGGCACCGAGCGATCCGAACAGAAGAAGCACGGCAAGCCCAACTGAACCGGCTCTCGGGATTCGGCACCAGCGCAGCGGCCGGGACAGAAGGTCCAGGACGACGGAGAGGAGCGTCGCGCCAACGGCCACCAGCAGCACCGACCGGAGATACCAGAGCAGGAACGGAACGGTCGCGATCGTCACCGCGATCGCGACGCGTTTGGTGAACTCGCCCGAGTCCATTCAGTATGTTCCTCGAGCAGGCCACATTTCGGGGGCGGGCCGGCTTGAGATCGGAATAGCCCGCTGCAGCGGTCTACCCGAACGGTTAGGGGCACGGATGCCGGACGCCATCGTAACCGAGGTATGTGCCGGATGCGGGATCATAGGATTGATAGCGCTGCACGCACTAGGTCATTGGCATCGGCTCTCGCATCGCTAATCGCGCTGCCAATCAGAGCTCCGGCGGCGAGGCCGCCGACCATGGCGGCACCGGGTGCGTAATGTCCGCGCCAGTGCGGCCGATTCAGGCCACGATGCCACGGCCGGTACTGCACCGGCTGAACGGATGCCGTCGCTCCAACCATCGGCGCCGCGAGCAAGGCCGAGGTCGAGTTAAAGGAAATCGCACCAGCAGTAGTGAGGACGAGAAGAAAACTTCGCAAGTTCATCCATGCCTTCGTGGCTGGGTTGTGTACGAATGCAACGATGTCTCGCGAGCTTGCGTTCCGATGAGCCTTTGGGGATCCAAGCGTCAGAGGGTCGCAGGTGCGCTGTTGCTCAGCGGCCCGCCAGGATACGTAGGCGGATGATCTCGGTCCGCCACCGTACAATACCTGACACCTGCCCGTTATGAGGGCACGCAGGCGAGGTCGCGACGACCGACACAGCAGCAGCGGCGCGTCACCCGTTTGCAGGCGCAATTCTGGCCTCCTGTACTCCTCGATCCTCCGGGATCGAGATGTTCGTCGCGGCCGTTACTATTTGACGGCGCCGCCGGTGATGCCAGAAATGAAGCGATCTAGGAACAGATTGTAGGCGATCGCCACCGGAGCGGCGGCGATCAGCGCACCCGCCATGATCTCGCCCCAGAAAAACACATCGCCGCGAATGAGGTCCGTCGACACGCCCAGCGTGATCGGCTTCTGGTCAGACGACGAGATGAAGGTCAACGCGTAGACGAACTCCTGCAGGGTCAAGGTGAAAGTGAATATCACCACCGTCAGGATTGCTGGGACTGACAGGGGGACTGCCATCTTGATGAACGCGCCAAAGAGGCTACAGCCGTCGACGATCGCTGCTTCCTCGATTTCGATTGGAAGCGCCTTGAAGAACCCCATCAGCAGCCACGAGCAGAACGGGATTGTGAACGTCGGATAGACCAGCACCAACGACCACATCGAATTTTGAAGGCCAAGTTCGGCAATGATTCGGGACAGCGGCAGAAACAGCAGAGTCGGCGGGACGAGATAAGTCAGGAAAATCGCGATGCCTAGCGCTTCTCCCTTTCGACTCGTCATGCGGGCCATGGCATAGCCTGCAGGCACGGCAGTAATGACCGTTATTATGACGACGCAGAGGCCGATGATCAGCGAGTTCAATAGCCAGCGCGCGAACAATGTCTGATCGAAGAGATAGATCACATGGTCGAGCGTCGGTCGTTGGTTGAACCAGAACGGGTTGTTGCCGAGATTATAGAGGTCGCTGTTCGGCTTGAATGCGGTGATCACCATCCAGTAGAACGGGAAGGTCGCAAGGATTACGAAAAACGCCAAGGCGACAAAGAACGCGACCTGGCCGAGCGAGCGGGTGATCGTGCGGGGCATTTCAGATCTCCCGCCGCCGAATGAAACGGAGCATGAATATAACGACGACCAGGAGCACCGGCAGCATGAACAGAGAGATGGCCGCGCCATGCGAAATGTCGCCTGAGACGATGCCGGTCTGGAAGCCCGCAAAACCCAGCACGGAGGTCGCCCCCACCGGGCCGCCCTGGGTCAGCAGAAATACAATGGATAGATCCGTAAACGTGAACACGATGCCGAAAATCAATCCGATCGCCACGATTGGCAAAATCATGGGCAGGATGATCTGGTAGTTGCGCCGCCAGAAGCCGGCGCCGTCGATCGTTGCCGCATCAAGTACGTCCTGCGGAACCGCGGTAATCCCGGCGAGAAAAATCACGATGGCAAACGGAAAGAAACGCCAGGCATTGATGATGATCACGCACAGCATTGCCAGATGGGGATCGCCAAGCCAGTTCGGCGCGTTTACGCGTTCCACGAGCCCCATGGCGATCAACGTCCACGTGATGACGCTGTAGAGCGAATCGAACATCCACCGCCAGGCAATCGTGGCGAGCGCAACGGGCACGGCGAACGGCAGGATGATTAGCGCTCTGACGATTTTGCGTCCGGGAAATGGCCGTAGCAACAGGAAGGCTCCGAACTTTCCGAGCACCAGCCCAAGCAGCTGGGATCCAAAAGTGAAGATGAAGGTGTTGGCCAAAGTGTGGGTGAAGGTCGGGTCTTGGATGATCTGCTCGAAGTTTGCCAGCCCGACAAAGTGCCACGTGGGATTGTAGAGAGTGTAGGCGCTGACCGAGTAGTAGATCGCCAGCAGCAGCGGCAACCCGACGAGCAAAAGGACGTAGAGGATGGCCGGTGCAATCAGGACCGCTTCCAGCGCATCGCGCCGATCGAGCAGAAATTGAAATCGTGTTGCCGGTCTGGGGAGTGTTTCAGCGACAACGACCATATACGCTCCGTTCAGTGTTGGGCGATTCGGTTGCCGCTGCTGTCGAAGTGCCGAAGAGAGCTCCTCTTCACCGCGAACGCATGCCACTCGCCGGTGCGGATACTTGCCTCGGCTACGTGCGCGCCAGGCAGTTTTGCCGTGATCAGTTGTTCCGAACTAAAGCCTTCTAGCACCCCGTATACGATCCGCTCCGAGCCAAGATATTCCGATCGATCAACCCGGAACGAAAACTCGGCTGCACTTTCATCTTCGACCATGGCCTTGGGTAGGAAGTTCTCGGGGCGGAAGCCGAGGTATTCGCCGCCATTTTGGGTTACGATGTTCATGGGTGGTGCGCCGACAAAGGTTGCGACGAAGAGGTCGGCGGGGTTGTTATAGATTTCGACCGGTGTCCCCACCTGGCGAATTTTTCCCTTATCAATGACGGCGATTCGGTCGCCCATCCCCATGGCCTCAACTTGGTCATGGGTCACGTAGATGGTGGTGAGGCCGACGCGCTGCTGAAATTGCCTGATCTCCTGACGGGCCGACGTGCGCAATTTGGCGTCAAGGTTGGAAAGCGGCTCATCGAGCAGCAGCGCGGTCGGTTCTCGCACCAGCGCGCGCGCCAGCGCGACACGCTGACGTTCTCCCCCCGACAACTGGCGCGGTCGCCGGTCGAGTAGATGGCCAATGCCGAGCAGTTGAGAGGCCCACTCGACCTTCTTGCCGATTGCGGCCCTCGAGACCCGCTGCGTGCGTAGCGGGAACGAGATGTTATTCCGCACTGTGTAGTGAGGATAGAGACCATAGCTTTGGAACATCATCGCCACGCCACGGGCGCGTGGGGGTATCTCGTTTACGATGCGGCCGTCGATCAAAAGATCGCCGCTGGTCTGTCTTTCGAGGCCGCAGATGATCCGCAAGAGCGTCGTCTTGCCACAGCCTGATGGGCCTAGCAGCACCATGAACTCCCCATCGGGGACCGTCAGACTGATTCCATTGACGGCAGGTACATCGCCCCCAAACGATTTGACAATGTTTTTGGCAAGTACTGCGGCCATTGCACATCCGGACTTCGGCTTGAGCCTCGTCCGTCCTCTCGTTTCCGACCTCGCACACACGCTATCCGCGGCCGAGGCCTAGCTGCCCTGCCATTTTTTGAAGACGGCTTCGGCTTGCTTGGCGGCCCATTTGACCGATTCCTCGGCAGACATCTGGCCAACGGCCGCCTTCGCCATCATGTCGCAGATGACGAAGTCGTTATAGACCTCGTCCACAGCAGGCCACGACGGCCCGGGATAGCCAGGAGCTGCCGACCAGGCATCCGAGCCCTGTAGCACCATGAGTTTGTCGTTTGGCGTAGAGGTCGGGTCGCTCGACAGGATAGGCATTGGCTTCGGCACGAGGTTGGCGAAGCAAGGATTGTTGTAGCCTTCGCTCGCCTTGAATGCCTCCGGCCAATGGTCCGCGTAGTACTTGAGAAAATCGATCGCGCCCTCCCGGTTCTTGGCGAAATTCCAGATGCCGTAGTACTCCGCCGAGCCGCCCATGATCTGGCGCGCCGGTCCCTTTGGCGGCATCATCACGAACGTGTCGTCGGCTCCTTTCGGATTAGTTTTCTGGAATGTCCGGTACGCCGAGATCGGGTTGATGATCATCGAGCCGATACCGGAGGCGAGGTAGCGGTTATTGCTGGAATCGTCCCACGACAGCACTTCGGGCGTCATAGCATCGTTATAGAGTGCCGCTGCGAACTTGACGGCTTCGACCGTCTCCTTCTTATCGAGCACGACATTCTTGCCAGCTTCGTCCTGAAGCGCGCCACCGAAGGCCCACAATAGCCCGCGCCAAGTCGTATTGGGGTCGTTACTATGGCCGAGCGAAATGCCCACCGGGTGACCTTTGGCCTTCAGCTTCGCCCCGCCTTTGCGCACATTGTCCCAAGTGTCCGGCGTTATACCGATCTCGTCCCACATGCTCTTGCGATACATCGAGGGAAAGCTGATGTAGAAATCGGGAAAGGCGGACCAGGTCTTGTCGTCCTGGTTGTAGCCGATCTGGCGGCCGATCGTGGAAATCTTGCCGTACTTCTTCTCGGTTGCCTCGACGAGGCCTGTCAGATCGACGAGGAATTTACGATATAGATGCGCTCCCCCGGAGCCGTTCCATCCGAAGATGTCGTGACCCGATCCAGCGGAGGCTTCGGCAGCTGCGCGTGCCGCAATATTCCCCACCGGAATGTGGTCGACGGCGACCGAAACGTTGTTCTTGTCGCCCCAATCTTTAGCAAATGCGTCGAACCATTTATCGTACTCGGGGACGAAGTGGCTCCACTGCACGATTGTCAGCGTCTTGGTATCGGCTAACGCCCGCGTCACGAATGGCGCGGAAATGAGTGGGGCAGCAGCAACCGCAAGGCCGGCCTGCTGCACGAAACGGCGTCTCGTGACGCGCGATCTGCGTCCTGTGTCCATCGTCGGTGCCTCCTCTGTTGATTGTCGGTGGGGTGAGGTGCCTCGGGCCGCCGCCTAGCATGAGCACCGGCTTTGGGACCACAATGCCGATGCTCTCACGCTTGGGTATCAGCGCTCTCGCTAAGGTGGCGAATGCCGTCGGTGGGCGGGTAGGGATCAGAGCTGCCCTACCGTCCACGCGCCGCTCCCAGCTACATAGTATGGCTACATCGGCTAGACGGTCGACGAAGTAATCGGCGGGGGTGCCGAGGGCATCGAAGCAATCATGCCATCCGGTCGCACTCCCAAGGCTGGAAGTAACCAGGTCTCGGCGACACTGAACTTCACGTTCGGCTTTTGCGGGAGAGAGGACGTCGATATCGAGCGTTGCCATGAAGGGCTCCTTCCCAGCACCTCGTTTCGTTCAAGGGCTGGGCCCTGTCCCATGAATGCGTTGGTCGATTGAAGGTTTCGTATCTACGTTGGTAGACCTTAGATGCAGTGGTGGGGACTGCATAAACAGATGCAGGCCAACACAATGACCCCCATCCCTATGAGGGCCTTTTAGCTCGCAGGTGACGGAGCGAGCTCGCAAACTGCCATCCGCATCTGGATCACTAGATGTAGAGCGGAAGCTCGCCTCGTGAGCCATCGCGTCACAGATCGCCGCCAGCTTGCACGACCGGTGCCGGATCAATATCGACCATTGCTTCTACGTCTGTGCTGCTCGCACTTGAACACCCAATGTGCGTTCCCGTACCGAGTTCGTGGCTTGTCCCGGGCTGCGGCGCTGCCGCCTTGACTGGTGGATCGCTTGTCGCAGGTCAATTTGGAGGACTGTCGGCAGATCCTGTCGCCCGATTTGTCATTGAGCTGCCACTGATCTCAAGTCTGGAGTCGATCTTGTGAAGGGCCAAGCGCAGCGCTTCCTTACGTGACAGAAGCGAGACGAGATATGCAGGACGTCACCTCGTTGGCTCTACGTCCGAAATCCCGCCTGTCGAATCCGATTTAGCTCGTTAGGGGACTTCGTCGGCGCTTAGCGGTACGTGACCGTACAGACAGCGTAGCGCCCGTGACCAGCAGACCGAAACGTTAGTCTGTTTTTCACGTTGGTCTTTACATCGTCCGCTTGTGGCGGCGCCACCCCGAAGGCAATTCCAATGAACGTTAGCGATTTTGTTTGGCATCGGCTGTCCGAATGGGGCTTGAGCCGGGTTTATGGATACCCCGGAGACGGCGTCGGAGGTCTGGACGTCGCTTTAGAAGGCGCCAAGGACAAAATGGAGTACGTGCAGGTCCGGCATGAAGAGATGGCCGCCTTCATGGCCTCGGCGCACGCGAAGTTCACCGGTCAGGTGGGACTTTGCTACGCGACGTCCGGACCGGGTGCAATCCACCTGTTGAATGGCCTGTATGACGCCAAGATGGACCATGTTCCTGTGGTCGCTTTGGTCGGGCAGCAGGCGCGAAGCGCGATCGGAGCCAGCTATCAGCAGGAGGTCGATCTCCAAACACTCTTCCAGGACGTCACGGAGTACGTCGCGCAAGCGAGCGTCCCCGACCAGGTTCGCCACCTGATCGACCGGGCTGTTCGGATCGCGCACTTCAGACGCGCCGTTACGTGCGTGATCTTGCCGAAGGACGTGCAGGAGCTCGACTACAGCGATCCGCCGCTCGCACATGGCGCGACCCACACCGGGCTCGGCTATGCGGGGCCCGCCAAGATACCAAGCGAGGCCTTGCTCCGTGCCGCTGCTGACGTGCTCAACAGGGGCGACAAGGTGGCCATCCTGGTCGGCGCAGGCGCGCTCGAAGCAACGGACGAGGTCATCGCTGTGGCCGAGCGTCTCCAAGCGGGCGTCGCGAAGGCTCTGCTCGGAAAGGCCGCGTTGCCCGACGATCTGCCATTCGTGACCGGCTCTATCGGCTTACTCGGAACCAAGCCCAGTTGGGATCTGATGAAGAACTGCGACACATTCCTCATGGTGGGGTCCGCATTCCCCTACAGCGAGTTCCTGCCCAAGCCGGGAGACGCGCCTGGCGTGCAAATCGATATCGACGGCTCGCGGCTCAGCCTCCGCTATCCCATGGAGGTCAACATCGTTGGCGACAGCGCGGCAACATTGAACGCGCTGCTCCCCCTTCTTGACCGAAAGCAGGACTCGGCTTGGCGGCGGGACATCGAAAGCGGTGTGCGCGAATGGTGGGGCACGTTGGAACGACGTGCCATGAACTCTGCCGATCCGCTCAATCCACAGCGCGTGTTCTGGGAGTTGTCACCGCGGCTTCCGGATGATGCGATCATCACGGCCGACTCCGGGTCCGTGGCGAACTGGTATGCTCGGGATCTGAAGATCCGCCGCGGCATGAAAGCCTCGCTCTCGGGCGGATTGGCTTCACTAGGCGCGGGCACTCCTTACGCGCTTGCGGCCAAGATGGCCTATCCGGACCGGACCGTCATCGCGTGCATGGGGGATGGAGCCATGCAGATGAACGGGCTCAACGTGCTGATCACCATCTCCAAATACTGGAAGGAATGGTCGAATCCCCGACTCATCGTTCTCGTGCTAAACAACCGCGATCTCAATCAAGTCACGTGGGAAGAGCGCATCCAGCTCGGCTCCGGCAAGACGGAATCCACGCAGAGCATCCCGGATTTTCCATATCATCGGTACGCCGAGCTGCTCGGGCTGAAGGGAATATTTGTCGACAATCCGGACAGGGTCGGGGCCGCCTGGGATGAGGCCCTCGCAGCCGACCGTCCCGTGGTGCTGGAGGCCTACACCGATCCGAACGTGCCGCCCTTGCCACCGCACATCACGCTGAAGGACGCGAAGAACTTCATCAGCATGATTCCGTCAGAGCCTGAGCTCGGAAGCGTGCTCAAGAACAGCGCAAAGGAGCTGCTGACCAGTATCGTGCCTGGGAAGGAATAGATGAAGCCCGACATTCCCATCGACCGCCTGCGCGCGCGAGCGTTTTCCGTTCCGACCGATCGGCCGGAAGCAGATGGGACCTTCAGCTGGGATTCGACGACTCTTGTCGTCGTCGAGGCGTGGGCCGGCAACAAGAAAGGCCTAGGCTACACCTATTCGAGTGCGTCTATCGTCGGCCTGATCGACGCCGAATTGTATCCGTCGATCAAAGGTCAGGACTCGATGGCTCCTCAGAGCTCGTGGTCATCCATGCACCGTGCAGTGCGCAATCTGGGTCGAGAAGGACTCGCGGCGACCGCTATATCTGCGGTGGATGCGGCGCTTTATGACCTCAAGGCCCGGCTCCTGGAGATGCCATTAGTCGGCATGCTGGGCAGCTACCGGCTTCGCGTCCCAATCTACGGGAGCGGAGGCTTCACCACATATTCCGATGATGAACTTCAAGAGCAGCTCGGAGCTTGGGTCGCCGAACAGGGGTGCGCCTACGTCAAGATGAAGGTCGGCTCGCAGCCGAAACGCGACCCCGAGCGAGTGAGGCTCGCCAAGCAAGCGATTGGAGAACGCGCCAGTCTCTTTGTCGATGCAAATGGAGCATATACACCCAAGCAAGCGCTCGAGCTTGCAAACGCCTTCGTCCAGGAAAGCGTGAGCTGGTTCGAGGAGCCCGTCTCGTCGGATGATCTCGATGGTTTGCAAGCGGTTCGCGCGCGCGTCCCGGCTGGAATGGAGGTCGCGGCGGGCGAATACGCCTACACGGTGGACTACGTGCGGAGGATGCTCGCTGCGCGTGCGGTCGATGTGCAGCAGGCGGATATGACGCGCTGTGGCGGGATCACCGGTTTCCTCCAGATCGCTGCCGTGTGTGACGCATTTCACGTCGATTTGTCCGCCCATTGTGCGCCTTCGCTGCATCTGCACGCAGCCTGCGCTGCGCCGCGCTTGCGTCACCTGGAATGGTTCCATGACCATGTCCGGATCGAACACTTGCTGTTCGAAGGCGCTCCCGTCCCGAAGAACGGAGTCATCCGTCCCGATCTGTCGCGACCGGGAAACGGGCTGGCCTTCAAAGAGGCGGATGCCGCGCATTATGCTGTTTGAGTAAACCACATGACACGAACAACACAGTCAGCTTTCCAGTATGCTGCGGATGTCTCGCGTTCGCTGGCCCACCGGCCGGCAAGCCCGACAGGATCAGCAGTTCTCTCGCGACCGAACAAATCGACGCAGAAGAAGTCCGTAGTCGCGGCGCGCCGATTGAACCGCGCGGCCGGGGGCCTGGCAGCCTCGGTGCTCGCCGATAGCGCGGTCGAGCACTACCGCGGCTCCTTCAAGAACAAGGCCATGTTCGTGCCGCTCGTCGTATCGGCCGTGACGCTTGCGATGAGTGCCCACGGCACTGCGGACACGCGCCCGCTCGCTCATGGAGCGCGTGATACAACTTATCTATTGGCCGCCGCGACCGGTCTGATTGGGACCGGCTTTCATTTGTACAACGTGACGAAGAAGGTCGGTGGCTTCAGCTGGCAGAACCTATTTTATGGCGCGCCTGTCGGCGCTCCTATGGCGATCCTGCTCTCTGGCCTTTTGGGATATTGTTCGGAGCGCGTGCGCGAGAGCAAGTCACAAACAAGGCCCAAGGTCCTCTCGTTGCCAGCCGGTCGGACGATCGCGGCGGTGACCGCAGCTGGGTTGCTGGGGACGACGGGGGAAGTGGGATTGCTGCATTTCCGTGGGGCATTCCACAATCCGGTGATGGCCGTTCCGGTCACCCTGCCGCCGATCGGAGCCGGGTTGCTTCTGGCGGCATCAGCCGGCGCACGACGCCCACATCGGCTCGCGCGCTGGTGGATGCGACTGCTTGTAGGGATGGGCGTGGCAGGGGTCGGTTTTCACGCCTATGGCGTATCGCGGAATATGGGTGGCTGGCGCAATTGGAGCCAGAATCTTCTCAGCGGGCCACCGCTGCCGGCGCCGCCGAGCTTTGCCGGGCTCGCCGTTGCCGGTCTTGCGGCGCTCGATCTGATGAGGGAGTACCCTGATGCATGACAGGACGCGCCCTGTTACCTCAAGCGAGCCTTATCCCGACTACGACGTTCTGAACAAGTGTAGCGGACCATCATGGAATGACCAGACCCGGGCGGTCGTGGCGCGCCGTTTGGCGATTGCATCGGAGCCGCGGTTCTTCACAGTCCCCGAGTTCGAGACCGTTTCGGCAATCGCCGCCCGTATCCTCCCGCAGCCGGCCGATCGGCCGGGAGTTCCAGTTGCCGCGCTCCTCGACAGCAAGCTGCAGGAAGGTACTTGCGACGGCTATCGCGTTGCCGGAATGCCGCGAGACCGGGAAGCGTGGCGGCAGGGGCTGAAGGCCATCGATGCCGAAGCGCAACTGGCCTACCAGCGACGTTTCAACGAGATCACCGAAGCGGAGCAAGATGAATTGCTTCGTCGTGCTGAAGCTGGTGCGCTCACCGACTCGGAGTGGGGCACGATGCGCTCTGCGGACTTTTTCAAACGCAGATTATTACGCGACATCGTGCTTGTTTATTACGCACACCCGACCGCCTGGAGCGAGATCGGTTGGGGTGGACCGGCAAGTCCGCGCGGCTATGTGCGTCTTGATTTCAACGAGCGCGATCCCTGGGAGGCAGCTGAAGCAAAGCCGGGCGCTGAGGACAAGGCAGCGAGGATCAATCGCCATGTCCGATGACCCCCTGCAAAGTCCGCGTGCCCGGAACGGCCGCGCCCCGGATGTCTTCCGACCCGGCGCTTGGGTGCCGATGAAGCAGTACCGCGAGAACGAGGTTGTAGACTTCGCCATCGTGGGAACGGGGGCGGGCGGCGGCACGCTCGCGTGTAAGCTCGCCGAATACGGCTTCTCGGTCGTTGCGCTCGATGCCGGGCCATATTTTCGGCCACTCGAAGACTTTGCCTCCGATGAGTCCGAGCAAACCAAGCTTTATTGGACCGACGATCGCATCGTGGACGGGGCTAATCCGCTGCAGCTGGGCAGCAATAACTGTGGCAAGGCCGTCGGAGGCTCGACGGTGCATTTTGCCATGGTGTCGCTTCGCTTCCGACCCGAGTGGTTCAAGGCGCGCACGCTACTTGGCTACGGGGCCGACTGGCCATTGGATTGGCGCGAGATGTGGGACTATTACACCGAGGTCGAGCAGGCACTGAAGATATCCGGACCGATCAACTATCCCTGGGGGCCGCCGCGACCGCGGTACCCCTATCGAGCCCATCCGCTCAACGCGGCCGCGCGTGCACTCGCCAAGGGTTGCGACGCGATGGGGATCAAGTGGACCGAAACACCACTTGCCACTCTTTCCGCTCCCCGAGGTCTGGCGCACCCTTGCGTCTATCGCGGCTTCTGCGTCGCGGGGTGCTCGACGAACGCGAAGCAGAGCGCACTGGTGACGTGGATCCCGCGGGCGCTCGCGTCAGGCGCGGAAATCAGGGACCTTGCCATGGTCGGCCTTGTCGAGGTGGGCAGGACCGGTCTCGCCTCGGGCGTGCACTATCATCGTGACGGCAGCTGGCATTTCCAGCGTGCGCACAACGTCGTCGTCGCCGGGTATGCGATCGAAACGCCGAGACTCTTGTTCAATTCCGCGACGGACAAGTTTCCCGAGGGGCTTGCCAACAGCTCGGGTCTGCTCGGGAAGAACCTGATGGCGCAGTCCAATCAGGCAGTGTGGGGCGTGATGGCCGACGAAGTACGATCCTACAAGGGGCCGCCCTCGCTCGCGATCACCGAGCACTGGAACTACGAGGATAGGGGCAAGGATTTTTTTGGCGGTTACGCCTACATGAGCCAAGGGCCACTGCCGCAACTCTGGGCGAATACGCAGGCGAGCGCGCACGGCCTGTGGGGGCCCAGGCTCATCGCCGAAATGAAGAACTACAACCATGTCGTCGGTCTGAAGATCGTCGGTGAAATGCTGCCCCAGGAAAGAAACTGCGTCACCCTGACCGAGGAGGTCGACCAATACGGTTTGCGAATTCCGCGCGTGACCTACTCATGGTGCGAAAACGACAAGCGTTTGATCGATCATTCGCTCCGGTTCATGAGCCAGGCACTTCGAGCCGTCGATGCCAAGGATATCTGGATCCAGGAGGATGATACCTGCCACTTGAATGGCACTGCGCGAATGGGCACCGATCCTGGAACCAGTGTGGTGAACGCGGATTGCCGAAGCTGGGACATCCAGAATCTGTGGATCTGCGACGGTTCTGTATTTCCGACGGTTGGGGGAGCCAATCCGTCCTTGACCATTCAAGCGATCGCGTGCCGTACCGCCGACCGCATTCGCACTCTCGCGCGTCAGGGAGAGATCAGAATCTGAGCGAACGAGAGTATTTAACAAAAAATAGGTGAAACCCGATGAAGCACAAAATTCTCAGCAAGAACGCAGGCCAGCGAACCTTCGCGGTGGTGCTGGAGACGGGTGAAGAAGCAATGCATTGCTTGGCTGCACTGGCGAAGGAGCAACGTATCTCGGCTGCACAAATAACTGGGATCGGCGCCTTCAGCGAGGTCGTTCTGAAATACTTCGATTGGGAAAAGAAGGAGTATTTGGAGAACCCCCTCAACGAGCAGGTGGAAGTGGCATCTCTGGTCGGCGACGTCGCTCTGGCGCCCTCGGGCGAGCCGTCGATCCACGTTCATTTGGTGGTGGGCAAGCGCGACGGGGCGGCGCTGGCCGGGCATTTGGGATCGGGGATGGTCCGTCCCACACTCGAGGTCGTCGTTACGGAGAGCCCGACACATTTGCGCAAGAGAAAGGATGCTGAAACCGGCTTGGCGCTGATCAGGTTGGAGGATTGACATGCGAGAGCTCGGCTGCACCATTTGGGCGATCCCGGAGGGGTATATTCCAAGCGGTGGCGTTAGCGAGGCCCACGATCTCGTCTCGCACGAAACAGCTTGCTTCCTGAACGCGGGAGACCGCGATGCCGAGGTCAGGATCACGTTGTTCTTCGAAAACCGCGCCCCCGTCGGTCCCTACGTCCTGACCGTACCTGCCAGGCGAACGCTGCACATGCGCTTCAATGATCTTGCCGACCCCGCGCCCGTGCCACGTGACACCAGCTACGCCTCGCTCATCGAGGCGAGTGCACCGATTGTGGTTCAGCATACAAGGCTTGATTCGCGGCAGCCGGCAATGGCTTTGCTGACCACGGTCGCCTTTCCGGCGAACTAGCCAGGCGTGCATTCGCTTCAGTGCAATGAACATCAGGAGCCAAGCCGTGAATTATCTGCCAGTCAAGCCAAGTCAGGTGGTCGTCATCACCGGTGCGTCTGCAGGGGTGGGTCGTGCGGCGGCCCATCGGTTCGCGCAGGCGGGTTTCTCGATCGGGCTCATTGCGCGGGATGGAACAGCTCTCCAGGAAGTTCGGGACGAGGTGGAAAAGCTGGGAGGCCGAGCCATCGTTCTCCCTCTCGATGTCGCGGATGCCGAGGCGGTATTTGCGGCCGCTGACCGCGTCGCAGCAACCTTCGGACACATCGATGTATGGGTGAACGACGCAATGGTCACCGTCTTTTCGCCGTCGTGGGAAATGACACCTGATGAATTCCGCCGCGTCACCGAGGTGACCTATCTCGGATTCGTGCACGGCACGATGGCCGCACTTCGCCACATGCGACGGGCAAATCGAGGATCGATCATCCAGATCGGCTCGGCATTGGCCTATCGCGGCATTCCGCTGCAGTCGGCCTATTGCGGAGCCAAGCACGCCATCAGAGGCTTCACCGATTCCCTGCGAGCCGAGCTTATCCATGATCGGAGCGCCATCAATTTGACCATGCTGCAGTTGCCGGCCGTCAACACGCCGCAGTTTGACTGGGCTAGGGCCCATATGCGCCGGTCGCCGCGGCCGGTGGCTCCCGTCGTCGAGCCCGAACTGATAGCGGACGTCGTATTCGGGGCTGCGAACAAGCCGGCGCGGGAATATTGGATAGGCTTGAGCACCCTCAAGCTCATCTTGGGTAACATGATCATGCCCAAGTTCCTGGACAGCTATCTCGCGAAGGTTTGCATCGGAGGACAGCAGACTGAGCACCCGATCGGTCCCGACCGAATAGACAATCTCTACCAGCCCGTGCACTCGCTTCACCGCACGCGCGGCAGCTTCAGCGCGGAATCCGGGACCACGGCTCTTCTGGCACCTGGCTCCCTCAGTCGGTGGGTGCCCTACGCTGCGACGGTACTTGGAGGGGCCGCCCTCGGGTTGTTCTTTGTATTGAACAGGCCCCAAAAGCAGCTTCAGCGCCCAACGCAAAAGGCCGCTTCGCGGAGGTAGACACGTTCGGCAAGTAGTGTTGAGCCGGAATTCGGTCCGATGGTCTGGTTGATTTCACCGAGCACCGCCCCACGATGCGAAGTCTTAAGACCTCGCGCTGAAATCAAAAAAGGAGGAACGTAAAATGAAATACATTGCGGTAAGAACGTTTGAATTATTGCTTGCAGCGTCAATGGCGGTGACGACTGCACACGCGGCCGAAAACAAGGTTGTGATCGGCGATATAGACGACATGTCCGGCCTCTATGCCGACGTGATCGGCCCCGGCGGCGTCGAGGCGGCCAAGATGGCGATCGAGGATTTTGGCGGCAGCGTGCTAGGTAACAAGATCGAGATCATGGTCTCCGATCACCAGAACAAGCCCGACGTCGGAGCGCAAAAATTTCGCGAATGGGCCGATCGCGACGGCGTTACGATGATTCTCGGCGGATCGAACACGGGAGTTAGCCTGGCGATGAACAATGTGGCCAAGGAGAAGAAAATTCCGTTCATCGCTATCGGCGCAGCCGGCGCATCACTGACCGGCAAGGACTGCACACCCTATACGGTGCACTACGTCTACGACACGACGGCACTCGGCAACGGTACGGCCAAAACCATAGTGAAGCAGGGCGGTAAAACCTGGTTCTTCCTCACCGCCGACTACGCCTTTGGCACCCAGTTGCAGGAGTCCGCCTCGAAGGTCGTCGAGGCCAATGGCGGCAAGGTCACTGGCGCCGTGCGCGTTCCGCTCTCCACGTCGGATTTCTCGAGCTATCTGCTACAGGCGCAAAACGCGGGTGCGCAGGTGCTTGGACTGGCCAATGCCGGCAACGACTTCACTAACTCAATCAAGGCTGCCGACGAGTTCGGCATCGCCAGGACAATGAAGCCCGCCGCATTGCTCGCCTTCATCAGCGACATTCACAGCCTCGGTCTCAAGACCGCACAGGGCCTCTACCTCACCACGGGCTGGTATTGGGATCTCAACGACAAGACCCGCACCTTTGCCAAGCGCTACTATGCGAAGACGAAGCGCGAGCCCACTATGAATCAGGCGGGCTATTATTCGGCGACCATGACCTATCTCAACGCGGTCAAGGCTGTCGGCTCCACCAATTCAGATAAGGTGATGGCCGAGCTCAAGAAGATGAAGATCGACGACATGTTCACCAGCAACGGCAAGATCCGTGCCGACGGCCTGATGGAGCATGAGATGTATATCATGCAGGTCAAGAAACCCGAGGAATCCAAACAGCCTTGGGACTACTACAAACTGGTTCACACTATGTCGGGCGAAGAAGCATTCGGGAAGTTGTCCGACTCCGCCTGTCCGCTGGTTGCACACTGATAGTGGTGTTGCAATCGCTTGGTCGCAGGGAGGAGCGCACCCGCAGGTGCGCTCTTGTTGGAGTGCGGAATGCGAGCGCCTTTCCGCCGTTCACGCAGCGTTGCATATAACTCGGATCGCTGCGCCCCGCAAAACGCCACTTCCCGCTCTGCCGACGAGAGCACCTGCCGAGGCGTGCGCGCAGGCATCGAGGAGGACGCGGGCGTTCGGAGACTGGTACGCGAGGCTAGGCGGGCGCCTTCAGAGAATTGAGACGCTTGCGGAGAAATGCCAGCACCACGATCTCGTCGGGAGTGAGCTTGGCGTACTGGCGCTTGAACTTCTGCGCGATCTTGGCATCTATCATCTTCACGAGGTCACCAGACATGTAGGCGTTCAGGACTTCCGGATGCACGTAGCACTTGCGGCAGATCGCCGGTGTGTTGCCGAGCTGCTTCGAGACGCTTTCGATGGCGGAGACGACGTTGCGCTTCGCCTCGGCCTGGCTATCGTACTTCTTGAATTCGGTCAGGGCCAACGCTGCCAGAACCGTTCCCGCCCAAGTCCGAAAATCCTTGGCACTGAAGTCCTCGCCCGTGATATCCTTGATGTAGGCGTTGACGTCGCCGGAATCGACGGTGCGGGGCTGTCCGTCGTCGTCCAGGTACTTGAAGAGCTCGTGTCCGGGGATCTCCGCGCAGCGCTTCACGATCGCGGCAATCCGCTTGTCCTCGACGCGAAGCTTCCACTGTTTGCCCGACTTGCCCGTGAAGTCGAACCGAAGAACGCCGCGCCCGACCTCGACGTGCTTGCGGCGCATGGTGGTGAGCCCGTAGGACTTGTTTTTCTCGGCATATTCGGCATTGCCGACCCGGATCAATGTCTTCTCCAGAAGACTAACGATCGTGGCCAGCACCTTCTCGCGAGGCAGTCCGTCCCGCTTCATGTCGACGGCGACCCGTTCCCGCAACGCGGGCAGCGCGGCCGCGAACAGGATGATATGCTCGTACTTGTTTTGGTCTCGGAGCTCGCGCCACTTCGGATGGTAGCGATACTGCTTGCGACCCCGCGCATCGAGCCCGGTTGCCTGGATGTGGCCGTTCGACGACGGGCAGATCCACACGGACTCGTAGGCCGGCGGGATGCCGATTGATTTGATGCGTCGGATGACGGCGGCATCGGTGATGCGCTTGCCGTCCTTGTCGTAGTAGCTGAAAGTGGTTCCAGTCCGCTTGCGCGTGTACCCCGGCGCGGAGTCGCTGACATACCGGAGGCCTTCTTCCGCGATGGTGGCCGCGACCTCGGCGGTGCGGTCCAGAACCTCTTCTTCGTTGCTGGTTTGTCGGAGCATGGGCCGGTCCCCTCGGAAGCACCCTGGGATCGAGGCTCCACTCATTCTAAAGGGATGAAGACACCGGTTGGTTCCGCTCGGAGGTCGGTGGACGCGAGGCGGGATCAGTGGCCTCCAGAACAGCGGGACCTCAGATGGAGAGCCGGTCCGGTTCTTTCGACAAGGCGCTGCGCAGTCGATGACGGCATGGTCTAGCTTCAGACAATCGCCACAAATTTCACCGACACGCTTCTCGCAGTCAATCTTCAGGAAGGCCGCCATGTCCCAGTATTCACTCGATGAATTGCGGCGGCGCTATGTCGTCGAGAAAAGACCGCTCGAAGCCAGCATCGAGCAG
>NZ_JBHTFN010000049.1:0-1184 GCF_042666195.1 Bradyrhizobium sp. GCM10028915
GGCCGGCGGGATGGTCGCGGCTGGTGATACCGCGCGGGCTCGCCCTCCGTCCTCCTCGTTTCGGCCTCTGCCGGCCGTGTAGAAAGAGCCTACCATGGCCCGCAGATCGACCCTGCCTTATCGTCTGCAGCCCATGTTGGCCACGCTTGCGGATGCGCCGTTCGACGATCCCGATTGGGTCTTCGAGGACAAATTCGATGGTTTCCGCATGGTCGCGGAAATCCGGCGTGGTCGGGTCGCGCTCTACAGCCGCAACGGGAAGATCATCAGCCACTCCTATGTCGAGGTCGCGAAAGCACTTGAGGGAGTGAAGGCGGACGCCGTGATCGATGGCGAGCTCGTTGCGATCGGGAAGGACGGCGTATCCCATTTCCAGTTGCTTCAAAACGCCCTGCGTCACGAGGCCAAGCTTTTGTACTGCGCGTTCGACCTCATGTTCGCAGCGGGCGAGGACCTGCGCGCGCTGCCGCTTCTCGAGCGCAAGAAGCGGCTCAAGGCCCTCCTGCCGCGCCACAAGCTGATCGCGTTCAGCAACCACCGCAAAGGCAGCGGCACAAAGTTCTTTGCACAAGCCGAGCTGAGACATCTCGAAGGCATCATGGCCAAGCGCGCCAACAGCCCGTACGCGTCCGGACGCCGGACCGCCGATTGGCTGAAGGTGAAGACCGCGCAGCGTCAGGAGGTAGTGATCGCCGGCTTCACCGCGCCGAGGCGAACCCGGCCCTTCTTTGGCGCCCTCGTGCTGGCGGTACGCGACGCCGATGCATGGCGGTACATTGGCCACGTCGGCACCGGCTTCAGCCACCAAGTTCTCGAAGAGCTTCACCGCAAGCTCGTGAGGCTGAAGACAGCCAAGTCGCCCTTCCCTGGCAAGGTGAAAAATGAGCGGGTTACGACCTGGGTGCGTCCTTCCTTGGTCGCGGAAGTGAAATTCGCGGAGTGGACCAGCAAGGGCGAGCTGCGCCAGCCGGTCTATCTCGGCCTGAGGTCCGACAAAAACGCCAAGGACGTTGTTCGCGAAAAGAAATGGCCGCGAAAATAATGCAGCCGAGACGAAGCGCTCGATCTGGAGTTCAGCTCGCGGTGCGCTCGGATGCCGAAGGCCACGGCGGCAGGGGCGGCAGTCCGAGGGCCTTGCGTACTGGTCCGAACGACCTCCGGTGAGCTGCGCATGCACCAAGCCT
>NZ_JBHTFN010000050.1:0-37063 GCF_042666195.1 Bradyrhizobium sp. GCM10028915
CGAACACTCCGTGCCGGGCCAAGTCGACGTTGGGCAGCTTCTCGCCGACGCACCTCAAGATATGCCGCTGGGCGCGCGCACTGCAGAGGCGCACGGCGAAGCGCGCAGCTGGACGGCCTGGTTCGGTGTACTGCTGATGACGCTTGGTGGCCTCTCGCTCTTGAACTCGAGCCGCACGCTTCGGCATGCGTGGAGATTACGTTAGCTTAGATGCGAGGTACAGCCGCCGCGCAATCAATAGATTCCACGAACTGGTATAGTCGAACTGCCACACGTACAAAGATTCCGTGCGCCACACCTAGTTTGGCACGTGCCTTAGACGGACATTCGAGTACGATGACGGTCGCCTTTGGGATCGGACTGCATTATGCGGTACAAGGTGTTCGTGGTGGACGGCAGCCGGCAACTTATCTGCGCTGCAAAGCTCGACTGCATTGACGAGCAGACGGCGAGACGCCGAGCCGAGCAAATGCATGACGAGCACGACGTTGAGCTTTGGCAAGGCGATCGACTCGTTGCTGTGTTCCGAAGTGCAACGTCGAATGAAGATCGGAGCTAACGCGCGATCCTGAATCGACGGCCGGTCTCGCCGCCGAGTTAGTTCGAGCATTGTGAGGCACCCCGGCCTGGCTGGTTGCCGACATGTCGCAGCGACGTCGTCACCGAGGCTCGCTACTGCGGGATGAAGGCGCCAGTCCTCTTTCAGAATAGTGGCAGATGCGAGGAACGCGGGCAATCCGTCCATCGAATCGCCCGAGTGAGCCAACGCGGGTCAACCTTCGGACCGGCGGGTCTCTAAACGGCTCTTGCTCCGCCGCTCGCTTTGGTACGCCGTCTTCTGCCCATCGTTCTTGCTTCCACATGTCGGAGCTTGCGTCGAAGCTTCTCCACCTCTCTAAGCTCCTCCAGCAGCGCCTGGTGCCGTTCATTCAGAACAGCACTAGAAAAAATCTGACGCGTACTCGACATCACATGCCTCAGAAAATGATTTGAAGTAAGAAGTCGACGAAAAGCGAAAGATAAAGAATACTCCACCGAAGCTCAATGAGCTGAAGCCGCAGCCGCCAGATGCTCCCAGTACTCTGCCTCTGCAAGCAGTTTCCAGCTTCTCTCAGGTTGGAGTGCGGCAGTCTGTCGACACAGCAGCGCCATTGCACGAAGGCGGCGGGCAGCTTCCATTTCAACCTCCCATGTTTTCCCCAAACATATTTTTCGTTTTTGCGATGGAGTCATCATGATTATATGACATAATCAAATTTCTCATTTAATGGTAGTCAATTTGGTTCCATTTGTAAGCCGACCGGGAACTGCTTTCGGTTTAAGCTTCACATGGATTTCGAATGCTTGCTCGCCGACCCCCGCTGCGCGGTAAAGCGAACGAGACTGCACGGGACGGCAGCACGAGATGCGAAGCTTCATGCGCGAGCATCGCAATGTCAGAAATCCTAGCCGAGGACTCTTCTCGCCGCCCTCCAGGGCACGTGCGACGGCTACCGAGACAGTTATCTTTCTTTGGCTTTCAAGGTGATGGCAACCAAGACAGCATCAACAGGGTCAGAAGCAATAGATGTCGCGTGCCTGCTGGGCTTCGCTCCGACAGTTCTCATCATGGCGTATGTGGGCGGCCTAAGCGAACGAGCCAACGGGTTGCGCAAGACTTTGCAGCAAACACGGTTGGGAGGATCAAGAAAGAGTATCAGGAGCGGGATTGGGTCGTGCTTCGGAACCTCTCCAGTGGGCTGCTCCTGCGTGATCTCGTGGAGAAAGAGAAATTGCAGTTCGTGCGCCATACGTGTCGTTCTCCGAAGTGAGTTCATAGGCATGGAGCCGGGGATTTATCGAGGGGTCAGTAACCTAAAACAAACGAGCCTGGATGCAGAAACCGCCCCATTAAGTCCCGAGGCCGTTTTGCTTGACTAGAAGCGAGGAAGCAATTTCTCGTCCTCGTGCTGAAAGCGCAATTGAGCCTGGTCCAGGTCGCGGCCCGCTTCAGTAGGGTTGGGCGGGGTCAGGCATCGGCAGATTCGGTGCCTTCGGGAGTATCTTCGACGGGTCGAACTGCGCGAGGATCTGCTTGCCCATAGCCACCGGATCTTTGAAAAAATCCAACGGAGACGGGAAATTGAAGCTGCCTGGCAGAGAGTGCAGGGCGTTGAAATCGGAAACGTCATCGACGCCAAGCACTACCTCCTCACCCTCGACGACGAAGTGCTTCTGGCGGTTCTTCAGAGCGGCCGCGGCAATCCATGGGTAACGCTCGATCCAATCCGTGCCATGCGCGATAGCGGCCGGCACGCGTTTGTCCGCGGATACGTCCTGCTCTCTTGCGAGGCAGCAAAGGATGGGGAACGACGGATGCGCTCGCTCTAAGGCAAGCTGGGCGATTTTAAAGCACAGGGCCATTTTTAAATAAATAAATAATATAATGCCAATTTGAATGTTGACCGATATTTAAAATAGAATTAATTTGAGAGTGCCTGGCGCCGGACGAACGCGTCTGGCCACCGAGAAACGGCTCCCGCATCCCGCCCCTGCTTACGCCATGAGATGTGAGGGGCCGTTTCTTGGCCGATGGTGAGGCGGATCATCCTCCGCATGGCTACGTTTTTATCGTCCCCACCATGACAGCAGCGGTGTTACTGGTTGAAATCGCAATTATTATTGTTCTCGTCACGATTTGACTGACGCGAGAAACTAACAGCTGATGAGAAGCGGCGCGCGATCACGCATGATCGTCTCAGTCAACTCGCCGCATCGTGCGGTCGATTTATCTTGTCAAAGTGGAAAAATGACCCGCCGGTCACACCGGTCGTTTTAGTCGTTGCTCTCACGAGCTAGTAAGGCGCCGCCAGATCCGGTTCATAACAGCTATAAGTGCATTTAGCCGCTCGAGGCGGACTTCAGCGCGGGCGCAAAGCGTTCGGAGAATGTTGCGGCCTTGGCATCCCGGGCTACAGAAAGAGCGGCCGAGATAATCGTTGAACACCCCACGAATGCGATCGCCAGTAAGGCCGCACCGAAAAATAGTTTCCTCATCTTACTCTCCTCGAGAGGACGACCATGCCGTTGAGTCTTGGAGGGCGTTGTTTCGCGTCATTGCGTGTGAGGCTCGAAAGGGTTTCGTGCACGCGGTCGCGACTCAAGCTGGGGTTATGGCGGTAGGACCTGCGTTGTGCGCCGCGCAACAACATATGCTCCCGAAAAGACCGATGGCGGAGAGACGGCCCCGGCTTCAGGGTTGGCTTTTGAGGTACGCCGGAGCCGCTCCGCCAGCTTGGGCAAGCTAGCGAGACAGCAACGGCGCAGTGAGGACACGGGTTCCCCGCCGCGCAGGTCAGGCGAGGTTTAATTGGCACAATGTAATCCGCCGCGCTTTATCTTCGTTTCTACCCTGCGGCAAGCCACAATGCCTCTGACACTGCGGATGATAGGCCTGGATGATTACACGGTTCACGAGGACCGGCAGCTAGTCGGGCGCATCCGCTATGCCAACGAATGCTCCCCGGGGTTCTGGTTGTGGACGTGCATCGTGACGCTTCCCGGTCCGCCGTTCGGGAAAGCTGGCTCACTCGATGAAGCGAAGGGGCGGTTCATGATCGCATGGGAGAATTTCAAGGCGAAGCATACGGCGGAAGAGTTGGGGAAGGCCTTCGCTGAGATGAATCGCGCCAACCGACCAGACCATTATCTGCGCTCAGTGCGTTAGCGCGTCGCATTTGATTGCGACAAAAATTCGCCGGTTCACACTGCGGGCCATTTCCAAGCCGACGAGTTCGTCCCGGCTGTGTAGGCGCCAGCAGTGAGATTGCTCCGGCTTCAGGCCGACTTTTGGGTGGCCGCGGCCGCTCAGTTAGCTCGCGAGGAGCCGGCAAGATTCTCAAGCTCCCTATCGAGGTGTTCGTTCCCTGCTGGTCCACCGTGGGAAATTGACGGGAGGGCGCCGGTTCACGTTGGCTGCCTTCCTCATGTGGGCAACATGACGCCTGTCCCAGTACAGGCGGTCATTCATCCAACTCGCATTTTGAACTAAATCCTAAGTTGGTGGGCTTTTCGTTTTTATCAGCTTCTGTCATGTGGCGACGGTCATTTAGGAGAGACGTGCGTGGCGACAGGTATTGTGAAGTGGCTCAACCAAAGGCTATGGCTTCATTCAGCCCGACGACGGCGGGAAGGACGTCTTTGTCCACATTTCAGCGGTGGAGAAGGCTGGCTTCAGTGGTTTGGCAGAAGGTGCAAAGGTGAGCTACGAGATCGTGAGCGATCGGGGCGAGCAGTCCGCAGGTAATCTGAGACGGTAGGCGTGGCTGGGACAGGGCCCGCCGGTTCGCACAGGCGGGCCGGGCGCTTTGACCACGTATCGAATTTAGTACTCGCTTTGGCGGCAATCTTCGGCGCTTTCACCGCTCCAGTTCCTTGATGGCGTCCTTTAGCAGCTCGAGAAGCCGGATTTCACATGCCCCCATGACGAACTGATCGGCGTCGTCAGGCACGACAATCTGCCCCTGCACGTGTCCATCATGGGATTGGATGATGAAGTCTCGGGCCTTGCACGCTTCGTTGCGGACGTTCGTTATCGCCTCAAGCGGACCCCATTCAATTCTGACAGCTATTGCTAACCCTCGCTCTTAGCGGAACGCGCGCGAGCTACTGCGGGTCATGCGAGTTGAGGAGCGGTAAAGCCGGCACATCGATCGGCTCGCCTGGCGGTCGATCAACCCGGTTCGCTTTCTTTCCGCTGACGAGGACACCAATATAGCCGTCACCCCGCCCTGCGATCATCAGCCAGTGCGGGAATGCCAAGGACATGGTCGCTGGCCTCAAAATACCGCGCTCACGGGCGCCGTAGGACAAACCTATTCAATCATTTCGCGATTGAACAAGTCAAACATTTAATATATTTAATAGATGCATTGTCTATTTAATTGCGAGATATCAAGAGCGCGGGGTGCACTTATGCCCTCGATAGAGTCTATGCACTTCGGCAGCACAGCGCCTTCCGACCAGCACCCCTATGATCGCGAGCCGGGTGCGCCTCCTGCGTGGCGTCCTTCGGCAGGTGGACCAATCGACGCCGAGCCGGAGGCCGCGAATGACACCGCGGGCGAATGGCCTCCGCTCCCGTTTCCTGATGGCTGGTACGCCACCTGCTGAGTTGTGACGCGGCGTCTGCCTATATGGTGCTGGCAACCGGCAAAGCCGGCACTTGAAAGCGTCTGCGGGCCGGCGGGGTTGCCAGTTAGCACAGTGGGCGAGGAGTCACCCAATCAGGATGATATGTAAGATACTCGACAGGCAGTGTCGGAAGAGGCGATACTCTTGAGGCGGGGTGATGGGCCTAGTCGCGTCATTTTGCATGTCTGAAGATGTACTCCGCTTCTACCAGTTAGCTGACGTGTGCAGGGAACGGACGGCGCAAGCCCGTCAGTCCCGTCGACGCGGAGCCGTGGCTAAAGCTTGCAGAGGACTGGCTCGAATTCGCACGAGCCGACCAGCAACGGCGCGCTTACGAGCCGCGCTGCATCCGATGAACAGCGAACAGAAGATCTGGCCGCTCGAGCACCTCCACCAGCTTGTCCAAGATGATGCGCTCGTTATTCCGGGGCCTCGGTTCTAAGTATTTTTCCAAAATGCGCTGGGCGTCACTCACAGCCTGAAGAGCTAGCTGTTCATCCGTCATCTGTTAGCCTCCAGTGGCCAATCAGAACGGAAGAACCTACGTGTAAGATAGTTCCAGATCCTTTATTGCCGGTTGATGATGCGGTGCTCACGATAGGTGGGGAGCCCCCGTCAATGGAAGCCATGCTACTGCTTCCGAGGCGAGGCCATTTGTCTTCAGGGGCATCCCATCCGCGTCCCAGTCTGGAATTTTGGGAGGCAATGGTGAAATTGGCTGCCCTGCCGGTGGACTGGCGCGAGGCTGCCAGGCCGAAGCATAGGGTCAGCGTCAACGCAGTCACCACTAGCAGCGCGGACATGAACTAGCTCACGCGCACCTCTCTCACGCCCGAGAGCGCGCATAGCCGAAGGCTTTGGCCGGAGCCATGCACCGCTGAAAAACACCGACAGAATGACGATCCAGGTTCAGCCCTTCCTTCCGCACCTGCAATTCAAGCCAGTCGATGCCGGACTCGGCCTGAGCCGCCTTCCGGGCGCGGTAGTGCTTCACAATGGTCTGCGCGCTTCGGTATGAATGCCCAGTGATGTCGCAGGTCATCAGCAAGTCGCAGCCAGCCCGATCGAGCAGCATGACGCAGGTATCACGTAAGTCCTGGTCGTGCTTTTGTCGAGTTCGCTGGCGCCATTGACGAACATCAGCGTGGGGCAAGGCTTCAGAACGCCATGCTGTCTCATCGCCATTGCTGTCGCGTGCGGCCTGCGCCAATCCGCCAATACACGCTTGCGCTGGTCGACCGCTCGAGCGCGCTGCGCCCTATTTCCCTCATCGAGAGGAAGAGGGGCAAACAGCCGATCGATATTTTCAATCAGTTCGGCGGCCAGTCGCTCTGCGCGGATAATTGACTGGCGCGTGTTGTCGCGCGAGAAAGCCGAAGATAAATGCGGAATGCGAAGCCCCTTGCTCAAGCCTCACCACGCGAGGATCGTGAAGTTCACTCCCTTCAGGGCAGTCGAGCTGCACAGCCTCTACGCTCGTTCGCTAACGCAGGATAAATCGGGTTCCAGTCACTCCTCGGGGGTCCGCTCCCCCGCGGCTCGCCGTCGCTGCGATTGAGTGCTCGGAGGCGACTGCAATGCAGGTACAGCCGAGGCGCGTCGCTCCGCCTCTTGGACTTTAAGCCGCAGATCTTCCAGCTCTGACAGTTGACAAACGAGGTCGTTCAACCGTTGGACAAGAAGGATCGAGCTATAACCCTGCATCAACGCCCTCCTGAGTCTGCAGCTATCCAGACAGCAAAAGGACCCCAGCCTCAGGGCGGTGAAGCTGGGGCTATCGAGCCGCCTTGGTGAAGGCAGCTGCCCCTTGGGGAGGCACGGGAAAACTTGGCAATCAGTAAGTCGTTCCAAGCCGAACAAAATGAGCCTTGCCTTGGGGCAATGGGGAAAGCTGGGGCCCGACTGCATCGCCCACTTGGGGAGAGGAATCGGGCAAACGCGGTAATTGGCGAGCCCGTACCAACCGCCGTGCCTCCGAAAAACGTTAGCGGCCTCTGTCGTCCTTGCCGTTGGGACAGCCATCGCCGCCGCCGTTACCCCACGGCTCGCTTTTTGCTCGCCTCCAAAAGCGCGTGTGCCGGCGAGTGGGTCGCTCGATAGGCAGTGTCGACCGATCGAAAGCGCAGCCGGACGGCTGTAAATTAGATTGAAATTCCATATTTAATATAGTTTAATATAGAAATTAAACGACGATTTTCAGAGTTTTGGGATCATGCCTCATTCTCCGTCCATCGTGCCTCATCCATATCCACGTGACGTCTATCTTGTGCTCGAGGATTATGGAGGTGGGCTCGGCCGTGCCTGGAGCGAAACCTCCGAAGACGACACTGGTCGAGCGACGCTGATGCGCCAAATAATGGAAGGTCAATACAAGCACCCTGCTCGGATCGTGGTCTTCAACACGGTTGAGGGATGGTCGCGTGATGTAACCGTAGAGATCGCAGATGAACTGCGCCGCTGCTTTGTCGAGTTCGATGACATTGCGCCAGCCGCGTTGGAATTCATCGAGAGAATCGGAAGGAACTGACTGTGATGCGCAGTCGTGCCTTGCTTTGGTTTGCGCTAATCTCACAAACTTATCCGAGATGAGGACGATGAGCGGCAGCACGAACAAACAAGCGACGACGTGGGTGTGAGATAACCGCCTGGTGCGGCATAAGACCAACCCTTCTTGTGTTTGGAGTTGCCATGTCGGTGGGTTATGGTCGCGCTGTTGAATGGGACGGAAAGATCCTGACAGGCTCGGTGGTCGTAAATGGCGTGACGACCAAAGTGACTGCGGACCGAGCGATCATCCATGCGTATGCCGCGGGATTCAGCGATGCGCTCAGTTGGGAGATTGATCGCTTTCGGATAGAAATCTTTGAGAAGCTGATGCCATTCCTCCTTCGTCAGAATAGTTGACGGTAAGCTATGACCTCGCCGCGTGTCGGGGATTTTTCGGCAACGATGCTGATGAACTTCCGCTGCCGTGCACCTTACCTGACTTCCGGCAAGCAGATATCGTCATAGGATTAAAAGAGGCGGAGCATCAATCGATGGTCGAACGCCGCTTTCCTGGCCATCGCGGACCGGGTCCAGAATTGGCACGTGGACGATCTCGATGCCGCAGAGCCCTGTGATGCCCTGCCGCACCTGGAGCTGGCGGTCGCGAACCTGATCGCTATGTTGCGAACGGACGACCTGCGGTCCTAAAGGCCCGTCGGCGAGCCCGAGGCAGGAACGGTAGGAGACGCGGGGCAGCCTCCGCTCGATGGGGAGTCGTCAAGGTCCACGTTCATAGTCGCCAGGATGTAGCCGAAGGGTGAGCGCAAGGCATTCAGTTCCTCGACCTCGATCTCCATCCGTATTCCCCATGCGGAATCGTTGCGGTGATCTCGACGTCATTGCCGCCGACACGCGCCAGGCTGCCACCCCGAAGCACAAGGTCAGCGTCAGGGCGAGGGCAAGCAGAAGCATAGAGACGAAATGGCTCACGCGCGTGTACCCGCAAATCTGAAACCAGTTGAGAGCGTGCACAGAGGCGCGATTCGGAAAATGCAGACGATCTGACGCATCGGCCGTTTTCCCCATCCTTACACGGGGCCAAAAGCGCTCACGATCCCGATCGTGATCGGCACGAGCGCGACCATCACCCACAAAGCGGGCGAGCTGGAGGACAGGCCAACGACCAGTATCAAAACACCGATACCTACGAGGGCCGCTGAGATTGCGTAGGCGACTGCCTTTTCCATCTATCGATCCACGACAACAAGGGATCGGTCGCACAAGGACTCGAGGCAAATCGAAACGTTCCTTTCTTGATTTAACTCGGCCATAAAATCCCATTTAATGCTAGTTTTGCAACTTAATTTCGCCAAATTAAAAGGCGCTTTCTGCGCGTCGGGGCAGGGCTATTAACCCGGAGTCCTGCATGTTTACTCGAGTAGTCGTAGCTTTATTGCTCGCTTTTGCGACATCCATTTCATCTGAAGCGCGCCCCTTGCGCGCCGCTTTGCCACCTGAATGCAACGTGGTTATGCCATGCGACTTTTCATCTTCGCTGGTGCAGGCGCAGAGATACACGAGACCGGCACCGCGCCTGCAGCGAGGTGCCGTTGCTAGCCTACGGATGTCTGTGGCCAGCTCAGGGGCCTTAAGTAGTGAGATCGTTAGCGGTCGTCCGGCCGGTTGCCCTCGATCGTTCTGCGGATGTGGTGCGGCGATCCGAGTGTTTGGTCGGGTAGTACCGGAACTGAACCTCGCAGCCAATTGGCTGCGCTTTCCCCGCACCTCGCCAGCACCGGGAATGGTTGCCGCGCGACGTGGACACGTCTTCGTCCTTGAACAGCACATCGCTGGTGACATCTGGAAGGCGTACGATGCCAACTCAGGTGGGCACGCAACGCGAATTCACCCGCGCTCCCTGCGAGGGTACACCATCGTCAACCCTCATGCGGCTTAAAGCCATCGCGCAGCGTTCCCGTTAGAGTTTTCTCGCCACGTTCCGGAGCATCCGGTTCGCGGCTTCCGCTCAAAAACAGGGACGCAGCAGTTTTCGCTGCGGCCCTGAAGTTGCAACTTGATTCTGCGCCGGCTTGTTCTCGCAGTTTGTCCCGAACACCGAGGTTGTGATAGGTCCGCCATCATGGGAGGCTTCAATGCAGCCTGGGCGTTCCATGACGATCATTGGTGTTCACATCAGAACGATAGAATTCGACGATGCGGTGCTTCATTGAGACCCGGACACGATAACCAGCGGATATCCACGCTCTCGCTTGAGGACCTGCTCTCTTCAGTGTGCTCCACCACGCAGTGAAGGTGTAGGCCGATCTCGGCAGAGGCTTCCCCAAGATCGCTTCAATTTCTGAAAAGGTGAGGCGGAGACTTTGACCGTTCTCCGTTCGCAGCCTTTCATGCAATGGCTGGTAAATCGACCTCGGCATGCGAGCACCATATCGACAAAATGGGCCGGCTGCCCGGCATTGGAATAGCAGACTGGTGCATATAGAGCGCGGAGGCAAAAGGCATTATCATTCAGGTCTGCAAGACCTCGCGGAGCCTGACGCAGCGACGTCTCTTCAGTGTTCCCTTAGCTCTAGGTCTCTCAGCAGCACGTGGAGAAAGTCGCTGGCGTGGTCATAGCGTTTACGACCATTCACGATCTCGCGGGTGCGCGGCTCCAGTGTGCTGGCGATGGCTTCAGCGCCGGGTAGATCAGCCTGGTGCGACCACTGCTGTAGCAGCCGATCAGGAATGCCTTGAGCGGATCCAGGCATCTTCAACACACAATAATCGCCATTGTGCTTGTGATCAGCTTTCGCATAAAGAGCGAATAACGCTCGAAAGGCATTACGGGAAACGGCAGGTTTTGCCATTTAACATCCCCAACGTAAAATCGACTCGCTTTAAGTTTAGAAATCTGACGCGTTAACAAAATAAAATCCAGTGTAATTTAATCGCTTGCCCTCGAAAAAGAGGTCATCAGAACTGACGTAAATCGAAGCACTGTGCGTCACAGCTCGCGCCGCCCTGCATCTCCGATACCCTATGCTGCTACGGGACAATCGACCTTAGCAGGCGGCCGAGTAGGATGGGCGGGGCAGGGGCTGCCCCGCAAAATTGCTACCAGACCTCGCAAGTGACTGAGACGAACCGATGTTCGCTCAACCCGCTCCCGAAGTCGCTCTCGTGCGCATGATCAGACAGTCGGTCTGGCGCTGCCCGGTCAATAGCGCGCGATAGATCTGTCCCGATCGAGGCCAGTCAATTTGCATCGGCTGCGGCGACCTACTCGATCGGGGTGTCGCGACCGCAGGCCGGCACCTAGCCGCTCGATAGGCATTGTCTGGTCGCCATTTCATGGCTTGACGTAGGTCCATCCCTGCTCCTGCAACTGCATCACCCTAACGACGCCCGACCTCACCACTTGGGCTTGGGCAACGATCGGAATGTCTTTATTTTCGGCCTTTTGCATTTTCTCTTGCGTGTTTCCACAGGCTTTGAATGATACTTCCGGCGTGCTCAGAGCCATTTCCTCAATTCGCGCTTTCACCGGCGATGTGTCATCGCGGAGCATATGGAGGCCGGGGCCGAAGGTAATCACCTCCACTTTCACTCCTTCACCAACCTCCTTGTAGTATTGCGCGACGTTGAGTGCATTGTTCAATGCAAGATTCATTGACGCGGAGTCGCTTGTGTTGACCTGAAGGATTAAGCGGTGCTCTTTCTTGGCAGCAGACGATGGCGCGATGCGCGCCAGCTCAAATTGTTTTGGCGTCGCGGCCCGCGCCGATGAATTCGCGTGCGTTCTTGCCGCGCCATGTGTTGAGGCTGCAGGCAAACTGGGCTGTGCCGAGAGCAGGCGAGTCTCCTGTGCCGCGGAACTAGACAGCCCGACCGGGAGCGAGATGATTGTCGCGATCATCGCTGTGATAATCTTCGGAAATTTGTGCATTATGTTGTTTCTCCAAGCAAGCTGAGGTTCATGATCAATTGTTGGGCTTCGCGATCGCGCGTGGCCATTTGCATGTTGCCGCCAATTTTGCACGTACGCTCTCGATACCATCGAGAGCGAACACTGCACCGGCGCTAGTCCCCGTTCGGCGTGACACATGCACGGAAAGTTCGCTGTGGCCTGGGATCGATTGCAACAGGCGAACGACATCGCCTTCAAGCGCGACACCGCGTACCGACGTAATTGTTGAGACCTGAAGAGGTGGATCATCATTGATGCGCAGGGATAGGGTGTAATCCTCGCGACGGCCCGACAGGCCGGCTCCATCAAGCAACACTTCGGTCAGGCCGCCGCGACAGCGTATCGACAGGCTCATTGCTGCGTCCCCTTGAGATGGTAGTGTCGCCTTGATGATCGATGAATAATCAACTGGCGAGGTGGTCTCGCTGACGATCCACGCCCCGGCTCCATTTGCGGGCCGATCAGAGACGCGAACCGGCGCCATAGGGTCTTCGGCGCCTCGGGCCCGAGCGAGGTCATTTGCGATCGCGAGCGTCACGACGAGAGCGATCAGGGTGAACGTCATTGCGCCGCCTGGCTCGAACGCGGCAGACGATCGAGCCAGGCCTGCGCCGCGGGAGAACGCGTCAGGCCAGGGACCGTCGCCGCCAAGTTGATCGACTTCCATTTCGGATCGAAACCGGGCTCCTGCAGTTTGTTGATCCGCGAGAACAGGCGGTCAACAAAGCGCGCCACACGATTAAAGCGATTGGATTTGATCGGCCAATTGAAAGCGACCAGCACGGTTGGAACGGCAATAGTTGTCACGCGTTCCCCCTGCCTGATCAAGTTTGGATAATCAGCTGCGTCCAGCCAAGATGGCAGATAATAATCTTCGAACTTGCTCTCGTAGGGGACCGGCAAGAACTTGAAGCCGGCATCCCAGCGACCACGTATGAATGCATCCACCGGCTTCGATGTTATGAAAACGACGGCGGCCAGCTCACCCCTGCGCATTTGTTCCATCGCAACCTGATGGGGGATGAATGCCTTATCGACCTCGATCCCCAGCCGGCTGAAGATCAGCGGGCCCGAATAAGCTGCGGCGGTACCTTGGGTGTTGAAATTGACCTTCTTTCCGACCAGATCACTCAAGCTCTGAATTTCGGGCCTGACGAATACGTGCAGTTCAGATGGAAACAGGTTGAGCACATAGGTGATCCGTCGCTGGATGTCCGGCACTTGGCTCTTGTACTCGTCAAGTGCGTCGGAATTGATGATTGCTGCATCAATGCCCCGCAAATACAGCAGCGAATTGACGTTTTCGGTTGCGCCACGGGTCACGATGGGCAGCACGTGGAGGTCCGTTCCATCATCGGCCACTCGCGCCATTTCCGCGGCAAGCCGAATGGGAGCTCCTTCCAGCAGACCTCCGGCTATTCCGACAGTCCAATCGTTCATGGCCGCAATTTCCGCCCTTGCATGATCCGCACGTGCCCGCGGAGTCTGCTGGGCCATTGCTGGGCAACAGCCCATGATCAAAAGCGGAGTGGCTATCACGATGAGGAGAAACCAAGAGCGTATTCCAACCAGCTGCTTCATCGATCCGGCTCCCCTAGGAACGTCTACTCTGTTTTGTCCGCTGCGCTCTTCACTTCGACACGTAAGTTTAAGTTCGATCTGCTAGTCGATACAGCGCAGGACCATTTGTCTGCACCGATGCTGCTAATGACCAAGTGCGTCGAATCGCTCCCTTGCCTCCTTGACCCCTCCGGCTGCTGCTCTGGCGTAAAGCTCTCGCGCCTTGGACGTGTCGCCGCGCGTTCCGCTCGCGCCCCATTTTGCAAGCAGGCTCGGATCATACGTTTCCGCGAGGGCGAAACTTGCCGGTGCGCTCCCTAATTCAGCAGCACGCTCCAGGACAACTCGTGCCGCGCCAATATCGCCTTGTCGAAGCAATCCGGTTGCGCGAGCGATCAATCGCACGAGTTCGGCGGCGTTTTCGTTCCGGAGAACCGGGGATGGCGCCTTCGGCTCAGCTGCTGTGACCACGAGCTCTCGCGCGAATTGCGCGGGCGGCGCCTGCGGCGATCCCAGCAGCAGTGTTCGGAGCAGTTCCCTTGTTGGCGAATTGCCGGCTCCGCCTTCACCCGACACCCCGGCGGGTAGCCACGGTCCGATACTCGTGCGCGCTGCGGCAAGTTCTTGCTCATCTCGGCCGGATTGGTTGCATTCTCGCCGGAGCTGATTTTTCAACTGTTCGGCTCGATCATCGTTTGCCGCGGCTTGCGCTTCATAGGCGAACAGCTTGGAACGCGCCAACGAGAGCTCTTGCGCCAGCGCATCTGCTCTTTCGTGCTCCTCCTTTAATGAGAGCTTCAGTTTAGCCGAGGTATTCTCCGCTGTTCGTTTGGTCTGCATCGTTTCTTCGGTTGCCTTCGCGATCTGCTGGGATCGGTTGTCGAGCTCGATTCGCGTCGTCGCGAGCGTCTCCTCCAGCTGTTTGGTACGATCGTGCTCCTGTCGGAGGCTTGCCTGTACCTGAGCCTCCGCTGCCTCTTTTGCACTGATCTCTGCGGCTTGTCTGGTTACCTCTGCGGACTGGGTCTCCAGGTCGTGATGAGCGGCTGTCAGATTCTGCTCCAGCCGGTTTGCCCGATCTTTCTCCCGCTCGACAGCCTGTTGCAGCTCTCTCGGATCGCTCTGTGCCCGGCGTTCGGGTTCGCGACCCTCTGCGCCGATTTCGCGGCTTAGCCGTGCCTGCACTTCGAAATCGTTGCGCGCCTTGACAAGTTCCCGTTCCAGACGCTGCGTGTGCAAGCGCTCCTCCCGGAGCGATTTCTGGAGCTCATCGGTTTCATTCTCGGTGGCCTCCGCAATGCTGGTCCATTGCTCGCGTGCATGCTGCAACAGCCCCAGCACGGTATCCTGCTCCCGTCGGCATGTTCGAAGGTCAGCAGCAAGGGCCCGTATCCTCTCCTGTTCTGTGGCGAGCACTTGCCGCGATCGCTCGGTATTGCTGATTGTGGCTTGTGCGAGCTTCAGGGGTGTCGTGTCGGCAGATGGTTTCAGCCGCGCCGCGCGCCACCCTCCCGAGCCGGTCGTGCCGCGCAAGTGCGTCGCCATGACATGGGCGTCGCTCGCCGGCCGATTTGGCTGCTGCGCGAGAACGGGTATGGTCAAAACCGATATTATCGTCAGGACAGTCGGTGCAACCCACGCCGACCTTGTTGCGCAGGTGCGCGCACAGCTACGAACACAATCCGAGGCAATCCACACGTCTGCGCGGCGAACGGGCGATCCAAGGCCCGACCCTGCCTGCATCGACGCTTGTGCCCACATCCGCGACATTAATGCGTCAATCCGTTTCTCAATTTCAATTTACCCTCAGGCAAAAATAAACCATATTTTATTTTATTCAATCATTTATCGCCAATTAAATGTTCGGCCGATGCTGCCGGTCGCTTGAGAAGGAGATCGTCCAATGCTCCACCGACTCCCCTCGCTGATCATTGCGATTATCACGAGCGTAGCTGTGCTGGCCCTGGCCCAAGCAGGCGGCGCAGTGGCGGGCTCCGCGGGTGCCGGCACTGGGACGGGCACGGGCAGCGCCAACACTGGTGGGTCAGCTCCGTCCGGCATGGGTACAAATGCGAGCAGCGCCAACCCTGGTCCATCGGCGCCTCCAGGAATAGGGACACGAGACGTTGGTACCGGTGCAAACCTGAACCGCACCAGTCAAACCAACAGCACGGACGTTCAACCCACCACGTCGAAGTCGCGGGCGGCGGCGCAGGCCAAGAGAACTGCCTGCGCTGGCCACGCTCAAAATGGTCTGCCGATCGGAGCTTTTGGCACCGGCACGAGCAACGAGGAGCAGATGATCGTTGGACCGTCACCTAACCGAAAAATACCGGCAGCGAAGGTCGACGGAAATATCGCTGGAATAGTTGGTAGGGGCTCCAGCCTTTCGGACCAAGTGAGCCGGCCGCGCGCCGCACGAACTGGGGAAAAAGTGCTGGACGCCGCTGGACGCCAAAGTGCAAGTCCAACGGCGAACGACAGTTTCGCATAAGCGCATTCCCGCCTCAGAAAACAGAACTCGGTAGTCTGAGCGGACCGAGCCGGGCAGCCGAGCGCGCTTTGGCGTCCCTGCTCAGGTCTGCGCGCCGCCCGACGAAGGCGCCGGCAGGGCTTGGTTCTCCATGGGGCGCCTTGAAGAGGACTGACGCCCGGCACACGGCCGAGTGGGATTTGGGCTAGGCGAGAGCATTCACGCGGTTATGCGAGCGCTCGATTCCGCGGCATTCGGATCACGTCCGATCGGTCGGAGCGAGGAGCCAGCCGTGCATTGTTCGAAATGCTCGCGAAGCATGTCATTAGCCAAGTGCTCCCAGAACTCAGCTTCGGCGAGAAGCTTCCAGCTTCGATCTGGATGATGCGCAGAAGTCTGTCGGCACAGCGACGCCATCGCGCGCAAGCGGCGTACGGTCTCCATCCACTCCTCCCATTATTTTTCCCCACCTTATTTTCTGTTTTGCGTCATATTAATTATGATTATACCGGATAATCAAATTTGCCTTCCGTGGCGCGACTACCGAAACGATTTGACGCGAACGACTTTCGGCTTTGCTTTCAAATTGTCTTTCAGATGAAGCGCTGCTTCATAAGACTAAAAACAGATAAAAAGTCAGGCTTAAACCAACTCAGGTGCGGGACATGATCCGCAGCATGCCGCTCGTGGATGATCTCGGTCAGAGCCGGAAAGGGACGCCGGATCCAAGTGCAGCACTTTTCCCGACACAGAGCCTTCACTCGCATCGGCCTGCCTTGAAACCCCGCTGTGCGCACGCCTCATTGGGGAGCGATCGGGCGGCTTGGAGCTGTGCAAGGGTTATCGGAGGCTTCAAGGTCGATCCGTGAAACGATCGTCTTCGAGTTCGCTGAAATTACGCGCGCCGCTCGCCATCATTGAATCCGCGTGCGGCAACTCGTCCCAAACCGGGGCCTACGCATCCGTGACGCCGGCCCTAGTCTCGCTCTTTCTCCGAGGCTTCGCCCTTCCGCCCTTCGCACTTGCTCTCGTAGCCTGTGCAATTGGGCAAGCAGGCTAACGAGCTCCATCGCCGTTTGACGCAGAACAGCCAAGCGGCTGCAAACCCCACTACTCACTACAATACCCCCAAACAGGCCCTTGCAGGATCAGCGATCGGAAGCGTTAGTTTGCGCCGACCTGCCGGTGTGACGCTTAACCTCCGGTTCATGAGGGCGTCAGTTCGCTTTACGACGATAGGCCAAAATATTTCGCATCCCTCCAGTAAGCCCTGGCAGAAATAGCCGCCAAGACAGGAATCTGGATGAACGCTGCGCCATGATTGAGCGCATCCAGTCCGCACCAAGACTTGTTCCCAGCGGGTGCGGCAACCATGCCGCAACAGGTCAACTCCGCACACGGGGCGTCAAATGACGCGGTCGGCCCAAATTCGTGTAATGCTAGTCAGTTCGGCTCCGCGTCTGTACCGAAGCCCGCTACGCATCAGCACAGCGGCGCTTCCTCGAATATCTCCCCGGGCCGCACGACCGGCTCATCGACCCAGGCCTCGCGAGCGAACCAGTTGTGATTGGCGCGACAGACCGGGCAACGAGTATTGCCATAAAACACAACGCTCCGCAGGAAAGCCTCACGGTCCGACCTAATACCAGTAGGAATCGCGCGACCGGTTTGCGGACATTTGACCATGATCATTCCCATGCGAGCCTCCCTAGGAAATTATTATTCGTTGTCGAACGAAAGAGAACCGGCCGGCTGGAGTGCGTCGTCATCTCAGTGTGGGTTACTTGGGGGGCATCGCACACTGGGAGTGCTTGTTCGAGCAGGGCGGGTTGCTCGTGACCACGTTTTTCCAACCGGCCGGATCGCTGCTTGAGCGATTCCTTGGACGCCGCCGCTCTTTGGCTCGACAGCGCGGGCGTTGATTATTCGTCTCTCGAAAGCTCCTGGGGCGCCACTGAAAATGGGCCAATCTGAGCGGGTGTGAGTTTTGGGCGTGCTATGCCGCTCGCGACGAAGACGATCATGTCGCCCGTGATGGGCAAATTGGCTAATTCGATCACCGGTTTCACTCCACTCTCGTCAGCGAAATATTCGTCGTTAGGATTTAATCCTGCAAATTAAGCCTTGCGCTGTCGGTCTGGTTTGCGACTCTCGTCAAGTTTTATTTTTTGCTGTCCTGCACGCAGGAGGCCAAGATCATCGCGGCGATTTCTGCGACGTTGTTCTCGGTAGGCTGTTATTTCTACGCAGGACCCGCTTCTTGGTATTTGAATGGTTGCATCCGGTTCAAACATGAAATAAATATTGATTATATTGAGATCATATAAATCTCGTTGTTAATTGTTGTCAATGACGTAAGCTGTTTTCGTCATTTTTTTGGTCGGAGGAGACGATGCGGGAATCAGTCCAGAAGAAGCGCAACTCCACCTCGGCTGCGAAGCAGTTGGCTCAAATGCGCGAGAACCTAGCGAGCATCAGCGAGAGGGAGCGCGTTCTAGGAGAGCGGAGTGCTGCTCGCGAACTTTACCGCTATCTGCTGGACTCTCACCGGTTGACCGCGCCGGCGACCTTTCTCGGAGGACAAGTGTTGAATATTTCTCCATCTGGGGTGAACGAGGGTGGTCAGCTGGCGGCGTGACCGGGGGCCGTATGGTCATTCGAAACGAATCTCAGTCAGGCGATGTGCATCCGCACTGAAGGTGGATTTGCACCGCTGCAGCACGGCAATCAAGCCGAATGTCCTCGGCAACTGCAGCTCGTTTGAACGCACCGCGGACAGTACATTGCAGGATGTTGTCGCCACCGCGTCGACACGGCGGCGAAACAGATATCGTTGCTATCGGGAATAGCCATGCTGGAAAAAACATCGGCAGAGATGGTGTTGAGACCCGCCGCGGGTGCAGTCTTCGCGCTGGTGGACGGTCGATCAGTGCTTTTCAGCGAGACAAGGCAGAAGCTCTATGAGTTGGACCAGCTAGGGGCATTCATTTGGTGCAAGTTGGCAGAAGGCGCTTCTTTGGAAGACGTCCATCAGGAGCTCGGGCAGCTAGGCATTGGCGAGCGCGCAGCGCGCGAGTTCACGTGGCAGGCGATGAACGTCTGGATCGATCGAGGGGTGCTCGATCTCGACTGGCGAATGTCGGCCGATTGTGCCTTCTCAACGGTTCTTGGTCAGCGCAGGATCAGCGTCCGGGCTGCAAATCGGGAGCTCTCGCAACAGTTGATTTCGCTATTTTGTGTTACGGACGACAGCGGCGAGGAGGAGGATATTTCGATCGAGACAATGATGCTCGGCGACCGAGTATTCTTCCGCGGGAATGACGGGAGCATCCATAGATGTGAAGCCGCAGCTCTGGCCCCTACAATCAAAGCTCACATCACCGAGCGACTTATCCGAAGCAATCAGTGGGCTTTCGCGCTCCACGCCGCTTCTCTTGCAAAGTGCGGCATGGGCTTGCTGCTGTGCGGCCAACCGGGAGCCGGCAAGTCGACTCTTGCACTAGAACTGGTAGACGCTGGATTTCAGTATGCTGGCGATGACGTTGCGCTGATTGGGGCTGACGGAACGATCTGCGGCATCCCATTTGCCCTCACCCTCAAGCAGGGATCGTGGCGGTTGCTATCCCGACTGTATGGCGATTGGAACGACGTGACGCACCGCCGGTCCGATGGCGCGGAAGTGCGGTATTTGCCGATTCCGGATGCGCACAATGGGAGCCTCTCTGCCAACTGGATCATCTTTCTGAACCGGGTTGCAAGCGGCCCCGTCGAGCTGACCCCCCTGGATCAGCTTGATTCGATCAAGCGGCTCATTGAGGGCGCTTTTGCCGCAGACGGGAAGCTGTCGCAGTCCGGCTTTTTCGCTTTGAAGCGGATTGTTGCGGGCGCACGATCGTTCCAACTTATCTATTCGGAATCGGCGCAGGCTCGACAGCTGCTCATGGACTTGTGCAATGACAAGGCATAGTGCGGCACTGACAAGCCTTTGCAACTGCTTGCGAGGCTTGCCGCCCGTCGAAGTGGAGTGGACCTCCGTCATCGGGCTCGCAAACCAGACGTTGACGACGCCTGCGCTCATTGACTTCGTCGATCAATTTGCATCGGTGTTGCCGGAGGACGTGTGCACCTATATCCGCCAGATCCATCGCCGAAACGTGCTGCGCAACGATCGGTTGGCCGGTCAACTGGAAGAGGCCGTCATTGCGATGAACGGCCAGGGAGTTACGCCGGTGTTGCTCAAGGGTGCGGCAACGCTAGCCACAGCACCTGTCGAGCGGCGAGGAGTTCGGCTGATGTCCGATCTGGACATCATGGTCGTGCCGGACGAGACCGAAGCTGCTGTCTCGGCCCTGGTCGCTGTTGGTTACGAAATTCATGAACACGCCTCTTCCGAAAGCCAGAGATGGCATGCGGACCTTAAACGCGCGCAGGATGTCGGGACGATCGATCTACAGCGGAGCGCTCCCGGTATTACCCATTTCTACCGAGGTCCGGGATGTACGCTGGATGGATGCGTGTCGAAGCCGTTTGGGCAGGGGAGGGTTTATATTCCTACGCCAACGTATCAAGCGCTCATGCTGATTATCCATGATCAGTTTCAAGATTATGGTTATTGGATCGGCGATCTCGATCTGCGACATCTGGTTGATCTACGAGATCTAAGCAATTCAGCTGAGAGCATCGATTGGAAGGAGCTCGCCTCTCATCTTTCCGGCAAATTGATGAGAAATGCAGTCCAAACCCAGCTAGTCGCTCTCGTCGAACTGCTCGGGGTTAATGTTCCGCACCCGCTGCGCTCCCGGCTGATTCCGCGTTTGCAATTCGCGCGACGCCTCATCCAAGCCCGGTTTCCGATCATGCGGTGGCCTTTCCTGACGATGGCGCTTCTGGATTACGGAAATTATAGGCGAGAGATCAGCATTCAATCGCAGCTAACTGGCAAGCGCCGTCGAGGATCATGGTCTTTGCCAAGAGCAAGCTCCGTGCGGTTGATCTTAAACACGGCGGGGGCAGTTCGGTTCGGAAAAGTGTAGGATCGATCTTCAACCAGGAACCTTGCTCATTGAGGATTCGAACACGAGCGCTTGCACTCGAAGTTTGAAACACGGGTCCTCTCGGAGAGACTTGCGGCCATTTCGCGACGATTGCTGACTGTTATTGCAGTCGATGCAATTTAGCGGGAGCCCTAGCTTCGTGCGTTTCATCAATGCTCCTGACTACCAGCATTCCGGTTGGAGGCTTCACCGTTCTCGCGAATCCTGAACTCTTCGAGCGTGTGCCCGGATTGGAGCGCCGCAACTAGCCAGCGCGGCTGTTTACCACGCCCAGACCAGGTCTCCGTCGGTTTGAGGGGGTTGAAGTATTTTGGCACGACCTTTGGGTATTTACGGCGGGGAGGCTGGGCTAGGCCCATCTCTGCCGCCCCGCTTTCGGGCCCACCGACGTCCGGCTGGTTGAGTTGCGCAAGACGTTTTTCGAGCTCCCGCTTCTCGACTGTGATTTTTTCGGCAAGTATCTTTGTCAGCTCTTCGTGAAGGAGCCAAAGTTCCTCAAAGTCCATGGCTTCGAGATCTTGCCGACGCAGCATTCTCGTCACCGTTCGATCGACGCCTGATGCATCTGTCATCCTCAGCTTTCGAGGCATCGTTGCCCGAGCAGCGGATCAACGATAGAGCAAAGTCAGTGCTTCAAATTCACACTACAATAAATAAATAGTATATTATTTAATAGTTATTGCGAGGGTTATTTCATTAAATGGGACGGGCAGATCCAATGATTTGCTGCATGGCAAACGAAGAGGGAATCACAATCGAGTTCCTCTTGGGTATTTTCAAGTTTTCAAGATACATTCGGAGCATTCTTCCCGCGGCTGCACGGTCGGACATTGGGGACCTGAAGGCTCAAATCGAGCTCAGGCGACTAGGTGGTGGACTCATAAGCTCTGAGCCAAGGTCTAGTCGATGCCGGCAGAACAGCGGCGAGGAAGTTTCTAGCGAGTTTGTCGAAGCGCGTAGCAACGCGGCGGAAGTGTTTGATTTTGCAGAAGAAGCGCTCGATCATGTTGCGCTGGCGATAAAGGCCAGGGTCGACCGGCTGCATGCTGGTGAGCGCGAATGATCGAGGCGTCTATGAGGTGCAGGGATCCGGGCGATTGCGCCGCAAGGAAAAATCCGTAGCCAGACGCCAGCTTTTGACCAGCGATTATAGCAGTCGAGGCCCTTAACGACTGGGTAGATCGCGCCAGGGCGAGCCCGTCCTCAAAACATAAAAGATCGCATTGATGATCCGTCGGTCCATCCACCCGTGCCACGCCCCGCGGTTTGTTGGGCAGCAGCGGTGCGATCAAACGCCACTCGGTGTCCGAAACATCGTACCGGGCCATGATCAAGGTCCTCCTAGGACGCTTGAATCACGACAAACGCAAACGCTCAAGCAATACGAGACTGCCCAGAACGAACGAAGGACAGCCTACGCCCAACCATATTCATGGAGAATACTGCGTTGCAGATTCCCGTGCGGCCACTTGATGTGGTCCGTCACGGCGGGTTTCGCTTGAATGGTTGCATGGCTGCACGCAGGGCGTGTGAATTTACCCCGTCCGCGATTAAATTATGCGGATAGTCCATTTTTTCGGCTTGATTGACTGTTGCGACGCAGTTATCTGGAGCTGCGGATCCCAGTTCGGTTCCCTACATTTTGTTGGGTAAATCTAGTTCACCATCTTGATTAATGTCGATCCGGGGCATATTAAGTTTGGCGCAACTACAGGGTGCGAGCATGCCAGCTAAGAAACTCGAGTTAGAATCAATGTCCCTTGACGATCTCTGGTCGCTTCATGAGGCAATTAGCGGGATCTTATCGGATCGAATTAAGGCAGAAAAGCACGAACTGGAGAAGCGCTTGGCGGTTCTCGGGGGCGGGGTGGCTGTTTTGGCGGACTCAAGCGGACCGGGCGTGTCTCCGACTGCCAAGGCGAGACGCAAATATCCGCGTGTGCTGCCGAAATACCGGAACCCCCAGACCTCCGAGACCTGGTCGGGGCGCGGCAAGCGGCCGCGGTGGTTGGTTGCTGCCATGAAGTCTGGCCGAAGAATTGAGGACTTTCGCATAGGGGATGCAAGTCCGAAGCTTCGTCAGCGCGCGTAACCTGATCTGCACTCATCGACGGGGTGGGTTGCGGTTAAATGGCTGCCGCAGTGCCCGTGACCCTATGGCCTAATAGGCGTTGCGTCCCCGCAGCACTTCGAGGGGAGTTCGCAGCAGGATTACGAGATCAAGCCGAAGGCTCCAGTTGTCGATGTACCAGAGATCGTATTGTACGCGTGTTTCGACCGTGATGGCTGTGGGGGTTGGACCGCGGCAACCATGGACTTGGGCCCATCCGGTCAATCCTGGCCTGACCCTGCGGCGTAGGGCGTAGTTCCGCACGAGCTTGTCAAATTCTCCGTCATGAGCCAAGGCATGAGGACGCGGACCGACCAGCGACATGCTGCCGTCGAGAACATTTAACAGCTGTGGCAGTTCATCGAAGCTTGTCCGACGCAGCCATTTGCCGACGCGGGTCACCCGTCGATCGAGGCGATGGGCCTGAAGGATCGCCGGCCCGTCCTCGAGCACATGCATCGTCCGGAATTTGCGGATCAGGAAGATCCGGCCATTAAAACCACAGCGTTGTTGTCGAAAGAATATGGGGCCGGGCGAGTCCAGCTTGATTGCAAGTGCAGCCAGCACAAGCAGCGGGGCAAATATCGTCAAGGCGAGCGCGGCGCCGAAAAGATCAATGATTCGTTTGGTCGCACAGTCCAGCTGCGTAAGCGGCCCACGCTGGAGTTCAACACAAACCGCACTTCCAAGGCTTCGCGTAGGGTGTCGAAGCAATTCGGATGTCGTACCGACCGGCACGAACACAACCGGTAGCGGCAACACCCGCAAGTCGGCAACGAAGGCCCGAAGTTCGGGCCATCGCTCCGGGTTCGCTTCCACCACCACTTGGTCGAGCTCGGAGCTGCGAATGTAGTCGATCACGCGAGCCGTGAGCCGCCTCCGACAGGCAGGACCGAAGCCGATTGAGGGCAAGCTAAACCGGCCTCGGACACAATAACCATGCATCGCCAGCATTTCAGACAGTCCGGCGTTTTTCGACGGCGGCTGGTCGCTGACCAGAACAATGTTTGTGCTGGCGAATTTTCTGCCGCTCAGGCCCTTCCCGAGAAGCGCTCTCACTCCCCACCGCTCGGCCATCAGCAAGGCTAGCCCCAGCACAGCGAAAAGTGTGCCCGCTTGGTGAGAAGAGCCCGAGCCAATTGCAAAGCCGTACCCAGCCCATATCGGGAGCAACAATGAGGCCCATGCAATCCAGACGGCGCGCATCTGACTTCGCAGGACGAGAAGCTCGGCTGGCCGATAAAGGCCGTGCGTCTTCAAGAGGCAAACGAGACATGTTGCGCTGACTAGCGCCAGGCCAAGTGCGTTGCTTAAGTCGCCTACAGCCCATCCGTTCTGAGCTTGGCTCAGCCACGTCGAAACGATGCTCGCAAAAAGAATGGTCGCAATATCCGCGCAGAGCGCCACGTATTCGATCGAGTCGTAACGAAGGGGCCATTTGTGCTGGCGGGATACCGAGGGCTCGGGACTGACACGATCCGTAACCTCCCGATCGGGGAAATGTCGGTTCACGAAATTCATTGTCGGGACACCCGCGAATTAATAGTTAATATATTATTAATTGGATGCGATTTATCAAGAGAAAAATCCTGGCTTTAGCTATTTAAATATGCCGCACTGCCCAGCGGATCCTATCGCGATCCCTGTCGGGAGGTCCGCGCACGCATGCTGTCGAGGTAAGACGGATCCAACTCAGAAATCAGATTATCGGCAAAAGCCTTGCCATCGGCTCCTGCGGATTGATAGGCGGCGAGGAGGGCCGGTCTGAGGGCAGGCTGGTCTGCCAAGGCAATTTTCACGTCACGCTTTATCAGCTCACGCAGTTCAGGTTCACTTGCAACCGAGCCCGTGCCGAAGACGACAGTCAGCCGTAGCGGAAGTAGCGTCAGATCATTTGGTGCGGTGTAGTACGACAGTTTCAACAGAGCGATGAGGTCATATCGGGTCGACGTCTGCTCCTTCGAGATCGCCGCGAGCATGAGCCAAAGATCACCTCGCAAAGGCGAGTAGTGCAATGCATCAGCGAACGCATTCAGCGACGCAAGATGTGTTCCGTCCTCGGTTTCATCGGCCTTGGGCTGTGCCGTGGCGGGAATTTTTGCGCCCAAGTCGCCGTGGGCGGGAAGAGACTTCGACGGCGTACTCGAAAGCGCCTGGATTGAAGTGCGGCTGAAGGCAGGTTGTCCAATCGGCAGACCGCCGAGATGCGGTCGCTGCGTGAGCAGCCAGGCTGATTGCGCAATCAGAACAACCGCGACGAAGCCCAGCCCAAGACGCACTGACGCATTGCCGAACGCGCTTGGGCGCATTGGCGGGTTCATTGGATCTCGACTGTTTACGCCATTTGCGGACCGCGATGATCGTGAATAGGAGACCTCGCTGGCAGTACTGGGTCGGCTTTGAGCGAAAGCCAACCCGAACAGCGCAGCAGCGAGCAGCGATGCACCGTATTCGAGAATTCCATCCTCAATCAGGGCCAGTACAGCTAACGAAACCGCAGCGCCTGAACCGATAGAAGCGTAGACGTAGTCGTGACCGCGCAGCAAGGAACGCCTGAACAAAGTAGCGGCGCCCAGCACCGTAACGATCAGCAAGCCGCAAAGAAAGGTCCGGCCCATTTCGATAGCTATGGCAGCGGCGGCCGTGGGTCGCTCTCGCGCCGCGGCTGTGCCGATGTCCCGATGAATTGGTAGCACTACCGGGTATGCTCCTGCGCCGAGGCCGGTCGGCGCGGTGTCCTGCAGCATCCGTTCAGTCGCAGCTTGCTGATGCCGGGATAGGGCGATCGTCAGATCGGTATCCTGCCTCATTGGCACGATGGTGAAGCTCGCGAGAAATAGGACCGCAGACGTCGCAAGCACGCCTGCTGTGCCCCAGATTCCGTAAAACCAGTTGCGGATGGCAAACACGGCCAACACAATTACCATGCCAAGCAGTGCAGCAACGACAACGCTGGTCTGGCCGCCAACAAGAATTCTCGCTAGACAGATGAGCATTGCCAAAACAGCGAGCGATAGTTTCGCCGCCCAACCCAGCGCGGAGCCTGAACGTTGCTTAATGCGTCGGCTTTGCTCCAATGCGCCGACCATCATCCCAGAGGATAGCAACAAGCCCAGCGCCGCTGGAACGGCACTATTCACAAGCAAGAGACGGGTATCCAAGCCGCTTATCTGCTGTAACATTGCATACCCGCTGACGCCGGCCGCGACCGACACAAGAATGTAGAGGAGCTGCGAGGCGCACTGTTTGTCCAACGCGACCACTGCCGTGAGGAGCGCGAGGGCGACGACCGCGTTGTAGTGCAAAATCGCCTGCACGGTTGTGCGAACGTCAACTGTGATCCGTTCGGCAAGGGGAGCATTCAATGCGGCCGACGCGGTTTCCCATATCGGATTGCCGATCCCGTGGACAGGAATTGGAGCGAGTTGGAAGGCCATGTAGATCGCCGGTACCGCGAGAATGAGGATGAGCAACAATCCCAACCGTCGTGCCAGACTCGCGATTGCGGAGGATGAGGCGAAGACCGCGGCTGCCAGCAGCGCGGTCGCGAGAAGAGCAGAGCATAGAGCTCGCTTCTGCGGGATCTCGGGCATCGCAAAAGCCGCAGCGACGGACACAACAAGCATCAGCATCATGAACCTGACGAGCATACTACGTCACCTCTCTGGCGGGGCGTTCCTCCGGATGCTCAGATCGGCAGGCCGTCCAATGCGAAATCGCGTAGCGCATTGCGCCAGGCCGCTCAGGAGGTTGAAAGGCCATAACGAACATAGTGACTGTCGTCGTAATAGTCGCTTCGCTGGGTGTCGTAGCGCGCCATCGCCTTGATGTCCGTCTTGTTCAGGACTGCGCCGATCAGCGAGTCCGAGATCGTCGGGGCGGTGTGCAGCGCATGCTGAACGACCTCGATCTTGGTGCGTCCCCACTCGACGACGAGAACGTAACAATCGATCAGAGGCGCTGTGACTCGCACGTCGACAAGCGGGCTCAGCGGCGGAAGATCTACAATGATATAGTCATAGCTCTGTCGCAGTCGATCAAAGAGCTTGAATATCGAGCCGTCGGACAGAAGTTCGCTCGAGTGAAGCACGGGCCCGCGTTGAACGGCCGGAAGAACGGTAAGATTTGTCTTCGGATCCCGCCATACTACCTCCTCGAGTAGGCGATCACCGTTCATGACCTCAATAATGCCATCCACGGCCTTCGGGGCGACATGGGCGGAGAGCGATGGATTCCGGAGATCGCAGTCCACTATGATAACCTTCTTCCCGCTGTGTCCGATCAGCTGCGCCACGGAGGCAGCAATCGTGGTCTTGCCCTCATTTGGGAGAGCTGACGTCACGCCAATCACCTGGTTGGGGGTCTTCGCCGGGCTATGATCGATCGCAATCTTGATCGCACGGATGGCCTCCGTGTACCGAGAGAGAGGCATGCCTACTACGGCGCGATGAATGTCCGGAGCGGTCGAAAGTATTCGTTGAGTTAAGTCATCTTGCGTCGGTTGAGATCGAGCCACTGGTTTCTGCTGTTTCGGCAGAGTCAGGACCGGAACGAGAGATAAGCACGGCAGTTCCAGCGCGACTTCGAGTTGAGAAGAGGTACGGAAAACGCGGTCCATTGCGTCTCTGACGAACGCCAGGAGCACCCCCAGCGCGAGTCCGCCTAGAAGACCGACCACGAGGACCACGGTAACCTTTGGCTTGCTTTTGGTTTGGGCAGCGGAAGCGGGAAAGATGACACGCGCCTCGGAGATCGGAAAGCTCTCTTGTTGTGTTGCACCCGTGTACTGTTGAAGAAACGTCTCATAGAGCGCGCGCAGGCTTTTTGCCCGGCTCTCCAAGTCTCTTATCGTCAGTTCCGCCGAGTTGGTCACATGCGACTGTGATATAGCCCCGGACAGCTGTTTTTCGATTCCCAGCTGCCGCTGTTTTGCGAGTTCGAACTCGCTTCGACTGATTTCGGCAAGTCTCTTGACCTCTTCAAAAATAGAAGCACGAAACTCACGCATCTTATTCCGGATGTTAACGACCGCTAGATGGTCGCGACCGACACGGGCCGACAGTTCGGCTTCTCGCCGGGCAAGTTCGAGATACTGCTGGCGCAGAGAAGTAATGATTGTGCTGTTCATCGCGTCGGAGCCGATCGCGTCCAGATTGCCGAGGGAAGATGGCTTTGCTGGATCGGAACCGAGGAGGGTTTCATAGCGTGATAGTTTGGCCGCGGCCTCGGAACTCTGCGCGCGGGCGGCAGCCAATCGGGCATTGAGGTCTGTGATCTGCTGCTCGCCGATCGGCTTTCCTTGCGACGAAACAATGTTGTTCTGCGATTTATATGCGCTGACGGCACGTTCGGCGCTCAGCGCCTCGTCGCCGAGGTTTCGCAAACGTTCCTGCAGCCAGCTCGTCGCTGTCCGAGTGGCCTCAAACTTCGCGCTGAGCTGATCGTTAATATAAGCCTTGGCCACTGCATTCGCGATCTCCGCCGCCAGCACCGGATCGCTTGAACTGAAGGTAACTTCAATGACGTGGCTATAGCCCACCCCGGCCGCAGAGAGGCGATCGAGAAAGTTGGCAATGACGGTTTCTGATGGCTGACCTGGCGCAGCAGATTGCGTGCTGTCCGACGGATTGGATCCCCGGATCCGGAGCCAGCGCAACAACGAAGACAGCAGCGGTCGATTCTCCTTAAAATCCGGATGATCGGCTAGATTCAATTGGTTGACCACAGCCACAGCGGTCGCGCGTGACTTGATGATCTGCAACTGTGTCTCGATTTGAGCCGTGTCGAGGAGGGGATCAGACAGAAGTGATTGCTTCTGGAGAAACTGTGCCCTTGGATTTTCGATCAGGATCTGAACCTGCGCCGTATAGGTCGGAGATACCAGCCGCAAGTATATCAAGCTCATTGCGCTTACGAGCGCGGCGACGACAATGATCACGAGATATTGCCGCCGTAAGAAGATGAGGGTGAATTTGATGTGCTCGCCGATGCCAGCTTCATCGCGCGGGTCCGATTGCATGACTAATGGAAGGCGCGTTCTGTCGGACTGAAGCGGATTGGTCTGCAGCATCAGATAATTCTTTCGACTCTCGATGAGAACGCAAGGGGACTGGGGCACCGTTGATGTAAAAATCAATGGCCGCATTTTAAATAATATATAACACCGAAATTTATGATTGCCAATTAAATTGATCTACGGCATTAATATAGAAACCATATTAAATGGTATGATTGCGACACAGCAGGCCTTGCGATCAAATTCAATTGAAGGTTCCTGCGGCGCGAGGGGGTGGTTGGACATTCCCCAGGTCGCTCGGGTCGGACTGAGCAGATCAGGCAGGCCTGAGGAAATTAGGGCCGACGTACTGGAGAGTACCGTGATGCTGCAAGCGCGAAGTTTGGCGATCCCGGAAGTGAAACTGGTTCGAATAAACCGTTTTACTGACGCCCGGGGCTATTTTTGCGAGACATTTGAGCGATCTGCTTTTGCCGAAAAAGGAATTCCCCACGACTTTGTGCAGGACAACCAGTCCTGCTCAGAGCGGGTCGGGACCGTTCGCGGTTTGCACTTCCAGCGGCCACCGTTCGCCCAGGCCAAGTTGGTCCGAGTGTTAAGGGGAGCCATCCTCGATGTCGTGGTCGATCTTCGGCGCTTATCTCCAACATTTGGCAGGCACGTTTCGGTCAAGCTTGACAGCGAGAGCGACGAGCAGTTGTTCGTTCCAAAAGGGTTCGCTCACGGCTTCTGCACGCTTCAGCCTCAAACCACGGTTTTTTATAAGGTCGACGCGGTCTACTCTCCGGACCACGACGGTGGTGTCTATTGGGCAGATCCCCAACTGGCGATCGAATGGCCGGTGAAGGCCTCGGCGGCCCAGCTTTCGCCGAAGGATCGAGCGCTGCCCACCTTTGACCAGCTCGCATCAGTGTTTGAATAGAGGGCGGCATGCTTGTCCTGGTGACCGGTGGAGCGGGATTTATCGGGTCTGCGGTCTGTCGACAGTTGGTGTCGGAGGTCGGGGCCTCTGTCATCAATGTCGACAAATTGACCTATGCAGCCAATTTGGCCTCGCTGGCATCCATCGACGGTACAAGCCGCTATGGATTTGAGCAGCACGACATTTGCGACCAGGAAGGGATCACTCGTTTGTTTTACAAGTGGGAGCCAAGTGCAGTCATCCACTTGGCAGCGGAGAGCCATGTCGATCGCTCGATTACCGGATCGGCAACATTCGTTAATACCAACATCGTCGGCACCTATACTCTGCTAGAAGCAGCTAGACGATATTACGACGGGCTTCCAAGCCAGAGGCAGAGACAGTTCAGGTTCATTCACGTGTCAACTGACGAGGTCTACGGTTCATTGGGGCCGGTGGACTGCTTCCGGGAAGATACCCCTTATCGGCCGAGCTCACCCTATTCGGCGAGCAAGGCTGCCTCGGACCACCTCGCGCTCGCCTGGTATAAGACCTATGGCCTGCCCGTGATCGTATCGAACTGTTCGAACAATTACGGACCATTTCAATTCCCGGAAAAGCTCATTCCGCTGACGATTCTCAACGCGATGGAGCACAAGTCATTGCCTGTCTATGGCGACGGCAGCAACGTGCGCGATTGGCTTCATGTCGACGATCACGCAGCAGGCCTGATCAGGCTGCTAGACGAGGGCAGAGCTGGAGAGAAGTACAATTTCGGCGGCGACAGCGAACGCTCAAACCTGGAGGTAGTCACCCAGATTTGTGACGTGCTTGATCGATTACGTCCAGGGCCGGCTGCAAGGCGATCATTGATCTCGTTTGTGCCGGATCGTCCGGGACACGACGCGCGTTACGCAATCGATGCGTCCAAAGCTCGCAGCGAGCTGGGATGGCGGCCCACTCGAAGCTTCGAACAAGGTCTCGCCGACACGGTGGAATGGTATCTGGCCAGCGGCACCTGGTGGGCGCGGGCTCGCAATATGGTCTACGACGGCGCGCGCCTTGGCCTCCCAGCCACTCGATACTGAGGTTGCCATGATCGAACGACCGATTCTGATTGCTGGTCGAAATGGCCAATTGGGCAGTTGCCTAAGTGATCTCGCGGTTCTTCGCGGCCTGTCTGCAGTAGCCCTCGGACGTGAGGAGCTCGACCTAGAAGTCCGGGACGGGATCGACAGGACGGTCGCCTCGATCGCCCCCTGCATGATCATTAATGCCGCTGCTTATACGGCTGTAGATGGGGCAGAGGCCGAAGTCGGAAAAGCCTTCGGTATCAATCGCGATGGTGCGGCTGCGTTAGCGGATGTCGCATGGCAGAGAAATATTCCATTTGTGCATTTGTCGACGGATTATGTCTTTGATGGTGCCAAGCGCGAGGCTTACGACGAAGCCGACGTGCCGGCGCCGTTGAACACATATGGTGCATCAAAGTTGGCCGGCGAGGCGGCCGTTTTGGCGGCGCATCCGCTGGCCACCGTCGTCAGGTCCTCTTGGATTTACAGCGCGATTGGCAGCAACTTCGTTCGGACGATGTTGCGGCTGGCCGAGACGCGCCCGATTGTAAAGGTCGTTTGCGACCAGCAGGGAAGCCCAACTTCGTCCGTGGATCTGGCGGCGGCGCTCCTCCACATTGCCGAGCGGTCGCTCACCGACGATCGCCGCACCGCGGCGGGAATTTTTCACGTGACCGGCCAAGGGACGACGACCTGGCACGGCTTTGCAGAGGCAATTTTCGACGGTTTATCCCGTCGGGGGAGGCAGCCTCCAAAGCTCGAAGCGATTACGACCGAGCAGTATCCTTGTGCTGCGCGCCGGCCACCGAACTCGCGACTGGACTCATCCAAAGCGGAACGCGTGTTTGGAATTCGACTGCCGGCCTGGCGCCACTCGCTCGAAACCTGTCTAGACCAACTTGTCGGAAAAGGAGACACCGATGCTGAAGGGAATTGTCCTGGCGGGCGGCAGCGGAACGCGCCTTTATCCGATCACGCGCGCGGTGAGCAAGCAATTACTGCCCATCTATGACAAGCCGATGATCTACTATCCCTTGTCGGTGTTGATGCTGGCAGGGATCCGCGAAATTCTGATTATAACCACGTCGTCAGATCGGTGTCAGTTCGAGCGGTTGCTCGGAGATGGAAGCCAATGGGGCATTCGCCTCAGCTATGCCGAGCAACCCCGTCCGGGAGGACTCGCGGAGGCGTTCATTGTTGGGGCCGATTTCATCGGAACCGACCGCGTGGCAATGGTGCTCGGAGACAATATCTTCTTCGGTAGTGGCTTGCGTGAACTGCTCGCCAGGGCTGCCTCACGCGAGGAAGGTGCAACTGTCTTCGCATATCACGTGCGCGATCCCGAACGATACGGCGTCGTTACGTTTGATGATGCGGGACGTCCTGCACGAATCGAGGAGAAACCGAGCGAGCCGACGTCGAACTGGGCAATCACGGGTCTTTATTTCTTTGACAATCGTGTGGTGCGGTATGCCCGGCGCGTCGAACCGTCGGCCCGCGGAGAACTCGAAATTACCGATCTGCAAATGCGCTACCTCTCGGCGGACGCTCTCCACGTCGAACGTATGGGGCGGGGCTTCGCATGGTTGGACACCGGCACGGTCGAGTCGCTTATCGAGGCGGGGACTTTCGTGCAAACCATAGAAAAGCGGCAGGGCATGAAGGTGGCTTGCATTGAAGAGATCGCCTTGCTGCAGGGCTTCATTGATCGAAACCAGCTTCTCGCGCTGATTCAGCCGCTGGAGAAGAGCGGGTATGGGAGATATCTCAACGAAATTCTGCGCCTTTCGGCTGCTGATTCCGCTATCGAGGTCGCCTGATCCGGCTTTAAATTTAATATATAATGAATTGACCTTCGCTATCCATTTAAATTAAATGTATTTATTAGGAATTGCGAGAGGCTGGCCATGCTGAATCAAAGGTCGAGCGTCTTCTATCGAGGAGCAAGGCCTCTCCTCCCGGAAGAAAGTGACTTCAACCCGACGATCCCAAGCCTGGAGCGACCGCCCTTCTGGGCCGCGACCTGGAGCAGCAATCTGCCGGTGTGGCAGCCGCTCTGGATTCCATCCCGCGCAGGCCTGCCAGTTGGGAGTTCGAATGTCGGGGCCGCGGTAAGTGTGGGCACAAGTCAAGGTGCAAGTTCCTGGCAGCTGACCGCTATCGGCGGTGTGCGCGGTCACGCTGCCGCAGCATTGCAGACAACATTGTCTGCCCAGCTGTCGGGTGCGACTCGTTGGATCAATGCGAGCGGCGGCTACTGGAATGTTGCTGCGAACTGGAGTGCCGGCGTTCCGGATATCTCGTCCACCGCGTTCATAGATGCGCCGGGACCCTATGTTGTTGCAACCGCAGGCAATGTCGACATAAGCAGGCTGGTTGTCGATGCAGATGCGACAGTTTCGCTCGGGGCTGGAAGCTCATTCGTCGTAGAGGGCGACGCAACAAACGACGGGATCGTCAAGCTTGGATCCTTCAGCGGAGAGCGCGTAGCTGCGGCAGATTTTAAGGGAGACGTCCGTGGATCGGGGGACTTCGCGATTTCCGACAAGGCAACTCTCGAGATCGGAGGGGCGGTCTCTGGGCAAGTCTTGAGTGGATCTTTTTCCGGAATAACCGTGTCCTTCGAGACGGAAGCGGGCAACCTTATCCTCGATCACTCCACCCAATTCCACGGTCTGATCGGAAGTTCATCGCCGGATCGACCGCTTTCGGCTGGCAATCTCATTGATCTCAGGGATTTTTCCTTCACGTCGACGATGTCGGCGTCGGTTCATTACGACAGCAGCTCAAACATCAGCACAGTCGATTTCGGCAACGGGGCCGGCAACGTCACGTTGCTGTTCTCTGGGAATGACCCGAACTGGACGTTTGCAAGCGACGGGCAGGGCGGCACCGTCGTTGCGGACCCGACCAACCCCATTGTGCTGGAAAATCAGAAACAAGGCACGCCGCAAAGCATTTGGCAGATCGACGCTGGCGTAGACTCAACGAAAATCCAGGGCTTCACGACGGCGATAAGTACCAATATCGGCGGCACCGTTCAGTTCAAGATCAACAACCAGACCGGCGCGCCGAACTACCATATCGATATCTACCGGCTTGGTTACTACGGCGGCAACGGTGCCCGACTGATTACGAGCTTGCAGCATCAGGCCGCAACCTCGGTTGTGCAACCGACCCCGTTAAAGGACGCGTCCACGGGTCTCGTGGACGCCGGCAACTGGAGCGTGACTGATTCCTGGGCCGTTCCGACGACCGCTGTGTCAGGCGTCTACATTGCTAATGTCGTTGACGGTACGCAGGTTTTCCAAATTCCGTTTGTCGTCCGTAGCGATGCGTCAACTAGCGCAATCGTGTTCCAGACAGCTGACCAAACCTGGGAGGCATATAACCCTTGGGGCGGGGCCAATCTCTACACTGGCAACGGACCTGGCGTGAACGGTTCCGCTTACGCCGTGAGCTACAATCGTCCTATCACCACGCGTGATGGGGGGCTCGAGGGCACCTCCAATGACATGGTGTTCTCGGCGGAATATCCGGCGATCTACTGGCTTGAGCAAAACGGATACGACGTCTCGTACATTTCGGGCATCGACGCGGCAACCAATGGATCGCTGCTGTTGAATCATCAGATCTATATGGAGGTCGGTCACGACGAGTACTGGACCGATAGCCAGGTCTCCAATGTCCAGGCCGCCGGTCACGCTGGCGTCAATCTGACGTTTCTGAGCGGAAACGAAGTGTATTGGCAGACGAGGCTTGCAGCCAGCATCGATCCCAGTCACACGGCAAACCGCACCTTGATCACGTACAAGGACACTCATGCCAATCAGTTGATCGACCCAACAGGAACGGCGACAGGAACATTCATGGACGCGCGTTTTGCGTCAACCGGAGGCATGTCAGGCATTCCCTCCAACGCACTGACCGGCACTGTCTTTCAGGTGGACGGGGATTCCTACGGCACGATCAAGATTCCTTATGGAATGACGCAGTTGAGGCTCTGGCGTAACGCGCCGATCGCAGGGACGGCGCAAGGCCAAACTGCATCGCTGATCCCGAACCTGTTGGGTTACGAATGGGATTCGTCGCCGGATAACGGCTTCCGTCCGGCTGGACTGGTGGATGTCTCGTCAACCACTCTCCAAACCACAAAATACCTACTTGACTACGGCAACACGACGGGCAGCGGTACCGCAACCCACAACTTGGTAGAATTTCGTGATCCTGTGAGCGGTGCTCTCGTCTTTAGCGCCGGCACCGTGTTCTGGTCCTGGGGTCTTGCATCGGATCACGACCAGTTCAACTTAGCGCCGGCGACTCCGACTGATCCGAACGTCCAGCAGGCCATGGTCAATCTGTTTGCGGATATGGGCGTGCAACCCGCGACGCTGCAGGCAAGTCTGGTGATTGCCGCCCAATCGACCGATCATACAGGACCGACCTCGACCATCACAAATCTCTCCTCCGCAAGCGTCGTGGAAGGCCAATCTATCACTGTGACCGGGACGGCAAGCGACTCCGGGGGGGTGATCGGTGGTGTCGAAATTTCAAGCGACGGCGGCAGCACCTGGCATCCGGCCAGCAGCACCGTCGGAGCGTCGAATGTAACCTGGACCTATACATTTGCGGCCGGCGCGCCGGGACAGTTGAAGATCCGGAGCAGGGCGGTCGATGATAGCTTGAACCTCGAAGTGCCAGGTACGGGCATTGCTTACACAGTGACGCCGTCGTCGAACCTGACGATCTTCAGTCCCTCGGACACGCCGGCCGATGTCAACACTCCCGACGCGGGCGCTGTGGAGCTGGGTGTCAAGTTCGTTGCCGCGGCTTCGGGCGATATCACCGGCATCCGGTTCTATAAGAGCACCCAGAACACGGGAACGCATCTCGGCGATCTCTGGACGGCGAACGGGACGCTGCTTGCAAGCGCAACATTCACCAACGAAACGGGGAGCGGCTGGCAACAGGTCAATTTCACGACCCCGGTGCATGTACAGGCCGGGGCGACCTACATCGCATCATACCATACGAACACCGGTCACTATTCCACCACCGACTTCTACTTCGACAATGCAGGGCACACCAACGGCTCATTGACAGCGACGGGCGGCGGCCTGAACGGCGTCTTCGCTTACGGGACAGGACCACTTTTCCCCAACAGCATCTCGATGGCAAAGGGAGACAATTACTGGGTTGATGTCGTCTTCAGGGACAACAGCCAGCTGCCGCAGGCCAACAACGACAGTGGGTTCACGGTCACGGAAAACGGGACGCTGAACATCGCGGCATCGGCGCTGCTTGCCAATGACACGGATCCCGCCGGCCTCTCGTTTTCGATCAGCGACGTGAGCAATCCGGCCAATGGCACCGTAAGCTACAACGTCCAGACTCAGACGGTGACGTTCACCCCGATCGCGAATTACGCGGGAGCGGCACAGTTCGCTTACACGATCACCGACTCCGGTGGCGCCAGTGGAACGGGGCAGGTGTTTCTCAACGTCAACTATCCGATATCTGCCCAGAGCCTGTTTGGCACCAACGACACGCCGAGCGTGACCAATTCGGGTGATACAAGCTCCGTCGAGGTGGGCGTCAAGTTCAGCGCCTCGGTCAACGGGACGATAACCGGCCTCCGCTTCTACAAGGGCTCGTTGAACACGGGCACCCACGTCGCGCATCTCTGGACTGCGACGGGAACGCTGCTGGGCACAGCGACCTTCAGCGGCGAGACCGCCAGCGGCTGGCAGCAGGTAAGTTTTTCGAGCCCGATAGCCATTACCGCGGGCACGACATATGTCGCTTCCTACCACACCAACGGCAACTATTCGGACACTCAGAGCTATTTCACAACGTCGATTACCAATGGCCAGCTGAGCGCCCCCGCCACGGGAAATGGCATCTATAGCTACGGAACCGGAACCGTATTCCCGACCAACGTCTTCAAGTCGACCAACTACTTCGTCGACGTGATCTTCAACGGATCCTCCAGCACCAACAGACCGCCGACGGCAGTCGCTGATACGGGCAACGCCACGGAGAAAGGCGGCCTCGCCAACGGCACGGGCGGCTCGCCCGCTACCGGAAACGTACTGACCAACGACACCGATCCGGATGCCAGCGACACCAAGGCAGTGACTACAGTCAGCTTCGGATCGACCTCCGGCACGCTGGGCTCCGCTCTGAATGGAGCGCACGGCAGCCTGGTGCTCAATGCCACGGGAGCGTTCACTTACACCGTCAACGA
>NZ_JBHTFN010000051.1:0-665 GCF_042666195.1 Bradyrhizobium sp. GCM10028915
CTTCTGGCTCCCATAGGGTCAACTCTTTCGGCTTTGCGAAGGGGACCCTGGATGCCGACGGAGAGGCTTGCGATGCGCCGTGTGCGCGATGTGATCAGAATGAAGGCGGCCGGGCTGCCGAGCCGCGAGATTGCGCGACGGGTGGGCGCGGCGCCCTCGACGGTGCGCCTGGCGCTCCGGCGGTTCGAGGCCGCGGGCTTGAGCTGGCCGTTGCCAGACGACGTCACCGACACGGTTCTGGAACTTCGCCTGTTCGCGAAGACCGGCAATGGCAACCGTCAGGGTCACCGCCGCATCGCCGAGCCCGACTGGGCGACCGTGCACCGCGAGCTCAAACGCAAGCACGTGACGCTGTCGATCCTGTGGGAGGAATATATCGCCACCGAGCCCGGCGGATACCGGTACTCGCGCTTCTGTGAGCTCTACCGCGCCTGGGAGGGCCGCCTGTCGGTGACGATGCGCCAGGCCCATGCGGCCGGCGACAAGTTGTTCGTCGACTATGCCGGCGATGGCGTGCCGGTGGTGGTCGACCGCCTGACCGGTGAGCGCAGAACGGCGCAGATCTTCGTCGCCGTGCTCGGCGCATCGAGCTTCACCTACGCGCAGGCGACGTGGACGCAGGGGCTCGCCGACTGGATCAGCGCCCATGTTGGCGCCTTCGCGGC
>NZ_JBHTFN010000052.1:0-72865 GCF_042666195.1 Bradyrhizobium sp. GCM10028915
CACCCCGCGCAAATGCCTTGACTTCAGAACCCCGGCCGAGGCCTTCTCCTCTCAACTGTTGCACTTCGAGTGTGAATCCACCTCCTGGCTTTCGCCAGGACGACGGCGGAGGCGTGGCGCGAAGGTCGAGCGCTACGCCGCCCGGATATTCCCCATGAAGCGGTCGAGCTCGGCGCGCAGGCGGGTGCTTTCGGACGACAGCGTCTTGGCCGAGTGCAGCACCTCTTCCGAGGCCGAGCCGGTTTCGGCGGCGCCGCGGTTGACCTGGCCGATGTCGGTGGCGGCGGTCTGAGTGCCCTGCGCGACGGTCTGGACGCTGCGCGCGATTTCCTGCGTCGCCGCGCCCTGCTGCTCCACCGCGCTCGCAATCGAGGTCGAGATCGACGAGATCTGGCCGATGGTGGCGCCGATCTCCTTGATCGCCGCAACCGACTCGGCCGTGGCGCCTTGCATGCCCGTGATGTGCGAGGAGATCTCGTCGGTGGCCTTCGCGGTCTGGCTCGCCAGCGACTTCACTTCGCTGGCGACCACTGCAAAGCCGCGGCCGGCTTCGCCGGCGCGTGCCGCCTCGATGGTCGCGTTCAGAGCCAGAAGATTGGTCTGCTCGGCGATCGCCGTGATGAGCTTGACGACTTCGCCGATCTGCTGGGCGGCATGCGAGAGCTTGCCGATGCGATTATCGGTCTCCTTTGCCTGCACCACGGCAGCTTCGGCAATGCGGCTGGAATCGCGGACCTGGCGGCCGATCTCCTCGACCGAGGCCGAGAGCTCTTCGGTCGCGGTCGCCACCGACTGCATGTTGCTGGAGGCCTGCTCGGAGACGTCGGCGACCTGGCTCGACAGGCTCTGGGTGGTCTCGGCGGTGCGGGTCAGCGTCGAGGCCGCCGATTCCAGCTGCACGGCGGAAGCCGAGACGTTGGAGACGATGGCACCAACCGCGCTCTCGAAATCATCGGCGAAACGAATCAGCTCGGAACGACGGCTTGCGGCCTGCTCCCTGTTCTGAAGTTCGTTGGCGGCGGCGTCGCGCTCGGCCTTGGCCACGGCCTGCACCTTGAATTCTTCGACCGCGCCGGCCATCTCGCCGATCTCGTCCCTGCGGCCGAGGCCCGGCAGCACGACGTCGAAATTGCCCGAGGCGAGCTCGCGCATCGCCTTGCACATCGCAATCATCGGACGCGAAATGCCGGTGCCGAGCAGGAAAGCGAGGACCGCGCCGAGCAGCGTACCGCCGACGGCCAGCATCAGCACCAGTTGCTCGGTCTTCCCGATGGTCGCTTCCGATTCGGACTCCAACCGCTGCTGCTCGGCAACGAGGTCCGCCTTCATGGCGGTGGCACCCTGAAGGATCGCGCCGGCCGAGCCGCTCATCTCGGTGACGAGCTCGTCGATCATCTTGGCGTTGGCTATCAGTTTCTCCAGCGATTCCCGATAGGCACCGAGCAATCCCTTGGCGTCCTTCAGGCCGGCGACGATCTTGTCGTCCATGGAATAGACCGCGTTGAGCGAGTTCTCGACGAATTTCAACCGCGCCAGCGCGCTGGTTGCGATCGCCTGGTCGGACGTCAGCACGAAATTGGTCGCCGCCCCGCTCGCGGTCTGGAATTGGGCATTGACCTGCTTGGTCCCGAACTCGATCGCCTGCGCCTCGGAATCGGAGGCATTGTTGCCGATGTCGTCGAGCTTGTATTTCAGGAGGTTGGCGTTGCGCATGAGCTGGTTCTGCACCAGCAGCGCGCTGTCACGCTTGGCCTGGAGGACTTTCGCGAAGGTCGCGGAGAAGTTTGAAAACTCCTTGGCGAGCTTGTCCAGACTTTCCTGCCGCGCCGGCTTCTTGGCGCTCTTGACCGCCTGGTCGATGGCGCTCTTCAGGCCGGTCTCCGCGTCCAGCGCCGTCTTGGCGTCGTCCTCCTTGCCGGTGACGACGAAATATCTGACGGCCGAGCGATAGGCGAGCAGCTCCCGGTCGATGTTACGGGCGAGATCGGCCTCGGTGACACTGGTGCGGTAGGACCCGACCCCGGACGAGACCCGCTCGAAGCCAAAATAGGAGAAGGCCATGCTGCCGGCGGAGATCACCAGCACCGCGGCAAAGCCCAGAATGATCTTGGCGCGGAACCTGAGGGTCGGCATTATTGTGCGCTTCGACGACGACGCGATACGCCCGGACATTCCCACCCCCATTTTCATTCAGCCGAGATCCGGTGGCGCCCCGCCCCCTGACCTGGCTGCGCAAAACTAAGGCAGAATCGATAAGGGGCGGTAAATTCGGTGCGCCCGCAGAGTTTCCGGCTCTATCGGCCAAGGCGAGCCGGATGGGCGATATGGACGCTGGCATCCCAGCTGGCGCCCCGGCGCCGCAACCCGATCCGGCCGACTCGCCCCCCAAACCAATGTTGGGCATTCTGGATCAATGACTTTTCCATGACGCGGGCGACCAAAATCGTAGTTGCAAAGTTCCGGGTCGCTGTCTCTAATTAGAAACAATCAAAATCGATCCCGGGAGGACTTCAGCCGTGTCTACAGTCAAACTGACGGTGAACGGCAAGGCCGTTGCCGTCGACGTCGAGGACCGCACGCTGCTGGTACAGCTGCTGCGGGACCACCTCAACCTCACCGGAACCCATGTCGGCTGCGACACCAGCCAGTGCGGCGCCTGCGTCGTCCATATAGACGGCAAGGCGATCAAATCCTGCACCATGCTGGCAGGACAGGCCGACGGCGCCAGCATCACCACGATCGAAGGCATCGCCAAGGGCGACGAGCTGCACCCGATGCAAGCGGCCTTCCGCGACAATCACGGCCTGCAGTGCGGCTATTGCACGCCGGGCATGATCATGTCGGCGATCGACATCGTGCACCGCTATGGTGGCCAGCTCGACGAGGCCACCGTCCGCCACGAGCTCGAAGGCAATATCTGCCGCTGCACTGGGTACCACAACATCGTCAAAGCCGTGCTGGATGCGGCAGGCCGCATGAAGGTCTCGCAGGCGGCCGAGTAAGCGGCCCGCCTCGAAATAAGAACGATCGCCGCCGCTTTCGAGGGAAAGCGCGGTCAAGACAAATTCCGGTCGGGAGGACCAGACATGGGCGTTGAAGGCATTGGCGCGAGCGTCGTGCGCAAGGAAGACAAGCGTTTCATTACCGGCAAGGGCCGCTACGTCGACGACATCAAATTGCAGGGCATGACCCATGCCCATTTCATCCGCAGCCCGCACGCGCATGCCAAGGTGAAGGGGATCGATCCCGCCGAGGCGCTGAAGATGCCGGGCGTGGTCGCTGTGCTGACCGGTCAGCAAATCGTCGACGACAAGGTCGGTAACCTGATCTGCGGCTGGGCCATCACCTCCAAGGACGGCAGCCCGATGAAGATGGGCGCATGGCCGGCAATGGCGCCGGAGACCGTGCGCTTCGTCGGTCAGGCCGTCGCAGTCGTGATCGCCGAGACCAAGAATCTCGCACGCGACGCGGCCGAAGCCGTGGTCGTGAACTATGAAGAGCTGCCCGCGGTCGCCGACGTCCACGCCGCGATCAAGTCCGGCGCGCCGCAGCTGCATCCCGAAGCTCCCGGCAACCAGGTTTATGACTGGGTGATCGGCGACGAGGGCGCCACCGATGCCGCCTTCGACAAGGCCGCCAACGTGGTGAAGCTCGACGTCACCAACAACCGTCTCGCGCCGAACGCGATGGAGCCGCGCGCGGCAATTGCCGATTACGATTCGGCGGAAGAGCATTTCACGCTCTACACGACGTCGCAGAATCCGCACGTCGCCCGCCTCGTGCTGTCGGCGTTCTACAACATTGCACCCGAGCACAAGCTGCGCGTGATCGCACCCGACGTCGGCGGCGGCTTCGGCTCCAAGATCTTCATCTATCCCGAAGAGATGGTGGCGCTGTGGGCCTCGAAGAAGGTCGGCCGTCCCGTGAAATGGACCGGCGACCGCACCGAAGCCTTCCTCACCGATGCGCATGGCCGCGACCACGTCACCCACGCCGAGATGGCGTTCGACGCCAACAACAAGATCACCGGATTGAAGGTGAAGACCTACGCCAATTTCGGCGCCTACATGTCGCTGTTCTCGTCGTCGGTGCCGACCTATCTCTACGCGACGCTGCTGTCGGGCCAGTACAACATCCCGGCGATCCATGCCGAGGTGGTCGGGGTCTACACCAACACCACGCCGGTCGACGCCTATCGCGGTGCCGGCCGCCCCGAGGCGAGCTATCTGATCGAACGTCTGATGGAGACGGCGGCGCGGCAGTTGAAAGTCGATCCGGCCGCGCTGCGCCGGACCAACTTCATCACCCAGTTCCCGCACCAGACGCCGGTGATCATGGCTTATGACACCGGCGACTTTAACGCCTCGCTCGACGCCGCGATGAAGGCGATCGACTATGCCGGCTTTGCCGGGCGCAAGGCCAAGGCGAAGGCCGACGGCAAGCTGCGCGGCATCGGCGTGTCCTGCTACATCGAGGCCTGCGGCATCGCGCCGTCGAAGGCCGTCGGCAGCCTGGGCGCCGGCGTCGGTCTTTGGGAGTCCGCCGAAGTCCGCGTCAACCCGGTCGGCACCATCGAGGTCCTGACGGGATCACACAGCCACGGCCAGGGTCACGAGACCACGTTCTGCCAGCTCGTAGCCGAACGCCTCGGCGTTCCCATCAGTCAGGTCTCGATCGTCCATGGCGACACCGACAAGGTGCAGTTCGGCATGGGCACCTATGGCTCGCGCTCGGCCGCCGTCGGCCTCACCGCGATCCTGAAGGCCATGGAGAAGATGGAATCCAAGGCCAAGAAGATCGCCGCGCATGCGCTGGAAGCCTCGGAAGGCGACATCGTCATCGAGAACGGCGAGTTCAAGGTCGCCGGCACCGACAAGGCGATCGCCTTCCCGATGGTCGCACTCGCGGCCTATACCGCGCACAATCTGCCCGACGGGATGGAGCCGGGCCTGAAGGAAAGCGCCTTCTACGATCCGACCAACTTCACCTTCCCGGCCGGCACATATATCTGCGAGCTCGAGGTCGATCCCGGCACCGGCAAGACCTCCTTCGTCAACTTCGTCGCGGCCGACGATTTCGGCCGTTTGATCAACCCGATGATCGTCGAGGGCCAGGTCCATGGCGGTCTTGTGCAAGGCATCGGACAAGCGTTGCTCGAGCACGCGATCTACGACGCCAACGGGCAGCCGGTCACGGCCTCGTTCATGGACTACGCCATGCCGCGCGCCGACGACGTTCCCTCGTTCAACCTCTCCCACACCACGACGCTGTGCCCGGGCAATCCGCTCGGCATCAAGGGTTGCGGTGAGGCCGGTGCGATCGGGGCGTCAGCGGCCGTGATCAATGCGATCACGGATGCGATCGGCAAGAACAATCTGGAAATGCCCGCAACCCCGGACAGGGTGTGGCGCACGATCCACGCGGCTTAAGGGAGGAACGAAGATGTACCAGACCGTTTATCATCGCGCGTCCTCGGTTGACGAAGCCGTCAGCCTGTTCTCCAAGAGCAGCGAAGCCAAGTTCCTCGCCGGCGGCCAGACGCTGCTGCCGGTGATGAAGCAACGCCTCGCCAGTCCGTCCGACGTCATCGACCTCGGCAAGATCAAGGAGCTGCAGGGCGTCGAGCTCTCGGGCGACGTGCTGACCATCAAGGCCGGCACGACCTATTTCGACATCATGCAGAATGCCGACGTGAAGAAGGCGATTCCCGCAATTGCCTATCTCACTTCGGTGCTCGGCGACCCCGCCGTGCGCTATCGCGGCACGATCGGCGGCTCGATCGCCAACAACGATCCCGCCGCGGATTTTCCCGCCGCGCTGCTCGCGCTCGGCGCCACCGTGAAGACCAACAAGCGGTCGATTACGGCGGATGACTTTTTCCAGGGCATGTTCACGACCGCGCTGGAGGACGGCGAGCTCATCACCGCCGTGTCGTTCCCGGTTCCGGCGAAGGCTGGCTACGAAAAGATGCGCCATCCTGCGTCTCGCTTTGCGCTGACCGGCGTGTTCGTCGCGCAGACGAAGTCGGGCGAGATTCGGGTGGCCGCCACCGGCGCCTCGCAAGGCGGCGTGATGCGGGTCCCGGCCATCGAAGCGGCGCTGAAGGCGAACTGGTCACCGTCGGCGATCGACGGCGTGAGCATTTCGGCGAGCAATCTGCTGGCCGACATCCACGGCACGGCGGAGTACCGCGCCAACCTCATCAAGGTGATGGCGCAGCGCGCGGTGGCTGCCGCTCGCTGATCATCGCGCCTTAGCGCCTCGACGCAAATTTTCCGCGGCGCGCACTTCGGTGCGCGCCGTTTTATTTTAGCCACGCGACATGAAAACCGCTTGCCTCACTGGCGTGAAGGCGAGAAAAGTTAATCGGCCAATTAACTCGCCCCGCAGAGGAACGCCTTGGCGCTTGCCGACCATCGGCAATATGCGCCTTGGATCCGAGGAAACAAACACGTGCTCGATCAATCAGCCCAAAACTCCTCCGTCCGCACCTCCGGCCCGCTGTCGGGCTTCCGCATCGTTGAATTCGCCGGCATTGGACCGGGCCCGTTCGCCTGCATGATGCTGGCCGACATGGGCGCCGAAATCGTCACGCTCGATCGGGTCGGCGCCAGGAAGAACATGAAGTCGGTCGCAGGCCGCGGCCGCAAGGTGGTCGAGCTCGACCTCAAGGACCAGGCGGCGATCGCGGAGGTACTCGATCTGCTTGCGAATGCCGACGCGCTGGTCGAGGGTTTCCGTCCCGGCGTGATGGAGCGGCTCGGTCTCGGGCCTGACGTGGTGCTCGCGCGCAATCCAAAGCTGGTCTACGGCCGCATGACCGGCTGGGGCCAGCAAGGCCCGCTCGCCAATGCCGCCGGCCACGACATCAACTACATCTCCATCACCGGCGCGCTCGCCGCGATCGGCACGAAGGAAGCGCCGGTGCCGCCGCTCAACCTGGTCGGCGATTTCGGCGGCGGCGCGCTCTATCTCGTGGTCGGCGTGCTTGCGGCGCTGCTGGAGGCCTCGCGGTCAGGCAAGGGCCAGGTCGTCGATGCCGCGATGTGCGACGGCGCGGCATCGCTGATGTCGTTCTTCTTCGACATGACCACGCTCGGCCGCTGGACCGAAGGCCGCAACGAGAACTTTCTCGACGGCGGCGCACATTTCTACGGCGTCTACGAATGCGCCTGCGGCCATTTCGTCTCGATCGGCTCGATCGAGCCGCAATTCTACGCGCTGCTGCGCGAGCACGCCGGCCTGACCGACCCCGATTTCGATGCGCAGATGGACCGCAAGGCTTGGCCCGCGCTGAAGGAAAAACTGAAGACGGTGTTCAAGAGCAAGACGCGCGAGGACTGGTGCAAGATTATGGAAGGCACCGACATCTGCTTCGCGCCGGTGCTGACCATGTCGGAAGCGACCGAGCATCCGCACATGGTCGCCCGCAACGTCTTCGTCGAGCGCCACGGCGTGAAGCAGCCGGCGCCGGCGCCGCGCTTTTCGCGGACTCCATCGGCGGTGCGCGAGCCGGAAGTGGCGGAGATCGGCGCGGTGACCAAAGCCTGGAAGGCGGAGCGTTAAGTCCTCCGCTGTCGCATCACACTCCGGGTCGTCCTGGCCTAGTGCGCAATTGCGCACGGGGGCCAAGACCCATAGCCACCAACGCGGTTTGACGAAGACTCGGAGTTACCAGTTCGCCCAATGACCGCTCCCTGGGGTAATTGGTCCTGGCTTTCGCCAGGACGACGGCGGCACTTAATGCCACCGCGTTCCAGACAACGGCCGCCTACGCCGCATCCACCTTCAGCACCCCGCGCCGGATCTGGTCCTCCTCGATCGATTCGAACAGCGCCTTGAAATTGCCTTCGCCGAAACCGTCGTCGCCCTTGCGCTGGATGAACTCGAAGAAGATCGGGCCGATCGCGTTGGCCGAGAAGATCTGCAGCAGCACCTTGGTCTGGCCGCCGTCGACTACGCCTTCGCCGTCGATCAGGATGCCGTTCTTCTGCAGCCGCGCGATGTCCTCGCCATGCTTCGGCAACCGCGCGTCGATCCGCTCGAAATAGGTCGCGGGCGGCGCTGGCATGAAGGGCAGACCGGCCTCGCGCAAGTCCTCGATGGTGCGGTAGATGTCGCGGCAGCCGCAGGCGATGTGCTGGATGCCCTCGCCGCGATAGATATTGAGATATTCCTCGATCTGCCCGGAATCGCCGGCGTCCTCGTTGATCGGAATCCGGATCTTGCCGTCGGGGCTGGTCAGCGCGCGCGAGAACAGGCCCGAGGCGCGGCCCTCGATGTCGAAGAAGCGGATCTGGCGGAAATTGAAGAGCTTCTCGTAGAAGCCCGTCCACACGTCCATGCGGCCGCGGTGGACGTTGTGGGTGAGGTGATCGAGATAGAACAGGCCGGCGCCGGCAGGACGCGGATCGCGCGCACCCAGCCATTCGAACTCGCTGTCATAGGCCGATCCCTTGGCGCCATAGCGATCAGCGAAATAGAGCAGGCTGCCGCCGATGCCCTTGATCGCGGGGACGTCGAGCGTCTTCTGCGCGGAGGACGCATCGGCAGGTTCGGCACCGAGCGAAATCGCGCGGTCATAGGCCTTCTTCGCATCGACGACGCGAAACGCCATCGACGGCGCACAGGGGCCGTGCGCGGCGACGAAATCGTGACCCTGGGTGCCGGGCTCCTCGTTGACGAGGTAATTGATGTCGCCCTGGCGATAAACCGTGATCTTCTTCGTTCTGTGCCGCGCGACGGGCACATAGCCCATCAGCTTGAACAAGGCGTGCAACTCTTGCGGATTGGGATGCGCATATTCGACGAACTCGAACCCGTCGGTGCCCATCGGATTCTCGGCGCTGATCGTGGCCGGCGGTGCATCGTGCGGAAACGGACCCATGGTGTTCTCCCAAATTGCTGCTGAGAGGAACTATCCTTCATGGGACGCGCAAGGGGCGTGCAAATGAGACGGCTTTTGATTAACGTATGCACAGTTTGTGCATGAAGTGGGTGAAACGCGCATGACTTTGGTGGATGCCTTCGACCTCAAGATCCTGGGCGCGCTCCAGGACGACGGCCGTCTCACCAACCAGGAGCTCGCCGACCTCGCAGGCCTCTCGGCCTCGCAATGCTCGCGCCGGCGGATGCGGCTGGAAGAGGAGAAGGTCATTGCGGGCTATCATGCCGATCTCTCCAGCGAGGCGCTCGGCTTCGGCGTGGTCGCCTTCATCCAGGTGACGCTGGCGACCCACTCGCCGGACAATTCCAAGCGGTTTCGGACTCTGGTCAACCGCATCGACGAGATCCAGGAGGCCTACTCGCTGACAGGCGACGCCGACTACGTGCTCAAGGCCGTGCTGCACGACCTCAAGGGCCTCTCCAACCTCGTCAACGACGTGCTGATGCCGCACCAGAGCGTCGCGCATGTGCGCTCCTCGATCGTGCTCGACAGGCTGAAGGAAAGCACGCGTCTGCCGCTGAAGGAAATCAAGCCCGGCTGAAATCGAGGGAAATCCGGCATTCGCGCTGCGCGCGCGATCTGCGATGATCCCGGCCAATCTGCGGAGATTGAGCCATGGCCCTCCAGCTTCGACCGAACTGCGAATATTGCGACCGCGATCTGCCCCCGAACGCAACCGATGCGCGGATCTGTTCCTATGAATGCACGTTCTGTGCGGACTGCGTGGAGACGAAACTCTCCAACGTCTGCCCGAACTGCGGCGGCGGTTTTGCGCCGCGCCCGATCAGGCCCACGCAGGAATGGCGACCGGGCGTGTGCACGACCAACCAGGCGCCGTCGGACAAGCGGGTGCATCTGAAGTACAGTCTGGAGGACGTCGCGACGCATTGCGCGCGGTTACGTGAGGTGCCGCCGGAGAAGCGGTAGACTCTCACCATGTCATTGCGAGGAGCCCTTGCGACGAAGCAATCCAGACTGCCACTGCGGAAAGACTCTGGATTGCTTCGCTACGCTCGCAATGACGGAGAATGTGGATAGAGCGTCGCATCGCTTCCCAGCAATCACTCCGCCGCCAAAATCGTCCCCTCGACCTCGCCAAAACCAACGCGATAGCCTTCGCCCTGGCACCAGCCGCGCATGACGAGGCTGTCGCCGTCTTCCAGGAACGACCGCTTGGCGCCGCCGGGCAATTCGATCGGCTCGGTGCCGTTCCAGCTGATCTCCAGCAGGCTGCCGCGCTGGTTCTTCTCCGGACCGGAAATGGTGCCGCTGCCGAGGAGATCGCCGACATTCATGGCGCAGCCGGAGGAGGCGTGGTGCATCAGCTGCTGCACCGACGACCAGTACATGTATTTGAAGTTGGTGCGGCTGATGCCGGCGGGCGCGTTGGCTCCGGCGGCGCGCAAGGAGACGTCGAGTTCGAGATCGTAGTTCTGCGGCTTGCCCTGCTTGAGGTAGTCGAGCGGCACCGGCTCCTGCTGCGGCCCGTTGAGGCGGAATGGCTCCAGCGCCTCGCGCGTCACCACCCACGGACTGATCGAGGTCGCGAACGCCTTGGCGAGGAACGGCCCGAGCGGCACATATTCCCATTGCTGGATATCGCGCGCGCTCCAGTCGTTGAGCAGCACGAAGCCGAAGATCATCTCCTCGGCTTGCGGCTCCGTGAGCATGCCGCCCATTGGCGACGGCTGGCCGACCACCACGCCCATCTCCAGCTCGAAATCGAGCCGCTTGCACGGTCCGAAGCTCGGCGCCTCCACATTCGGCGGCTTGAGCTGCCCGCGCGGGCGCTTCACCTTCGTGCCGGAGACCACGACAGTCGAGGCACGGCCGTTGTAAGCGATCGGCATATGCAGCCAGTTCGGCTGCAGTGCATTGTCCTTGCCGCGGAACATGACGCCGACATTGGTGGCGTGTTCTTTCGACGAATAGAAATCGGTGTAGCCGGAGACCGCAAACGGCAGATGCAATCTTGCGTCGCGTATCGGCACCAAGGCCTGCTTGCGCAACTCCTCGTTGTCGCGCAGCTCGGGATGATCGGCGCGCAGGAGTTCGCTGATCCGCGCCCGCGTCTTCGTCCAGACCTTTGGCCCCAAGGCCATGAAAGCATTGAGCGACGGCGTCGAGAACACGCCGAGCGGCCCCACGTCGAGCCGCGAGTCCTGCTCAAGCTCCCAGAGATCGAGCACATAGTCGCCGATCGCCACGCCGACGCGCGGCGTCGGATTGGCCGCGGTCGAGAACACACCATAAGGCAGGTTCTGGATCGGAAAATCGGAGGCGGGATCGACGCCGATGAAGGAGCGGAGGCTGGGGTCGTTGGGATGTGGCATCACTTGGCTCGGTCTTTCCCTTCTCCCCTTGTGGGAGAAGGTGGCGCGAAGCGCCGGATGAGGGGTATCTGTCCGCGAGTCCGAAGGAGAGGTTCACGCGCGGATAGAACCCCTCACCCGTCTCGCCGCTATGCGGCGAGCCACCCTCTCCCACAAGGGGAGAGGGTAAGAAGCTTACGGCTTGCTCGGATCGAACCGCTTCTCGAGGCCCTTCCAGCAATCCGCGTAGTCATGCTGCAACGTCGCGGAATTCGCGGCGTGCGCGGTGACGCGCTGCGCGTAGCGGGTCTCGAACATGAAGGCCATGGTGCCGGTCAGCTTGACCGGCTTCAGCTCGCCGTTGCTGGCGTGCTCGAAGGCATCGCGATCGGGGCCGTGCGGCAGCATGCAATTGTGCAAACTCATGCCGCCCGGCACAAAACCTTGCGGCTTGGCGTCGTACACGCCGTAGATCAGGCCCATGAACTCGCTCATGATGTTCATGTGATACCACGGCGGGCGGAAGGTGTTGTCGGCGACCATCCAGCGCTCGGGGAAGATCACGAAGTCGATATTCGCCGTGCCCGCGGTCTCCGACGGCGAGGTCAGCACGGTGAAGATCGAGGGATCGGGATGATCGAAGCCGATCGCGCCGACCGGCGAGAAGGTGCGCAGATCATATTTATACGGCGCATAATTGCCGTGCCAGGCGACGACGTCGATCGGCGAGTGGGGCAACTGCGTCCTGAACAACGATCCGCCCCATTTCACGAACAGCTCGGTCGGTGAGTCCTTGTCCTCGTAGTGCGCGACCGGCGTCAGGAAGTCGCGGGCATTGGCGAGGCAGTTGGCGCCGATCGGCCCGCGCTCCGGCAGCGTGAAGGCGCCGCCGTAGTTTTCGCAGAGATAGCCACGCGCCGGTCCGCTCGGAATCTCCACCCGGAACTTGACGCCGCGCGGGATCACCACGATCTCGCCGGGCTCGGCGTCGATGCGGCCGAACTCGGTGACGATGCGAAGATTGCCCTGCTGCAGCACGAACATCAGCTCGCCGTCGGCATTGTAGAAGTGCTGGTCCACCATCGATTTGGTGATGAGATAGACGTGGGCGGCCATGCCGGCCTGGGTGTTGACGTCACCGGCGGTGGTCATGGTCTGCACGCCCTGAAGGAAGGTCATGTCCTCCTTCGGGATCGGCGCCGGATCCCAGCGCAATTGCGCGATCGGCAGGTCGTTTTCGTGGCACGGTGCCGAACGCCACAGGCCGCGGTCGACCTTCTCGAAACGACCCGAGTGTTTCACCGACGGGCGAATGCGATAGAGCCATGAGCGCTCGTTGCTGCCGCGCGGCGCCGTGAAGGGCGAGCCGGAGAGCTGCTCGGCATAGAGGCCGTAGGCACAGCGCTGCGGCGAGTTGCGTCCGATCGGCAGCGCGCCCGGCAGCGCTTCGGTCTCGAAACTGTTGCCGAAGCCGGACATGTAGCCCGGCGTGACCTGGGCCGTGCTGCGAATGATCTGATCGGGCGAGGTGTTGATGTTCATGATGATCCTCCTCCTTGCAGGGCGGCCCACATCTCCTGGTCGCGCTTGTCGGTCCAGATCACGGGGTCGTCGATCCCCGACGCCTCGTCATAGGCGCGAGATACGTTGAACGGCAGACAGTGCTCGTAGATGGCGAAGCTCGAAAATTTCGGATCCATGACCTCGCGCGTCGCGGCCATCGATTCCTTCAGCGTGCGGCCCTTGGCGACCGAGATTTCGGCGGCGCCGTAGAGCGAGGTGACGAAGTCGCGCGTCATCGCGATGGCTTCGCGCACCGTGGCGACACCCTTCAACGCATCGCCGCGGCCCGGCGCGATCGCCTTGGGATTGAAGTGACGGATCTCGTTCAGCGTCAGCGGCCATTCGCGCAGGTGTGCGTCGCCACAATAGCAGGCCGAGTGGTATTCGATCAGGTCACCGGAGAACATCACCTCGGCATCCGGCACCCAGGCGACGATGTCGCCCGAGGTATGGCCGGCGCCAAGCTGCATCAGGCGTACCTCGCGCTTGCCGAGATAGATCGACATCTCGCCTTCGAAGGTCAGCGTCGGCCAGGTCAGGCCGGGTATGCTCGATGCGTCCTGAAACAGGCGCGGGAAGCGGCCGTACTCGGAATCCCAATCCTGCTGGCCACGCTCCTCGATGAGGCGATAGGTCTCCTGCGAGGCGACGATGCCCTGCGCCTTGTAGGCGGAGGCGCCGAGCACGCGCACGGCGTGATAATGCGACAGCACGACATATTTGATCGGTTTGTCGGTGACGGCACGGACGCGCTCGATCACCTTGTTGGCCATCGCCGGCGTCGATTGCGCGTCGAACACCAGGCAGCCGTCGTCGCCGACGATGATCGCGGTGTTCGGATCGCCCTCCGCGGTGAAGGCGTAGAGATCGGTGCCAATCTCGGAGAAGGTGATCTTCTTCTCGGAGAGGTCGCCGGTGGATGCGAAGTTCTTCGCCATCAATTCATCCTTCAAGTCTTTGGGGCTATTGTTGTTGCTGCTGCTGCTGGCCGTCGATCATGCGCCGCTTGGCGAGGAGGATCGCCTCCCGCAGCACGTCGATATCGCCGATATGGTTGGCGAGGATCAGTACCAGCGCCGCGTCGAAGTCCGCGCTCTGCTCGTCGGTGAAGCCACGATGCGCCTCCACAATGGCGCGAAAGGCGTCGTCGGGTCGCGCGAAGTTGGAGCTGGTGGAGAGCGGCATGCGAGTCCTCAATTCAAGCAAATTCTTGATTCAAGCCCTGCGCCCGTGACAGCGCTGCCGCGACGCCAGCGCGCGTGGGGTGGCGGAAGCGCGCCGCAACGTAACCGTCCGGCCTTAATAGGTAGGCTGAGCCTGGTTCCGCATCATAGCGCTTTGCAGTGAGCCCTGCCGGATCTGCGAGCCCGTCCTCACCGCCGATGCAGATGTCCTTCACACCAACAGGCGCATCGATCGCCGCGCCGTTGCCGAACGACAGCAAGGTGAAGTCTGTTCCACCCTTGCGGAATGCATCCGTCAAATAGGCTTGCTCGCCCGCGCGCGTCGTAACGGGAGCATCGAGCATCGAACAACCCGGGAGCGGGCCACCGCGCCACGCATCCGCATCCGGCGATGACAGCGGCGAGTCATAGCTGCACGGCACCGAGAGCCGCCCGCCATTGACCATGCGCTTGCCGAATTCCGTTTCCTTGGCCAGCGACAGCACCGCCTTGCGCAGCCGCGCTTCCTGATGCGAGTTCGGCGCCATGAAATCGGTCGAGCGGGTGGATTCGCGGATGTTCTCGTCGGCCGCCAGACTGCGCTCGACGTGATAGCTCTCGAGCAGGCTCGCGGGTGAGGCGCCGCGCAGCACGCGGTCGAGCTTCCAGGAGAGATTCTCGGCGTCCTCGAGTCCCGAATTGGCGCCGCGCGCGCCGAAGGGCGAGACCTGGTGCGCGGAATCGCCTGCAAAGATCACGCGGCCATGGACGAAGCGATCCATCCGCCGGCACTGGAATTTGTAAAGCGAGATCCACTCGAACTCGAACTTGTCGTGGCCGAGCATGCGCGCAATCCGCGGCCGCACGTTCTCGGGCTTCTTCTCGACGACGGGGTCGGCATAACGATTGAGCTGAAGGTCGATGCGCCAGACATCGTCGGGCTGTCGGTGCAGCAGCGCCGAACGTCCCGCATGAAACGGCGGATCGAACCAGAACCAGCGCTCGGTCGGGAATTCCGCGGTCATCTTGACGTCGGCGATCAGGAACTGGTCCTCGAACACCTGTCCGGCGAAGTCCGCGCCCACCATCTGCCGCAGCGACGAGCGCGCGCCGTCGCAGGCGACGACATATTGCGCGTGCAGGCGATAGGCGCCCTCCGGCGTCTCTATCGTCAGCGCGACGGAATCGTTGCGGCTCTCCAGCGCCGTCACCTTGTTGCGCCAGCGCAAATTGATCTCGGGCAGCTCGCTGATGCGGTCGACCAGATAGGCTTCGGCGTAATATTGCTGGAGATTGATGAAGGCCGGCCGCTTGTGACCGTCCTCCGGCAGTAGATTGAACTGGTAGAGCTGCTGCTCGCCGTGGAAGATGCGGCCGACGCTCCAGACCACGCCCTTGTCGACCATGCGGTCGCCGACGCCGAGCCGGTCCCAATATTCCAGCGAGCGTTTCGAGAAGCAGATCGCGCGGGAGCCCTCTCCGATGCGGTCGGCGTCATCCAGAAGAACGACGCGCTGGCCGCGTTGGGCAAGGTCGATCGCAAGCGACAGCCCGACCGGGCCAGCGCCCACGATCACCACGGGATGCTCGGCCGAGCTCTGGCCGGGACGATCCTGATCGGGGTGGCGGCGATAGCCGAACTGGGTTTTGGCCTGATGCGTATTGGCCTTCGCCATGCGCTAACCTCGGCTCTGGTCAGGAGAGGCCTGATCTGCTAATAGTCTCACGTGCAACTATTTTGGACCGGAGCCGGCCGGCCGTCAACTGGAATTCGGAGCGCTCTCCTTGGCGAGGACATCCAGCGACATCGCGCTGAAGACACGCGAGGCCGATGAGGCTTCACCGCGGCCAAAAACACGGCTCGACCTGTTCAGGTTCGTGCCGTTCCGCCTCAACCGGCTCGCCGCGGAGGTGAGTTCCGCACTCGCCGTCGAATATCAGGAGCGTCACGGCCTCGACATCCCCGCCTGGCGCGTGATCGCGACGCTCGGCTTCCGCAACGATGCCTGCAGCGCGCAGTACGTCGCGCAATGCACCCGCACGCACAAATCCACGATCAGCCGCGCGGTGACCATGTTGCTGCACCAGGGTTTGATCGAGCGCGTCGAGAACGAAGCCGACCGTCGCGAATTCCGCCTCCGACTGACCAGGAAAGGCCGCACGCTCTACGAGGAGCTGTTTCCGCAATTGCTGCGGCGGGAAGACGAGATCCTCGCCTGCCTCACCGCGCAGGAGCGCAAACAGCTATCGACGCTGCTCGGCAAGATCGAACAGAGCCTCGATTTGATCCAGACCAGCGAAGAGGCCGACGCCAAGCAGGCGTATTGATCACTTCGCAAATGATCGCGACGGCGGCAAATGCAGCGCCCAGACATCGACCTTGTCGCTGGCGCGCGGATAGATCTCCGTCACGATCGGATCATGGCCGGGAATGAACCGGTCAGGATGGCCGGCGAGGCGCTCGATGGTCTCCCAGCCAACCGCCATGTCGCCGACATTGTAGACGATCGGGAATGGGCTTCTGCGCTGGAGATTGGCGTAATAATGCGCGGCATCGGACGCCAGCACCACCGGTCCGCGCGCGGTCTCGACTCTGACCACCTGCAAGCCGTCCGAATGGCCGCCGACGCGGTGCAAGGTGATGCCGGGCGCGACCTCGCCGTCGCCGGAATAGAAATTGACGCGCTCGCCATAGACATGGCGGACCATCTGGGTGACGTGCTCGACCGAGAACGGATGTCGCAGCAGTCCGTTGCACATGCAGCGCCCCGTCGCGTAGGCCATCTCGCGCTCCTGGAGATGGAAGCGGGCGTTCGGGAAGCGGTCGAGATTGCCGGCATGGTCGTAATGCAGATGCGTCACGATGATGTCGCGAATGCTCGCTGCCGCGACACCAAAGCGCTCCAGCGCGTCGACCGGATTGAGCGTCAGCTTGCGCGCCCGCGCGGACGCTTCCTCGGCATTGAAGCCGGTATCGACCAGGATGTCGCGGCCGTTGCCGCGGATCAACCAGACGAAATAGTCGAGATCCTGCGCCGCGCTGTCATGCGGGTCGGGCGCGAGGAAGTTCATGTGGGGCGTGCGCGGCGACATCGTCGCATAGCGCAGTGCGTAGATTTCGTAGGCGTTTCCCATGGTTTTGATCTTGCTCTTTTTGTGGATGCACCTTCAGCGGCGATCGACCGCACCAAGCCATCGTCCACCGCAAAGGTCAAACACCGCAGGTTGAAGGAGGCCCGTCCGCAATGTGAGACCAATCACATTGTTGTCGCCATGGCTGCCCTAATTTGCAGCCGCAATGACAACCAGCATGACAACCAGAATGCATCGCGTGCGATCATGACCGCCCGTTTATTCCCCCGCAACATGCCCATGCGTCGCGGTCAATTGTCGCGATAGCGCCGAATCCGCAAGCGGTTGACGCCCCCCTCCCCCGGTTTGATAATGCACATTGCGTAAGTTAAGGTCGCCGCGGCGCAAGCTGGAAACGGCGCCTTTTTGGCTGGATCGCGCTAATTATGAAAATTCGCCTGCTTTTCGTTCTATCCTTGCTCGCGTCGCTCATCCCGACCGCTCCGTCACTTGCGGCCGGCGATCGCTTTGCGCTGGTCATCGGCAATGCCAAATATCCGGACGCCGACGCTCCCCTGAAGGAACCGCTCAACGACGCGCGCGACGTCGCCGACGAGCTCAAGCGCGACGGCTTTTCCGTCGAGATCGGTGAGAACCTGACCGGCGACGGCATGCGCCGCGCCTTCGACAAGCTCTACGGCAAGATCAAGCCGGGGTCGGTGGCACTGGTGTTCTTCAGCGGCTTCGGCATCCAGTCCGCGCGGCAGAGCTATTTGCTGCCGATCGATGCGCAGATCTGGACCGAATCCGACGTGCGGCGCGACGGCATCAGCCTCGAAACCGTGCTCGGCGAGCTCAACACCCGCGGCGCCGGCGTCAAGATCGCGCTTGTCGACGCCTCCAGGCGCAATCCGTTCGAGCGTCGGTTCCGCAGCTTCTCGGCCGGCCTCACCCCCGTCATAGCGCCGAACGGCACGCTGGTGATGTATTCGGCGGCGCTGGCCTCGGTGGTCTCGGACGCCGGCGGCGAGCACAGCCTGTTCGTCCAGGAACTCCTCAAGGAAATCCGCGTCCCCGACCTGATGGCCGAGGAGACGCTGAACCGCACCAAGATGGGCGTCACCCGCGCCTCCAGGGGCGAGCAGGTGCCGTGGATATCCTCATCACTGGCCGAGGATTTCTCGTTCATTCCAGGGGCCGGCGGGTCGCGCCCGACCACCACGCCGCCACCTGCGCCTCCCCCGCCGCCGGTCGTCGCCAACAACCCGCCGCCGACTCCACCCGCACCTTCACCGCCTCCGCCGCCGAAACCGGCCGAGACGGTGGCTGCGCCCGCTCCGTCACCGAAGCCGCAGGTCGAGGCTGCCTTGCCGCCGGCACCGCCGCCGCCTCCGCCTGTGATTCCGGCCGATCCCGCCACCGCTCCGAGCATGGAGAGCGGGCCGAGTGCGGCCGCCCTGGCCGAGGACCCCACCATCAAGGGGCTGACCGCCAAGATCGCGGCCAATCCGGATGACGTGAACGCGCTTTACCGGCGCGGTCAGGTCTATGCCAGCAAGGGCGCCTACAGCCTGGCCATCAAGGATTTTGACGAGACGCTCCGGATCAACCCGAAGGACGTCGAGGCGTTGAACAATCGCTGCTGGACCCGCACCGTGGTCGGCGACCTCCAGGGCGCGCTGAAGGATTGCAACGAGGCCCTGCGGCTGCGACCGAACTTCGTCGACGCGCTGGACAGCCGGGGGCTCGTCAATCTGAAATCGGGGGCGGTCAAGAACGCTATCGCCGATTTCGAGGCCGCCCTGAGGATCAATCCGCGCTTGACCTCCTCGCTGTTCGGACGCGGGATCGCCAAGCAGCGCAATGGCTCGGCCCAAGAGGGCGCGCTCGACATCGCCAATGCCAAGGCGATGGACCCGAACATTGTTCAGGAATTCGCAAGCTACGGAGTGCGTTGATATTTTTTTGAATCGGGGCCGATGTGCCTCGAACCCGCGACGGCCCGGCGAAGACTAATCGAACGGATGCCGCAGGCCGTCCTTTCGGGGGGCTTATTGCAGGATTTTCGAACCGCACCAGCTGGCTGCGCAGGAGGGACTGGCTATGAGATTGGCTGCAAAGGGACTTACCGCAATCCTGTCCATCATCACCGTCGGCGCCGCGCTGTCGCTGACGATCCCGCTGGCATTCGCAGCCGACGACGGCAACAGCAAGAACGTCACCGAGGACGAGATCGTCCGCGCGCTGGCGCCGCCGCCGAAGAAGCCGCTGACCCGCGGCCTCTCGATCGCTCCGCAGGCCGATCCCGCACCGAGTGCCACGGAGACCAAGCTGATCCAGTCCGTGCGCGGCCGCTCGACACGGTCGCTGTCGTCGACCGAGCGTGAAGAAATCGCGTCGGCGGCCAAGGACAAGCCGAACATCGATCTGGAAATCACGTTCGACTACAACTCGGCCAATATCAGCGCCAAATCGCTTGCCTCGGTCCAGGCGCTCGGCCGCGCGCTGACCAGCCCCGACCTGAAAGGCTCGACCTTCGTGGTCGCCGGCCATACTGACGCCGCCGGAAGCGAGAGCTATAATCAGGATCTGTCGGAGCGCCGCGCGGATTCGATCAAGCGCTATTTGGTCGACAAATACAGCATCTCCGCGACCGACCTCGTCACGGTCGGCTACGGCAAGAGCAAGCTGAAGGACCCGGCCCAGCCGATGGCGGAAGTCAATCGTCGCGTGCAGGTCGTCAACATGGAAAACAAGACTACCGCATCGAAGTGACCACGACGTAATCCTTTGAAGTGACAAGTCGTGATGTGGTGTAAAGTCTCGCTTCCAGCGCGCGTCCCGCAGCCTTGCGGGACGCTGCTTTATTTCAGGGAAACGCTCTCCATGGGCCGCGCGCGGATGGCCGTGAGCCAGGCCAGGACGATCCGGCAATGAACCTCTCCCAATATCTCAAGCCAGCCGGAACGGTGATCTTCGTCGTCGCGCTCGGCGTCGGCTATTATCTGTTCGAGCACCGGCACCGCGCCGAGCCCAAGGAAACGCCGAGCGAGGCGCTGGTCATCGTGACCAAGTCGACCAATGCCTGCTTCTCCGACCTGGTCCGAGTGACCGGCTTCTTCGTGCCGCGCCGCGAAGCCGTGGTCGTCGCCGACCAGGAGGGATCCAGGGTCACCGACCTCTTCGTCACCGAAGGCACCCTCGTCACCGACAATCAGGAGCTGGCGCGCCTGACCGCACCGCCCCAGATTCCGGGCCAGCCGCCGCGGCCCGGCCCGCAAGGTCCGGTCTCGCTGAAGGCCTCTGCGCCGGGCCTCGTCACCGAGGTCCGCACCATCGTCGGCGCGCCGGCCTCGCCGCAGGCCGGCCCGATGTTCCGTATCGCCGTCAACAACGAGATCGAGCTGGACGCGCAGGTGCCCGCGGTGCACATGGCCAAGCTCAGCTCCGGCGCGACCGTGCGCATCAGCCGCGACGACGCGCCCGATTTGATCGGGCGGGTCAGGCTAGTCGCGCCCGAAATCGATCGCGCCACCCAGCTCGGCCGCGTGCGCATCAGCGTCACCAACAATCCCTCGCTGAAAGTCGGCGTGTTCGCCCGCGCCTCGATCGACGCCAAGCGAAGCTGCGGCGTCGCGGTTCCCAAGACCGCGATCGACCATCTCACCGTGCAGGTCGTCAAGAGCAACATTGTCGAGACGCGCAAGGTACGGGTCGGGCTGTCTTCGGACAGCGCGACGGAAATCCTGGAAGGCCTCAATGTCGGCGAGATCGTCGTCGCCGACGCCGGCTCTTCGCTGCATGATGGCGACCAGATCAAGACCATGTTCGCTGATGAACTCGATCGCACGCGGGTACGCTGATGGCTCTCAATATCTCGGCATGGTCGATCCGCAATCCGCTGCCGTCGGTCGTATTTTCCATCATCCTCCTGATCCTCGGCTGGGTGTCCTTCACCAAGCTCGCGGTGACGCGGCTACCCTCGGCCGACATTCCCGTGATCTCGGTCGCGGTATCGCAGTTCGGCGCGGCACCCGCCGAGCTCGAATCCCAGGTCACCAAGACGGTTGAAGACGCCGTCTCCGGTGTCGAAGGGGTCAGGCACATCACCTCGCAGATCACCGACGGCCTGTCGGTGACGACAATCCAGTTCGCGCTGGAAACCAACACCGACCGCGCGCTCAACGACGTCAAGGACGCGGTGACGCGCGTGCGCTCGAACCTGCCACAGAACGTCACCGAGCCGCTGATCCAGCGCGTCGATGTCATCGGCCTGCCGATCGTCACCTATGCCGCGATCTCGCCCGGCAAGACGCCGGAGCAGCTCTCCTATTTCGTCGACGACGTGGTCAAGCGCGCGCTGCAAGGCGTGCGCGGCGTCGCCCAGGTCGAGCGCATCGGCGGTGTCGAGCGCGAGATCCTGGTCTCGCTCGATCCCGACCGCCTGCAATCGATGGGGCTGACGGCCGTCAACGTCAGCCAGAGCCTGCGCGGCACCAATGTCGACGTCGCCGGCGGCCGCGCCGAGATCGGCAAGAACGACCAGGCGATCCGCACCCTCGCCGGCGCCAAGACGCTGAGCGATCTCGCCGGCACCATGATTCCGCTGTTCGGCGGCGGCGAGGTCCGGCTCGACGATCTCGGCACCGTCACCGACACCATCGCAGACCGCCGTACCTTCGCCCGCTTCAACGGCGAGCCGATCGTCGCGCTCGGCATCAAGCGCTCCAAGGGTGCCAGCGACGTGAAGGTCGCCGAGGCCGTGCAGAAGCGCATCGACACGCTCAAGGCAACTTATCCCGACGTCGACCTGAAGGTGATCGACACTTCGGTCGAATATACCAATGGCAATTACCACGCGGCGATCTCGACCCTGTTCGAAGGCGCCATCCTCGCCGTCGTCATCGTGCTGTTGTTCCTGCGCGACCTGCGCGCCACCATCATCGCCGCGATCTCGCTGCCGTTGTCGATCTTCCCGGCATTCTGGGCGATGGACCTGCTCGGCTTCTCGCTCAACCTCGTCAGCTTCCTCGCCATCACGCTGTCGACGGGTATTCTGGTCGACGACGCCATCGTCGAGATCGAGAACATCGTCAGGCACATGAACATGGGCAAGTCGCCCTATCGTGCCGCCCTGGAAGCCGCCGACGAGATCGGCCTCGCGGTGATCGCGATCTCGCTGACGATCATCGCAATCTTCGCGCCCGCGAGCTTCATGTCGGGCATCGCCGGACAGTTCTTCAAGCAGTTCGGCATCACCGTCTCGGTACAGGTGTTCTTCTCGCTGCTCGCGGCGCGCTTCGTCACGCCGGTGCTCGCCGCCTACTTCCTCAAACATAGCAATCACCAAGAGCCGCCGCCCGGCCGCGTGCTGCGGTCCTATCACAGGCTCGTGGCCTGGTCGGTGAAGCACTATTTCATTACGGTGCTGGTCGGCTTCGGCGTCTTCGCCGCCTCGATCTGGAGCATTACGCTGCTGCCGCAGGGTTTCCTGCCGGCGCAGGACAGCTCGCGCTCGTTGGTTGCGCTCGAGCTGCCGCCGGGCACGCAGCTCGCCTACACCGAAAAAGTCACCGAAGACATCGTGGCGCGCCTGCGCAAGCGGCCCGAGGTGAAGAGCATCTTCGTCGACGGCGGCCGCGTTCCACCGGGGACCCAGGAAGTCCGGCGCGCCGCCTTGATCATCAATTACACGCCCAAGGACAGCCGCGACATCACCCAGCGCGAGCTCGAATTCTCGATCAGCCAGGAGCTGGAGAACATTCCAGACATCCGCTTCTGGTTCCTCGACGAGAACGGCCTGCGCGCCATCTCGCTGGTCGTGACCGGCGCAGACGCCAACATCGTCAACAACGTCGCCAGCGAACTCGCGACGCAGATGAAGCGGATTCCCACCATCTCCAACGTGATCTCGGAAACCACGCTGGAGCGGCCCGAGCTGCGCGTCGAACCGCGCGCCGATCTCGCCGCACGGCTCGGCGTCTCAACCGAAAGCCTATCGCAGACCATCCGCGTCGCCACCATCGGCGACGTCGGCCCCGCGCTTGCCAAGTTCGACGTTGGCGACCGTCTGGTGCCGATCCGAGTGCAGCTCGAGGATGCCGCGCGCGGCAATCTGAAGACGCTCGAACAGTTGCGCGTGCCGCTCGGCGAGCACGGCGAGAAGGGCGGCGTGCCGCTGTCCGTCATCGCCGACGTCAAGCTCGACCAGGGTCCGACCAGCATCAACCGTTACGATCGCGAGCGACAGGCGACCGTCGCGGCCGATCTCGTCGGCTCCGCCGCGCTCGGCGACGCCACCAAGAAGATCTACGATCTGCCGGTCATGAAGAGCCGTCCGAAGGGCGTGAAGGTCTCCCCCTCCGGCGACGCCGAAAGCCTGAACGAACTGTCCGAAGGCTTTGCCACCGCGATCACGGCGGGCCTGATGATGGTCTACGCCGTTCTGGTGCTGCTGTTCGGCACTTTCCTGCAGCCGATCACCATCCTGTTCTCGCTTCCGCTCTCGATCGGCGGCGCGATCGCGGCCCTGCTGATCACCGGCAAGCAGCTCACGACTCCAGTGTGGATCGGCATCCTGATGCTGATGGGCATCGTCACCAAGAACGCGATCATGCTGGTGGAATTCGCCATCGAATCCATTCACGCCGGCACACCGCGCGAAGAAGCCATGATCGACGCAGGCATGAAACGCGCTCGCCCGATCGTGATGACCACGATCGCGATGGCCGCGGGCATGATGCCCAGCGCGCTCGCGGTCGGCGCGGGCGGCGAGTTCCGCTCGCCGATGGCGCTCGCGGTGATCGGTGGCCTAATCTTCTCGACCATCCTGTCGCTGGTGTTCGTGCCCGCGATGTTCATGGTGATGGACGATCTCGGCGCCCTGATCTGGCGCTTCGCCAAGCGGCTGGTCGTGCACAGCGAAGATGCGGAGGGCGCAAGTCATCACGGAGCTGCGCCGGCCGAAGCGATGCCGCGGCCGAAGAATATCGTGCACCCTGCGGCGGAGTAGATGTGGCACCAGCGTCAAGCACACGAGGCAGTTCAGCGAGCGCCATCCGAGAACCCGACATAGCGGAGGATCGTCTTCGCTACCAGGCATTCAGACGTACCGGTCGTGCTGTGCCGATCGAGGTCGTTAAAGCGTGGGTCGCGAGTTGGGACTCTTCCGACGAACTCCTTCGCCCCGATTGTAGCGACCCAGCCTAACGGCCCCCCTACTCGTTCCGCGCGATCGCCGTCAGCTTGGTCATGTTCCGCAGCAGGATGCGGCCGCGCTGGAGATCGAGGATCGCTTCCTTGCGCCAGGCCTGAAGCTGGCGGTTGACGCTCTCGCGGGCGGCACCGACGAAGACGCCGAGTTGCTCCTGCGAGATGTGCACCTCCGAGCCGAAATCGGCGGCGAGCGCGCAGAGGCGCCGCGCGAGGCGAACCGGCAGCGGCTGGAGCATGGACTCTTCCATGCGCTCGCTCTGCCAGCGGATGCGCTGGCAGAGCAGCGCGATGATCTTGATCCCGACTTTCGGCTCGCGTTCGAGGAAGGCGAGAAAGTCTTCGCGCCGCAGCACGAACAGCTCGCTGGCTTCGCCCGCGGTGGCGTCCGCAGTGCGGCTCTGGCCATCCAGCACCGCAACCTCGCCGAACAGGTCGCCGGGCCCCATGAAGTTCAGCGTCAGGCGGCTGCCGTCGGAGGCGCCGGTCTCGATACGGACCTGGCCTCGGCGCACGCCGAACAGCGCATCGCCTGGATCGCCCTTCTGGAACAGCACCTCGCCATTCCCCAGATGCTGGGTGTGGCAGAGATTCGCCAGCCGCTGGAGTTCGTCTGCGCCGAGATCGGCGAACATCGCATTCATCTTGAGGATGACCGCAAATTCGGCCTGCTTGCTCATTTCAATATCCTTGTGAATTTCGTTGGCAAATCGCTTGGAACCATCAACATCAAGATCGCGTAAAACCGCGCCCGGGAAGTGTGCCATAAGTCACATAACTTTGCAGCACCCCCAGACTATTTTTACGTGCTTGGAGCCGCTTCCCGTCCCGGGATAAACTCAGGAGCCAAGGACGGGTGCAAATGACGGTCATGTGCCGGATTCGACGCCGATCGTCCGCCGCTGGAAAGTCGATATGAGAGCCGTGAAATTCGCCGGCGCGGCGGTGGCCGCAATCGTCATCGTGATCGCACTCCTGCTGGTGGTCGGGATCCCCTCGGGCTTCCTGAGTTCGACGATTGCCTCGCGTGTCGAGAGCGCGACCGGCTATCGCCTGTCGGTCGACGGCACCACCAGAATCAGTTTGTGGCCGACGCTGAACGTGACGCTGAACGACCTCACGCTTGCCGACCCCAAGGACCGCAGCGGCATCACGCGCCTGTCCATCGACAGCGTGCAGGCCGACATGTCGCTCTCAAGCGTCTGGTCGGGCCGCCCGAAGATCAGCGAGCTCGTCGTCACCCATCCCGTGCTCTACCAGCCGCTGCTGCGTGAGCGCCTGCCGAATGCCGGCGGCACGTCGAAGCCGGTCGCGCTCGATCTCGACGGCGCCGCCATCGATCGCATCAAGGTCACCGATGGCGAGATCGCATTCGCGCGCGTGCGCGATCGCGTCGAGAGCCGCATCAGCGCCGTCAATGCCGATGCGATCGTCGGCCGCGACCGCAAGATCAACATCACCGGCACCGCACGGGTCGGCGAGCATCCGACCAAATTCGACATCAAGGCGACCACGCCAGCGCCGCCGGCCGACCGACCGACCATTCCGGTGGATTTCGCCATCGACATGCCGGACGTGCTGAAGTCCCGGCTCGCGGGCCATGCCGAGGTGCGGCTGAGCGGCGATGTCGTGATGATCAACGGCCTGAATGGCACGCTCGGCGATGGCGCGTTCAATGGCTGGGCCTCGGTCGATATCGCGAGCAAGCCTCTGGTCAAGCTCGATCTCGACTTCCAGCGGCTCGCGATCCCGCTGGCGAAATCGCCGGAAGGCGCGTCCGGGCAGCCCTGGAGCGATGCGCCGATCGACGTCTCCGGGCTCAACTATGTCGATGCGCAGATCAGGATCTCCGCGCATGAGGCGGTGATCGGCGAGGCACGCCTCGCGCCGCTGGCGGTCGATGCAAAACTCGCCGGCGGCGTGCTGAAGGCCGGCACCGCCAATCTCGGCGCCTATGGCGGCCAGGTTACGGGCGAATTGATCCTGGATGCGACCAGCGGCGCGCCGAGCTTTGCCATGCATTCCGACCTCGCCGGCGTGCGCGCGCTGCCGCTGCTGCAGGGCCTCGCCGAATTCGACCGGATCGACGGCAAGCTGCAGGCCAAGCTCGCGCTGCGCAGCGCCGGCAGCAGCCAGCGCGCGCTGATGGCGAACATGCAGGGCACGGCCTTCGTCAATTTCCAGGACGGCGCCATTCGCGGCATCAACGTCGCACAGATGATCCGCTCGCTGACATCGGGCACGCTGTCCGGCTGGCAGGAAAACGGAGACAGCAGTCGGGAGCAGAGCACGGATTTGTCGCAGCTCTCGGCGTCGTTCCGGATCGACAAGGGCCAGGCGGTGACCACCGATCTCAACTTGACCGGACCGCTCGTCCGCGTGACCGGTGCCGGCACGATCGCACTCGACACCAAGATGATGGGCTTTCGCGTCGAGCCGAAACTGGTGATGACGACCGAAGGCCAGGGCCGCGCCGCCGAGCCGGTCGGCTTCGGCATTCCCGTGATGATCCAGGGCACCTGGTCGCAGCCGCGAATCTATCCCGACATGGCCGGCATGCTGGACAATCCGGACGCCGCCTATGCCAAGCTGCGCGAGATGGGCAAGGGGCTGTTCGGCGCTGATGGGGCCGGGCTCGGCAATATTTTGGGCAGCCTTGGTCTCGGGGGAGCCACCGCGCCGGGTGGCGGTAATGCCGCCGGCACTGCCAATCCGCAAAGCCAGCAGCCCGCCGGACAGAACAATTTGCTCGGCGGCCCCCTGGGGGAGGCGCTCGGCAATCTGATCCAGCAGGGACTTTCCGGTGGCGCGGGAAACGGCACCGGGACCGGGACTGCCACCGGCCGCAGCCGCAGCCTGCCTGCAGCGCCATCCGCACTGATGCCGCAAGCCTCGCCGGCGTCCCCCGCCCTGGAGGACCCGCCGGCGGCGCAGCAGGACAGCCAGCCGATGAACGACGTGCTGCGGCAGCTCTTTAATCGATGATTGGAGGACCAAAGCGCTGGACTCCAGCCCTCCCTTGCCAAGGCGATCCCCTTACATCGGCGTCCCCGGCCGCGGCTTCCTCCAAACGGATGAGACTGCGACAATTCACCATGCTTCCGCCTGCCAGCATCCAAGGGAGTAACCGAGGCCGGTAACCACGCCGGGTGCTCGGCCGTCCGTTGACCAGTCCCTTCACAGTCCCCTGGGACCAAATTGTGCTAGAAGGCTCGCAGGGTCCGTGCGGCCCGTAGCGCCGGCGCCGATGGCGGCGCGAGAGGATCGGGATGGCAGGAGCGAACGACAAGACACGGTTTCTGCGCGAGGGTCTGTTCGCCAAATACGTCGTCTCTCTCGTCGGCCTCGTCGTGTTCGTGCTCGCCGTCAACGGCGCGATGGAGAGCTGGATCTCCTACCGCGCCACCAAGACACAGCTGACCGACGGTCTCGAGGACAAGGCGCAGGCTGCCGCGCGGCGGATCGAGCAGTCGATCTCGGAGCTCGAGCGCCAGATCAGCTGGGTAACCCGGGCGAGCCAGGACACACTCGAGAAGCGCCGCGCCGACTACGCCCAACTGCTGCACCAGGTCTCGGTCGTCACTCAGCTGTTCCAGCTCAACGGCGACGGCCGCGAGGTGCTGCGCGTCTCGCGCCAGTCGACCACGACCGGCAGCAATGCCGACCTCTCCCGCGACATGCGCTTCACCGACACCGTCGCCCGCGGCGTCAGCTACGCGCCGGCCTGGTTCTCCGACCGGACGCCGTTCATGTCGATCTCGGTGGCGCATTCCGGTTTCAACGCCGGCGTCACCGTGGCCGAGCTCGACCTCAGCTTTCTCTCCGAGTACCTCACCGACGCCCAGGTCGGCAAAGCCGCCTTCGCCTATGTGGTTGATCCGCACGGCCGCGTGCTGGCGACGTCCTCGAAAGGCCCCGAGATCGGTAAGGATTTGTCGAAGCTGCCGCAGGTTGCGGCCGCGGTCGCACCGGGCCACGAGCCCGACAATTCGGGCACCGACTTCAACGGCCATGCGGTGATGAGCGCCGCGAGCACCGTGCCGAAGCTCGGCTGGAGCGTGATGTTCGAGCAGCCGGCCACGCAGGCCTTGATGCCGATCCGCGACCAGCTGGTGCGCATTGCGCTTTTGATCGGCATGGGCCTGCTGGTCGCAATCCTTGCCGGCACGCTTCTGGCGCGCCGCATGATCATCCCGATCACGGCGCTACGCGACGGCGCGCACAAGCTCGGCGAGGGCGATTTCAGCCATCGCATCGAGGTGCACACCGCGGACGAGCTGGAAGATCTCGCCGGCCAGTTCAACCGCATGGCCGACCAGATCCAGGAGACCTATTCGGACCTGGAGACCAAGGTCGAGGAGCGCACCCGCGATCTCGCGCAGTCGATCAACGAGCTCAAGGTGCTGGAAGAGGTCGGCCGCGCGGTCGCAGCCTCGCTCGATCTCAACGCCGTGCTGCCGACGATCGCCGCGCGCGCGATCGAGATCACCCATGCCGACGCGGTGCTGATCTACGGCTATGACGCGCAGGCGCGCCGCTTCAATCTGGTCGAGGCCAACGGCATCGACAAATCCGCCGACGGCGCCCATGTCACGATCGACGAAGGCCAGGATATCCTGAGCGATGCGGCCGGGAGCGGCGAACCGATCGCGCTACCCGATCTCGACCAGGCCTCCGAGCAGCCGCTGCGCGACGTCGCGATCGAAGCCGGCTTCCATTCGGTGCTGGTGGTGCCGCTGGTCGACCAGCAGGGCACGCTCGGCTCGCTGGTGGTGCTGCGCCGCGCCAGCGGCGAGTTCGCCGCCAGCATCATCGGCCTGATGCGCACGTTCGCCAACCAGGCCGTGCTGGCGATGCGCAATGCGCGGCTGTTCACCGAGGTCGACCACAAGGGCCGCGAACTCGCGGCTGCGCACGAAACCGTGCAGCAGCAGGCCGCAAAGCTCCAGGAGCAGACCGAGCAGCTGCGCAACTGGAATCGCTCCCTGGAAGAGCGGGTCGAGAAGCAGTTGGGGGAGATCGGCCGCATCAAGCGGCTCGAACGTTTCCTCGCGCCGCAAGTCGCGCAACTGATCGCCTCGTCCGACGGCCACGATGCGCTGCTCGACAGCCATCGCCGCGAGGTCACCGTCGTGTTCTGCGATTTGCGCGGCTTCACCTCGTTCACCGAGGCGACCGAGCCGGAAGAGGCGATGAACGTGCTGCGCGAATATCACGCCGCGCTGGGCGAGCTGATCCACCGCTATGAAGGCACGCTCGACCGCTTTGCCGGCGACGGCGTGATGATCCTGTTCAATGCGCCGATTCAGTTCGCCGACCATACCAAGCGCGCCGTGAAGATGGCGGTCGAGATGCGCGACACGATCGGCAAGCTGACCGAGAAATGGAAGAACCGCGGCCACTCGCTCGGCTTCGGCGTCGGCGTCGCCATGGGCTACGCCACGCTCGGCCAGATCGGCTTCGAGCAGCGGCTCGAATATGCCGCGATCGGCAGCGTCACCAATCTCTCCTCCCGCCTCTGCGACGAAGCCAAGGCCGGCCAGGTCGTCGTCAGCCGCCGCGTCTACGGCATGGTCGAGCCCTGGGTCGAAGCCCGCGCGCTCGACGATCTCGTGCTCAAGGGCTTCAACCACCCCGTGCTCGCGATGGAGATTCTGTCGTGGCGCGAGGAGGTGGAGAGCGTGGTGGATGCCGCCGCGGCAAGGCGAAGAGGGTAGCCACGACAAAAAACTGCGAAAACAACCCCATGCACAGTAGCAGGGGCCTGCAAGATCAATGACTTACGCGGGCACGGAATTGGCTGGAGGCGGTGCGGTTGATCACACCCCGCGCTTCGGCCCGATCGCCTCGAAGCCGGCCTTCTGCTCGTCGCTTAAGTCAGCTTCGAAATCGTCGAGCGCGTCACTGACGCCGTTCACCGCTTGCAGCATCGTCTGCAGCCGCGCCTTCACGGCGGTGAGGCGTGCCTGTGGTGTCGGTGCGGCCGGTGACGGACAGGCGCTGAGCGTTTCCATGGTGCGCAGTGTGGTGTCCTGGAGCACGTCGAGGCGGGCGCGGCCGGTGTCGTCGAGCTTGAGCGTGGAGGCGATCTCGGCCGCGGGCCATTGCTGCTGCACGAGCTGCTCGTATTGGCGCTGCAGCTTCTCGTCGTAGCGGGGATCGCTGTCCGCCTGGCAGGCCGATGCCGCCTGGGGATTCTTTTGCTGGATCGACGCGAGCGCGGCGCGGCGCTCCTTGGCCAGGCCGTCGAGCTTGGCCTTCTGATTGTCGTCGAGGATATCGACGAACTTTGCCAACGCAGGTGCGACGGCGTCCGTTCCCTTGATCATGGCCTCGATGCGCTCGCGCATCAGGCCGAGGCGCTCGATGGCCGTCGCGGGGACCTGCGTCGGACAGGCGGCGCGGATAGTGTCGCGCGCGGATGCCCACGCGGTGGCGAGCTCGTCGAGCGCTGTGCGCTGCAATTCATTCGGCTGCACGATAGCGGCGATGCGATCGACCGGCAGGCCGCCGGTGTCGCTGGCATCGCAGACCGTCTCCGCGGTCGGGACCCGCCGTCCGCGCCGGCCATGCGGCGCGGTGTAGGCCGCAAGCTCGGTGGCCGCATAGGGCGCGAAGATCGCGGCATAGATGTCGCCATAGCCATAGAGCGAGAGGCTGGTCGTATCGCCGAGCATGATCGCGGTGGTGAGATCGTCATACGCGAATGGCCAGAACACCGGGCCGACCCAGCCGTAGCTGCCGTCGGGATGTCGCCACCAGCCCTGCGGACGACGGCCGCCACGCCAGCCCGACAGCGCAGCTTGCGCGGTCATCGCCGCACGGAGCACGTATGGATTGGCAGGCTGGCCGCGCTCTGTGCCGCGAGGATCTTGCGACCGCAGCGCCGCGGAGCGGTATCGGCTGCCCCGCACCGCCATGCGGGCATGGCGCAGGCGCGACATGCCGATCATGTGGCCGACGGCGAAGCGCGCAACCCCGAGCGGGCCACCACGCAGGCCGAACTGCGCCTCGGCGCGATTTGGCAACAGCACCGCTAGAATCACGAGGGTTGCGCCTGTTAGCGCGAGCCCCAGCCTGGGTCGCAATTTTGGCCCCAAGCGTGATCTCGACATGACCACTGACCTGTCCACCTTGGCCCTCCTCCGGTGCCAAGCGCACATTGCGTCGCATCACCATGACGCGCGAGGGAACCAAATGTTCCGGAAGCGCACAGGGCAAAGCGCCGCAACGCGCGGCAGCGCGATGCGGTGTCACTCCGCCTTTTGCGGCAGCACGAAGGTTTGGCCGGGATAGATCAGATTGGGATTGTGGATCTTGGCGCGGTTGGCGTTGTAGATCACGGCAAAGCGGGCGCCGTTGCCGTAAGCGAGCCGGCTGAGCGCCCACAGGCTGTCGCCGCGGGAGATCACCCGGCTGCCGCCTGTTTCCGCCGCTGCTCCGCTGACGGCGTCCGCCGGCGAGGCCGATGCAACGGTCGTGGCCGCGGGCGCCCGCGCCATGACCCCCGATCCGCCCTTCGGTTTCGGTGCGCCCATCAATCTCGGCCGGGCTGCGGGCCTGTCCGACACCGATGCCACGACATCCGACTTGTCGTCGGGCTTCTCGGCCTTCGCCTCTTGTTTCGCCTCTTGCCGCGCGACCGGTGCAGGGCGAGCGGGCGGCGGTGCGGCATCGGCGATGACGACCGGCATGCTGCGGCCGGATTGCGTGACGGTGCCGTCAGGCGATTTCGCCCGCAAGGTCAGCTCGTAGGAACCGGCGGGAAGCTGCGGCGGCGTCATCACGAATTGGCCCGACGCATCCGCCACCACACTGTCGAGCGGCTTGCCGTCGCGCAGCAGCTCGACCTTGGAGCCGGGCGTCGCCCGACCCGCGATCACCGCCGCCTCGCCGTGATCGTCGACGCGTGCAACGTCGAAGCGGGGGCCGGTATCCGCAATCGCCGGCGGCGGCTTGACCGGTGCAAGATCGGCAAGCGCGGCCGTGACCTGCTTTTGCGTCTCGGCCAGCGCACCCGCCTTCGTTTCAGCGGGGGACGCGGCCGGCACCGGCGGCGCGCTTGCGGCTAGCTTGGGCTCTTCCGGCTTGAGTTCCGGCTTGAGTTCCGGCTTGGGTTCGACCTTCTGTTCGACCTTGGCCTCCGGCTTGGCGGCGACCACGGAATCGGTCTTGGCCCCGATCGGCAGCAGGCGACGCAGCTCGGTGGGGCCGATCACCAGCACGGTGCCGCCCACCGCGAGCAGACAGAATGCAATGAAGGCCTTGGTCGCGGTCACCATCGGAAACGAACCTTGATCAGGAAGAACCTAGCAAATCAATCGAGCCGGCAAGGTGCGCCGTTTTGGCCACGGCAGCAAGACGGTCGATGGGATGATGCGCCGGCACGCCGGGATGAACCGGCGCACCCCCGCCGGCGTCAAATGATCGAGGCCGCATCGCGGCATTTTTCTTGAGGAATTTTTTCCGTGACCGCATTTTACCGTCCCGCACAATGGCTGGTGGCTGCCCTCATCCTGGCCGCAACTCCGGCGCTCGCCGCTTCCGGCCCGCCGTCTGGCTTCGCTCTCACTGACGATGCCGATCTAGCCTTCACCTCGCCCGACAAAGCCACCAAGATCGAGCAGTACATGAAGGACAGCGGAGATTTCGACGTCAAATGGCAGGCCTGGGCGAGGCGTGGCGACCAGATGACGGAGCTGAAGCCCGAGCAGGGCTACGGGGCCGGCTTCCGCTTCACCCCCGACTCGCAATGGCTGGTGCGGATGCAGAAGACCGGCTCCGGCGAGCAGGACCTCTATCTCTACCATGTCGACAAAGGCGCCTTCGTCAGCGCGACGAAGACCTCGTTCAGCGACCTGGCCTGGGCCTATTTCCACAGCCGGCCGGACACGGGGAAGATGAAGCTCGACTACCACATCTCGGCCAATCTCGTGAAAGGCACCGAAGAGGCCTATCGCGGGCTTGGCGTGCACTGGCCGGACAACCGTTACCTCGTGATCTCGCTGTCGGGCGAAATGGACAAGCACCCGAAGAACGTCGCCGTGAAGGGGTTGGCCGACTGGCGCTGCCGCTATGATCTCAAGACGGGGACCTTCGACGTGCCGGCGATGTTCGCCAAGACCAATGCGGAAGCGTTGCGATGGGAAATCCGACGCTGAGGGAACCATGACCCCCAGCACCTTCAGACAAGCGATGGAACCAACCCTCTGATTCCGTTCCGATTCATGTTTTCCTAACCCTCACTGGTAACGTGGTCTTGTCGGTTTTGCCGCATCTTGCATCCCACGGGAGGGCTGCATGGGCACATCGATCCGATGGAGCGCGCGCATGCGCGCGTTGCTGCGCCGTTGGCGCGGCGCGCCGCTGACATGGCTGATCGCAGGGGGCTTCGTGCTGATGGCCGCAATGGCGATCGGCACCGCGCTCACCGTCGACCGCTTCCGGCAGAATGCGATCGAAAGCGGCCGCGACAGCGTGGAGAGCGCGGTCCGGTTGCTCGCGCGCCATTTCGACCGCGAGTTCGAGGACTTCGCGGTGCTGCAGAAGAGCATCATCGCCGAGCTCGAAAGCCATGGTATCGACTCCGCCGACGTCTTCCGCAGCGAGATGGGCACGCTCGCTGTGCACGAGGCGCTGCGCGCCAAAGCCAGCGGCTGGTCGGACGTCGCCGGCGCCAACGTGTTCGACGCCAAGGGCGTGCTGATCAACTCGTCGCGGCGCTGGCCGGTCGCCGATGTTTCAGTCGCCGACCGCGGCTATTTCAATCGCCTCAAGAACGATCCGGCGTCGCAGGAAGAGATCGAGGTCGTGCCGGGACGGTTGGGCAGCGGACCGGCGATCGTGTTCGCGCGCCGCGTCTCCGGTCCCCATGGCGAATTCCTTGGGCTGGTCTCGCGCGCGATCACGCCCGACCAGCTCGAATCCTTCTTCGCCTCGAGCGGGCTCGGCGAGGATTCCTCGATCGCGATGCACCACCAGAACGGCCAGCTGCTGGCGCGCATTCCGCATGTGGAGGCGATGATCGGGCAGAATTTCCGCAACGGCACGCGCGAGCAGATGGCGGTGTTCGAGCGCACCTTCGTCACGACCCAGCTCGCAAGCCCGATCGACGGCAAAGATCGCATCCTCGCCGCACGCCTCCTGACCGGCGAGCCGCTGGTGGTGGTTGCGACCAAGTCGCTGGATGCGACGCTGGCAACATGGCACACGCAGACCAAATTCTTCGTGACCGTCGCCGTGCTGTCGATCGGCCTGCTCGTGCTGACGCTTTATTCCATCTTCCGCCAGATGACGCGCCGGCTCGCCGTGGAGAAGCAGCAGCTCGATACCGCGATGAACACGATGACGCAGGGCTTGCTGATGTTCGACCAGGACCAGCGGCTGATCGTCTGCAACCGCCGCTACATCGAGATGTACGGGCTGTCGGCCGAATTGGTGAAGCCCGGCGCGTATTTCCGCGACGTGATTCAGCATCGCCATGACACCGGCTCGTTCGACGGCGACGTCGATTCCTATTGCGACGGTATTCTGGGCAGCGTCGGCCAGACCCACAGCGCGATCGTCGAGACCTCCGATGGCCGCCTGATCGAGATCAAGAACCAGCCCGGCGCCGGCGGCGGCTGGCTCGCGACCCATGACGACGTCACCGAGCGCATCCGGGCCGACGAGCGCATCGCGCATATGGCGCATTACGACGCCCTCACCGACCTGCCCAACCGCGTGCTGATGCGCGGCCATCTGGAGCGGCGCGTCGCCGAGCTTGCCCAGGGCAAGCCGTTCGCGATCCTCTATATCGACGTCGACGAGTTCAAGGGCGTCAACGATTCGCTGGGCCACGAGGTCGGCGACGAGCTGCTGCGCCAGGTCGCGAACCGCCTGCGCGCCTGCGTCAGCGGCAGCGACATGGTCGCACGGCTGGGCGGCGACGAATTCGCCATCGTCAAGGCCGGCAGCCGCGACGAGGCCGAGCTGACGGCTCTCGCCGAGCAGATCCTGAAGGCGCTGCGCGCCCCCGTGGACTGCAACGGCCAGGAAATCCCGACCGATGCCAGCATCGGCATCGCGATCGCCCCCGACCATGGCGACAATCTCGACGATCTGCTCAAGCGCGCGGATCTCGCGATGTATGCGGCGAAATCCGAGGGCCGCCGCACGTTCCGTATCTTCGCGCCCGAATACGACGCCAAGGCGCGGCTGCGCCGCCAGCTCGAGTTCGATCTGCGGCAGGCGCTGGCCCGCGGCGAGTTCGAGGTGCACTACCAGCCGCTGGTCGATCTCGCGGCCAATGTCGTCACCGGCTGCGAAGCGCTTCTGCGCTGGCACCATCCGGAACGCGGCATGGTCTCGCCCGCCGACTTCATCCCGGTTGCGGAAGAGACCGGATTGATCGGCGAGATCGGCGAATGGGTGCTGAGGCAGGCCTGCCTCGAGGCGGCCTCCTGGCCCGGCGACATCCACATCGCGGTCAACGTCTCACCGGTGCAGTTCCGCTCGCGGACGCTGGCGCTGAAGGTCGCAGCCGCACTCGCCGAGTCGGGTCTCGCGCCCGGACGGCTCGAGCTCGAGATCACCGAGACGGTCCTGATCCGCGACGACCAGGAGGCGCTGACGATCCTGCAGCAGCTGCGCGAGCTCGGCGTGCGCATCGCGCTCGACGATTTCGGCACTGGTTATTCGTCGCTGAGCTATTTGCATCGTTTCCCGTTCGACAAGATCAAGATCGACCGCAGCTTCATCAGCGACATCGGTCAGTCGGAAGATTCCTCGCCGATCGTGCAGGCGGTGGTGCACATGGCCGCCGCCCGTCACATGGCGACGACCGCGGAAGGCGTCGAGACCGAAGCGCAGCGCGCGGTGCTGCTCCAGCTCGGATGCAGCCAGATGCAGGGCTGGCTGTTCAGCCCGGCCGTGCCGGCCGCGAAACTGAAGCAGCTGTTGTCGGCGCAGGCGGCCGCGGCCTAGCGGCGCACTGCCGCACGCTTTGTCATCAACATCTCTGTCCACTCCCGCCCGCCGTGCGTTCGCGAAAGCGCCGGCCGGCTTGGAGCAGGATCGGACAAAACATGGCGGGTTCAGGAAATACGCCCGGCAGCCACGGCGCCTAGAACACGCGCCGTTCCGTACAAATACGGACGACTGATCGAAAGCCCGAGCTGATCAGCAGGAGCCACATCATGACCGGGAACACTGCACTCATGCGCAATCCCTCGCACAAGGGCTTGCCGCCCGCACCCGACGTACAGCCTGTCGATCGCTCGACGTCCGAGCGGCGCGCCGCCGACGCGGAGATGGCGCGCGTGCTCAGAACCGAGCCGTTTCGCATGGCCTTGGACTCCTCCGGCGCGGGGATCGCGCATTGGAAACATGATGCGCTGCACGACGTCGTCGAGCCCATGCGCCACCACGTGATCATGGCGCATAAAGGCGTGATGCAGCGCATGGAGCGGCGCTCGGGAAAATCGATCGCGATCGGCACGTTTCGTCCGGGGGTCGTGAACATCGTTCCGGAAGGGTCGAGCTCCCGATGGGACATTCCGAAGCCCGTCGACGTCGTGCAGCTTTACCTTCCCGACGCAACGCTGCAGCGCGTCGCTGGCGAGGCCGGGACCGCCGGGACCGCCGAATTGATTGAGCGAACGGCGCATCCCGACACCATCACGTCCCGACTGCTCCTGAGCGCCGCGGATTCGCTGGAGGGCCATGGCGTCCTTGATGCGCTGTTCCGGCATCAGCTCACGGATCTTCTGGCCACGCGCCTTTTGGCTGCGCATGCAGGCTCGCCAACCACGTTCCAGCCGACCATGGGCGGGCTGGCGCCGAAGGTCCTGCTCCGTGCGATCGAACGATTGCGCTGCGATAGCGAAGCGGACGTCTCGCTCGATGCGCTGGCGTCCGATGCCGGACTGTCGCGCTTCCATTTCTGCCGCTCCTTCAAGGAGAGCACCGGGCTATCGCCGCATGCCTGGCTGCGTCAGCACCGGCTCGAGCAGGCCATGAACATGTTGCGGGAGAGCGACGAATCGATCGTCTCGGTCGCCGCGGCGCTTGGTTACTCCTCGCAAACGGCCTTCGCCGCAGCATTCAAGAAGCTGACGGGCGAGACGCCGAGCGATTGGCGCAGGCGTATGCGTTAGCAGCAATCTCTCGACAGCGACGGCAATCGCGCTGGGGCAACGGCAAATCGGGTCAGCTACATCATCTCCATGTCCAGACCAATCGAGGGAGACCAAAGATGACCTGGAAAAACTTCGTCAGCCGACGGCTGATTGCCTCACGCCGCCGAAGCCTCGCGACCGCAACCCTGTACGGACTCTCGCTGGCCGTTCGCTTCACGTCGGCGACGGGCGAGGAAGTGGAAATTCCGGCTTACACCATGCACCCGGCACAACCGCCCGTTTCCATCATGATCCGAAATGGCGCCGGCCTTCCCTATCAGGACTGGAGTCGAAGTGAGCTTCAGCCCGTCGTCTTAGGTTACGGCCGGCCACCGAATTCGCTGCAGGCACGCTGCATCGCGCCCTGAGGCCAGCCATCCAACCCACCCCACGCGCCGACGCCGGACGCTGTTCTCAACGCAGCAGCGCGGTCGCGCGCGGTCTTTCGAACAGCAACCAAGGAGAAAATTCATGCGACTCGTCATCATCGGGGCCGGCTTCGCCGGCATGTACGCCGCGCTTTCCGCAGCCCGGCTGCGCGACATCCGGGGCGCCTCGCCGCAAGATCTGCAGATCGCGCTCGTTTCACCGGAGCCGACGCTGGTGGTCCGTCCGCGGCTCTACGAGTCGAAGCCGGAAACCGTGACGGCCCCGCTGCTCGACGTCCTCGAGGCGATCGACGTCGACTACATCCAGGGCAGCGCCGAGACGATCAACACCGAGGCCCGAACGGTGCAGATCGCGCCCGCGAAGGGCCCGCGAAAGACGCTGTCCTACGACCGCCTGGTCGTGACCACCGGCAGCCGGCTCTTCCGTCCGAACATTCCGGGCCTCGCCGAGCACGGCTTCAGCGTCGATTCGCTCGACGATGCCGTTGCGCTCGACAAGCATCTGCATGGCCTCGCGGAGCGGCCTGCCGTGAACGGACGCGACACGGTCGTCGTCGCCGGCGGCGGCTTCACCGGGATCGAAGCGGCCACCGAAATACCGACGCGGCTGCGCGAAATCCTAGGCCCCAATGCCAGGACTCGCGTCGTCATCGTCGATCGCAACACTGCGATCGCACCCGACATGGGTGCAGGCGCCCGCCCCGTCATCGAGGAAGCCTTGCGCAAGATTGGCGTCGAGACACGGCTCGGTGCCGGCGTCGCCGCGCTCGACGAGAGCGGCGTCACCTTGTCCAGCGGTGAGCACATCGAAACCGCGACGGTGATCTGGGCGGCGGGCATGCGTGCAGCGCCGCTGACCGGGCAGATTCCCGCCGAGCGCGACAATTTCGGACGGTTGCTCGTCGATCGCTGCTTGCAGGTGCCAGGCGTTCAGGGTGTCTTCGCGGCCGGCGACGCAGCACGCGCCGCCTGCGACGACGAGGGCAATTACGCACTGATGTCGTGCCAGCACGCCACGCGGATGGGCGCCTTTGCCGGCAACAATGCCGCGGCCGAATTGCTCGGCGTTCCGACCAGACCCTACCACCAGAAGGCCTACGTCACCTGCCTCGACCTCGGCGAAGCCGGCGCGCTGTTCACACGCGGCTGGGAGCGCAAGGTCGAGATGGTCGGCGATGTCGCCAAGAAGACCAAGCGTGAGATCAACACCGTCTGGATCTATCCGCCGAAGGCGGAGCGCGCCCTGGCGCTCGCTTCGGCCGATCCGGAACGCGTGACCGAAGTCTAGCCGCCTCACGTGATGATGGCCGCGCTCCCGCGGGGCGCGCGGCCCGCCACTGCAGACCGACCATTCAGGAGCCCACAGCATGAACCAGCAGATCCGCAACGTCGCGTTCGCGATGCCGCTGACGAACCCGGCTTTCCCGCCCGGCCCGTATCGCTTCATCAACCGCGAATATTTCATCATCCAGTACCGGACCGACCCGGAGGCGTTGCGCCGGATCGTGCCGGAGCCGCTGGAGCTGACCGAGCCTGTGGTGAATTACGAATTCATTCGCATGCCCGATTCCACCGGCTTCGGCGACTACACGGAAAGCGGCCAGATCATCCCGGTGTCCTTCCGCGGCCAGACCGGCAGCTTCGTCCACCAGATGTTCCTCAACGATCATCCGCCGATCGCCGGCGGCCGCGAGCTGTGGGGCTTTCCCAAGAAGCTGGCCCAGCCGAAGCTGGCCGTCGAGACCGATACCCTGGTCGGCACGCTCGACTACGGCTCGGTGCGCATCGCCACCGGCACCATGGGCTACAAGCATCGCGCCCTCGATCTTTCCACCGAAGCACGAAAGCTCATCGCTCCCAATTTTCTGTTGAAGATCATTCCGCATGTCGACGGCACCGCGCGCATTTGCGAACTGGTGCGCTTCCATCTCGAGGACGTGACGGTGAAGGGCGCATGGACGGGGCCCGCCGCGCTCGATCTCTTCTCCCACGCGCTCGCACCGGTCGCCGAGCTGCCGGTTCTTCAGGTGCTCTCGGCCAAGCATATCGTTGCCGATCTGACGCTCGGATTAGGCACCGTGGTGCACGACTATCTGGAGCGGTCCGCGGCGGCGCGATCGCGTGGAGCCGGATCTGAAATCCTGACCGAAACACACGCGGGCTGACCGAACAGGTCGCATTGCAAGGAGTAGTCACCATGTTCAACGTGACACGCGAACAAATCGATTCCGCACGACCGATCAATCCGCTGCCCTACGATGTCGTTGCGCTGGTGCTGCAGGGCGGCGGCGCGCTCGGGGCCTACCAGGCCGGCGTCTACGAAGGCTTGCACGAGGCCGGGATCCGGCCGAACTGGCTGGCGGGCATCTCGATCGGCGCGCTCAACGCCGCGATCATCGCGGGCTCCCCGGAAGACGAGCGCGTGGCACGGCTGCGCGAGTTCTGGGAGACGATCTGCGCAACCCCGGTGGAATGGCCTGCCGGCGAGGGACTGGCCGGTGCGCTACCGTTCGCGTTCGACTTCAACTCCCTGCACAACACGCTTGCCGCGATGCGCGCGCTGTTCCAGGGCCAGCCCGGCTTCTTCAGGCCGCGCTTCCCCTCGCCCCTGTGCTCGCCCTTCTCGGGCGACGCGTCGACCAGCTTCTATGACACGGCGCCGTTGCAACGGACGCTGGAACAGCTCGTCGATTTCGACCGGCTGAACTCGGGCGAAGTGCGTGTCAGCGTCGGCGCGGTCAACGTCCGCACCGGCAATCTCACCTATTTCGACACAGCCGAGCGGCGGCTCGGTCCGAAACACTTCATGGCTTCGGGCGCGCTGCCGCCCGGATTTCCCGCCGTCGAAATCGACTCCGAGCACTACTGGGATGGTGGCGTGGTCTCCAACACGCCTCTCTCTCGCGTCCTGTCGGGCGATGCGAAAGACACGCTGACGTTCCAGATCGATCTCTGGTCGGCGCGGGGCCGCGTGCCGCACGACATGATGGAGGTGTCGAGCCGGCAGAAGGACATTCAGTATTCCAGTCGTACCCGCGCCGTCACCGACCAGGCGCTACGGATGCAGGAGATGCGGCAGGCGCTGCAGCGGACGATCGACAGATTGCCGGACGCCGCAAGAAACGATCCCGAAATGCGCGCCATCGCCGAGCTCGCCCGTCACCGCTCCCACGTCACCCACGACATTCACCGCCGCGATTGACGTCGCCGGCAACCATCATCGAAAGGAGTTTTTCATGTTGAAAGGCAAAGTAGCGATCGTCACCGGATCGACCAGCGGCATTGGCCTCGGGATCGCAAGAGAACTGGCCAGGCTCGGCGCCGATATCGTCCTGAACGGTTTTGGAGATCCGGGGGAGATCGAGAAGATCCGCAGCGGCATCGAACGCGAGGACGGCGTCCGCGTCGCGTATGACGGCGCCGACATGTCTGATGGTGAGGCCGTGCGCGGAATGATCGCGGCAACCATCGAGAACTTCGGACGGCTCGACATCCTCGTCAACAATGCCGGCATCCAGTTCACCGCACCGGTCGAGGAGTTTCCGCCCGCCAAGTGGAAGGCCATTCTCGACATCAACCTGTCGGCCGCATTTCACGGCATCGCTTCGGCCGTGCCCCAGATGAAAAAGCAGCGATGGGGTCGCATCGTCAACATCGCTTCCACGCATGGTCTCGTCGCATCCACCCACAAGGCAGCCTATGTCGCGGCCAAGCATGGCCTCGTCGGCCTCACCAAGGTGGTAGGCCTCGAAACCGCCGGCAGCGGCGTCACTTGCAACGCGGTCTGTCCCGGCTGGGTGCGCACGCCGCTCGTGGAGAAACAGATTAGCGACATCGCGGCGGAGAAAGGCATCAGCCAGAAGCAAGCGGCCGAAGAGCTTCTCTCCGAAAAACAGCCATCGCTGGACTTCGCCTCCCCTAAGCAGATCGGTGGCACCGTCGCCTTCTTGTGCTCGGCCGCGGCCGACCAGATCACGGGGACGACGATCTCCGTCGATGGCGGCTGGACCGCGCAATGAGCGCGTGACGAACCTCTAACTCACCAAGCGATGACGGCCGCGCTCTCGCTGGCGGCGCGGCCTGCTCAACCAGGACCAGCCAGAGTCAACACCAACCAAGTGCCTCAACCTTGAAACAGGAGACCAACATGAATCTGCACAACACCTCATATCCCGTGTCATCGGGACCCGAAGAGCTCGTTCCGTCGCGCTACGCACTGAAGATCGGCGAGATCGACGTGCTGGTGGTCAGCGACGGCGTGCTGCCGCTGCCGACCAAGATGCTCGCACACAACGCCGACCCGGCGGTGCGGGCGACCTGGCTGCACGACATGTTCCTGCCGCAGGACGCTTTCGACTGGGCGCTGAACGCCGTCATGGTTCGCAGCGGCGGCAAGACCATCCTCATCGACGCCGGACTGGGTTCGGATCCGAACCTGAACTTGCCGCGCGCCGGGCAGTTGATCAGGCGACTGGCGGCCGCCGGCATCGATCTTTCGGCGGTGACCGATCTGGTGCTGACTCATCTGCACATGGACCACATTGGCGGCCTGCTGGTCGACGGCGTGAAGCAGCAGCTGCGCAAGGACCTGCGGATCCACGTCGCGGCCGCCGAGGTCAAGTTCTGGGAAAAGCCGGATTTCTCCCGCACTGCCATGCCGGAAGGCTTTCCGGACGCGCTTCGATCGACCGCCAAGCATTTCCTGAAGGAGTACGGCAGTCAGCTGAGGCTGTTCGATGACGAGCACGAGATTGCACCTGGCGTCATCGCCCGTCGCACCGGCGGTCACACCCCCGGACATAGCGTGGTTCGCATGGCGTCCGGCGATGATGCGCTGACATTCGCCGGCGACGCCGTGTTTGCCGTCGGGTTCGAGCAACCCGACTGGTTTAACGGGTTCGAACACGACCCCGAGGAGGCCGCGCGCGTTCGCATCCGTCTGTTGCGACAGCTTGCCGAGACCGGGGAAATGCTGGTGGCCACGCACCTGCCGTTCCCGTCCGTGGGCCGGGTGGCAGCCGACGGCGACGCCTTCCGTTGGGTGCCGGTGTTCTGGGACTACTGACCGCTTGCCGGGTTGGAGCTGAAGCAGGGCGCGGACTCGACAAGTCCGCGCCCTTGAAAATAGGATCAAACATCGACCCTCGCGGTTATCGCCCCGCTGAGACGGCTGGAACCGGTCGGCGGCGCCAGCCAGCATTGCGTCGCGTGCAGCGCAGGCGGCTCCTCGTCTGCGTTCGTGCGCGCGCGAGATCGAGCGAGGCGACATGGCGAGCGCGGCATTCAGGATGATCACTCTCGTGGCGGTTGCCGCCATGATCGGCCCATCCGTGCAGGCCCGCGACGACGGTCGCTACGCGAACTCGCCCCTCAAGGGCTGGTTCGAGAGCCTGCGCAGCAAGGGCGGCGGTCCCTGCTGTGCCGATGCCGATGGCACGGCGCTGGACGATGTCGACTGGGACACCAGCAACGGACATTATCGCGTGAGACTCCTGGGCGACTGGATCGAGGTGCCCGACGACGCCGTGATCACCGAGCCAAACCGCGTCGGCCGCACCATGGTCTGGCCGTATTACGTCAACGGCCGCGCCATGATCCGCTGCTTCATGCCCGGCAGCATGATTTGAGGTCTCAACCTTCGTCCCGTCTCGGCGCAGCATGCGATCATGCGCCGTCAAACCGGCCGGCGCGGGCTCACTTGACCTGCTTGGCCGCGTGGATCTCGACGAACTCGGAGTCGGGATGGGCGACGATGGTGGCGAACATGATGCCGCTGATGATGAGCGACCAGGCGGTGTCCCAATAAATCCAAAACACGTGCCAGCCTCCGTTTCGATCTGATCCGCCGCGGGATCAGGGTAACGGCAAGACGAGGCTGCCGTTCCCGGTGCGAGTGCAGCGCGGGCGAGATGCTATTTTGGTTTGGTCGGCGCGGAGTTGGGATCGGTTTGGCCGGTGTGGCGCTTTGCCACGACGTCCTCATCGCGCTCGCCCTGACGCGGGCGCGGCGGCGACTTGGGCTGGCCGGCCTGACCGCCATGCTTGCCGCCCATGTCGGGCTTACCTTCGAGATCGTTTTCACGGGGCATGCCGGTTCAATGCGCTCGCGCGGCATTGGTTCGGTTCGCCTGTGAACGAGTTCATAGGATCGCCGCGATTTGCAGTGCACGATCGCCAAGCCCGCTCCCCGGGAGCATTCTCTTCATATGACTGACGGATTCGGCCTGATGCGGAAACGACTCGTCGCCTGGACGATCCTGACCTGCGCGCTGCTCGCGGTCACCGTGTGGACCGTGCTCGGGCCGCCCCACACCCGGCCCGGGCTCCATCTGCCCTCGCGCACAGCGGCCATACGGTAGACCTCCACCGATACCATTTCGGCATCGATCGATCCCCATTGGAGTTTGGCGCGGCGGGGCGGCTGCCGCTATCCTCGCCGGCAAAACGACAAATGCCGCACCGGCATCCAGGAGGACCCCATGTTGAGATCGACCCGACGCATCAGATCCGGCGTACCCCGCGCCGCGATCGCCACCACGCTTGCTTTCCTCACTCTCATTTCTGGAGTCCGCGCCGGCATGGCCGAGACGTTCGCCTATGTCGGCAATGCCGACAGTAACGACATCAGCGTGTTCAAGATGGCCGAGAGCGGCGAGATGACGCCCGTGCAGACGGCCGGCTTCACCGGCGTCGAAAAGCTCGGCTCCTCGACGCCGCTCGCGATCACGCCCGACCATCGCGTGCTGATCGCCGGTGTCCGCTCGCAGCCGTTTCTCGCGGTGAGCTTTGCGATCGATCCGAAGACCGGCCAGCTCAGCCATATCGGCAACGGCCCGCTCGCCGACAGCATGGCCTACATCGCCATCGACCGCGGCGGCAAATTCCTGTTCAGCGCCTCCTATGGCGGCAACAAGGTCGCGCTGAATCCGCTGCTCGCCAACGGCGTCGCAGGCGAACCGAAGCAGGTGATCCCGACCGGGCTGAACGCGCACGCCTTCCTGCCCTCGCCCGACAACCGCTTCGCGTTCGCGACCAATCTCGGCTCCGACCAGATCCTGGCCTTCACGTTCGATGCCACGACCGGCACGCTCACGCCGAGCGATCCGCCGGCCCACAAGGTGCCGGAGAAATCGGGACCCCGGCATTTCGTGTTCCACCCCAACGGCAAGTTCGTCTATCTCCTGCACGAGCTAAACGGCGACGTCGCGGCGTTCGCCTATGAGGCCAAGGGCGGCGCATGGGACGAGATCCAGCGCACCAGCGCGCTGCCCGAAGGATTTACCGGAAAGCCCTGGGCAGCCGACATCCAAATCACCCCCGACGGCCGTTTCCTCTACGCCTCCGAGCGCACCACCAGCACGCTCACCGCCTACAAGGTCGATGCAACCACCGGCAAGCTGACCACCATCGGCAGCGTGCCGACCGAGAAGCAGCCACGCGGCTTCCATATCGATCCCGGCGGGCGCTACCTTGCCGCCGTGGGCGAGCTCTCCGACAGCATGACGGTCTATGCCATCGACCAGAGCAGCGGGGTGCTGACCAAGCTGAAATCCTACGCCACCGGCAAGAAGCCGAACTGGGTGGAGTTTTTGAGCCTGCCGTGAGCGGGCGCTGGTACCTCCTCGTCGTCATGGCCGGGCTTGTCCCGGCCATCCACGCCTAGCTACGCGGCACAAAGAACGTGGATGCCCGGACAAGCCCGGGCATGACGCGTTTGTTGGGCGGCCGACGAACCTCTTTGCTTGTGCGGCGACTAATTCAACGGGCGGCATCGCGCCGCCCGTGCTGCTGCGGCATTCTCATCCGGCCGGCCCTGACGTGCCCTTGGCTCGCAGCGATCGCTTCTGCTAACGATGAGGCCGTCAAGGCCCCAACCGGAATGACCCATGCGATCATTGCCTGCGCGTTCTGTTTCCAGACATCTCGTTGCGCTCGCCGGACTGCTGTTGCTGTCGGCCCAGCCCGCTGCCGCCGCCGATGACGACGCGCCCAAGGGGCCGGCGGTCACGGTGCTGAAGGTCGCAAAATCCTGTTTCTCCGACATCGTCGAGGGCACCGGCACCATCATCGCGCGCGAGGCAAGCTCGGTGCGGCCGGAGCGGCCCGGCCTGAAGGTGACAGAGGTGCTGGCGGAAGCCGGCGACACCACCACCGCAGGCCAGGTGCTGGCGCGGCTGGCACTGCCCGAGGGCGGCACGCTTCAGGTCACCGCCCCCGTGGCAGGCGTGATCGCGACGTCGACCGCGCAGATCGGCAACCTCGCCTCCGCCAAGGGCGAGGCGCTGTTCACGATCGTGGCGCGCAGCGAGTACGATCTCGTCGCCCTCGTCGCGACCAGCGATATGCGCAAGCTCGCGGTCAACCAGGTGGCGACCGTGCGCATCGCCGGCGCCGGCGATATCGACGGCAAGGTGCGCCGCATCGGCCCGACGGTCGAGCCGAACATCCAGCAGGGCATGGTCTATATCGGCATCTCCTCGCAGAAGCGGCTGTTGCTGAATGCGAGCGGGCGCGCACTGATCAAGTCGGGCCAGAGCTGCAACGTCGCGGTGCCGCTGACCTCGGTGCAGTATTCCTCCGCCGGCACCGTCGTGCAGGTGATCCGCCGCAACCGCGTCGAGACCAAGCGCGTCGAGGTCGGACTGATGTCGGGCGGCAATATCGAGATTCGCGACGGCCTCAACGAGGGCGATATCGTCGTCGCCCGCGCCGGCGCGCTGCTGCGCGAAGGAGATCCGGTGCGCACGGTGATGGCCACGGAAGCGGCGAAGTAGGATTGCTCATGTCCCGGACGCGCTGCAGCGTGTGACGCTGCCGCGCAGAGCCGGACCCATCTCTCGTCCAAGCGATAAGCTTAAAAACTAGGCCCCGGCTCTGCGTCGCATCATTGCATGATGCGCCGCGTCCGGGGCACGAGACTTCGCAGAACCTAAGAAAAACTAGCCGCCGGCTTCGCCGAAATGGACGTCCTCGAGCAGCGAGGAGGAGACGGTCGGGACCTGGTCGCCTTCGCTGGCGCGGGAGATGGCAAGGCGGGTCTTGTTGAAGACGCTCTCGGCGCTGCCCTGCGTATTGAGGTTGTTGAGGAACTCGCTGACCAGCACGCTGTGCTCGCCCTTGCCGTCGTCGACGACCTTGCCCGGCGAAGCCGAGGAGAGGATCAGCGCATTGTCCGTCGCGCTGATCGGCGCGAGGCCGTGGCTGTAGGAGCGGAAGCGGCGCTCATAGGGATTGCGGCGGGAGGCGTCGACCACGACGAGCTTGGCCTTGGCGCCCTGCTCCTTCATCATGTCGAGCACGCCCTCGATGGAGACGCCGTGACGGCGGACGTCGCTTTCCTTCCAGATCACGGCATCGACCGGCAGCATGTAGCTCTCGCGGCCGGCCTGCACGCCGTAGCCGCCGAAGAACAGCATGACGACGGTGTCGGGCTTGATCCGGGACTTCAGGCGATTGACGGCGCGGACCATGTCGTCCTTGGTCGCGTCTTCCACCATGTCGACGTCAAAACCGTTCTTGCGCAGCGACGAGGACAGCGCGCGGGCGTCGTTGATCGACTGCGTCAGCGGCGCGCTGGCGTCGGGGTAATGTCCATTGCCGATGACGAGGGCGAGACGCGAGGCTTGGCCGATCGAGCCGGTGACCTGGTCGGTCGAGACGGCCTTGGCGGCATCGAGCGCCCTCATATTGAGGGCAGCATGGGCGCCGATCACGAGCGAGACCGTGCCGATGAGGGCTGCGGCCACCGCGATCGTGCGTCGGGAAATGTCGAGCTGCGTTACATTCATCTCGCGTCATTCCTGTCAGTGCCAAAGACCAGCCAAACACGCGCACACTGTTTGAGTAGCGCGATAGCGTCTTTGGGTTTGAGGGATTGGCCGGGGGTGTGCCCCCGAATTGCGCGCAATTTGCGGCGCCGCACCAAACAAAGCCTTAACCGGATATCGCCTCCCCCGCAATAGATCGCCGAAAATTTGAGCTAAGTCTCTGGAAACATGAGCGAATTTTTACTGCCCAATGTGTGATTTTTTTGCGTCCCCGTAGCCTTCCGGAGCCTGATTATGCAGGCTTCGTGCCGGCTTTTTCTGTGACCCTCATCACATTTGTATTTCCTGCGAATCCGGGTAGCTTTTCAACGACTTGCAGGGGGTGGCGCGCGGCTGGGAGCGCGCCGGCCGGCCCCCCGGCCAATTCCCGCGACCAGGTTATTTCATGAGCTTTCAATATTTTGCCGGCGCCGCCTGCCGGGCGCTGACGGCGCGGAAGGACGGCCCCTCGCTTTACGACGTCTGCGATCCCGTACTGTCTGTTGCGGCCAGCGGCGATCCGCATCTGCCTAAGTTCTACAAGACCGCGCTCGGCAATCCCGCATTGCGGGTGCTGCTCCGCCGGGCCGGGCTGCCCGAGCTGCGCGACGAAGGCAAACTGGCCCGGCTGCGCCAGGCCCTAGTGCGCGCCCGCGACGAGGCCGAGCCCAATTGGGCGGCGGTCGGCCAGCCCGTCGCCGATCTCGTCGACAGCATCGCGCTGGATCATCCCAAGCCGCCGCCGGCCATGTTCACCGGCGCCATGCCGCAACAATCGCAGATCGACGGCGTGATCCGCGACTGCGCGCAGCATCTGCTGGGCTCGTACCGCAAAAATGGCTTTCTGCCGACCTACGCCGCGTTCAACCTGATCGGCGATCCCGATTTCCGCGGCCGAGAGCTGACCATGGCGCTCACGGGTCTCAACGCGCGCGGCTACAAGAACTCCTCGCTGCTGTTCAACCTCGCCCGTGTCTTCATCGCGCGATCTCCGGCGCGCGCAGTCGTCAATCCGCCCTGGCGAGGGGTTGCCGAACCGATGTGGGAGCCGGTGCAGATCCGCCACCGCTCGGCCTATTACGACGCGTTCTTCATCGAGGCGCTGTTGAGCTACGTTGAGACCGGTCTCGCCTCGCTCTCCGACAAGATGGCGGCGGAGCGCGCGGTTGCCGATATGGTCGATTTCTGCGTCAACATCAGCCGCGAAGAGGTCGAGGGCATCGACGGGGCGCGGTTCAACGTCATCACCGCGCTCGCGCCGGCACCGCATCCGCGCTTCTCACGGTACTTCGCCCAGATCAAGCAGGACCTCGGCTTCGGCGTCTACGTGCCGGATTGCGACACCACGGCGTGCTCGATCTCCGCGGCGACGCAGGCCGGCTGCACCGATCCGATCCTCGACCAGCCGCTGCTGGATTTCTATGCCGGCTATCAGGTGCGCGCCGGCGTCAACGAGCCGCGCGTGACCGTGCCGATCAACGACAATATCGATTACGAGGGCGGGGTTGCGACCTGGATCGACAATCTCAAGGGCGAGCGGCCCTATGGCAATGATCTCGATCCGACGCTCAATCTCGACATTCTCGAGGTCAGCTTTCGCAACCTCGCGCGCTGGAAAGTATTGGAGACGCCGGCGCGGCTCGCCACCGTGCATCGCATCCTCGGCTTCCAGAAGCGGCTGGCGGCGAGCGGCGCCTTCGCCAATCCGCGCTCGCATATCTACTATTTGCCTGAGCTTTACAGCGCCTATTTCGGTCGCTGCTATGCTGCCTTCCTGGCGCTGCCGCTGGCGGCGCAGGCGATCATCGATCCCGACGGCGATTTCGATTTCATCCGCCACCGCGTGCTCTCCTACGTCAAGGGCGAGTTGATGGCCGCCGAAATGAACGTGTTCGACGCAGCGCTCGCCCTGATCGCGCTCGGCCATCTCGGCGCCGACCCGCGCGCCTTTGCGCCGGCGCTGAACGTGATCGTCGCGAGCGTCGGCGAAGGCGGCCGCCGCGGCCCGTTCCGCGCCTATGAGTGGAACAAGATGAAGACGCCGACGCGGATCCTGGTGGGCGGTCCGGAGGTCACGTCGGCGTTCGTGCTGATGGCGCTGGCGGTGGCCAAGCGGGCGATGGCGCGGGGATGAGGTCGCGCAGGGTGGGTTAGCGAAGCGTAACCCACCACTTCTGCCGCCGATGGAGACGAAAGAGGTGGGTTACGCCTTCGGCTAACCCACCCCTACTAAACTTCGCCCGATGACAGGAAGTTGAAAGCCCAATTGCCAGGCATATGCTGGCCGAGCGGACAAAAGCCGACCACAATTGCGAGGTCTATCGCAGTTTTCATCACACGCGGGCCGGCATGTTGCGAAAACCCCTGATTGCGCTGTCATTGCTTGGCTTCTCCTTGTCCGGCTTGCCATCGCCGGCGCGGGCCGCCGACATCACCGGCACAGCGAAGGTCCGCGCCGGCGACGCGGTGGTGATCGGCAACACTCGGATCAGGCTCGGCGGCATCGACGCCCCCGCGGTCGACCAGCTCTGCCTCAACAACAAGGGCGAGCGCTGGACCTGCGGCATAGCGGCCCGCGACGAGCTCGCCAAATACGCCGACGGCAAGACCTGGGTCTGCCATGCGCGGTCGATCGACCGGCGCGGCCGCACCGTGGCGCGCTGCGACGTCGGCGGCGAGGATATCCAGAAATGGCTGGTGCGCGCAGGCTGGGCGCTGGCCTACACCCGCGTCTCGCGCGACTACGAAGCCGATGATGCCGCCGCGCGGGAGGCAAAAGCCGGCATGTGGCAAGGCGCCTTCATCGCGCCCTGGGACTGGCGCGAGCGCAACAAGAAGACCACCATCCTCGGCGCCACCAAGCCGCCCGATGGCGCACATGCGATCCTGCTCGCTTCGGCTTCGGGCCCGGTCGCGCCCTCGCCGGACTGCACCATCAAGGGCAACGTCAACAGCGCCGGCGAGTGCATCTATCACCGGCCGACCAGCCGCTGGTATGCGCAGATCAAGATGAAGATCAGCAAGGGCACGCGCTGGTTCTGCTCGGTGGAGGAAGCCGAGGATGCGGGCTGCCGCGAGACTAAGAGATAACCCACGTCAGACCTGCGTTTTCCGGCCTTTTCTTGCACCGCGGCGCCGCGTAAAAGTGTGAATCAGCGACCCACCATCCTATTCTCAGGCAACAAGGACCAACAGCAATGACCGTTCGCGCGGGCCGGGAATTTCTGGCCATCCCCGGGCCCACCAATATGCCCGACGAGGTGCTGCGGGCGATGCATCGTCCGGCGATCGACATCTACTCCAAACAGATGACCGATCTGACCGAGAGCCTGCTCAGTGACATCTCGAAACTGTTTGCCACCAAGGGCAAGTCCTACATCTACATCGCCAACGGTCACGGCGCCTGGGAAGCAGCATTGAGCAACGTGCTGTCGCGCGGCGACAAGGTGCTGGTGCTCGAAAGCGGACGGTTCGCGATCGGCTGGGGCCATGCCGCGGCGCTGATGGGTGCCGAGGTCGAGGTGCTCAAGGGCGACTGGCGCCGCGCGGTGCGGCCGCACGAGGTCGAGGAGCGCCTGCGCCGCGACAAGGAGCACACCATCAAGGCCGTCGTCGTCGTCCAGGTCGACACCGCCTCAGGCGTGCAGAACGACATCGAGGCGATCGGCAAGGCGATCAAGGCCAGCGGCCATCCGGCGCTGTACATGGTCGACACTGTGGCCTCGCTCGGCTGCATGCCGTTCGAGATGGACAAATGGGGCATCGACGTCGCGATGTCGGGCTCGCAAAAGGGCCTGATGACGCCGCCCGGCCTCGGCTTCGTCGCGGCCAACGCGCGCGCGCGCGAGGTGCAGAAGACCGCCAACATGAGCACGCCCTATTGGAGCTGGAGCGAGCGCGAGGGCAGCGAGCACTATCGCAAATATGCCGGCACCGCGCCGGTGCATCTGCTGTTCGCGCTGCGCCAGGCCATTGACCTGCTGCACGAGGAAGGACTGGAGAACGCCTTCCGACGTCACAGCCTGCTCGGCGAGGCCGCACGCCGCGCGGTCGGCGCGTGGTCGGAAGGCCAGGTGCTCGGCTTCAACGTCGCCGAAGCCAGCGAACGCTCCAACACCGTGACCACGGTGACCATGAGCAACGGCCACGATCCGGCAATCCTGCAACGCTATTGCAAGGAGAAGTGCGGCGTCGTGCTCGGCACCGGCATCGGCGATCTCTCGGGACAAGCCTTCCGCATCGCCCATATGGGCCACGTCAACGCCCCGATGCTGCTCGGCACGTTGGGCGTGATCGAGATCGGGCTGAACGCGCTGAAGATCCCGCACGGCAAAGGCGGGCTCGAAGCGGCGGTCGCGTATCTCGGCGAAGAGGTGGCGGTGTAGACGCCTTTTCCTTCTCTTGTGGGAGCAATCTTGTAGCCCGGGTGAGCGAAGCGACACCCGGGATTCTTGCGCGAGTCCCCGCATGTCGCTTCGCTCATGCGGGCTACGGCAGCGGCGGGAACCGATACGCCGCGACCTGCGCCTTCAACGCGTCCAGCGAGGCAAGTGGCGCCGTCGGATCGACCCGATACTCCCCACGCGCCAGCCACGACAGCACCTTCGCATCGATCACCGGCGAATGGTGGATGACGTCGCCGTAATTGTCGAGGTCGTGCGTCACGTCCTTGATCGCCCGGAAATCGTACAGACGCACATTGGGAAGCTGCGTCAGGCGCTGCGCAATGACGGCCGTGAGGTCCGTGACGATTTTCAGCGTCGCAGGCGAAGCGTCGCGCATCGCGACGAATTGCAGGATCGAATAGGGCGGGAAGTAGATGTCGAAGGTCACGTCCGGATGGCGCGCGATTAGGCCGACGGCGTCACGCTCGAAATGCCGGACCATCGCATCGTAACGATAGCCTTCGCCGAGAAAACGGCTGCGCACGGGATCGGTGATATAGGCGAAAGCCGCGAGCGTCCTTTTCGCATTATAGGCGCGCGCGACGTCGATATCGCGCGGCAACGCATAAATGTCGTCGACGTCTTCAAGCGCAAACTTGACGGGCAGAAAAGGCGCCGCCCGGGTCAGCGGCTCCCGCAGCGGCGGAACCGACCGCAGCAATGCGAACAGGGATTCCTTCGCCATCGCCGCACTGAACAGATAGGACGCGATCCCCTTTGCCGTCTCGCGATAGAGATCGGCAGCGAGATAAGGATCGGTCTCGATGTCGGCAGCATCGACAAAGATAAAATCGTCCATCGCCCAGATCACGCGCTTCGCGCCGCGGTCGATGGCCTGCTCGAGTACAAAGCCCTGCTGACGCGAATTGGAGCCGGTCATCGCCAACTTGAGCGAGTGCACGCCGAGGGCATGGTCGATGTCGCTCTGGCGGAAATGGATCGCGAGCGAGGTACCCATGAAGGCGGTATCGAACGACTGGCTGCGGATCAGTCCGGCATTCTGCACGCGCGTGTCATCGGAATAGAACGGCGCGACGAGACGCGAGGGCCGAAACAGTTGCAGGGGATCAATGACATAGGTGAGCGCAGCCGCGCCCAGCACGCACGCGATGCTCGCAAGGAGAAGACGCCCTGGATATGTGAACGCGCCGCGCATCAGAACCGGAAATAGATGAATTCGCTGTGGCTCTGGATACCCAAAATCCCGAACGCAAGCACCAGCGACGCACCATAGAGGACCAGCGGTCGCATCCGTCCGGACATCAGGCCATCGCCGACCCTGCGATTGGCGTGGTCGTACCCCATGAGTCCTTGCGTGTTCGGCGCCAGCCACACCAGCGCGGCATAGATCGTGACCATCACCGACGCCGCAATCTCCTCGCGGCCGAACACGATGTTGGAGGGATCGGCCATCGCATTCACAATCCGCATTGCCCAATCGACCCGTTCGGCACGGAAGAAGACCCAGGCGACAACGACGGCGAGGAATGTCAGCACGGCTCCGGCGACACGCGTCGTGTGCGCGAGCCACTTCGGAACATTCGGCACCAGCGCGTTGAAAGCGTGATTGATACAGAGATAGGCGCCATGCAGGGCGCCCCAAATGACAAAAGTCCAGGCCGCGCCATGCCAGAGCCCGCCGAGCAGCATCGTGAGCAGCAAGTTGATGTAGCGCAGCACGCGCCCGCGCCTGTTGCCCCCGAGCGGGATGTAGAGATAGTCGCGCAGGAAGTGCGACAGCGTCATGTGCCAGCGGCGCCAGAACTCGACGATGCTGGTGGCCTTGTAGGGCGAGTTGAAATTGACCGGCAGGAAGATGCCGAACATCAGCGATATCCCGATCGCCATGTCGGAATAGCCGGAAAAGTCGAAATAGAGCTGGAACGTGTAGGCGAGTGCACCGAGCCAGGCCTGATCAAAACTCGGCGCGCGCGCATCGAAGGCGAGCGCGACCAGCGGCTGGATGCCATCGGCAAGGCAGGTCTTCTTGAACAGGCCGATTGCGAAGATGATGAGGCCGCACAGGATCAGATGCGCATGCGGATGCTTGGTTTCCTCCCGCTCGAATTGCGGGATCATGTCCTTGTGGTGAAGGATTGGCCCCGCGATCAGATGCGGAAAGTAGGTCACGAACAGCGCATAGTGTGGCAGCGCGTAGGCCGCGACCTGCCCGCGCCAGGCGTCAACCAGGAACGCGATCTGGGTGAACGTGTAGAAGGAGATGCCGACCGGCAGCAGGATGTGGACCGCAAAGTGCGTGCCGGCCAGCGCGTTGACGTTCTCGGTGACGAAGCCGGCATATTTGAAGATGCCAAGTACGAGAAGATCGCCGGCGACGCCGAGGGCCAGTGCCACCTTTCGTTGCGACGAAGTAAGCTTGGCCACGATGAGGAGGTGGCCTATGCCGTAGTTGAAGGCGATCGATAGCAGCAACAGGGCCACGAACTGCCAGTTGCCAATGGCATAGAAGGTGAGCGAGGCCGCCGCCAGCCAGATCACCGGGGCCAGATTGCTGCGCCGCCCGAGCCAGAAATAGCCAGCCAGCGCGACGGGCAGGAACAGCAGGATGAACGGGTAGGAATTGAACAACATCAGGCTGGACCGGCGGCAGGACTAAAGACCCGGCCCCTAAAGCATACAAGCGGCCCGTCAACAACCCGGCGACGACGCCCGCAGCGACGCTGGCAATTCACGGAAGCGGGACGATATAAGGTGAAACACGCATCTGAATGAGGATCGAGTGACACAAGCCAAAACACCTTCCCTGCCCCCCCTCGCGCCGCGCCGGCCGCATTCCTTCACGCGACACGGGATCACCGTGACCGACGACTATGCCTGGTTGAAGGACGAGAAATGGCAGGAGGTGCTGCGCGACCCCGCGGTGCTCGATCCCGACATCCGCAAATATCTCGACGCAGAAAATGGCTACACCGAGAGCCTGCTCGGCCATACCGCGGCGCTCCAGAAAACGCTGGTGCGCGAGATGCGGGGGCGGATCAAGGAGGACGATTCCAGCGTGCCGTCGCCGGATGGTCCTTTCGCCTATTTCCGCAAATTCCGCGAGGGCGGTCAGCACGAGCTGTTCGGCCGTATGCCGCGCGACGGCGGCGAGGGCCACATCGTGCTCGACGGCGATGCGCTCGCCAAGGACCATGAATACTTCAAGTTCGGCGGCAGCCGGCACTCGAACGACCACAGGCTGCAGGCCTGGAGCGCCGACACCAAGGGCTCGGAGTATTTCTCCATCCGCGTGCGCGACTGGGCGACCGGCAAGGACCTCGACGACGTCGTCGAGGAGACCGACGGCGGCGTGGTCTGGAGCAAGGATGCGACGTCGTTCTTCTACGTGAAGCTCGACGACAACCACCGCCCGATGCAGGCGTGGCGGCATAAGCTCGGCACTGGGCAAGCCGACGACACGCTGGTCTACGAGGAGCAGGATTCCGGCTGGTTCACCCATCTGCAAGAGAGCACCAGTGGCCGCTTCTGCGTGATCGCGGGCGGCGACCACGAGACCTCCGAGCAGCGGCTGATCGACCTCGCCCACCCCGACGCACCGCCGCGCCTGGTCGCGGCACGCAAGGAAGGCGTGCAATATTCGCTGGCCGACCGTGGCGACGAACTCTTCATCCTGACCAACGCCGACGATGCCATCGACTTCAAGATCGTCACCGCGCCGCTCGCCTCACCCGAGCGCAAGAACTGGCGCGATCTGATCCCGTATCGCCCGGGCATCTACATCATCGACCTCGATCTCTATGCCGGCCACATGGTGCGGCTGGAGCGCGCCAACGCGCTGCCGTCCATCGTGATCCGCGACCTCGCCTCGAACGAGGAGCACGCGATCGCGTTCGACGAAGCGGCCTATTCGCTGGATACGATGGGCTCCTACGAATTCGAGACGACCAATTTGCGCTTCGCCTATTCGTCGATGACGACGCCGTCGGAAGTCTACGATTACGACATGGTCAAGCGCACGCGCACCCTTCGCAAGCGGCAGGAGATCCCGTCCGGCCACAATGCGAGCGACTACGTCACCACCCGCATCATGGCGAAAGCGCATGACGGCGCCGAGGTGCCGGTCTCGATCCTCCATCGCCGCGGACTCACGCTCGACGGCGCGGCGCCGCTGCTGCTCTACGGCTACGGCTCCTACGGCATGGCGATGCCGGCTTCGTTCAGCGCCAACCGCCTGTCGCTGGTCGACCGTGGCTTCGTCTATGCCATCGCCCATATCCGCGGCGGCGCCGACAAGGGCTGGGGCTGGTACCTCGACGGCAAGCGCGAGAAGAAGACCAATTCGTTCGACGATTTTGCCGCCAGCGCACGCGCGCTGATCGATGCGAAGTACACCAGTGCAAAGCGCATTGTCGGCCACGGCGGTTCGGCCGGCGGCATGCTGATGGGCGCGGTGGCGAACCGCGCCGGCGAATTGTTCGCCGGCGTCGTCGCCGAAGTGCCGTTCGTCGACGTGCTCAACACGATGCTCGACGACACGCTGCCGCTGACGCCGCCGGAATGGCCGGAATGGGGCAACCCGATCGAGAGCGAGAAGGATTTCCGCACCATCCTGTCCTATTCGCCCTACGACAATGTCGCGGCGAAAGACTATCCGGCGATCCTGGCGATGGGCGGGTTGACCGATCCGCGTGTCACCTATTGGGAGCCCGCCAAATGGATCGCGCGCCTGCGCGCGACCATGAGCGGCGGCGGCCCGGTCCTGCTCCGCACCAACATGGGCGCCGGCCACGGCGGCGCATCGGGACGCTTCAACCGGCTCGATGAAGTCGCGATCGTCTATGCGTTCGCGCTGTGGGCGGCGGGGATGGCGGAGGCGTGACTTCGTAGCCCGGATGGAGCGCAGCGAAATCCGGGATTAGTGCAGACGACATCACAGCCCCGGATTGCGCTGCGCTCCATCCGGGCTACGGCCTCGAGAGAGGCGAAGCCTCACACGGCCCCATGCGCCTCCACATACAGCGCATACACCGAGTGGCTGCTTGCCATATACAGGCGATTGTTCTTCGGCCCGCCGAAGCAGAGATTGGCGCAGCGTTCGGGCAGCTTGATGAAGGCGAGCGGCTTGCCCTCTGCGTTGAACACCATCACGCCGTCGAGATCCTCCGACTTGGCCTTGAGCTGATAAACCTTGCGGCCGGCGATGTCGGTCGGCTCGGATTGCAGCGCACCGTTGGAGCCCCAGCCGCACCAGAGATTGCCGTCGCGGTCGACGCGAAAACCGTCGAGCGAGGCCTGGTCAGCCGCGTCGATCAGCTTGGTCTTGCCGCTGAGCGAACCGTCGTCACCGACATTATAGCTCCAGATGCTGCGGTTGGGCGTACCTTTCCACTCGACCACGTAGAGCTTCTTCTCGTCAGGCGAAAAGGCGAGGCCGTTCGGATTGACGAGGTCGGTCAGCATAGCGCTGAGCTTGCCGTCCTTAGCGATGCGGTAGACGTTGGTGGTGGCTTGCTCGGCCTTTTCCTTCTTGCCCTCCCACTCGCCGTTGATGCCGAACAGCGGGTCGGTGAACCAGATGCTGTCGTCGGACTTCACCACGATGTCGTTCGGCGCGTTCAGCCGCTTGCCCTCGAACTTCTCGGCCAGCACGGTGATCTTGCCGTCCTTCTCGGTGCGGGTGATGCGGCGGGTCACCGAGTGCTCGCAGCTGACGAGGCGGCCCTGGCGGTCGCGCGCATTGCCGTTGGCGTAGTTGGCATTGGCGCGGAACACGCTGGTCTGCCCGGTCTTCTCGTCGAACTTCATGATCCGGTTGTTGGGAATGTCCGAGAACAGCAGATAGCCGCCTTCGGGAAAATAGGCGGGGCCTTCGGCCCAACGCATGCCGGTCGCGACCTGCTCGAGCGTCGAGGAATAAAGCCGGTACTTTCCAAAACTGGGATCGAGGATTTGAACGGCGGGATCGGGGTAGCGCTGGTTCGGCGCGAACGGAAACGACTGGGCACCGGCGGCGCGGGCGAGGAGCGCGGAAGTGGCCGCAGCGCCAGCGCCGGCCAAGAGGTTGCGTCGCGTGAAATTCATGGAGTCCTCCCTGGGTGATTTAAGGCCGGCGCTTGCTGCGGCCGGCCTGTTTCTTGATATGCTTGGTGTCGGCGCGCGGCCTTTACCTTCCGTTCGCCTTCCGCCATGCGGCGAAGTCGGTCAGCGTCTGCGGGTCCGTCGCGGGATAGAGACCGAAAATGCCGCGGCCCTTGTTGACTTCTTCGGTGACGAAGTCCTCGAACGCGGTCATCTCGAAGGTCTCGTTGGCGATCTCCTCAGCGAGATGCGCAGGGATCACGATCACGCCGTCGCTGTCGCCGAGAATGACGTCGCCGGGAAACACGGGCGCATCCCCGCAGCCGATCGGCACGTTGATCTCGATGGCGTGATGCAGCGTCAGATTGGTCGGCGCGCTTGGGCGGTGGTGGTAGGCGGGGATACCGAGCTTGGCGATCTCGGCCGAGTCGCGAAAACCGCCATCGGTGACGACCCCGGCGACACCGCGCTTCATCAAGCGCGTGACCAGGATCGCACCGGCGGACGCGGCGCGCGCGTCCTTGCGGCTGTCCATCACCAGCACGCTGCCCGCCGGGCAATCCTCGACTGCCTTGCGCTGCGGATGGGAGCGGTCCTTGAAGACCTCGATGGTGTTGAGATCCTCGCGCGCCGGCATATAGCGCAGCGTGAAGGCTTCACCGACCATGGTCGGCTGGTCGGCACTGAGCGGGTGCACATCCTGGATCATCTGGATGCGCAGGCCCCGCTTGAACAACGCGGTTGCGACGGTGGCGGTGGAGACGGATTTGAGCTTGTTGCGGGTGGCCTCGGCAAGTTTGGTCATGTCACGCTCTCTAGTAAATCGAGGGCTCGCCGATCGGCGCGCCGAAATCGGTCTCGAGGAAGTCGAAGTCGCAGCCGTCATTGGCCTGCTTGATGTGCTTGGTGAACATCCAGCCATAGCCGCGCTCGAAGCGGCGCTCGGGCTGCTTCCAGGCGGCGCGGCGCTTGTCGAGCTCGGCTTCCGACACGTCGAGATTGATGGTGCGGGCGCCGACGTCGAGCGTGATGCGGTCGCCGTTCCGCACCAGCGCGAGCGGTCCGCCGACATAGGATTCGGGAGCGACATGCAAAATGCAGGCGCCGTAGCTGGTGCCGCTCATGCGCGCATCGGAGATCCGCACCATGTCGCGGACGCCCTGCTTCACAAGCTTGGTCGGGATCGGCAGCATGCCCCATTCCGGCATGCCCGGCCCGCCCTGCGGCCCCGCATTGCGCAAAATGAGAATGTGGTCTTCGGTGACCTCGAGATCGGGATCGTCGACCGCCTTCTTCATCGAAGGATAGTCGTCGAACACCAGCGCCGGCCCGGTGTGCTTGAGGAAGCGCGGCGCGCAGGCCGACGGCTTGATGACGCAGCCGTCGGGCGCGAGATTGCCCTTGAGCACCGCGAGGGCGCCTTCCTTGTAGATGGGATTGTCGATCGAGCGGATCACATCGTCATTGTGGACCTCGGCATGCGCGATATTCTCGCCCAGCGTCAGGCCGGTGACGGTGATGCAGTCGAGATGCAGATGCGGCTTGATCTGCCCCATCAGCGCCGGCAGGCCGCCGGCATAGAAGAAGTCCTCCATCAGATAGGCATCGCCGCTCGGCCGCACATTGGCGATCACGGGCACCTTGCGGCTCGCAATCTCGAAATCGTCGAGGCCGATGTCGAGACCGGCGCGGCGGGCCTGCGCGATCAGATGGATGATCGCATTGGTCGAACAGCCCATGGCCATCGCCACCGCGATCGCGTTCTCAAACGCCTTGCGGGTCTGGATCGTCTTCGGCGTCAGATCTTCCCAGACCATCTCGACGATACGGCGCCCGCATTCCGAGGCCATGCGGATATGGTTGGCATCAGCGGCGGGAATCGAGGACGCGCCCGGCAGCGTCATGCCGATCGCCTCTGCAATCGCGGTCATGGTGGAAGCCGTGCCCATGGTCATGCAGGTGCCGTAGCTGCGCGCAATGCCGGCCTCGATGTCGAGCCAGTCCTTGTCGGAGATTTTTCCGGCGCGCCGCTCGTCCCAGTATTTCCAGCCGTCCGAGCCCGAGCCGAGCGTCTTGCCCTTCCAATTGCCGCGCAGCATCGGACCTGCCGGCAGATAGATCGCCGGGATGTTCATCGAGGTCGCACCCAGCAGCAGCGCCGGCGTGGTCTTGTCGCAGCCGCCCATCAGCACCACGCCGTCGACGGGATGGCTGCGCAACAGCTCCTCGGCGTCCATCGCCAGCAGATTGCGATAGAGCATGGTGGTCGGCTTGAGCAGCGATTCCGACAGCGACAGTGCCGGCAGCTCCAGCGGCAGGCCGCCGGCCATCAGGATGCCGCGCTTGACGTCGTCAACGCGCGACTTGAAGTGCATGTGGCAGGGCTGCGCGTCCGACCAGGTGTTGAGGATCGCGATGAACGGGCGGTCCTTCCACTCCTCCGGCGCGTAGCCCATCTGCATGGTGCGGGAGCGATGGCCGAACGAGCGGAGATCGTCGGGTGCGAACCAGCGCGCGCTGCGGAGCTGGTCGGGCGTTAGTTTCTTCTTGGTCATGATTGGGTGCCCCATTTCTGCACGGTGTTCCGCTCGATGGCGCGGAAGATCAGGTTTTCGACAAAAAGCCCGATGATGATCACCGTCAAGAGGCCGGCGAAGACCGCAGGTATGTCGAGCAGGTTGCGGTTTTCGAAGATGAACCAGCCGAGCCCGCCCTGCCCCGACGACACGCCGAACACCAGCTCGGCCGCGATCAGCGTGCGCCAGGCAAAGGCCCAGCCGATCTTGAGGCCGGTCAGGATCGAGCCGAACGCGGCGGGGATGAGGATTTTCGCCACGTACGGCAATCCCCGAAGGCCGTAATTGCGGCCGACCATGCGCAGCGTGTTGGACACGCTCTTGAAGCCCGAATGGGTGTTGAGCGCGACCGGCCACAGCACCGAATGGATCAGCACAAACACCAGACTGCCGTTGCCGAGACCGAACCAGATCAAAGCGAGCGGCAACAGCGCGATCGCCGGCAGCGGATTGAACATCGCCGTGACCGTCTCAAGGAAATCGGTGCCGATGCGGGTGGAGATCGCGAGCACGGTGAAGATCGCGGCGAGCGCGATGCCGGCTGAATAGCCCATGAACAGCACTTTTAGCGAAGCCCAGGCCCGCATGGGAATCGTGCCGTCCTTGACGCGATCGTAGAGCGTGAGGATCGTGTCGTGCAGCGTCGGAAACAGCAGGGGATTGTCGAGGGCGAGGCCGTAGGCCTCCCAGACCGCCGCGAGGAACAGGATGATGACGGTCTTGCGGACAAAGCCGTCGTTCCACAACAGCTCGGGCACGCTCAGCTTGCGCTCGACCTCGGCTGCGCTGCCGACGACCGGCGCGTCACGCAGCATTATTCTCGCTTCGCCCATGAGAGGCTCCCTCAATGCGCCGTTGCTTCGGAGGCGAACAGGAGATCGTGAATCTCCTTCTCCAGCCGGCCGGCACTGCCATCGTCATTGGAGACCTTGTCGACGTCGACCACCTCGGCCTTGACGCGGCCGGGATGCGGCGACAACAGCAGGATGCGGTTGCCGATGCGGATCGCTTCCGCGATCGAGTGGGTCACGAACAGCACGGTGAATTTGGTCTCGCTCCAGAGCTGGAGCAGCTCGTCCTGGCAGGTTCGCCGCGTCAGCGCGTCGAGCGCGGCGAACGGCTCGTCCATCAGTAGGATGTCGGGCTCCATTGCCATGCCGCGCGCGATCGCCACGCGCTGCTTCATGCCGCCGGAGAGCGTGTGCGGATAAGCGTCGACCACGCGGGTGAGGCCCACTTTCTCGATATAGGCCCGCGCCCGCGCATCGGCATCCTTGCGCGACAATTTTCGCGCGGTCAGCAGCGGAAACATCACGTTGGCCAGCACGCTTTTCCAAGGCAGCAGCTGGTCGAACTCTTGGAAGATCATCATGCGATCGGCGCCGGGACCGTGAATCTCGCGGTCGTTGATGGTCATGCGGCCTTCGCTCGGCGCCATGTAGCCGCCGACGGCCTTGAGCAGGGTCGACTTGCCGCAGCCGGACGGCCCGAGCAGCACGAAGCGGTCGGACCTGTCGACTGTGAAGCTGACCCGTTCGGTCGCCGTGACGACGGCGCTGGAGGTCTTGTAGCGCAGCGTCACGGAGCTGACGTCGAGCAGCGCCATCAGTTGCCCTTCAGATCGTGGGCGACGGGGAGATAATAGTCAGTCCAGGCCTTGGGCTGAGTCTTCAGCGTGCCGGTCTTGAACAGATGGGCGGCGAATTTCATCGTGCCCTGCGGTTCGAGATTCCACTCCATCATGCCGGGCTCCTGGAGGAGATCGAGCAGCTCTTCCACCGAGGTCTTGTCGCCGGTGATCTCCTTGTAGATCTCGACCGCCTGTCTGGTGTCGCTGCGGATCAGATCCTGAGCTTCCTTGGTCGCATCGCGCACGGCCTGGATGATTTTCGGGTTGGTATCAGCGAACTTCGTGGTGGTGAAGAACTGCGCCTGGCTGAGCGGGCCGCCCATCACGTCAGGCGACGACAGCACGACATGCGCGCCCGGCACGTTCTTCAGCTCGAGGAAGGTGAACGGCGGAATCGAGAAATGGGTGTGCACCTCGTGCTTGGCGTTGGACAGCGCCGCATAGGCGTCGGGATGGCCGAGCTGCACCGTGTTGACGTCCAGCTTCGACCATTGGTCGGGACCAAAGGCTTCGGCGGCGGCGATCTGGAGCACGATCGCCTGGGTCGAGACTTTTACGGTCGGCACGGCGATCTTGTCGTTGGGGCCGAAATCCTTGATCGACTTGATGTTGGCGTCGCGGCTGATCAGCGTCATCGGCTGCGCCGAGGTCGCGACGATGCCCTTGACGCCGCCGCGGGTGCGGTCCCACAGCAGCAGCAGATTGCCGGTGCCGGTGTTGAGGATGTCGACCCCGCCCGCGAGCAGCGCATCGGTCTGCGCACCGCCGCCGGAGAAGGTGACCCATTTGGTGGTGACGCCGGCCACCCCGAGCTGAGCGGCGTGCTTCTCGATCAGCTTCTGCTTTTCCATGATGTGGCTCGGCATGTAGAAAATGCCGGGCTGGCGAGACAGCGAGATCTCGGACTTCTGCTGCGCCTTTGCTGGCGAAGCCGTCAGCGCCGCTGCGGCGATCAGGGCGACGGCCGTGAGGCCACACTGAAATTGCTTGATCATTGTTGTTCGTTTCCTCCGGCCGCCATTGACGAGCGATCTTGCTAATGCACTAATGCATTAGTGTATCAAAGGCAAGCTGGCCGGAGGGCTTCGCATGGAACCAGCCGAACCCGCGCCCCGCGTAGCCCCCCGCCCCGGCGCGCGGCTCGACCGGGCCCGGCAGGCCGCACCGCAAGTATTCGAGCGGCTGCGCAATGCCATTCTCGCGCTCGAATTGCCGCCGGGCTCGCCGCTGTCGCGCACGGATCTCGCCGCACAATTCGGCGTCAGCTCGACGCCGATCCGCGACGCCTTGATGCGGCTCGAGGAAGAAGGGCTGGTCGACGTGTTTCCGCAGCACGCCACCGTCGTCAGCCGCGTCGACGTCGGTCGGGCCGAGCAGGCCCATTTCCTGCGCCAGGCGCTGGAGCTCGAAATCGTCCGGCTGCTCGCGCAGCAGCACGGCGAAGCCCTGGTCATACGCCTCGACCACACGATCGCGCTCCAGCAGCAATTCGCCAAGGCCGGAGACTTCGAGAGCTTCATCGCTGGCGACAATGATTTTCACGCGCAGCTTTATGCCGCGGCCGGCAAGCAGGAACTCTGGACGCTGGTGCGCAGCCGTAGCGGACATATCGACCGGCTGCGCCGGATGCATCTGCCCTCACCCGGCAAGGCCCAGAACATCGTCCGCCACCACAAGCTGATCACGCGCGCGATCGAGGCCGGCGACGCCGATGCTGCGCAACAGCATCTGCGCAAGCACCTGTCGGGCACGTTGAGCGAGCTCGACACGATCCGAAGCCACTATCCGGAATATTTGACCGACTAGGCATATGGCGCGCGGTTGTCGCGAGCGCTTGTGCACGTCACCGTGCATAAATTGACGCAACCGAGTTCGCCTTTTGCGAGCAATCTTGGGATCGATGGCGAAGTGCTTGCAGGCCAGATGCAATCCGCGCAACAATTTCAGAGTTGATGGTTTGATTTGCGGTCGCTGGGACACCCCATCCGGCCCGGGAGGATACCAGACGTGGCCAACATCCTGATCGTGGATGACGATCCGGCCGTGCAGATGACGATTCGGCTGCTCCTGGAGAGGGCCGGTCATCAAATCACCGTCGCCGGAGACGGCCGCAAGGGACTTGCGCTGTTCGAGGCCGGCCAGTTCGACCTTCTCTTTCTCGACATCTTCATGCCCGGCATGGACGGCCTGGAGACGATGCGCCACATCCGGGCGCTGCAGCCGGCGATTCCGATCGTCGTCATTTCCGGCCGTTCGTTCACGCCGGACGCCCATGCGGAGCCGGACTTCCTCAAGATGGCGACCAAGCTCGGCGCGGTGGCGAGCTTGCAGAAGCCGTTCCGGGCCGACGCGCTGCTCGCCGCGGTCGCTGGCTGCCTGGACGCGGCGCGGACGGCATCGGTGAGGAATCCGGATGTCAGCACCGGCCGCCGATGACAAGAACCTTCATTCTGTTCCAACCGAGCGCGGGCACGGCCATTCAGGAAGCGGTGCAGATTTCCCCATGACACTCGCTACGCGGCTCGCCATCGCGATGATCCTGCTGGTGGCGGTCACCGTGGCCGCAGTCGGCTGGCTCGGCTATCGCAATATCACCCAGGCCGTCATTCCGCGGGTCCTGGAACGGATTGAAGCCCAGTCGAGCCTGCTGGCCACCCATCTTGAATCCTACGTTGCCGGCGCGCGCGGCGATCTGCTCGGTTATCGCTCCGCCGCGGCCATCAACGGCCTGATCCGTGCCCACATCGGTGGAGGCCTCGACGAAGTCGACGGCGTTTCCGAGCAAACCTGGCGCGAGCGCATCGCAGCCCGGCTCGCAGCCGAGATCGACGCGAAACCGAGCTACGGGCAATTTCGAATCATCGGCCTTGACGACGACCAGCGCGAGTTGGTCCGCGTCGATCGCGCCGGCCCGAACGGAACAGCACGGATCGTCCCCGACGGCGAACTGGAACGCAAGAGCGACCGAACCTACTTCCAGGAGACGATTCGATTGGCGCCGGGCGACATCTATGTTTCGCCCGTCGATCTCGCCACGCGGCAGGGAGGAACCACGGACCCTCACATTCCGACGTTGCGCGTCGCGACTCCGCTGTTCACGCCTGATAGCAAGCCGTTCGGCATCGTCATCGCCAATATCGACATGCGTCCTGCGCTCGACCGCGTCCGCTCGACCACGAGCGCAGGAGGAGAAATCTATGTCGTGAATTCGCGTGGCGACTATCTTGTCCACCCTGATCGTGCGCGGGAATTCGGTGCATTGCTTGGCAACGCCAACGATTGGCGCCGGGACTTTCCTTTCTTTGCAGCCCGGGCCGGCCTGCCGCAAGGATCCACGCAGCTTACGAGCGACCAAGCGGGCCGGCCGAGTGGAGCGGCGCTCGCACCGGCACTGCTGGCCGGCAAGGAGTGGTTGGCAGTCATCGAGACGGCCCCACCATCCGTGTTCAGTAGCGTTCCGGCGGCCATTCAAAAAGCCTCCTCACTGGTCGGCCTGCTTGCTGTCCTTGCCGCAGCTTTGCTTGCGGTACTGCTGGCGCGCTCATTGACGCGGCCGATCGGGCGTCTGACCGCGGCGGTGGAAGCGATCGGCAGCGGACGGCGCGCCGAGATTCCCGTCGATGCGAGCGGAGAGAAAGGCGTGCTGGCGCGGGCATTCGCGCAAATGGTCGAAGAAACGAGAGCGAAGACGACCGCGCTTGAACGCGAGATCGAGGAGCATCGCCGCACCGAGGCCGCGCGAAGCCATCATGAAGCGCGCGAGCGCTTGTTCAGCGCCGCCGTCGAATCCTCCGACGAAGCGATCGTGATGCAATCGCTCGACGCCATCATCACCGGCTGGAATGCCGCCGCCGAGCGCCTCTACGGCTATTCGGCGAATGAGGCGATCGGGAAATCCACCTCGATCATCGTCCCACCCGACCGACGCGAGCAAGGCAAGGACTATTTGCGGCGGATCGCCGGAGGTGAACCGATGGAACGGTTCGAGACGGTGCGCCTGCGCAAGGATGGCACGCCGGTCGAAATCTCACTCAGCCTGTCGCCGATCAGGGGCCCATCGGGCGAGATCGTGGGCGCCTCCGGCACCGCGCGCAGCCTGACCGAGGCGCGACGGGCCGAGCGGGCGCTGCAGCAGCAGCTCGAGGAACGGCGACAGATCTTCGAGACCTCCCAGGATCTGATCATGGTGATGGACGCGCGCGGCCACATCGCGCAGATCAGTCCGAGCAGCGAGGCCATTCTCGGCTACCGGCCGGAGGAGATGATCGGCCGCAGCGGCGCCGATTTCATTCATTCCGGCCATCTCGACCAGTCGCGCGACGAGATGCGCGCGCTCAGGCGCGGCGAGCGGCTGAAGCTCGCGGACACCCGCTGCTTCCACAAGGACGGTCGTGAGGTCTGGCTGTCCTGGCTCGGCAGCTGGTCCGACCACGCCCAGCGCTACTTCTTTGTCGGGCGCGACATGACAGAAGCGAGGCTTGCACAGGAGTCCTTGCGGGAGAGCGAACAGCTTGCGCGCAACATCGTCGAGACCTCGCTCGATGCTTTCACCCAGACGGACCACACCGGGGCCATCCTGAGTTGGAACTCGCAGGCCGAGAAGCTCTTCGGATGGACCCGTGAGGAGGCGATCGGCAAGAATGCGATTGAGCTTTTCGTCGCCCCCAGTGAGCGCGAAAGCGTCAGGGCCAGACTGAAGCTCTTTCTCGAATCCGAGCAACAATCGCTGGCTAATCCACGGCGCGAACTTTTGGTGCGGCGACGCGACGGTAAGGAGTTCAGGGCCGAGCTCAGCGTCACGGCGCTCCAGCGACGCGAAGGCGTTCTCTTCAATTCGTTCTACCGCGACCTGACCGACAAGATCGCGGCCGACGAGCGCATCCGCCAGGCCGAGAAAATGGAGGCGGTCGGCCAGCTCACCGGCGGCGTGGCGCACGACTTCAACAACATTCTCACCGTCATCACCGGAACGATCGAGATCCTGGCCGACGCGGTGGCCAACGAGCCGGAGCTCGCGGCGATCACGAAGATGATCGACGAGGCCGCCGGGCGTGGCGCCGAGCTGACGCAGCACCTGCTGGCGTTTGCGCGCAAGCAGCCGCTCCAGCCGCGCGAGATCGACGTCAACGCGCTGATCATCGACACGGCGAAATTATTGCGGCCGACGCTGGGCGAGCAGATCCATATCGAATCGGTGTTCGAGGACGAGAACTGCGTCGCGATCGTCGATCCCAGCCAGCTCACCACCGCGATCCTCAACCTCGCGCTCAATGCCCGCGATGCCATGCCGGGCGGCGGCAAGCTGATCGTGGAGACGGGCGCGGCCTATCTCGACGAGGTCTATGCCAGCGTCAACGACGTCCCGCCGGGACACTACGTGCTGATCGCCGTGAGCGACACCGGCAGCGGAATTCCCGCCAACATGCTGGCCAGGGTGTTCGACCCCTTCTTCACCTCGAAGGGACCGGGCAAGGGCACCGGACTCGGGCTTTCGATGGTCTACGGCTTCATCAAGCAGTCGGCGGGCCATATCAAGATCTACAGTGAGGAAGGCCACGGCACCACGATCAAGATGTACCTGCCGCCCGGCAAGACGCCGACGGCGGTCGGCGAGGGCGTGACGCCGGCGACCATCGAGGGCGGACACGAGACGATCCTTGTGGTCGAGGACGACCGGCTGGTGCGCGACTACGTGCTGGCACAGCTGCATTCGCTCGGCTACGTCACCTTGCAGGCTGCGAACGCCGCGGAGGCGCTCGCAATCGTCGCCGCCGGAAAACCGTTCGACCTCCTGTTCACCGACGTCATCATGCCCGGCAAGATGAACGGAAGGCAGCTCGCCGACGAACTGCAGAGAACGCGTCCCGATCTCCGGGTGCTCTACACGTCCGGCTATACCGAGAACGCGATCATCCATCACGGCCGGCTGGATTCGGGCGTTCTGCTGCTGGCGAAGCCCTATCGCAAATCGGATCTGGCGCGGGCCATCCGCAAGGCGTTGAACAGTTGATGGCGCGTCGGGTGAGAGCCCGCAGCCCGGGTGAGCGAAGCGATACCCGGGAACACCACGAGCCACGTCCCGGAAGTCGCTTCGCTCATCCGGGCTACGAAATGTCGCCCACGGAATTTACGACGCGCGCTGCGCCGCGGTCATCACGATCCGGATCAGATCGGCGGCATTGCGCGCACCGAGCTTCTTCATGATGTTGGCGCGATGGTCCTCGATGGTGCGCGGGCTGATGCCGAGCGTGCGGCCGGCCTCCTTGTTGGAAGCGCCGGCGGCGAACTGCTCAAGCACCTCGCGCTCCCTGCGCGTCAACGGCTCGCGCCCGGGGAAATGCAGCGAGCCGAACTTCGGCGCTGCGTTCTCCGACTGCCTGCGGGCATAGGCGCCGATCGCCTCGTCGAGCCGGCCGACGATCTCGCTGCCGCGGAACGGCTTCTCGATGAAGTCGAGCGCGCCGCTCTTGATGGCCCCGACCGCCATCGCGATATCGCCCTGTCCGGAGATCATGAAGATCGGTGCCGGATAGTCCTCGCCGTGCAGCTCATTGAGAATATCGAGCCCGGACTTGCCGGGAATGTGCACGTCGAGCAGGACCGCTGCAGGTGTGCGGCTTCGCGCGACGGAGAGCAATGCTGCGCCGTCCGCAAAACAGATCACCTCATAGCCCGCCGCCTTCAACACCATCGACAAGGTGTCGCGAACGGCAGCGTCGTCGTCGACCACGAAGATTTCACCGCGAGAGCTTTGTTCGGCCATGTGCCACACATCCGGTTGGCATGAAGGACTCGCGTCCGCCCCAACCGTTATGGCGTTCGGCGCGGATTCGGCCCACCGTATTTGTACGGGACATGAACTTGACGCACAAGTAGCGGCGAGGCGCCTAATTGCAGAGGACGGAGAATATCCATGCTAATTTTGGCCGCTACCGCCTTTCGTGGCAATGCCCGAAGTCGAGAGCCGTGAGCTGATTGCGGCCGACCTTCGCGTGCTGATCTCGCAGATCGAGAGCAGCATGCGCCGGACCGCCACAGCCATGGCTCAAGAACACGGGAGCGATCCGGAAAGTTCCGCCGACGTCTTCGTGCTCGACGATGTCACACCCCGGTATGCCAGGGCGATCGCCGCGCTCGACGCCTGCCGGGCGGGCCTTGGCCACGCCCTGGAATGCCTGTCGGAGGCCAGCGGTACGCTGTAGATCGCGATCGCTGCGACGCGGCGACCGCATTCTTTCATCGCATGGCCGGCCGCGGATCAGGCGCGGTGCCGCTCCACGATCGCGTCGGTGGCGACACCGCCCCAGGTGTGGATCGCCGGCAGGCCCATCGCGGTCTTGCCGAGATTGGCGAGGCTGATGCGCAACGCGGCCAGATCCAGCGGCTTGGGCAGGCTCTGGAGCTCGATCCCGACGGAACGGGCGAAGCTGCGGGCGGCGCTGCGGCGCTTGCCGTCCATGCCGCTGACGACGATCACGGCGCCGCCAAATTTCGCCTTGGCCATCTCGCCCAGCACGTCCATGCCGTCGCCATCCTCTAGCACGAGATCGAGTGTCACGCAGTCGAAGCGCGCGGTGCGGAGTTTCTCGATCGCTTCGGCCACGGACGGCGCCACGGTGACCTCGTGGCCGGCCTGCTTGGCCGCGATCGTGATCAGGCTGCGCTGTGTGCCGTCGTCATCGACCACCAGAAGCTGAAGCGCGCGCCGCTCGGCGGCGTCGGGCAGGTTTGACGGGAGAGAGGAGAAAGAGCTTCTGGGCATTGCCGTATCCTGAGATTGAGACCGGCAATGGATACACCGTTCGCGCTTAGGCGACGTAAAGCCGCGACGGCAAATTCAGTCGGATGTTTCAGCAAATGCGAACCAACGTCGCGGAAAACGGCGACGCGACGCACGTGAAGATCACGCCGCCTCGTCACGGCCACCGACGGCCCGCTTCTTCCGGTTCTTGCCCCGCAGGAATTGAATGTCCATTTCGACGCCGTTGACGCGCACCAATTCGCAGCGGCGGTAGGCAAGGCCGGTGGACGACAGCAGCAGGAAGAACTCTTTGAGGTTCAGGCCCTGAATCGAGCCTTCCACCGTCAGGATGGCGTCGGTGTCGGAGATCGCGTTGAGCTTGCAGTCGCGGCGCCAAGTGCCGTCGATGGCCATGATGCAGACATCATAGCCGCGACTGAACGTCACGCGTTCCGCGCCTTTGCCATCCTCGGCCATGCCTATCGTCCCGCCATGACCGCTAGGCGCGGCGCTGCGCCGGCAAGAACCGGCTTGGCGGCCGCCGCGCGCGGGTCGTTCGGCTTGTAGAGACCGCGCTTCTCCGGAATCGGCCTGAACGTGTCGGTCAGTCCGACCACCGTTTCGGCCGCGCCCAGCACCAGGAAGCCGTCTCCCTCGATCTGGCGAGCCAGCCGGTTGAAGATGTTGATCTTGGTGTCCTGATCGAAATAGATCAGCACGTTGCGGCAGAAGATGACGTCGAAGGTGCCGAGCTGAGCGAAATCGTGCAGCAGATTGAGCTGCCGGTGCTGGATCATCGCCCGCAGCTCGGGATTGATCTGCCAGGTCTCGCCGATCTGCTTGAAATATTTCATCAGCATCTGGATCGGCAGTCCGCGCTGCACTTCGAACTGGCTGTAGATGCCGGCCTTGGCCTTCTCGAGCACCTCCTGCGACAGGTCGGTCGCGATGATCTCGACGCGCCAGCCAGTTAGGGCCGCACCCATCTCCTTTAGGCTCATCGCGAGCGAATAGGGCTCCTGCCCCGTGGAGCCGGCGGCGCACCAGATGCGGACGCTGCGGCGGCCGGCGCGGGCCTTGATGATCTCCGGCATGATGGTGTCGCGGAAATGATCGAACGGGACCTTGTCGCGAAAGAAGAAGGTCTCGTTGGTGGTCATCGCCTCGACCACGCTGGTGACGAGCGCGCCCGAGCCAGCGCCTTGCAGCTTCTGCACGAGCTCGCCGATGCCGGAGATCCCGGCCTTGCGCGCCAGCGGCAACAGCCGGCTTTCAATCAGATATTGCTTGTCTGCGGACAGATCGAGCCCGGAATGATCCCTCAGGAACTTACGCAGATAATCATACTCGGTCGGGGTCACGGATAGGCCTCTCGGAAGCTGTACTGGGAACACTCTGGCTGGAACACTCCGCCAGACACTCAGACCATGGCTTGTCCGACCGGAATCAAGCCGACTTCTGCGAATTTGTCGGCGATGATGTCTTTATCGAAGGGCTTCATGATGTACTCGTTGGCGCCGCCGCTGAGCGCCTGAGCGATATGAGCCACGTTATTTTCGGTGGTGCAGAATACAACCTTGGGCTGGTCGCCGCCCGGCAGGCGGCGCATGTGGCCCATGAACTCGAAGCCGTCCATCACCGGCATGTTCCAGTCCAGCAGCACCGCGTCGGGCAGCTTGCGCTGACAGACCTCGAGCGCCTTGGAGCCGTCCTCGGCCTCCGTGACTTCGAATTGCAGGCCTTCCAGGATCCGGCGTGCGATCTTGCGCACGACGCTGGAATCATCGACCACCAAGCACGTCTTCATTTGGGTTCTCCGGCTTCGATGTTTTTGGGGCTCACGCAGCCATTTGCACTTCGGTTTTGAGTTCGAGGACGCGATCGACGTCGAGGACGACCATGAGCTGGCCGTCGAGACGGTGGACACCGCCGGCGAGCTTGGCCATGCGGGGGTCGAGATTGACGGGGTTTTCTTCCATGCCGTCCTCGGCGAGCCGCAGCACTTCGCCGATCTGGTCGATCAGCAGACCATAGGATTCACCGCGCAGGTCGACGCCGACCGCCATCGGGATCTTGCCGTCCTCGGGCTTGGGCAGGCCGAGCCGGGCGCGCATGTCGACCACGGTGACGATGCGGCCGCGCAGGTTCAGCACGCCCGCGATCTCGCGCGAGGACAGCGGCACGCGGGTGACGCGCTCGGGCATGAACACGTCCTGGACGCGGGAGATCGGCAGGCCGAACAGCTGGCCGCCGATCATCGCGGTGACGTATTCGACCATGGCGCCTTCGCCGGACTGGGTCTTCTTGGTCATGTGCGTATCTCCTGATCCCGCTGGTTACGCTGCTGCGCGGCTCAGCTCGGAGGCACCGGCGGCGCCCGCGGTCTGTTCCTTCAGCGCCGCGATCAGACCGGGACGGTCGAACTTGGCGACATAGTCGTGGAAGCCGGCCTGACGGCCGCGCTCGATCGCCGCCGGCGACACCAGCGCGGAGAGCCCGATGATCGGCATCGCACCCAGATTGCTGTCGGAGCGAATCGTCTCGGCAAACTCGAACCCGTTCATGTCGGGCATCTCGATGTCGGTCAGGACCACGTCGAAGCTCTGCGCGCGCAGCGCAGCCAGGCCCTCCTGCGCGGTCGGCGCGGTGCGGACGCGGTAGCCGGCGGCCTTGAGCACCGGAGCCAGCATGTTGCGGAAGAACGCCGAATCGTCGACCAGCAGCACCGATTGCGAGTGCAGCGACGGCTTCATCTCCTTGCGGGTGAACCAGTCGGCGAACGCCATCGGCAGGAAGTGGCCGACGTCGATCAC
>NZ_JBHTFN010000053.1:0-1046 GCF_042666195.1 Bradyrhizobium sp. GCM10028915
GCGGTCGCGGTGCCGGTGTTGCCGGCGAAGCCGAGCGAGTTCAGCGCATTGCCGGTGCCGGTGATCGACAGGTCGGCGTTGACGCCGGTGGACAGCTTGAGCTGGCCCGACGCGTTGATCGACGAGTTGGTCTGGCCCGAGGCGGTCGACAGCGTCGCAGTGCCGTTGGCGGCAATGCTGGCGGACTGAACGCCGGTGGCAAGATCGATCGCATTCAGGACGTCACCGATGGTACCAGCCTGCAGATAGACCGTCGAGTTGCCGGCGCCGTCGGTGATGACGTTGCCGCTCTTGCCGAAGCCGGACGGAATGGCCGGAGCACCCGCGGAGCCCGGAACCGGGGCGTTCTTGAAGCTGATGACGTGTCCGTCAACATTCAGCGTCGAGCCGTCCTGGATCAACTGACCGAGCGAGGCCGCGCTGGTGGTGCGGGCCACGTTCACCGTCGCGTTGCCGCCGCCGACGGCCGAGCTCAGGCCGAGGGCCTTTAGCAAGTCCGCCTTGCCGGTGACGCTGAGATCGGCACCGGTCGAGCTGCGCAGCGTGACCTTGCTGGCCGTCGTGGTGCCGACGTCCGATGGCGTCGCACCAGCGCTCGTGCTGATGGTGGCCGCACCGGCGCTGATGGTCGCAACCTTGACGCCGCTGGCGAGATCGATCGCGGTGGCGAGGTCGCCCACGGTCGCAGCCGGGGTACCGCTGGTGCCGAGATAGACTGTCGAGTTGCCGCTGCCGTCGGTGACGATGTTGCCGCTGAAGCCCGAGCCGCTGGGAACAGCAGTGGCGGCAGGAGCAGCGCCGGCACGGAACGTGATGGTCTTGCCGTTGACGGTGACCGTGTCGCCGTCGGCCGGCTGGGCGGTGCCGACCAGGCCGGTCGCCGTCGCCGCACCGCTCGCGATCAGGGTGATGCCAGCGGAGAGAGCCGTCGTGCCGTCACCAGCCGTTGCAGTCGCACCGGTGTTGACGCCCTGGGTCGCGCCCAGGGTGATCGCCGAGGTCGCCGCGTGCGTGCCGCCCGCCGTGCCGTCATACAGCACGTTGCT
>NZ_JBHTFN010000054.1:0-20568 GCF_042666195.1 Bradyrhizobium sp. GCM10028915
CGGATCACGCGCATCGCTGCGGGCTCCGACTTGACGCCGGTCCGCTGGATCTTGCCGGCCGAGAGTTTGATGGAGGCGTCGTCGCTGTCCTCGCCCTCATAGACCGGGATGTAGTCCATCCCCATGGAGTCCTTCTTCGGCGTCGGCGAGGTGTCCGGCAGGCCCATGGGATTGCGGTAGTATTTGATCCGTCGCTCTCCGGAGCCGGCGGCGGCGGCCGCCGGCGGCGGCGTTTCCGCCTGCTCGTCGTCGAAGCTGACGTCGGCGCCGGCGGGCACGGCGCGGTAATCGCGGCCGTCAGGGGTCTTTCTCGGCACGGGCGAGTACGAGGGCTTGCCGTCCGGATCCTGGTAGTAGATCGGGGCGCCGCTCTCCTCGGCCGCAGCCGGGCCGATCAAGGCGGCGGTTCGCGTCGCGGGCCACTGCGGGCCGGCGACGACGAAGGTGATGCCTGCCGCCGCGACCAACGCGGCGGCGAGGCTTGCGGCGAAGGGACGGGTCACTTCTGCGCCGTGATGACGAGCTTGTTTTCGACCGTGCCTGTCTCGCCCTGGACCTTGGCTCCCAGCGAAAGCTGCCACCGTCCCGCCATGCCGAAGCTCGCCTTGAAGCGGTACGTGCCGGGCTCCGTTCCCGGCATGGCCGTGACCTTGGTCGCCATCTCCTGCATGCCGTCCGGAGCCATGTCCAAACGGCTGGCGAAGATGACGGCGTCCGGCACCGGCTTGCCGGTCTTGGTGTTCACGAGCCTGACGGTGACGACCTTGTCGGGCCCGGCCTGGACCGACTGGTCGACGAGCTCGAACTTGTAGTCCTTGATGTCGGCCAATGCGGCCGTGCTTGTGCCGCCGATGGCCGCAGCGATCAACGCGGCCTGGACGGCGCGCGCGAAGGTAGACGTCTTCATGTTGTATCCTCGATGTCCTGAATTCGCCGCCGAGGCGGCGCGCGTCATCCGCGCGCGAGGTGCACGGACGCGATCGGCGTCAAGCGCCGTTCAGGCCAGGGTTCGAGGGGGTTGGTCGGGAGGTGGACGGACTAAACCGTCGCCGACCGCGTCGTCCGCCACCGAGTGGCTGGTCCGGATCGCGTGTCGCCGCGGCAAAGCGAAGGCCTCGGAGGGTCCCGCCTGGGTCGTCTTCAGGACGCACATCGCAACCAGCGGGCAGTCCTGGCAGTCCTTGCTCTCCTGGTCGTCGGGGCAGCAGGGCATGTCGGCCGACATCGACATGTCGCTCATGCCGTCGAGACGAGCTTGCGCAGCGGTCGCCGGCGCCGCCAAGGGCGCCAACGTCAAACCGACGGTCACCGAGACCGCGAACGCAATTCTGAGCAATCGCCGCAGATTCATGTCCCGAGCATCCCACGGGCGGGGTCGCTTTGGAAGTCGGCCCCCTTCACATGTTCGCCACCCGGGATCCGCAGCGACATAGCTGAGCCGGTCGTTTTGACCTCGCCTGTGAGGATTCGATGCGCCGGATGGCCCCGGGACCGCATTTGGCTCCGAGGCGCTCCTGGCCGGTCCAGACCGGGGCAGCCGCAGCGCCCCTGCCGCCGCAGGACAGGCACTTCGTCATTCAGTGGGCCTCGTCGCTGGCGCCTGGCCTGCACGGGCCCACATCAGCGCCAGCGGCCCCATCGAGATTCCGACCGCAAGGACCATGAACACCAGCAGCCATCCTGCCGGACTTTGTGGGCCGCCGGCAGAATCGAGAGCGACCCCGGTGCCCCAGGCGCCGGCGGCCGACAGTCCGAAGCCGACGGTGGAGTGAAGCGCGAGCGTCGCGCCGCGGTGTTCGCGCGTGGCCGCCGCCGACATTCCGGACGTCAGAGCGCCGGAATCGGCGGGAACGGTGAGACCATAGACGAGGAGCAGGACCGCGAGCGCCCATGCAGGTGCGCTCACGTTCAAGCCGATGATCACCGCCACCGCCGCCGAGGCGATCATCGCGGTTGTGATGACCCGATGGCGTCGGTCGCTGCGAGCCTCGGCGCCATCGTCGGAACCACGTTCGGCGTCTCGGCACTTCCGCGATGATCCTCAAGCCCCTGCGTAAAACATGGCAGGTTCAGCGCGCGGCAACCCGATGCTACACTGTTTTGGTGCGAGCGTTTGGCCACGTGCCGAGCGGTCTAACCGGGTCTAGTCTACTGCCGCTATAATAGTTTCTTGAAGGGAGCTTAGGGGAATGTTGATGTCGCAAACGACTCCGGTCGACTCGAACAGCAATCGAGCCTCCCCTTTAAGCTGACCGGGCAAAGCCGTCTGAATAAAGCGGCTGCCAAAATTCTTTTTGGTTGCCTCGACAACCCGCGGTCCACCGCGTTCGCGCCATTCAAGATGAAAACGTTGGTTTTCCGCGTCAATCGACCAAGTGATGGCGACCCGTCCCTTAGCAACTGAGAGCGCGCCATATTTCAACGCATTGGTGCTTAGCTCGTGAATTATCATAGACAACGCGACCGCAGGTCCGGAAGATACGGCGACGTTATTCCCCTCAATAGTGAATTGCTCGAAGCCTTTGGTCTGAAATGCTTTGATCGCGTTCTCGATCAGCGTTCGGCAACCCGCCCCGGTCCAGCTTTCTTGAATCAAGAGATCATGAGATACGCCGAGCGCGCTCATCCGCTCGGCGATGGTCTTGGCCGCCGCGTCAATAGATGAAGCGTCCCGTGCAATTGCGGATGCAATCGCGAGCATGTTCTTTACGCGATGGTGGAGTTCCCCGATGAGAACGGCCTGTAGTTTTGCCGCAGCCACTTGGGCGTTCGCTTCAACGCCTGCTTTCAAGAGGAGGTCGCGGAGCACGTCGTTTTCGTTCTCAACATCTCGCATGCGCTGATCGGCCTCGCTCAAAGCATTCATTTCATGTCACTCCGGCGAACGGTACTTGGACAACAGTATCCGACAACGTTCAACAAATCCAAGTTTGGTAGATATGTTCGGTAGGCGACGGAACCCTTCCATCATCAAGCGGTTGGGATGCATCATCGCATCATTGCAGGCATCCCGGTGATTGGAGCCCTCTAGAGGCTCACGCCATGGGAGGGGTCATGCAGTCACGGCTCGTGGTGCTGGTAGTCGAAGACGAGCCATTGTTGATGATGGTGGCTGTTGAAATGATTGCCGAGTTGGGCTTCGAGGTCATCGAGGCGAGGCATGCTGACGAAGCAATCGCCGTAATGGAAAAGCGCCAGGACGTCCACGTTGTGTTTTCCGACGTTCACATGCCCGGTTCGATGGATGGTCTGAAGTTGGCGCATTACGTTCGCCACCGCTGGCCACCGACCAAAATCCTCACCACCTCGGGGAAGGCGCGGCTTGCCGTGGCCGAACTGCCAAGTGGTGGGCGGTTCATACAAAAACCCTACACCGCGACTGACCTTGGAATCGCTCTGCATGCAATCATCGCAGCGTAGCAGAACCACGTACCAACCCAGCCGGTAGCCTCTCCTGGGGCGTGACATCGCCTCGAAAAACGTGAACTCCGACACACTCCACTCGTGGCGTATGCCGCCCCCGTGTTTACTTGATATCGCGCCGCAATATTCAGGGACCTGAGAACGGTCGCGCCAGGCTGCCGGGTGTAGCTCCAACCATCCTTTCTCGATAGCTCTCCACGACTTTCGAGCGGAAGGTTAAGTGGATCGGCGTTTCGAGCCGTCAAACACAAACGCCCGAGCGTCTTCGTTTTCGGTCGGTGGCCTCTTTATGGGAATATGCGGCCGTTGTGGCCAGCTCGTTCTGTGATCCGGAACGATTGTCGATATCGATGCCCGCTTCTTCGTTCTGCCCTGAGGGCGATTGTTTTCTCTTCATGCGAAACAACGTGTGAACCGTGCTGCCGACATTGATGTAGTTTCCCCGCATGTTTGCCAGAATGATCACTGCGTCGCTCAACATCTTGATACTCCCCGTCAATGTTCCTTCACAGACAAGGAGATTCAAAAGGTATCGTTCCGACTTACCCTTCGCGATGGTTCAGGACGAGTTAACTCCCCGGTATGGGCCGTCCACCCTAGTGACTGGCACACGGCAATCAACACACCTGCGCGGATGTGCTCGCCAGGAGCCGCGCCGCGTTTAACAAGACTTCTCGTTTAGAGCTCTGCCTTGCTGCGATCAGCGGTTCTGCTACGCCATCCCCCTAGCTCCCTGACGCTATGAACTTGTAACGCGCAATGCGCAGATCGATCTCGCCACAACTGTCACACGTAGCTCAGCGCGACTATGGAGCGCGGGAGGGTGCAGCGCTATTTCAAAATCACCATCCATGGCCATTCGTTAACTGTATGCTCTTATTCTTCGGCAGACATAATCATGATTGTCGTTCATTTACTGGATCGGCGGAACAAGTGCAGCAGATCGAAACTAATGACGCTATCGAGGCACGGCGTAGCCGCTACGCCCAGTATCGAGGACTAGTCGCCACCCTGACCTTTGGTCGCGAGACGGTGGAAGGCATGGTGAGATCGGTCAAGGAAGACAGCTCCTGTACCCCAGTTCGATGGCTGATCACTATCGCCCCGAGATAGCAGCGGGCAATTCGCAAGGGTAATCGGCGTCCAACCGGACGGATATTCCACGCTTGATGGCCAGCTCATCATACTCGCGAAGTCCGCTGGGCTGCCGATCTCGGCTACGCCGGAAAGCTCGATCATGGATTAGAAAGAGCTCGACGAAGGAGCTTCGCACGGTGGGAGCCGCTCGTCGGAGGTCGCAGCCCTAGGCCAAGCGGATCTCTCACAGGGGTATGGGTCGAGCCGAAGCTGCTCGCGGAGATGGAGTACCGGGCAAGTCTGCCGAACGTCCGACACCGTTCTTCAAGGGACTTCAAGACGACCTTCGATCGCGTGCCGGTTTCAGGTCAGGACGGTTGCGATCGGTCCGGATGCGAGATGATCGGCAGATCAATCAGGAAGCGACTTCCCTTCCAACCTTTGGCGATGGTCAGATGGCCCTGAAGCTGCCGCACCATGCCGGTGATTACCTTGAACCCCAAGCTGGCGCGCGGCTCATCGATGTCGAATCCTTCAGGCAGGCCCTTACCCTGATCCGACACCTCAACGCGAAGGTTTCCTTCGATCCCCCGTGCCGAGACCTCGATGACTCCTCTGCTGTCTGGATATGCATACTTTATGGCGTTCGAAACGAGCTCGTTGATGAGCAAACCTAGCGGAACGACATGGTCGGCGGAGAGCAACAATGGGTCCGCTTGGCAATTTAGGGTATGTTTCCCGACGTTTCCCCTGAGCTTCTTGCAGAGTTCCGTCATGAAGTCCCGCAGCTCAATGAAGCCAACATGCGAACTCCGCCACAGGTGGTCGTGAACGTCAGCAATGGTGGACACTCGTAGACTTGCATCTTCCAGGGCGCTTTTGACGTCCTGGGACAGGGTGTTGCGCGCTTGGACCCGGAGCAACCCCACGACCGATGCGAGGCTGTTCTTGACGCGGTGGCTCATTTCGCGGGTCAGGAGCGCCTGGTGTTTGAGCGCCTCCTGAAGCTTGGCGTCGGCCTGTTGGCGTTCAATCGCAATGCCGAGCAGACCGGCGAAACCTGTGAGAAAATCGGCATCGGCCTGGTCGAACTGACCGGCGTCGGCGCTGTCGACTTCGAGAACCCCAAAGTACGCTTGGTCCTCCGCGCCCTTTTCGATAAGGACGTTGATCGCACGCCTGACGCCATGATCCGTCAGGAGTTGGGGCGTACGGAAACGGGTTTCCGCCTCCAGGTGGTTCGATATGACCGATTCCCCGGTACGGTAGGCATAGCCCGCCGGAGATCCCACGTCGGCGGCAAGCGAGACGACGTCAATGGTATTCTCCTTCCAGCCTACGCCGGCACGGACCATCAGACGTTCTTCGTCGGGCTCATACTCCAGAACCTTTGCGAACTGCGCCCGCAGTCCGATGGCGCAGAGTTCGGTCGCTTTCTGAAGGATCATCCGGAGATCCCGGGTCTGCATGGCGGCGCGGCCGAATTCTCCCAACAACGATTGCTGCCGGAGCCGGTAACCAAGTTCGTCCCGCCCCGTTGAATCTGTTGATGAAGCTGCAGGGCCATCGGCTGTATTGAAGGCCGTCATCGTGAACTTTTCCCCTAGCCCTTGACCGGCGGTTTCCTGCCATCCGGGCGCCCGGCCCGGAAGATCATGAGAGGGGTATAGCAGTAATCGCATCGTTGGCGTCCGCCGAAGCGAGCGGGCTCCGGTAAGAACCGTGCCCCCCGCGAAGAGGGAGCGCCTTGAGCCCGCTGTGGCGAGTCTGATAGGGGATTTCAGAGCGGAAAGCGCCGGGCGGCCTCCCGGAAGCGGTTGCACCGGTCGTGGCGGCGATCAGCCGGCAGTATCGATCACCATTTCAACCAGCTTGGCCATCTTTTCGCGCGTCAGGTCGCCCGAGTTGGAGATGTAAGGCTCCACGTCCGGCCCGTACACGAACGGAACACCTTTCGACGTGCCGCTATCACCGATTCTCGTCACGACGATGTTTCCGAACGCCGTAGTAATCGTGGTGGGCGGGCCATCTCCCACCTTGAAGGATACGCCGACCGGGCGATGGTCGTTGAGTTCGATCTGCGGCGCGAACGAGAACTGATTGTCGGCGAAGTGCTCTTTCAATTCCGCCATAAAAGGCAGCACATGGCGCTCCATGGCGACCTTGCAGTGCTCGACATCTGCGGTGCGTTTTTCCGAGTTGGTGGCAGCGATTTCGGTCTGCCGGTTCTTCTCCGCCGCTGCGACCGCGGTTTTTGCGCTGAACTTGGCTGCGAGTTCCTGGGCGTTCATTTTTGTTTGTTCCTTGGGATCTTCATGACCCGAGCAACAGGTACGCCGCGAGTGTGTTTTCTTGGCGGCTGTTTACGAGGTCGCGGAATGGAGCTGCTGCAGCGAAGGAGGCAGACAGTCGGGGTCGGTCGATACGTTATGTTGCGTATGATCCGCTGTGATCGGTCAATCTGCGAAGCGTCGCCACGAGCTCGGGGCCACGATACGGCTTTGCCATGAACTCGCTCCCGGAAGGTAGATCGCCCGGCCCCACTCTCACGAAGCCGGACGTGGCGAGTATCTTGATGGGTGGCCACCGATCCCGGACGAAGCTGGCGAGCTTCAGCCCGTCCATCGAACCCGGCATCTGGACATCGGTGAAGACGACGTGGATATCGGAACGAGCCTCCAGGATCGCGATGGCCTGGTCGGCGTTGCCCGCCTGGACGACTTCAAAGCCTGCCTGCTCGATCAGGTCGGCGGCATCCATCCGGAGCAAATATTCGTCTTCGACGATCAGGATCACGGGAACTAGATGCGCCATCTGAAAGCCTCCGGACCATTCCTGCAGCCGAGCAGAAATTCGTTCTGTCCCCCTTCATGCCCGAAAGCTCGCGCCGTAATGCTCATGACGCGGCCGTTGCCAGCGGCATCTTGAAAGCGAACCTGGTCTCTTCCGCCGTGGACGTGACATCGATCCGGCCGCCGTGGGCCCGCGCTATCTGGGAGGCGATGTGAAGTCCAAGTCCGAGACCCTGCCGGCTGTCGCGGACGTCGCCCCGAAAGAACGGTTCGAACAGTCTTTCCATCGCGCTGGCCGGGATCGGCTCGCCGGCATTCGCGACCCAGAGCCTTAACTCACTGCGTCTCCGCTCCGACCCGGACTGGCCGATCCTTTCTTGTTTGGATGTTCATTGATGATCACCGATTCCTGCTGGCGTGTTGACGCGACCCTCTAGGCATGGGGATCGGAAAGGCAACAACCCTGTTGTTGCGAACTGTTCCAATGCCACAACCTGAATTTGTGAGTGCCGTCAGATTTGGTGCGGCACGGCACGTGAGCGCGCCTTGAAGCTAAACCGGATCAGAAGCCCGACTACGTCTGCCGAGCACTTGTCAAAATCGGCGGGATCGAATCGCTTCCATGGGCGTCCGTAATGTGCACCCGCCAGTCCTTACCTGTGCAGGGCGCGTTGGCGGCCGTTGTGGTGGAGCTTACCGATGACCGACGTTTCGAAGATCAAGGAACACATGGACGTCATTTCGTCCGACAGGAAGATGGTCGGAAAAGTCGATCATCTGGACGGAACCGACAGGATCAAGCTGACGAAGCAGAGTTCGCCCGACGGTCAGCATCATCACTTCGTTCCGCTCTCATGGGTCGATCACGTCGATCAGCACGTGCATCTCAACAAGACCGGCGCCGACATCACCTCACAGTGGCAGCACGCTCGAAACTGACAAAACGGCTGGTCAACTCCTGCATCGCTGCGGCAAAGGTGTCCAGTTACGTACGTTGCCTTACCCTGGGAGCGTCCCGCCGCCCGCACGTTTCGACCGAAGCGAAGGAACAACAAACGGCGGATTAGGTGGCGCTGTGGTCTCGTTAGGAGCGTTCCTTGTGAAACCGTGGGTGCTGATACCATCCGGCTCTCTTTCCTCCTTGGCAGCGCTCTAGACGAAAGTACATGCTCGGGACCCCCTGAACGCGGAACTGGAGGGCGCAGCTTCCATTGACCATCAAGGTGTCCTGATGGCCCGGATCGAAGATTACGCGCTTATTGGCGATTGCGAGACCGGCGCACTGGTCGGGCGCGATGGCTCAATCGATTGGCTTTGTTTTCCGCGCTTCGATTCCGATAGCTGCTTCGGGAGGCTCCTGGGAGACGAGAAAAACGGCTACTGGAGCCTTCGCCCGGTCGAAGGATATACGACCGAGCGTCGCTACCGAAAAGGCACGCTGATCCTGGAGACCGTCTTCACCACGGAGACAGGCCGTGCACGTCTCATCGACTTCATGCCCCCCAAGGCGGACGTGTCGAACGTCGTCAGGATCGTTGAGGGCCTCGAAGGATCGGTCGAGATGCGGACCGAGCTGGTCGCACGGTTCGACTATGGGGTCAGTGTACCCTGGGTGAGCCGCCTGGAGGATGGTGCGGTCAGCTTGGTCGCGGGAGCGTCCATGCTGGTCCTAACAACGGGGGTGCCGCTGCACGGCAAATCGATGAAGACAGTCGGCGCGTTCTCTGCCGAACCGGGCCAACGCGCTGCCTTTGTTCTCTCCTACCAAACATCGTATGAAGATCCAGCCTCCCCTGACGATCCGTCGCTTCTCCTCGATCGTACAGAAAGTTTCTGGCGCGATTGGTCCGCCCGTTGTGAAGCGGCCGGGCCATATTCGGACCAGGTTCTGAGATCTCTCATAACTCTCAAGGCACTGACGTTCGGACCCAGCGGCGGCATTGTCGCTGCCGCCACTACCTCGCTTCCGGAGCAAATTGGTGGCTCTCGCAACTGGGATTATCGCTTCTGCTGGGTGCGGGACGCCACGCTGACCCTGTTGGCTCTTATGGGGGCTGGCTACTACGACGAGGCGCGCGCCTGGCGAGACTGGCTCATCCGCGCCGTGGCGGGAAGCCCGAACCAGCTGCAGATCATGTACGCCGTCACAGGCGAGCGCAGGCTGACCGAGTGGGAGGTGCCTTGGCTGTCGGGGTACGAAAATTCGAAACCGGTGCGTATCGGGAACGCGGCCCACACCCAGCTTCAGCTTGATGTCTATGGCGAGTTGATGGACGCCTTGTACCAGGCCCGCCGAGGCGGCCTTCCCGAGAACAAGCGAGCATGGGCGATCCAGTGCGCCCTCCTCGATCACCTCAAGGGAATTTGGACAGAGCCGGATGAAGGTATTTGGGAAGTCAGAGGCGGCGCCAAGCATTTCACCTATTCGAAGATCATGGCGTGGGTTGCTTTCGATCGAGCTATCAAATCGGCCGACGAGTTCGGGATGCACGGTCCTGTGGACGATTGGAAAGCGCAGCGTGCCGCTATTCAGGAAGATGTCTGCCAGCGCGGCTACGATGAACAGCGAAAGACCTTCGTTCAGGTCTACGGTGAATCCCAGCTCGACGCGTCCCTGCTGCTGATCCCGGCGATCGGTTTCTTGCCGCCCGAAGATCCGCGAGTGATCTCGACCATTGAAGCTATCGAACGCGAGTTGCTCAAGGACGGCTTTGTGCAGCGATACGACACGAAGGCGACCAAGGACGGCCTGCCGCCTGGCGAAGGGATGTTTCTGGCCTGCAGCTTCTGGCTGGCAGATGCCTATCACCTGATCGGCCGCGATGCCGACGCCAAGGCATTGTTCGAGCGTCTTCTTGCTCTGCGCAATGACGTCGGTCTGCTGTCGGAAGAGTACCACACCGGGCGAAGTCGGTTGGTCGGCAACTTTCCCCAGGCCTTTTCTCACATCGCCCTGGTGAACACGGCGCACAATCTCACCAACCGCCAAAAGCCATCGGAGCGTCGCGGCAGCAAGAAAGCGCTCCCGAGCAAGGGACAGGAAAGTAAGGGCAACACGAGGAGACGCGTATGACAGAGAGGCCGATCGATCCTGCTGCCTCAGCGGGTCTGGAGGCGCGACCTCAACGGCCGGTTCGCTTTCCCACCATACTGGAAGGGCAACCAGCGCTGGTGACGGGGGCAAACTCGGGAATCGGGCGCGCAGTGGCCCTTGGACTCGCGGCCTCTGGCGCTGACGTGGTCGTCAATTACGTAGTTGACCCAGAAGCGGCAGACGACGTGGCCCATCAAATCGAGGCACTTGGCCGGAAGGCGATCACGATCAAGGCCGACGTCAGCAATGAGCAGGACGTCCAGTCGATGTTCTCCAGCGCTATAGGTCATTTTGGAACGCTGCACATCGTTGTGAACAATGCTGGATTGCAGCGGGATGCGCCGTTTCACGACATGACGCTCGAACAGTGGAACAAAGTCATCGGCGTCAATCTCACCGGCCAATTTCTCTGCGCCAGAGAAGCGACCCGTGAGTTCAAGAGACGAGGTGTAGTGAAGAATGTCTCGGCGGCAGCAGGCAAGCTCGTCTGCATGAGCTCCGTCCATCAAGAGATCCCCTGGGCGGGTCATGCGAACTATGCGGCCTCAAAAGGCGGCGTCATGCAGATGATGCGAAGCTTGGCGCAAGAAGTTGCTCCGTTGGCGATCCGGGTCAATGGCGTGGCGCCTGGAGCGATCCGTACATCGATCAACCGACCCGCCTGGGAATCCAAGGAAGCCTACGAGAGCCTGATGACACTGGTCCCCTATCGGCGCATCGGTGAGCCAAACGATATCGCGCAGGCTGTCGCCTGGCTGGTTTCGGATGCGGCCGACTACGTGGTTGGCACCACCTTGTTCATCGACGGCGGCATGATGCTCTTCCCGGGGTTTGCAAGCGGGGGATAGACACAGCCGCACGGTACCATTCTCAACGAAAGTGTAAGCGGCCCATCGGAACGGCTAAACCATGCGGGTGTTGCGGCATAGGGTCGTTCGGCAAGAGGAGGAATGAGCATTGCCAAACGGCGCACGGGCAATGGGCGCAGGCAAGATCGCCCGCGAGGTAGCGAAAGCACTGGCGTCCGCTCTGAAGCGCCATTCCGTCAGCTTTCCGAAGAAGGGCCATAGAAAAGAGGAAAAGCCACCCCGCCAGACCTCGCCTTCGCTGCGCCCCGAAAAGTAGCGGTAGCTCCCATGCCCATCTGGCTTACTGCGGGTCTTTGGGGGCTGCTTGGGGCGTCATCGTTGCTGCTGGGAGCAGCGGTCGCATTCGTCTTCAGGATGCCTCGCTACGTCACTGCAGGAATCATGTCTTTCGGCTGCGGCGTGCTGATTTCGGCCGTGGCCTATGACCTTCTGGAGGACGGATACCAGGAAGGCGGCATCTGGCCCATCGTTGCGGGTGCGATCGGAGGTTCTGCCGCGTATGCTCTTGCCGATTGGGCGGTCTCCCGAGAAGGAGCGCGCTCCCGCAAGCGGTCAGGGGGGCAGCAGGTCAACGCCAGCGAAGGCGGAGGCCTGGCGATTGCCGTTGGCTCACTTCTCGACGGTATTCCGGAAAGCGTTGTCCTGGGTCTGGGGCTGTTGAGCGGAAAGGGCATCAGCATCGCAATACTCGCCGCTATTTTTCTGTCCAATTTCCCGGAAGGGCTTTCGAGTGCGCTTGGCATGCGAGCCGCTGGGCGTTCCGCGACCTACATCTTTGGCCTTTGGACCGCGATCACCGTCCTTTCGGGAGTTGCCTCGGCGTTAGGAGCAGCTTTCCTGGGCGGTGCTGCTCCTCAGGTCGTTGCTACCGTCAGTGCCGTAGCTGCGGGCGCTCTTCTCACGATGGTAGTGAACACGATGTTGCCGGAAGCCGTGGAGGGCGAACAGAAGCTGGCAGGCGTGCTTGTTGTTGTCGGCTTGCTCGCCGCTTTCGCGCTTTCTAACGTGGGCCAAACGTAAAGGGGTTACGCGCCTCTCATTCCATGAGGTATTGTCGGCCAAACCAACGAAAAGGAACGGCGCCTCGGAGACCGGGGCCGTCGAGGACGCGAAACTGGTGCTCGCCGAGCTTCGCTGATGCTCGTCGCGACCTCCCGCTATTGCGTGCAGTAGTCCCAGAAACCCTGGGTCCTTGAAGGATCGGTGTAGTACCAGCACTGCCTGGTGCCGGAGGCGCGCCAGCCCACGAAGCGGCAGCTGCCGCACTGACGAATCCGATAGCCGCGCCCGCAGCGATGGCGCCGCCGACCGGCCAGCGATACCAGCCCGGTCTGGCCCATCCGCGCCGTCCAGCAACCACGCCGGTCCGGCGTACCGCGACGTTGCCGCGCGGTCCTACGACGGCGGTGGCTCCCCGGTATGCCGCGCCCCTAGGCCCCACCGCAACCCCGCCTCGATGAACGACCGCGCCCCCTCTTGGCCCACGACCGCACGTCCTCCTCTGGCGAACGCGCGGACGTCGATGGTCGCAGTCGTGGCATCGAACTGAAGCGCTGCGCCGACCGCCTGAAGCGGGGCTGCCCGGCTTATCTCAACGGACGAGACGGTCAGAGCTACAGCAAGAATGGGGACCGAAATCGAACTGGCAAGGCAACTGCCGACAACGATTGGCATGGTCCAACTCCATAGGGGGGTGCAGCGGGCCAATGTGCTCGTCCGAAGGCTATGACGGATGGGACTCGTCGGCAAGCGAGGCGCCGCTCGCCGGGCTGCCTAGACCGGACTGGGGCTGCCGCTCGGAACCAAATGGATGGTCAAGGATTGCATTTTCGACCAAATTCTGGCTCGCTTGACGACCGGGGCAATCATGGGGACCTCTTTGGAGACGGCGATATTTCCGGTGGGCAGCCGGATCGGGGCTCTTCTCAGCGACCTCGATTGGCAAGGATCGCCCTTGGGCAAGCCGCAGAATTGGTCCGCCCATCTCAAGACGACCGTGTCCCTGCTGCTTGGGGCAGAAGCCCAGATCGTGCTGTTCTGGGGTCCGGAGTTCGTGGCCCTGTACAATGATGCCTATGCTCCCACGATCGGCGACAAGCACCCTGGCGCTCTCGGTCGTCCGGCAAAGGAGAGCTGGAGCGAGCTGTGGGACGATCTGGAGCCACTGTTGCGCGGCGTACGGGAGACCGGACGGACATTTTCGGCCAAGGATCGGCCGTTCTACATCGAGCGGCACGGCTTCGGCGAGACCGTCTATTTCGACGTTTCCTACTCGGCCGTTCCGGACGCTGAGGGTCGGGTCGGCGGCGTTCTCTGCATCGTCTCGGAGACGACGGAACGCGTGAGGGCCGAAGCGGCGCTGCGGGAAAGCGAAGCTCGCCTGCGCCAGCTGAACGAGACGCTCGAGCACCGGATCCTGCAGCGGACCCGCGAACTGGAGTGCGCCCATGTCGCGTTGCGCCAGGCCCAAAAGATGGAGGCCGTCGGCCGATTGACCGGCGGGATAGCACACGACTTCAACAACCTTCTCCAAGGTATCACCGGTAGCCTCGATCTGATCCGGCGCAAGCCTGACGATGCAGGCCGTGTGAGCAGATGGGCGGAGGCGGGACTGAAGTCGGCCGACCGCGGCGCGCGCCTCGCCGGACAGCTTCTCGCGTTCTCCCGTACTCAGAAAATGGATATCTCGTCGATCGACGTCTCGAGCGCGCTCACCGGCTTCGCCGATATGCTGCGCAGGACCATCGGACCGTCTATCGACCTGCGCATGGACCTCGACACGGACGGCGTCTTCGCCGAGGGGGATCGGACGCAGCTCGAACTGGCCGTGCTCAATCTCGCCCTGAACGCGCGTGATGCCATGCCGGGTGGAGGCGAACTCGTGGTCGCCGCCCGCCCCTGCCGCCTCACGGGAGATCCCGAACTCCAGGATGGCGATTACGTGGAGCTGTCGGTGAAGGATTCGGGGACCGGCATGACTGCAGACGTCGCGGAGCATGCCTTCGAACCGTTCTTCACGACGAAGGACGTCGGCAAAGGCACCGGCCTCGGCCTCAGTCAGGTCTACGGCACGCTTCATCAATCGGGAGGCGCAGTCAGGATCGAGAGTGCGCCAGGTACCGGAACGACCGTGCGGCTCTACCTGCGCAGGACGGAGGTCCAGCCGCGGCGAACCAAGGAGCATTCGGCCGAGGCCGAGCGCGCGCCTGCGGCCACGGTGCTGATCGTCGATGACGATCCAGACGTGCGTGCCTTCCTGACGGATTCGCTCGAGACCCTGGGGTACTCGTCCCTGGTCGCGGAGGACGGTGTCTCGGCGCTGAAGGCTCTCCAAAGAGCCGCTCCTGCAGCCATGATATTGGATTTCGCGATGCCCGGCATGAACGGTGCGGAAGTGGCGAAGCGGGCAAGACAGAGTCGTCCCGATCTGCCGATCATCTTCGCCAGCGGCTACTCGGAAACCGCAGCGCTCAGTCCTGTGCAGGAAAGCAAACATTCGCGCATGCTGCACAAGCCATTCAAGGTAGGCGAACTACAATCTGCTTTGGCCGAGTTGCTCGCCGGACCGGATTGAGCAACTGGAGCGAAAGTGCGGTGAGAGAGATGTCGAGGGGAACCAAGACATCTCGCACTGGCTCGGCCAAATTAGGCATCTCCCCTGCACCCTTGGCACTCGCGTTTCTGCAGCGAGCATGGCTAAGGTCCGAGTAAATCCCAAAACGGGTCAGGAGTGCCGATGCCAGGCGTGATCGAGCGCAACAACGTACACGTCGGGGGTTCCGGGGATCGGGCGATGATCTTCGCCCACGGCTTCGGTTGCGACCAGAACATGTGGCGCTTCGTGGCCCCGGCCTTCGAGAACGACTTCAGGACGGTCTTGTTCGATCACGTCGGCGCCGGGGGCTCGGATCTGTCCGCGTACGATCGCACCAAGTATTCGAGCCTGGCGGGCTATGCCGACGACGTGGTCGAAATCGGCCGCGAACTGGACCTGAAGGATGCGGTATTCGTCGGGCACTCGGTCAGCAGCATGATCGGCGTGCTGGCCGAGCAAAAGTCGGAGGGCATGTTCGGAAAGCTGGTGCTCATCGGCCCTTCGGCCCGTTACATTGATGACGACGGCTACGTGGGCGGCTTCAGCGCCAAGCAAATCGAGGAACTGCTGCAGTTTCTGGAATCCAACCACATGGGCTGGTCCACGCAGATGGCGCCGGCAATCATGGGCAATCCGGATCGGCCGGAGCTTGGCGAGGAGCTGACCAACAGCTTCTGCCGAACGGATCCCGAGATCGCAAAGGCGTTCGCTCGCGTGACCTTCACCTCCGACAATCGCAAGGATCTCCCGGGTGTCGGCGTCCCGACCTTGGTCCTGCAGTGCAGCGAGGACATTATCGCCTCGCAGGAGGTCGGCGACTACGTCAACCGGAACATCCCCAAAAGCCGGATGATCGTCCTGCAGGCGACCGGCCACTGTCCCAACCTCAGCGCGCCCGACGAAGTGGTCGAGGCGATGCGGACGTTCGTGTAGTGGACGTCTCCCGCCCCGATTTTCAGGACCTGGTCGAGAACGCACCGTGCGGCTACATCACCCTACAGGCGAACGGCCGCGTCGAACAGGTGAACCGGACCTTCCTAGACTGGAGCGGACGTTCGGCCGAGCAGATGATCGGCAAGCGCTTCAGCGACTTCCTGACCATGCCGGGTCGCATCTACTACGAGACCCACGTTGCGCCCCTCTTGCGTATGCAGGGGTTCTTCCAGGAGTTCGCCATCGACATGCTGGCGGCGGACGATACGCCGCTGCAGATGATCGCGAACGCGAACGAGCGCCGGGATGCTGATGGCAAGCTGCTGCTGATACGGGTCGCACTGATCAAGGCGACCGACCGGCGGCGGTACGAGCAGGAGCTGCTCGCGGCGCGCGAGCTGGCCAAAGCGGCCGAGAAAGCGATCGAGGAGCGGCTTCAGCGCGAGAACCAAGCCTCCGAGCTGCGCGAGCAGTTCATCGCGGTTCTCGGCCACGACCTTCGCAATCCGCTCGCCTCCATCAGCGCAGGCGCCCGTATCCTGGACCGTACCGTCCAGAGCGAGAAGGAACGCCAGATCATCGCGATGATGCAGACGACCGTGATGCGGATGTCCGCGCTGATCGACGACGTGCTCGACTTCGCGCGCGGCAGGCTCGGCGGCGGGATCTCTCTCGACCGCAACACGAGCGAACCGCTGGAACGCACCCTCACTCAGGTGGTAGACGAGCTCAGGCTGGCGACGCCCGGCCGGCTGATCGAAGCCGAATTCGAGATCGACCGACCCGTGAATTGCGATCGCACAAGGATAGGTCAGCTTCTATCCAACCTGGTGGGCAATGCGCTGACGCACGGGTCCTCGAACAAGCCGGTCGTGGTCCATGCCGAGACGACCGCGACCACGTTCGAACTTTGGGTCTCCAATGCGGGGGAAGCAATCCCGCCGGAAGCGATGGATAAGCTGTTCGAGCCGTTCTTTCGCGGAAAAGCCCGCGCCAGCCGTCAGGGTCTGGGACTGGGTCTCTACATCGCATCCCAGATCGCCGAAGCTCACAAAGGCAAGTTGACGGTGACGTCGACCCCGGAGGAGACCCGGTTCACGTTCTCGATGCCGCTGGACGCGTCTAACTGAGTTCGCACCAGTTGAGCCCGCGTCTTCAGCCCACGCACACTGTTCCCGCGCAGGCGCCGCACCCGATGGAGGAGTTCGGCTGGGTCCGAGCTCGGCTCAGACCACGTTCAACCGAAAGGCTGCTTGGGAGCGCCCCCGGAGCACGGTCCCACCTGGGACAATATGGGGGGATAGGGTGGGACCGTGCGGGACCAGCAATCGGGGCGGAAGGCCGGCCCGAGGATTCAATCAACACGCGCAGCGCCCGTTCCTCTGTTTCGCTGCGCTAAAACTTCCAGCAGCAGAATTAACAAATCGATTCACTCATGATGCTGAACGATGTCCCACGTTGATGCAGATTTCCAGCAGCAGAGAAGAGGGCGCGTCATGGACAGGGTTGAATATGGATTCGCGGTCGCGACGTTGACCGGGTTTGTCGTCCTGATCGCCGGCATGTCTTTGCTGATGCTGTGACGCAGTCTCGCCGACTGGTTCTCGCGTGTCAGCCGCGCCAGGTCCGAGGGCGCTCCCGAGGGGATCTAACGAATTCGCGGTCCCTTGCGCTGACGCTGGCTCGCCGCGGCAAGACCGTCGCTAGGCGGACTTCCGTTGCCTCGCCGAAGGCTTCTTTGCCGCCGCTTCCTTCGCCGGCTTCTTCCCGGCGATCGGCATGAGCATCTCCTTTTGTCCGGCCGCAGCTTTCCGCGGCTTCTTGGCCGGCTTGCCGGCCTTCGCCGGCGCGGCCTCCTGACCCACGCTCCGGCGCAGCGCCTCCATCAGGTTGACCACGTTCGTCGCCGCCGGCTTGTCCTTGGGCGTGATCGGCTTGCCGGCCCGCTTCTGGTTGATGAGCTCGATCAGGGCCGTCTCGTAGTGGTCCTCGAACTTCTCCGGTTCGAAGCTGCCCGCTTTCTGGTTCATGATGTGCCTGGCGAGGTCGAGCATGTCCTTCGTGACCTTCACATCCTGGATCTCATCGAAATACTCCTGCTCGCTGCGCACCTCGTAGGGATAGCGCAGCAGCGTGCCGACGAGCCCCTTGTCCATGGGCTCGAGCGCGATGATGTGCTCGCGGTTGGTCAGCACGACACGCCCGATCGCGACCTTGTCCATCTCGCGGATGGTCTCCCGGATCACGGCGAAGGCGTCGTGGCCGACCTTGCCGTCGGGTCGGATGTAGTAGGGGCGGATCAGGTAGCGCGGGTCGATGTCGGACTTGTCGACGAACTCGTCGATCTCGATGGTGCGGGTGGATTCCAGCGCGATCTCCTCGAGCTCCTCCTTGGAGACCTCGATGTACTGGCCCTTCTCGAGCTCGTAGCCCTTGACGATGTCCTCGTTGGGCACCTCGTCGCCGGTATCGGCGTCGACCTTCAGGTACTTGATGCGATGGCCGGTCTGCCGGTTCAGCTGGTTGAACGAGATCTTCTCGCTCTCTGAGGTCGCCGGATAGAGCGCTACCGGGCAGGTGACCAGAGACAGACGCAGAAAGCCTTTCCAGTTCGCGCGTGGGGCCATGGGTACGCAACGCTCCTAGTACGGGGACTTGGACTCAAGACGAAGGGGGCGGGGCGGTTCCGACACCGAGCCGATCGCCCGCATCATTTCCTCGTTTCGGACTTTGGGCGGACTCGACTCTGATGTTCTTGATATGTTCTAATGGCCCATGGCCGACCGACCCGCGAGCTGGCGCATGCCGACACTCAAGCAGATGGAAAAGATGGCAGCTGCGGTCGGCAGAAAGGCCCCGCCGGTACGCGGGTTGGCCCCGAACGAGAATCTGCCGCCGGAATACTGGCAGGCCCTGCTGGAGGACCCTCGCACCGAAGCGGTCAAGCCCGGCCCGGGCCCTTCCGGACGCCTGCTGCAGCTGAGGCAGATACCCGGCCACCTTCTCAGGGTCGGCTGTCGGCGTTGCGGCAGGACCGTCGAGATTCAGAAGGCGGACGCCACCCGGCTCTACGGTCCCGAGGCGGTCTGGAGGGATGTCGGTCAGCGGCTGCTCGACAACACCTGCAGCATCCGGACCGGGCGCCATGAGGAAGACGGCTGCTGGCCCACCTTCGACCTGGGCTAGGCGCCGCTCGATGGCGCCGAAGTATCACCCGACGCCCCTTTCCGGAGGCGACCGCAAGGCCCTCAAGAAGGAGCTCGGCAAGTCGCGGGCGATGGCCAACATCCTGGCTGCGCAGTCGACTGAGATGCGGGCCAAGGCCGAGATCATGCTGCAGCAGGCTGACAGGTTGCTATGCGAAAGCTGGAACGAGCGGATGTGGTCGGACGGTGAGCCGATCGATCCCTCGCCGACGATCGACCAGGCCATCAATGCGGGCTTCCCGTGGCTGGAAATCCGCTGCCCGCGATGCAAGACGCCGAGCGATGTCGACTTGGCCGCGATGAAGCACGTGCCGACCACGTTCATCCACGATCTGGCGAGTCGGCTGCGCTGCCGCAAATGCGCGACAGCGGGGCGGCGGCCCGCAGCTACTCTGCTACAACTCACCACCCAGCCGCGTCATTCCCAAATCGATCCCTGAACAATGTGCTGGTGTGGACGGCCTCTCATCCCACGGTTTGATGGCGCTCTCGGCGTCACAGAAAGATGAGAGGAAAGTCTAATGAATATTCCCGTTCGTATCGGCATGGATACCTCGAAGTCGGTGTTCCAGCTTCACGGTGTCGATGAAAATGAGGTAGTGGTTGTCCGGCGCCAATTTCGGCGAGCTGAGATGATCCGCTACTTCGAGCGGCTTCCGCCGGTTCTCGTCGCCATAGAGTCTTGCGGCAGCTCGCACCATTGGGGGCGCCTGCTCCAATCTTTCGGGCACGAGGTAAAGCTGATCCCTCCTCAATACGTGAAGGCTTACGTGAAGCGCGGCAAGAACGACGCGGCCGACGCCGAGGCACTGTGCGAGGCGGTCACCCGGCCCAGCATGCGGTTCGTACCGGTGAAGTCGAAGGAACGGCAAGCGGCTTGCATGTTGATGACTGTGCGGGAACGCCTGGTCAGCGTGAAGTCGCAGCTCTCCAATGCTTTCAGGAGCTATGCCGCTGAGTTTGGTATCGTCGGGTCCGCCGGCCAGCAGAACGTCGCGGCACTCATCAAACGTGTGCTCGAAGACGAAAGCCTGCCGGAAATGGCGCGGGATCTCTTCCGCCTTCAGGCTGACGAGTATGCCGCGGTCCAAGCTCGCCTGGCGAAGATCGAGGCCAAGCTGATGAAGTGGCATCGCGAGGATGACATCAGCAGGCGTATTGCGACAATTCCAGGCGTCGGTCCGATTGGGTCGTCGATGCTCAGCATGAAAGCGCCGCCACCCGAGACGTTCAGATCGGGTCGCGACTTTGCGGCGTGGCTCGGGCTGACACCCAAGGATCATTCAACTGGCGGCCGGCAAAGGCTCGGCGGCATTACAAAGGCCGGAGATTCTATACTGCGATCGACGTTGATCGTCGGTGCAACCGCACTGCTGAGGCATATCCGAAAAGGCCGTCATAAGCCCACACAATGGCTCGCTTCGCTGCTGGGGCGAAAGCCGCCAAAGTTGGTCGCGGTGGCCTTGGCAAACAAATTTGCCCGCATCGCTTGGCGCCTGATGATATCGGGTGGCGTGTACAAGCAGCCGGTAGCCGCCATGCCGACTTGATCTGAAATCGGCCCGCGAGCAGGTTGCTC
>NZ_JBHTFN010000055.1:0-1379 GCF_042666195.1 Bradyrhizobium sp. GCM10028915
TCGAACAGCACGCTAGTGTCGGCCTGGTCCTTGGTGACGTAAGCAAGATCATCTAGGATCAGGAGATCGAAGCGATCAAGGCGGTTGATGAGCCTCGAGGTTAAGCTCGCGGCGAGCCAGCTGGAGCTTTTGCACGAGATCGGTGGTGCGGGTGAAGAGGACGCGCCATCCGTTCTCGATGAGGGCCAGGCCGATAGCTGCCGCCAACTGGCTCTTGCCGCCGCCGGGCGTCCCGAACAGGAGCAAATTGGCGCCCTTGTCCAGCCAGCTGTCACCGGCGGCGAGCGCCATCACCTGCGCCTTCGAGATCATCGGCACGGCCTCGAAGTCGAAGCTGTCGAAGGTCTTCCCGGCTGGCAGCCTGGCCTCGACGGCATGACGGTCGGTGCGCCGGCGACCGCGTTCGGCGATCTCGTGCTCGGCCATGGTGGCGAGGAAGCGGGCCGCCGGCCAACCTTCCTTGTCGGATTGCTCGACAAATTGCGCCCACAGCACCTTGATGGCTGGCGGGCGGAGCTCGTTGAGCAACAGATTGAGGCGCGCGGTATCAACGGTGTTGGCCACGCTCATGCGGCACCTCCGGTCTCGGCGGTACCAATGAGGCATTCGTAGGTGGCAAGCGGCGCGAACTGCACCACGACGTTCGGCAGGTGGGCGGGGTCAGGAGCGAAGTGAGCGCGCAGCCGGTTGAGTTCGGGAAGTCGGCCGGCGTCAAGGTCGGCCGTGAGCTGATCGGCGAGCTCGGCCTCGCAGCCGCGCTCATGAGCGAGCGCGAGGAGATCGACCATGATCCGGCAGGCCTTCTTGTCCGGTAAGCGCTCGCGCAATCGGTCGAAGGTTCGCCGATAGCCCTCGCGCGGGAACAGCCTGTCCCGATAGACCAGATTGAGAAGCGCCATTGGCTTGCGCCGCAGGGAATGGATCACGTGCCGATAATCGACGACCTGGTCGTACTTGCCGTTGGGATGCGGCCGCCCGCGCGGCAAGGTCAGGAGATGCGTGCCACCGACGAACACGTCGAGGTGATCGTCGTAGAGCCGTGCCCGCAGCCGGTGACCGATCAGGCGCGATGGGACCGTGTAGAACACCTTGCGCAGGGTGAAGCCGCCCGAAGACGTCACGCGGACGATCACCTCTTCGTAGTCGGAGGTGCGGAGATCGGGCAGCTCCTGCAATACCACGCGCTCGCTATCGATCCGCTTGGCGTTGCGGGCATTGCGGCGGCTGACGATCTCATCGATGAAGCCGCGATAGGTGGCAAGATCGTCGAAGTCGACAGTTCCGCGCAGCAGCAAGGCGTCGCGATTGCTCGCTTAAGATGACCGTGGGGCCCTTCGATCGAGCCATTCTCGTGGGCCACGCCTCGATTGTTGCGGGAA
>NZ_JBHTFN010000056.1:0-4565 GCF_042666195.1 Bradyrhizobium sp. GCM10028915
GTCGTTGGTCGCCACAGAGCCCGTGATGGTGCTGTCTTCCAGACCGCTGTTGGTGTCGGCAACCGCAACCGGCGTGTCGTTGGTGCCGGTCAGCGTGATCGTCACGGTCTGGGTGGCCGTTGAGCCATGACCATCATTGACAGTAACGACAAAGCTCTCGGTCACGCTCTGGCCCGCAGCGAGGTGCTGCGCGGCCACGTTGTCAAGGTTGTAGTGCCACTGCACCGACCCGTTGGCGGCATTTGCCGCCTCGCTCACCGGACCAAGCGAGAAGGTGCCGAGCGCAGTCGTGTTGGCTGGCGCAACGACGAATGTGGCGGTATGCCCGTCGCTTAGATCCACGTCAGTGAAGCTGACCGTGCCGGCTGCGGTCAGAGAATCCGACGGGTCCGGCGTCGCCGGGGCATCCTCGACCACTGTGCCGGCCTGAACACCAGAGGTGACGCTAACGACGTCATTCGCACCAGCTATGGTGATGGCGACGTCCTGAGTGACCGTCGAGCCTTGGCTGTCGCTCACTGTCACGGCGTAGTGCTCGACCACGCTCTGGCCCGCAGCGAGGTATTGCGCGGCCGCGTTGTTCAAGTTGTAGTGCCACTGCACCGAGCCGCTAGCAGCGTTGGCGCCCTCGCTCACCGAATCAAGCGAGAAGGTGCCGAGCGCGGTGGTGTTGGCTGGCGCGGCGACAAACGTCGCGGTATGCCCGTCGCTCAGATCCACGTCGGTAAAGCTGATGGTGCCGGCCGTCATCAGGGAATCCGACGGATCCGGAGTCGCCGGGGCGTCCTCCACCGCCGAGCCGCTCTGGACACCCGAGGTGATCGACACGATGTCGTTAGTGCCGGTGATCGTGACCGTCACCGTCTGGGTGGCTGTCGAGCCGTGGCCATCATTGATCGTCACCACGAAACTCTCGGCGACGCTCTGGCCCTCGGCGAGGTACTGCGCAGCCGCATTGTTCAAGGCGTAGTGCCACTGCACCGACCCGTTGGCAGCATTGGCGGCCTCGCTCACCGGATCGAGCGAGAACGTGCCGAGCGCGGTAGTGTTGCCGGCCCCGGCGACAAACGTCGCGGTATGCCCATCGCTCAGATCTACGTCGTTAAAGCTGATGCTCCCGGCCGTAGCCAGGGAATCCGACAGACTTGGCGTCGACGGGGCGTCCTCCACCACCGCGCCACTCTGGACACCCGAGGTGATCGACACGATGTCGTTGGTGCCGGTGATCGTGACCGTCACCGTCTGGGTGGCTGTCGAGCCGTGACCATCATTGATCGTCACCACGAAACTCTCGGCGACGGTTTGGCCTGCAGCGAGGTACTGCGCAGCCGCGTTGTTCAAATTGTAGTGCCACTGCACCGCGCCGTTGGCGGCATTGGGCGCCTCGTTGACAGGGTCGAGCGAGAAAGTGCCGAGTGAAGTGGTGTTAGAAGAAGCTGCTGCGAACGAGGCCGAATGCGTGTCGTTGAGATCGGCGTCGTTGAAACTGATAGTGCCGGCCGCGCTCTGCGAATCCGAGACATCGGGTGTGGCATTCGCGTCTTCGACCACCGAGCCGCTCTGCGGACTCGATGTGATGAAGACCGAGTCGTTTGCCCCATTGAACTGGAGTGTCACGGTCGCCCAACTGAGCGTGCCATTGCCCAGCTGGATCGCGTAGGTGAACGTGTCAGTCAGCGTTTGCCCGGTCGCGAGCGCCTGAAGCTGAACGTTGATGTCGCCCTTGTCGTAATGAACGGTGCCGTCCGCTTCGATCCAGATGCGTGCACCGAGGGCGCTGCGGTCACCGGTTGCGGCCATTCCGGCGGCATCGCTGCTGTACGCTACATCTTTGACCAGTAAGTCCGCTGGTGCGTAGTTTTTGGTGGACGCGGAGGAGCTCATTCCATCGTCCAGGGAGAACAGCGTCTTGGCCGCGCCCCCAAGATCATTTGCCAGCACGTTCAAGATGAGAATGTTGCTGGCGTCTTCCGCAAACGAGAAAATGTCCGTGTTGGCTTGCGGAGTATTGCCGAACGAAACCGTGCTGCCGCCGCCCGTTGCCTGCGTCGCCATAGCTTAAATCCTCTGGATGATGCGCCGTCCGCATTCGCGGACCGGCACAAATTGCACAATGGCGCGGGGATGATCGGCCGTTGCCTTGCCTATGCTGCTGAAGAAAGATGCCGAGCTACTCAGCATGCCTATCGTCCTGCTCAGCGGTTCGTGCCGCTCAAGCCTGTTTAGGGCTAGAGCCGCTCCGAGCTTGCGAGCGAATGTCGTGCGCAGGGTCGAGCGCCCGACAGCTGCCATGTTTGCAAACCGCAAACTTGGCTGGATCGAAAAATCGAAAATTGACGGAGAAGAATTCGAAATTTCCCGCGCCCGAGTGAACATTGCTACAAAATGCGTGCACGTCATTCGCAACCTCGCCTGCCAATGCAGAGCAGAGAGCGTCGCCGCAAAATCAATTCACGCAAATTGGTAGCGCCCGCTCGAACGGCGATAGGTCCGCCGACCGCAGCTCCATCAACTGCTGCCAAGTTACGCGAAAGATCTAGCGGTATCCCCCTTGCCCATCGTGGCCAGTGCTTGGCCGCCACGTTTGGCAATTATTGATTTTGCAATATTCGCCACTTCAGAAGCGACCACCGTGGCCAAGAAGCGTCACGATCATCCACTCCCCGATTAAATCAAACCTATTTTAAATTAAAGCGCCAGTCTATTTATTTATTTATACGCCGCATTTAATGATTAATGCATCAAAATCAAGAAGAAGGAGGCTCTTGCGCCACTCCTTGCGAGGCGACTCCGGAATTTTACGGCTTTTACCCTGATGCACTCCGTCCGCGAGATGGTCATTGCTTCGCGTAGTCGACAGTCGCAGGGAGCCAACTGGAGCCAAACTCAGCCCTATCTGCGAAGACGAGGCATGAAAGCAACAGCCTCGCAATGCGTCGCGCGTGATTATTAACTTACGCACCCGACGCGCTCCAGGTCCGCCCGCCGTGACGCGGCGAATTTGGCTTTCAATGTGATGCTGGTCATCCTCATGGAGGGCGGCAGCCGTCATTGTCGCCGGGGGCCCACGTTCCAGAGTGTGAGACCATCGGCGGGACTCAAGGGTGGTGCGCTCCTAGAGCGAGGCGCGTAGCCAGACCGCTGACGCAACCCAACTGCTGGGTTATCGCTCGGTAGCCGTCGCACGTGCCCTGGAGGGCGGCGAGAAGAGTCCTCGGCTAGGATTTCTGACGTTCCGATGCTCGCGCATGAAGCTTCGCATCTCGTGCTGCCGTCCCGTGCAGTCTCGTTCGCTTTACCGCGCAGCGGGGGTCGGCGAGCAAGCATTCGAAATCGATGTGAAGCTTAAACCGAAAGCAGTTCCCGGTCGGCTTACAAATGGAACCAAATTGACCGCCATTAAATGAGAAATTTGATTATGTCATATAATCATGATGACTCCATCGCAAAAACGAAAAATATGTTGGGGGAAAACATGGGAGGTTGAAATGGAAGCTGCCCGCCGCCTGCGTGCAATGGCGCTGCTGTGCCGACAGACTGCCGCACTCCAACCTGAGAGAAGCTGGAAACTGCTTGCAGAGGCAGAGTACTGGGAGCATCTGGCGGCTGCGGCTTCAGCTCATTGAGCTTCGGTGGAGTATTCTTTATCTTTCGCTTTTCGTCGACTTCTTACTTCAAATCATTTTCTGAGGCATGTGATGTCGAGTACGCGTCAGATTTTTTCTAGTGCTGTTCTGAATGAACGGCACCAGGCGCTTCTGGAGGAGCTTAGAGAGGTGGAGAAGCTTCGACGCAAGCTCCGACATGTAGAAGCAAGAACGATGGGCAGAAGACGGCGTACCAAAGCGAGCGGCGGAGCAAGAGCCGTTTAGAGACGGCCGGGACCGCAGTAGCGAGCCTTGGTGACGACGTCGCTGCGACATGTCGGCAACCAGCCAGGCCGGGGTGCCTCACAATGCTCGAACTAACTCGGCGGCGAGACCGGCCGTCGATTCAGGATCGCGCGTTAGCTCCGACCTTCATTCGACGTTGCACTTCGGAACACAGCAACGAGTCGATCGCCTTGCCAAAGCTCAACGTCGTGCTCGTCATGCATTTGCTCGGCTCGGCGTCTCGCCGCCTGCTCATCAATGCAGTCGAGCTTTGCAGCGCAGATCAGTTGCCGGCTGCCGTCCACCACGAACACCTTGTACCGCATAATGCAGTCCAATCCCAAAGGCGACCGTCATCGTACTCGAATGTCCGTCTAAGGCACGTGCCAAACTAGGCGTGGCGCACGGAATCTTTGTACGTGTGGCAGTTCGACTATACCGGCTCGTGGAATCCATTGATTGCGCGGCGGATGTACCTCGCATCTAAGCTAACGTAATCTCCACGCATGCCGAAGCGTGCGGCTCGAGCTCAAGAGCGAGAGGCCACCAAGCGTCATCAGCAGCACACCGAACCAGGCCGTCCAGCTGGGCGCTTCGCCGTGCGCCTCTGCAGTGCGCGCGCCCAGCGGCATATCTTGAGGTGCGTCGGCGAGAAGCTGCCCAACGTCGACTTGGCCCGGCACGGAGTGTTCG
>NZ_JBHTFN010000057.1:0-2138 GCF_042666195.1 Bradyrhizobium sp. GCM10028915
CCCGACGCGACCGGCGTCGGCTGGGTCTACCAGTACGCGATCATATCGAAGGAACTGAACCTCGCCGATACCCGCACCATCCAGGACTGGAATCTGAAGTTCGCACTGGCGAAGGCCGAGGGTGTCGCCGAGGTTGCGAGCGTCGGCGGCTTCGTCAAGCAGTACAACGTGATCCTCGATCCGCAACGCATGCGCGACCGCGGCATCACCATGCAGAAGATGCGCGATGCCATCCGCGCCAGCAACGCCGACGTCGGGGGGCGGACCGTCGAACTGTCCGAGTTCGAGTACGTCATCCGCGGCAAGGGCTACATCAAGTCGATCAACGACCTCGGCGACATCGTGCTGAAGACGAACAACGGGACGCCGGTGCTGCTGCGCGACGTCGCGCGTGTCGAACTGGGCCCCGACGAGCGGCGCGGCATCACGGAGCTGAACGGCCAGGGCGAGGTCGCCAGCGGCATCGTGCTACAGCGCTTCGGCCTCAATGCACTGGAGGTGATTGAGAACGTCAAGAAGCGCTTCCGGGAGATCGCCTCAAGTCTTCCGAAGTCGGTCGAGATCGTGCCGGTCTACGATCGCTCCAACCTGATCTACGCGGCCATCGACACGCTCAAGCACACGCTGTTCGAGGAAAGCGTCGTGGTCGCGCTGGTCTGCATCGTGTTCCTGCTGCACGTGCGTAGCGCCCTTGTCGCGATCCTGATGCTGCCCATCGGGGTCTTGATGGCGTTCGGCGCCATGAAGCTGCTCGGGCTCGGCTCCAACATCATGAGCCTCGGGGGCATCGCGATCGCGATCGGCGCCATGGTCGATGCGGCGATCGTCATGATCGAGAACGCGCACAAGCACCTCGAACGCGCGGAGCCAGGACGATCTCGGATCGAGGTCCTGATCGCCGCCGCGGCCGAGGTCGGGCCGGCGCTGTTCTTCAGCCTGCTGATCATCACCGTGTCGTTCATGCCGATCTTCACTCTGGAATCGCAGGAGGGGCGGCTGTTCAGCCCGCTGGCGTTCACGAAGACGTTCTCGATGGCGGCCGCTGCGCTCCTGTCGGTGACGTTGGTGCCGGCTCTGATGGTGATCTTCGTGCGCGGGCGGATCGTTCCGGAGCACAGGAATCCGATCAACCGCGTCCTGATCTGGATCTACCGCCCGGTGATCAAGGGCGTCATGCGCGCCAAGACGCTGGTGCTTGTGCTCGCGCTCGCCGTTCTGGCCGTGAGCATCTGGCCGGCGCGGCAACTCGGTACCGAGTTCATGCCGAACCTGAACGAAGGCACGCTGCTCTACATGCCGACCACGCTGCCGGGCATCTCGGTCACGAAGGCCGGCGAACTGATGCAGATCCAAAACCGGATCATCCGCTCGTTTCCGGAAGTGGCCTTGGTCTACGGCAAGGCGGGGCGCGCCGCGACGGCGACCGATCCGGCGCCGTCCGAGATGTTTGAGACGGTGGTCAACCTCAAGCCCAAGGAGGAGTGGCGGCCCGGCATGACCATCGACGGACTGATCGCCGAAATGGACAAGGCACTGCAGTTTCCTGGGGTCTCCAACGCCTGGACCATGCCGATCAAGGCCCGCATCGACATGCTGTCCACGGGCATACGAACGCCGATCGGCGTCAAGGTGATCGGGACCGACCTGGTCGAGATCGACAAGCTCGCCAAGCAGATCGAGCAGGTCCTCAAGGCCGTGCCGGGCACCTCATCGGCCTATGCCGAGCGTGGCATTGGGGGCTACTATCTGGAAGTCACCCCCGACCGTGCCGCGCTGGCGCGCTACGGCATCATGGTCCAGGACGTTCAGGACACGATTGCGACTGCGCTCGGCGGCCAGACCGTGACCACGACCGTGGAAGGGCGGCAGCGCTTCACCGTCAACATGCGCTATCCGCGCGATCTGCGCGACAATCCGCGGGCCATCGCCAACGATGTGCTGGTGCCGATGCCCGCTGGCGGCGCGGTACCGCTCGGCGAGGTTGCCAAGGTCGCGCCGGCGCGCGGGCCGACCTCGATCCGGACCGAGAACGGGCAGCTCGCGACCTACATCTACGTCGACATCCGCGATCGCGACCTCGGGGGCTACGTCGCGGACGCCAAAGCCTCTGTGCAGGCCAGCATCAAGTTTCCGCCGGG
>NZ_JBHTFN010000057.1:2280-78321 GCF_042666195.1 Bradyrhizobium sp. GCM10028915
ACGGCTGAAGATCGTCGTGCCCGTGACGCTGCTGATCATCTTCCTGCTGCTGTACCTGAACTTCCGTTCGATCAGTGAGACGATGATCGTGATGCTCTCGCTGCCGTTCGCGCTGGTCGGGGGGCTCTGGCTAATGTGGTGGTTGGGGTTCAACCTTTCCGTCGCGGTGGCGGTTGGCTTCATCGCGCTCGCCGGCGTCGCCGCCGAGACCGGCGTCGTGATGCTGATCTATCTCAACCAGGCGCTGGCGGAGACCGCGGCGAGGCGCGCCGCCGAGGGGCGAGCCCTGACCCGCGGCGACCTCTATGACGCCATCATGGAGGGCGCGGTGGAGCGCGTACGGCCCAAGATGATGACAGTCGTCGCGATCATGGCGGGCCTGCTACCGATCATGTGGAGCACTGGGACGGGGTCCGAGATCATGCAGCGCATCGCGGTGCCGATGATCGGCGGCATGATCTCATCCACGCTGCTGACGCTGATCGTCATCCCGGCGATCTTCGGCCTGGTGAAGGGCTTCGGACTCCCGCCCGGTGACCCGGACAGGGCCCAATCGGTTGACCAGAGAAAGCGGCCCGTGCAGGAGCGAGTGCTGCAGCCCGCTGAATGAGATCGACTCTACGGCCTGGGAAGGTGCGACACTGCCTCTCTCGTCCGTGCACGTGTCCCCACGACCTTGCTAGAGGCCGAGCAACTCACCTTGGTTGTCAATGCTCGATACGATAAAGCGTCCAGCGCTTCGGCTCCGCGCGCCGGCGGAGCATGGCGAACCCTGCCGCCGGGCGATCAAGGGTTGAATTGTAACGGAAAATCGAATTCAGTCACAAAGAAACTGGGCACCATATCCGATGCATTACCTATTCATAGACGAGTCCGGCGAGCTTGGCCTGCATGAGAGGTCAAGCGAATTCTTTCTCATTGCAGCGCTCTGCACCGAAAACCTGAAAGCTCTGGAAAAGCGAGTTTGGAAAGAGAAGGCAAAATTAATCAACGATGGCTGGCCCAAAGACGTTGAGATCAAGGGCACGTCGATTTGGGGTTCGCCACATAATCCGCGTATACCGGAGAAGATCAGCGCAAAGCGAGAAGACATAATTGGCGAGATCCTTCAGTCCATCTGCGCCGGGCCTAATAAGGTCCACTATTCCATTGCGAAAAAGAAACACCTTTCTAGCCACATCATGAAAGCTGAATACGGAATCGCCTACAATTTCCTATGCGGGACCCTCCTGTGCCGCGCTTACGCTAAGCACTTCGCGGGGCCGCTCGAGATCGTCGTCGATCAACGCAGCAAAGAAACGCATTCCAAGATGAAGTTCGATGGATACGTCGAAACTAGATTGGTGGGTGACTGCTGCCACGAACTAGATCTTACGATCTCACATGCAGAGTCGCACGACGTCCCGGGATTACAGGCGGTCGATTTTCTCTCTTGGGCGTTATTTAGGAGGTATGAGAGCGGAGAGTCCAAGTTCTCCGATCTGCTGAAAAATAATGTCGGCTACTGTGATGACTGGTACTCGACAAAAAAATAAGGCCCGTGCGAACGGACCTTATATTTGCTAGAACCCTCGGGCGGCCACGTCAAACGGGGCTTATCTCCTAAAAGACGCTACCTCGGGAATTACCCAACGCCGGTTAACGTAGTGTGCGCTTCCGGGTTCGTCAAGTTTAGAATTATTCTAAATCAGCCGAAATTACTGGTTCCTCCCCGGAACATTAGCGCCACTTTAATCTGTTCCATGCGCCGCTCGATCTTGGCAAGCGGCTACCGCCCTCTCCCTGTTGGCACCGTGCGGGCCCATTTTCCCTTCGTAGAGGAAGGCTGAACTGCTTGCGTCGAGTCCAACCGCCACGTTCGTGGCGGCGGCAACCCCGTAACTCTGAATCCGCTTCTGAGTTACCCGGCCCTAAGGCTGGCTGCCTTTGCGGAAACGAAGCCATTCGGAATCATGATGCCTTCGAAACCTTCGCGAGCCAGAGCTGCCAGTCCTACTCTCATGGTGCCAGCGGTTTAAACATGCTGGGGCGGACTCTCCTTTGCTTGTTCGGTCCGAGAGGCGCGACATTAATTGCCGCGCTGAATGCCACGACCCAAGCAGCAGCTAGTGTCACGAGAACGCAATCTGCGATCTCTTTCGGCGGCGCCTCAACTTCCATTGCTGGCAGCTGAGAGGCGGACTTGGTCTGTTCTTTATAGTTAAGTTCTTTGACGTATCTCATTGGTCGGCTCCTAGGCCGCTCCCATTCGACTTGGGCCAGCAAGGGTAAAAAGACAGCGCCAGTGAGTGGCAAGAGAACAGATCGGCAGCGCGGGCACCGCGCGGTGGAGTCGCACCTAACGACACCGTTTTTGTCAGTTGGAGGATGCACTCGTCCTGTTTGTGCACGACATTAATAATGGACTTGTTTTGACCGGGCTGGCGCTCCCGCTGAATCCGAAACTTACATGAGCCTTGTTTTCGAGCGATGGACAAAAGCTTGCTCGGAGATCCCGCAGGTGCCGACATCAACCGGACCTGCTCCTGCCCCCATCTGCGCCGTTGACGAAGAACGGCCCCATCTCGAATGCCCTCAAAGCCCTGCCATCTCGGCGAGACACTCGAGATCTCCCGGCGGGCTTCTCAAGGAAGACAGAGGATGGCCAAGAGACTGGATGGCCGGAACGAAGGCACGTGCGATTGCCCGTAGAGAACCGAGGCACTTGCCTTGCCTCGAATTTATAACAGCCCCAGCTTACCGTACCTGGGCCCCGACGATCCGTGCCTGGACACATGCCGCGGATGAGCTGATGGGATTAATGCTCGGGTGCAATCTACCGTCGTGTCCGAACAGCTCTTGCTCTGCTGCCTGCTCGCCGTCTTCTGCCCGCCGTTCTTGCCTGGGTGTTTAGAAGCCGATTTCGAAGCTTCTCCACCTCTCTAAGCTCGGCGATGAGCGCTTGGAGACGTGCGTGCAGAACAGCACAGCTGTAAATTTGGCGAATATTCGTCATTACCTGCCCCGGAATATGACTGAAATTAATGAGCCACGTAAAACAGGATAATTGAGCAATCGCTACTTGGTGGGCTTAGTGAGCTACAACTGTAGCCGCCAGATGGTCCCAGTACTCTGCCTCTGCGAGCAGCTTCCAGCTTCTCTCAGGATGAAGCGCGGCAGTCTGTCGGCAAAGCGACGCCATTGCCCGAAGGCGGCGGACAGTTTCCATTTCCAACCTCCCGTGTTTTCCCCAAACTTATTTTTCAATTTTGCGAAGGAGTCATCATGATTATTAGACATAACTAAATTTGTCCTTCACGGCAGCGAGTTTAGTTCCGTCAGAGCATCAAAGCGGAACTACTTTCGCTTTAGGGTTCATATTAGTTTCGAATGCAATTTGGTGCGCATTCTCGCGCGCGGATTTCGCAGCTCGATGCTATCGAGCACAGTGCGAGGTCGTGCAGCAAGATGCATGCGAAGCACTTGAGGGGGCATGCAACGTCGGAATCCGAACCGACGGATCACGAACGATCTTCTCTATTTGGTCGTTGCTCAGCACCTGAACCTTACTAGCGATCAGCCCGGCGCAAATGCCGGGCTCATTCGTCAAGCTCATCCCGCGGATATAACTTGAACGAACGATCAAGTGCGGTCAGAGGCTGGACCAGCGGTCTCGCTCAGGATTACTCTTCGAGAACGCTATCATTTCCCTTCGGTCCCGCGATGGTCTGACGCTCTGCGCTCTGCTGCGGGCGATAGCGCGACTCGCGCTGGACGGGGCGTTCGGATGGATTTCGGCCGATCTTGGCTTGGAGCTCGATAAGATCGGTGAACACATCGGCCTGGCGGCGCAGCTCGTCGGCGATCATCGGCGGCTGGCTGGCGATCGTGGAAATGACGGTGACCCGAACGCCGTGGCGCTGCACCGCCTCGACCAGGGACCGGAAGTCGCCGTCACCCGAGAACAGCACCATCTCATCGATATGCTCGGCGAGCTCCATGGCATTGACGGCGAGCTCAATGTCCATGTTGCCCTTGACCTTGCGCCGGCCGACGGCGTCGATGAATTCCTTGATCGGCTTGGTGACGACGGTGTAGCCGTTATAGTCGAGCCAATCGATCAGCGGACGGATCGAGGAGAACTCTTGGTCCTCGATAATGGCCGTGTAATAGAACGCGCGCAGAAGCGTACCGCGGCTCTGGAATTCGGTCAGAAGGCGCTTGTAGTCGATATCGAAGCCGAGCGTTTTCGCTGTGGCGTACAGATTTGCTCCGTCGACGAAGAGCGCAATCCTGTTGGAGGCTGACATGATAGTCTCTGAGCCGCACAGTGCCGCGTTGCGGATCCGTGCAAGTGAACCCGCCAATGAAGTGGCGCCAAGAAAACTTGAGCGAGAACAATGCTATACCGCGGCTCATTAGTATTCAAACAATTTCCTGCAGCCGCAAATTAATTCGGTGACACCTCACGCCGCGAATATTCGTCGCCGCAGAGGGGCATCTCCATGGATCGGCTCACGGCTATCGCCCACTCTCGGCGCCCGCAGATCTTGTGCAGTGCAATGCCAGATCGTTTCGCAAGCTTTGACATCGGCTTAAGAGCCGGGGTCGACGATGGAGCTGGCGCGTGTGCGCCAGCGAAGGCGCGATCGCGATCTCTGGTTGGGCGAAAGCCAAGCCGCGGCCAGATACAAGGCGGCTAGAGCGCTTTTCCTCATTCTGCTCTCGGCTCCGTACTGATCGACGAGATCGAAACCGTCCAACGGAGGCCCGGCTCAAAGCACTCGGCTAACCCGTCGGGTCTGATCACCTTGGTCGCCTGATCAGTGCTCACTCTCGGGTTGCCACCGGCTTGCTTTGGCGCCGGAATGCTGTTCCGATATGGCACCGACGATGGTTACGGAAGACCATACATCTGTTTCCGAGATATTGCTTACGGACTTGCCGCCGACAAGGCGTCAGACGCGAGCGGCGGTCGCTGTGTTATTAGTTACATTGATTGGCTTTGCGGCCGTGGTTCAGTTCTCCGATAGGCCGGGCGCGGCACTCAACACCCTTTTTCCCTCACTCGATGCCATTGTTCTGGTCACTGACCTGATTACCGCTGTTCTGTTGTACGCCCAGTTTTCGATTTCCCGTTCGCGCTCGCTCCTTGTGTTGGCGAGCGGCTACTTGTTCACGGCATTCATCGTCATTCCTCACGCACTTACCTTTTCGGGCGCGTTCTCGCCAACAGGACTCTTCGGTGCCGGCCTGCAGACGGGGTCATGGCTTTTCATCTTCTGGCATCTTGGCTTCGCCGCGGCTCTGTTGGGTTACGCGATATCGAAGGACGTGAAGCTCGACGGGCCCGCCTCCGAAGCACCGGTCGGACGTGAGATCGGCTGGTGCGTGGCAACTGTGGTCGCGTTGGTGATCGGGATCACCTGGCTAACGACCGGCGGTGAGACGCTGCTACCTCTAATCATTGTTGACGGCTCCCGGCTGAGTCCCTTCGTGACATATCCAATCGGGTTCACAATAGTGATCACCGCCGCCGGCCTCACCGTTTTGTTAATCCGGCGGCGTTCAGTGCTCGACCTTTGGCTAATTGTGGTGGCTGCAGTGTTTATTGCGGAACTGGCCTTCAGCGGCCTGCTGCCAACCGTTCGCTTCAGTGTCGGCTTCTACGCGGGGCGAGTATTCTCGCTTATTACCTCGAGCATTGTCCTGATCATACTGCTTGCGGAAACGACGTGGCTTTATGTCCACTTGGCTCGGTCAAACGATGTGCTGCGGCGTGAGCGACACGAAAAGTTCGCGAGCATGGAAGCAATGGCCGCCTTGATCGCGCACGAGGTAAGCCAACCCCTCGGGTCCATTCTGATTAACGTTGAAACGATCCAGTCGATGCTCCAGTCCTCGACGCCGGACATCAGTGAAATTCGGGAAATCGCTGCCGACATCAACCGCGACGATGTGCGGGCGAGTGAAGTCCTTCGACGCATTCGGACCCTGATCAAGAAGATGCCATTCGAGGTAAACCCCATCGACCTCAACGAGAATGTCCGGCAGGCGGTTGCACTGCTTTCCGGCCAAGCTGCTGCGCGGCAGGTCGATGTGAGAACTGCCATTGGAGTCCCATTGCTGCCGATCAGCGGAGACCGGGTTCAAATTCAGCAGGTCCTGGTGAACGTCATCGTCAACGCGATGGATGCGATGTCCGAATGTCCGGCCTCTGACCGCAGGCTGACAATCCAGACTGCGCTTTGCGACGAATCTGCCGAAGTAGCAATTGCCGATACTGGTCGGGGCATCCCGCCTGACAAGCTCCAAGGCGTGTTTGAACCGTTTGTCACGACTAAGACGCACGGCATGGGGATGGGATTGTCAATCGCGCGAACAGTTATCGAGGCCCACAACGGAACGATATCGGCGCACAATCCGGCCGAAGGGGGCGCGGTTTTCCGTATTCGACTGCCGTTGCGCAAATCGTAATTTGGTCGACGTCGGCTCAGGGTCGATTCTGTTGAAAAAGTCCTCGTTGCCGTCGGGCTCCAATTTTTAAGAGCCGCTGGTGCGTTTTGCGCTGTCAAGCGCGGCGGACCACATCAACGTCATCAAAATCATTCAGCGAACTTCTTCCTCGCCTGAAGAACGTGTTCTCGGAAGAAATCAGAAGGAGGCAAGCTTTTGCGAGATTTTCGCATCGGCGTTATTTTCGACTTTTTCAACAGAATCGGTCAAGAGCGGATATCAAGGGAAACCCTTGGCGCATACTGGTCGGCAAAAAGCAGACCCGCCGTACCCATCCCAAAATGTATTCAGTGTTTGATATCGGACGCTACAAATGTTCGTAGCTCGTCCAGAAAGCGAGCCAAAGCCGGTTCGCCTTCCAGCATGATGTGGTTCCGACCCTCGAGCGGGACGAAGCGGGCGCCGGGAATTCCCGCGGCCAGCCGGCGACCGGCCTCGAATGGTACCCTCGCGTCATTGCGGCAATGCATGACGAGGGCCGGCACCTTCACCTGCGGCAGCAGCGAACTGATTTCCACTTCGCCATTCGCCAGAAGATTGCGTGCGGCGTCTTCGGCCGAGCTCGAGATGCGTTGGAACTCGTTGAACCAGTCGGCCTGCTCCTTGCTGGCGTCCGGAATGAACTGGGACGTGAACATCTGCCTGAAGGCCGGATTTTCCTGCCCCCATCCCAGCCGCATCAGCGTCAACATCGCGTCTCCGGCTGCTTTTTCCGCCTCGGTCTTGGCGCGCTTCTTCCAGCCGACGACGTAACCTCCGTAGAGAACCAGATGTGAAACCCGCTCCGGATGCCGGACCGCGTAAGCGACCGAAACCGCGCACCCCTGCGATATGCCGAGCAACGCGAACCGCTCGATGCCTGCGGCGTCAACGACCGCTTCGAGGTCGTCCACGAACCGCTCGAATGTAATGTCCGGGACCTCGCGATCCGAAAGCCCATTTCCCCTTGCGTCGTAACGGACAAAATCGTGCTCGCGGCACAATTCCTGGTAGAGATGCCGCCAGATCGGACTTTCGAAGTCGAATTCAATGTGGGTCATCCAGTGCCCTGTCTTCACCAGCGGATGCCCTTGGCCCATCCGGGCGTAGGCCAGCTGCACGCCGTCCCCGGCCTGGCAGAAGTGAATCTCCTGCTTGTGTTGGACGGTTGACGCCGCCACCGTGTCTTCCGCAGACGAGGGAATCGCGGCGTCTGGAATTGCCTCGATGTCCTTGGCAGTGAGCCCGAACACGCCGACCGCGCGCGAGATGTTCTTCACAGCCTGCTCGCCCAGATCTGCAAAAGCCATCGACAGCTTGTCGCGGATCTGGTCGTTCGCCGCCCTTGATATGCATACGCCGCCCGGCTCGCAGAGCGTTTCCAAGCGCGCCGCGATGTTGACGCCATCACCGAAAATATCATCACCGTCGATGATGATGTCGCCGACGTTGATCCCGATCCGGAACACGATCTGCCGCTCTGCAGGGATGCCTGCGTTGCGCCCAACCATGCTGCGCTGAATCTTGACCGCGCAGGCCACCGCATCCACGACGCTCGCGAATTCCACCAGCATCCCATCGCCGGTGGTTTTGACGATGCGGCCGTGGTGCTCGGAAATGCCGCAGTCGACCAGTTCCCGGCGGCGAGATTTGAGGGAATTAAGGGTCCCCACCTCGTCGACGCCCATCAGCCGGCTGTAGCCGACCACATCCGCCGCTAGAATGGCTGCAAGCCGGCGCTGCATGACATCTGCCCTTTCATGCCGCGGTTAGTCTGCCCGCAATACCTGGCCGCGACAAGGCCGATGCGGACTGGTCGTGCAAGTCCGGAACGGGTCACACGCGGGCGTCGCGGCAATGCCCCTCCTTGGCCCGCTGGCACCCAGCAAGCGGACGAGCAGGCTTCGACGCAGAGAGGCAGCTACGGGCCAAAGGACTAAACCGCTCGCGCGGTAGGGCGACAGCCGGCAGGACGGCTGAGAGGATAGCGCAACGTCGCCGAGCTATTCGATAACATCATCAGCGCGCGCAATGAGAGCGCTGGGTAGCCGCACTCCAACTTGCCTTGCCGCTTTCTGGTTTATGATCAACTCAAACTCTGTCGGAGCTTGTACGGGCATCTCGGCAGGCTTCGCGCCTCGTAATATTCGATCGACGTATGAGGCGGCGCCAGCGTACATTTTTTTCAGATCGGGCCCGTAAGAAATCAATCCGCCCGCGTCGCAAAAGAGCCGAAGCGAATAAACGGCCGGAAGTCGACACTCCGTGACAATTGCAACCATCCGATCTTTTTGAACCGCAGTGACCGCGTCGGGCAAGAAGATCAATCCGCTGTTGGGCTTCTCCCTGAATGAAAAGATAAGCTCTTCGATCCCAGCGACATCTCTCTTGGGTGTCTCAATCGAAGCTATCCCGGTCCGGTTCGCAACCTCATCGATCGACTGTCGGAATGCGGCCGAGTTGTTTCCCGGCTCTGGGTTATAGATCACCCCTACTCTGACCAAGTCTGGCGCAACTTCCTTCAACAGAGATATCCACTTGCCGCCAAGTGTAGGCTCAAATGGGGTAAATCCTGTCACGTTTCCGCCGGGACGGGCGAAGCTTGCGACGTAATGCATCCCGACAGGATCGCTCACCATGGCAAACACCGTGGGAACGCGGGATCCTTCGGCTTGGAGAGCAGCCATCGACGTATTCGTTGTGGCAAATATCACGTCAGGATTTGCAGCAAGCAATTCACGGGCTCCCTGCCGCGACCGTTCGGTCTCGCCCCCGGTAATCCGATAATCGATCAGCAGGTTTCGGCCCAAGGTCCACCCCCGTTCGCCGAGAACTTTCTCGAGAACCGCTTTTGCCAAGGGGGTCGTAATAAGGGCTCCGATACGGCGAACGCGATCCTGTGCTACTGCAAAGGAAATATCACTCACGGCTAAAACTATTGCACCGCCAACCAGCCGCGTGAACTCGCGACGCCGCATGACAAAGCTCCATACCAGTGGTGCAGCCTCCGACTTTAGAAGGTGTCGAGCGGGCAGAATCAAGTATTTTTATGTTCGGTAAGCCTCCTAACATCTGTCACAAGCGGGCCTCACGGCTTGCGCGCCGCAGGTCAGCTACGGCAGCTAAGCTGACTCTCCCTTATTTCCGTGTCAGCCCGAGCAATCAGGCTGTCAGGAAAGGTCAGGCCGAGCGACGCCGCCGTTTTCAGGTTTATAGCGAGGTCGAAAGTTACTGGCTGTTCGACTGGAATTTGACGAAGGGCAGTTCCCTTGAAAATATTGTCGACGTAGTGAGCTGCCCTGCGAAACACCGGCATGAGGTTGGCGGAATAGGAAGCAAGCCTCTAAACGCACATACGCTTGGGTTTGATAGATCGTCGGCAGCGCTGCCCCGGCTGCCAAGGAGAAAATCTCACCTCTTGTACTATCGGCGAGAACAAACAACGAGCAGCAATTCACGTGCGCTGCACAGTTGTCTTGTTGACGGTCGCGCCAATTGCTTTGTAAGTTCGTGTGAGTAACTGGCCCCAACAAAAGTATGTCTATGGTCAGCCATAACCCTCGAAAGGCAGGATAATGCTGACGGTCGGGGAGAGGCCAGCAGATCACTTAAGTCATTTTACGCGTTCCCCGTGCTGTGAAGGGTATTGTCATGAAAAACCGTTTCATTGCGTGTTTGTTTGCGAGCGTGATTACAGCAACGTCGACTGCAGAAGCCCAATATGCTCGACAAGCGATGCTCGCGTTCGAGTCGAGCAACGTTTCCGCCTCCGACTTTCTTCAAGGGAAGCAGGGGGACACCTGTCATGATCGCTGGGCAGCTGAGGCTGCCAAAAATGGAAGGTAGACAGCCGGTCGTCGTCTTGATGCACGGCGCTCCTGCGGTCGGTGGAAGTGAAGGTCAAGTCGATACCTGGGCTCGTGCACTCAACGAAGCAGGGATCGGTGCCTTTGTCGTCGATAGTTTCAGTAGCCGCGGCGTTTACTCTTTTGCGGATCTCGGCAAGATTTCGCCGATCGTGAGAGTTGCCGATGCCTACGGTGCGCTGAATATTCTCGCGAAACACCCGCAGGTCGACGCGTCGAAGATTGCCGTCATGGGATTTTCCCATGGCGGGCCGTCCGCCATCTACTCTGATCTGCAACGCTTCCAGAATATGTTGAACACTGAGGCGAAGTTTGTTGCGCATATTGGCGTCTACCCGATCTGCAACGTCGCCTACAACGAGGATGCCGAAATCACGAGTCCGCTTCTTTTGCTGCATGGCTCGGCGGACGACTGGGTTCCGTCGAAGAATTGCAGGGAATATTCGGATCGTCTCTCGAAAGCCGGCAAGAACGTTAAATATATCGAGTATCCGGAGGCGCATCACGTATTCGACGCACCTCTGTTCAGACAAGAAGCGAAATTTGCTCAGATTAATTCTCTGCGAAATTGTCATTTTGCAGAAGCAGGCGGCGGGAATATTGTGAACGTCGAAACCCAGCAGCCGACTGGGCCGAATGATCCATGTTACGAAAAAGGAGTCACCGCTGCCTACAGCGAAGGTGCTACGAAGAAGGCGCACGAAGACGTGAAAAGCTTCCTGAAAAGCATTTTCGGGAGCTAACCTTGCCATAGTGCGCCTGAGGTCGACGACGCTCTCGCGATAGCAGCACAACTATTCATATCTGAAATTCGCACCGAAAGGCCCCGGCATCGTCCGGGGCTTTTTTGTTACAAACTTTTCGAGAGTTCGTATCTTTGCGGGCTCATTGGGGTGATTACGACAAGGCCAATGTCCGTTCCGGGGTCAGAGGACTAAACCGCTCGCGCGGTAGAACGCCGCGGCTGGCGACACGGCGAAGCAATAGGCGACAGCTCATTGTGACGAGCGGGGCAATTGGTGCGTAGCTGGCGACGATCCGATGATCGAGGACGTGCTGATCTGGAAGTTCGTGGCGGAGCACCAACCATTGCACAAGAGCCAGCTCGAATCCTCGATCGCGATTGTGTGCAACGTCGCGCTAGTTGGCCCCTGTACAGGCCTTTACGTAAGCAGACTTACAAATGCGGTGATGCTCAACGAGCAGCTCGAAACCGTTTCGGCTCTGATAGCTCCGGGGGCTTTCCAGCCGCCGGAGATCAGTTTGCCTCATGGCCTTCAAATATGAGGAGCTCACGTTTAGATTGTGTGGTGTGGTATTTTTGCTATAGCCAAGCCATTGAAAGTACAGGTGCCGCCAAACATAAATTCCCATAGGCGATCGTCCTGATCGTCTGAAGGTTGTTTGACGCGACTAGCTCGATCACGCGGCATCGTCCTACGTCCCCCCAGCGCGGTTTGCTCCTTTTGGAGGCTTTCGAACGCCGGCCCCCGTGTGCGCGGCAACACCGTCATGGGGCCGGCATCGGAAACCCTTCACACAACCGGACCTCAATCTATCACTTTAACGGCTCGGCTGAGCAGCGTTGGGGGGATGGACACACCAAGAGTTTGGGCCGCTTTGAGGTTGATGGCGAGAACGAATTCAGTCGGCTGTTCTATAGGTATGTCCGCTACTCTACCCCACCAAGCGCACCTCAATCGCCACTTCGCTGATGGGCCATGTGTGGAAGATGCTTGCGGGCAAAGAAAGAGGTCGCCCGGTGCGGCGGCCTTAGTCCATCCGTTGCCGTAGCTGGTCCATGATAGCGCGCTGATCGTCCGCGTGTTCTTGTGCCACCCGGCGGGCTTCTAGACCGCGCTCATCGGATTGGGTGGTGAGATTGAGGATCATCTGCGGTTGACGAGCCAACTCCTCGAAGTTCTTCGCAGCTTGATGGAGCGAGTCTCTGGTCCCCGGATATTGGCAGTTATCCGCTTTAGTGTGGAACTCCTCCGCACGCACAAGCCAATATTTCGGTGGGTGCATACGCTCCGCGCCCATAGGCCAATCCCTCAATTGGGCCGTTCAGTTTTTTAATGCAGCTTAAGTGCGCTGGTTCCCGGATGCACGTTAGACAGCAAGACCGGCCGCTGCTCAAATCAAACTAGGCCACTTCGGGATCAGGCCAGCGCCCCGTCGGATCAGCCGGAGCGATGGAGAAGCGGCGATAGGAACGATGCCCATTAGCCGCTCTTGGTTCTGCATGCGTTTCAGACGCATGAGGCTATCGGTTCGGTAGCCGGGAGCGGCCTCAGCCCTAGGTCGTGCCACCTTGGCCTGGGGCCGTTCTTTAGGCTGAAGGCTGAGCGCTGGGACGACGGTGAGACTTCATCCCAGCTGGCCGCGATTTATCGAAGACTGACGCAACGGACTTCCCGAGATGCCCCTTACCTCTGATCCATCTGGCGAGTTCGATGCCGCGAACAATGAAGTGTTGCTCTTTGCGATGTTCGCGGGCGACGACCGCATCGATTGCCGAGTGGATATAGCCGCCCTGCGGGATCGCGCTGCAGCAGACGGAACCAGCCCAAGCGACGTTATTGAGACCTTCAAGAGGCATCGCTCGACGGTTGAGCGGATCGCAAGTGAACAGTACGACACTGGCGCGTCGATGCCCGTTGTGCGAACGCATCAGCTTACGCCGCGGTAGCGCTCAGCTTCCCGTCTAGGTCAGCGAAGGGTCGATCTTGGCGGCTGCAGCCTCGCCAATCCTGCCGTCGGCAGCTCTGACGGTAATTGCCTTGTTGAGCATGGCCGCCATTTTTTTCCCAATCCGCAAAGCTTCTAGCTCGTCCTCGGCAGCCAAGGCCATGATCGTGCTTTCTGGACAAGCGACCTCATCGCAGTCCTGCAAGCGTCCGGGGTCAACAAGATGGTTCTTCAGGGCACCGCGCTCCACTCATAGGCCACTGTGGCCGTAGGCAGGCCCACCCGGACGGCGGAGAAACGGCCCCGGCTTCAGGGGGCTGGAGGTTATAGGCCGAGGGCCCGCTCCGCCAGCTCGGATGACCGAGCGAGACAACAAACCAAGTACTGAGGGCAGGTTCCTAATGGAGCGTCAGCAGGTCCTCGCGGCGTCAGCAGCCGCAGCGCGAAGTATCAACGATGCATAACAGCAAATTAGCGCCTCCAACTCAGCTCAGGACGTGCCGTTGCAGTGCGCCAACCGACCCGATCACGAGCGGCGCTGTTTTAGTTTTCGAAGAGGTCGCCCACTGAGGACGGCCTTACTTTCCTGATTGGCCTGATAGACTGTGAGGCTCTGAGTTTCTAACGGCTTGGCGTCAGATGGAGATAGGTGCGATCGAACCCTGCCAGCTCTTCCAAGCGTTCCTGGTCGAGCAAGTTGAAGCCGGATTTGTCCGTCTCAACCAACCGTTCCCCGCGCAGAGCTTGAAGTGTACGGTTCGTATGGACCACTGAAAGTCCCAAACAATCGCCAAGATCAACTTGAGTGATGGGCAAGCTAAACTCGCCGCCGCGAGTGCGCCCGATTGCTTGAAGTCGCTCGTGCATTTCGATCAACAGGTGAGCCAGTCGCTGCAGCGCGGCCCGCCGCCCGACATTCACGATCCATTCTCGGAAGATAGAACCATCGATCAGCGTCTCTCGCCACAACGCCGCGGCCAGGTGCGGGTGTCGCGCCGTCACCTCCGTCAGCTCGGCGTGCGAAATGAACCCAAGCGTGCAAGGCGAAAGGCTGACCAGATCATGGTCCATGATCCCGAGGTGAAGGCTTTGAAGGTCAGGTATGTCGCCGGGAATATGCAAGGACAGGACCTGTCGCTCTCCGTCGGCGGTCGTTTTCGAGCGGAAGGCAAACCCCTCAACGATCAGGCAGCACTCGCCGGGACGAACGCCATCAGCGACTATGTTTTCACGGGCGCCGAGATGCCGTTCGCGAATCCGCAGGCCCTGAATGGCGCGGATGTCTTCGCCATCCAGGTGGTTTGACACAGCGAGTTTCGTAATGAGCGCTGACGCAAGATTTGCCGGCATCGGATCACTCTCATGCGACCTAAATGACGACACGCCACTCCGGCCTGATAGGCGGGAGTCGATTGAACTCTCAGCGCCGGCGCCCAATGGTATCTGCCGGGGATGGAATATAACTTACCAGGGATGAAACCGGTCCTGTAAGTCCCAAATCGTCGGTCGTGGTGAGTTAAGCGCGAGCGTATTGATCCAAGTTAAGAATTCGCCGCCGTCCAAGCGGTGACATCTGAACCGCCAACTATGACCTTCTCAACTGGATGATGTTGGATGAGCTGGTTGGATGCGGTGGCGGCGCTTCTCGGACCTTCGCACGGTAGGCCTTGTCGAAATAGTCCAAGGCGAGGATATGCATGGCTCTCGCTTTTTGACAGTCGGGTTCTGACAGTGCCATCCGGGACGCGATTTCGGCTTGCTTCAAATAGTACTCAGAGGTCGGCACGATGATTCCCCCCAGCAACGCCCGTTAACGCCCCAAATTGCAACTTGTTCCCGCGACAACTTTTCCCGCCGCGGGCTTACCTATTCCCCGAGCAGCCTTAGGGAGCTGTCGGCGCAACAGTTCGGAAGCGGGATGAAAGCAATTAAGACTTTACTGAGATGCTCCGGTTGGGCGGCGGTCTTTGCTGCTTTTTCCCAAACTCGGTTACGAGGCCTTAGTCGATTTCATATTAAGAGCTACGAAAACGATCTGAGTACCGGCAATGACAAAAGAAACGGAACAGGAGGGACGACGCGTCACCTTCGAGCATGCGCTCCCCGCGCATATGATGGCGATCGACGGCACTTGGCGACGCTCATGCACCATCAAGGATGTGTCAGAAACCAGTGCAACAGTGCCCTATCGCAACGTCGAGGCGTGGACCCGCATCGGACGCCACGAGGAAGACGGCTGCTGCCCCTTAGCTGCCGCCGGCCGACGTCCTTCCAGATCGCGTCTGTGGCTGAACCGGGCCGCTTCCGGCAGTGCAGTTCGATAGTCTCGATCGATCGGCGAGATCTGTGAGCACGCCGCGGTCCGCACCGCTGCGGGCGTGTTGGTCAGACTCCATATCGAACTCAACCGAAGTCCGCCACTAGAGCTAACCTCTCAATTGGCCGTTTCTGTCGCGGCGCGCGTCGCTGTAAAAGCCGTTCGCTTCCGTGCTTTGCGTGTGCAGCTCGCGCCCTTCGCGGGCCTACCGTCCGCTTTGACAGCTCCGCTTGATCGCCTCGATCGAGAGCGGCCATCGAGGTCGCCATAAGGGCGAGCCTCGGAAAACGATAAGGAGCTTTGCATGACCAACCAAGCCACTTCATCCCGCCCGACGCACCGCATCTACGCCGTCACCAGGACCGGCAACAAAAAGATCTGGCGATCGATCGGTGCTCTGTGGCCGCATGGCGACGGCAAGGGTTTTAACCACAAAGTCGACTGCCTTCCGCTCAATGGCGCCGAAATCGTGATCCGCGAAATCGACGCCGAGGGGGAGGAGGGCGCCCCCCAACCTCCAATTGCCGGTCGCGGCGGCCTGCTCGAGAAGGCTGCGAACCAGTCGAGAGGTACGCCAACAATTCGATGCGTCAGCTCATGTGCATGCCGTCGCAATACGGTCCGCATCGCTGAATTCGCAGACCGGGGTGAAGCTTCGCTCGGCTCTGCTTTGGAGCGCCGGCCGGCAACACGGCGTCAACTTTGAATCAACTTCCCAAGCCGCATGGTTCCTCAGGCGTTGACTGCGGCGGACAAGTACGCGATTCTACGACCTGATCCCTGCAGTAGTCCACAATGTAGTCGTCAGTATAGTCCGTAACCCGCCGGCTCGGTTGTTTTTCGAGGAAATCGGCGGATAGGCGTAAATTGGTCCGAGAGTCCCTCCCTCGCCACCTCCAAGCGTCATTCATGGATTTATGGTAACTGCCCGGCCTTCAGGGGCGGCGAAACGGCGCTATTTCGCGATTCTTGCTTGCGCTTACGGTAACAAACGCTAGTTGTTTCAATGCTCCGGATCAGACTACGAATCTGAGGGTCGGACGTTCGAATCGTTCCGGGCGCGCCATTTTCGAATACGCGATCGACGCCGATTTGCCGCATCCATTCGTTTCGTCCGCAGGCGGCGCACCCGTTTCGGCGCGATGACAATCAATTGCACTGTTCGGGATTCTGCGTACCGCCGACAAAGCCCGCTTTAGCGCCGCCCTACATCTTGCGCCGCCGGATCCGAACCAAGCCCCTTGCTCGTCAGCAAACGGTTGAACTGATCGGCGGAAAAAAGCTGCCCGTCCGGAGCCGTGATCGACACCACAAAACCATTCACCGCATGCTTGCGGGCCAGGATCACCGCAACGATCGCGCTGTCACGGAAATCCACGGTGCGGCAGTCGTCTTTTACAGCTTCGATGATGAATGTCATTTGGCCCACGACCACCGTTGGCACGCGCCAATTGCGCGCCCGGCCACTCAATCCCGTATCGGTGAAAATGATATTGCCGACAAGCCGGCTATTGACCCGATTGAACCGCAACCATACCCATATTGGGGGAAACAGCAGACCGGTCCTGCCTCACGCGCGGTGCGCCACGGATACATAGAACCGGCTGTGGGCGTCGGACCGGACATCCGTAGAAGCGGGGACTGGTGATGGTTGGTACGACTGAAGGCGAGGACATCGCATCGGATTTGATCCGAACCGTCTCCCGCCACTCGTTGGCCTACATGCTGTGCGCAGCCAGCGAGATGTTCCGCCACTACGATTTCGATCCGCTGGACTTGATGATCATTCATGCGGTCCTGAACGCCAACGTTCTCAAGATCATGAAGACCCCCGAACTCGACCGGCAATTTGGCAGTATCCAGGCGGTGGAGCCGGACAAGATCAAGCAGGGCGTTTCCCGTGCCGCCCTGTCCCGCTTTTTCGGTCTGCCGATCGAAACCGTTCGGCGGCGCGCCGATCGCTTGAAGAAGCAAGGCATTTTCCGCGAGACCGACCAGGGTCTGATCGTAACCGAAGCCAACCAGTTCAAGTTCGGCAATAATCACGAGTTGCAGAGAACTAACATGCTCCTGGTGCGGAAATTCCTCCGTGACCTGACGGAAGCGGGCGTTGAGCTTCCCGGCGGGATTTGATGGACCATTGGCGCTTCCGAATCGGGACCGCACCAGACGGTGCGCCATTCATCATCCGGCTTTCACGCGCTCTTCGGCCGAAAAGCGACGATGGATCCGCTTGGCTCGTCTTCGCGCATTGCCGCCTCGATAGCCTTCGCCAACGCAGCCTGGTCGAATGGCTTTGATAAACGCGGCAGGCTGGATCGTTCGTTGCTGGGAATCTCTGCGTATCCCGGGCTCAGGAGGATGACCGTCCCGGGGCGCTCCGCGGCGACAGCGCCGGCCAGCTGCAGTCCAGTCATCCCAGGCATGGCAAATTGTCCTCCCCTGACGACGCCGAATCATCCTCGGCACCAAGATCGTTTCCGCCTGACAGGGACCGCGCCGATGATCGGCCGCGGCATCCGTACCTCGTCAGACGAGAATCAGTTGAGAATAATGCCGGCCGCGAGCCTGCACCGCAAAGTGCTGGCAAGTCGGCGGGTTCCCGCAAAAGATGTATATCGCGCGACCGCCCGTAATACGCGAGGGCACGTCACAGCTGCTGCGCAGGCAAGGGCGCGGTGTGCTATGAATGGTAAGATCCAGGCACGCTCGGCCGGCGGTGCGAGGTGCAGCACGCAACATCACTTGTAATCTGCTTCACACGCAAACACGCCCAATGACGCTAGACAAAACAGGTCGCGCCTTCGCGCGGCCTGTTCGGAGCTGGCGATGATGGCTGCACTGGCAAAGGCGATATCCCGCGCGACGAGAACCAACGTTGATGTCGAAACTCTGAAAGTCCTCGTGATCTTTTCGGGCGCGGGCTTGCTGCTCTCTCTCGTGGCCGCAATGATCTACGGGCAGGCTGGCAACGCCGCTTTGTTTTGAGATCCGGCGCGCCGGGTCGTCGAAGCGCAAGGAAGTCTTCCGCAAGCGTCCGCGCCAACCAATAGCGGACTTTATGCATTCGGTGTCGCCCGGTATCCGGACGCACGGAACCCCTCTCCGCGCAGGGCCGTGCGTCGTCTCCTTAACGAACCGTTTACCGAGCTTCGCGGCAGCCGTAACCGCGGGTTAACCATGGATATTTACGGTGTAGCAAGTCTCTAGGCTGTGCCTGTTAGTTGATTTCGAGTCCAACCCCATGGCGTTCGGTAGAAGCGCATCTCCGCGAAGCATCGCCCCGACGGAGCCCGCTGCTTCGTGGGAAGCGCCGCGGGCTGCGGCGGCGACGCCCGACAACACCGCCCCCGCGCTGATCAAGGGATCGCTGACCCTCACCGGCGCGTTCTCTTTCCTGCGTGAGAACGGCCGGCGCATCCTGATGCTGGCGCTGGCACTCTTCGCGCTCGGCATCGCCGTGCTGATGGTGCTGCCGGTCCGCTATGCCGCGACGGCGCTCGTCGTGGTCGATCCCCGCGAGCTGCGCGTGACCACGGATCAGGACGTGCTGCCTGGCATCGGCCAGGACGCCGCTGCGCTTCAGAGCCAGATCGAGATCGCCAAATCGGACGGCTTTCTCCGGCCCCTGATCGAGAAGCTCAAGATCGCCGACGACGAGGATATCGCAGGCGGTCATACCGACATGACGCGCCTGCTCGAAAAACTCCGCAGCCGCCTCGATATCTCGCGTCGCGGCCTGACTTACGTCATCGCCATCTCGTTCACCTCGAACAGTGCGGAGCGGGCAGCGTATTATGCCAATGCCATCGCAGAGGCGTTCGTCGCGACCCAGAGCCGCGTCCGCAGCGATGCGACGGACGAGGCGGCCGACTGGCTCAAGGACCGGCTGAAGACGCTCAGCGAGCGCCTGCGCGTCTCGGAAGACGCCGTCGCAGCCTTCCGGCTCGAGCACAAGATCCTCAATGCCGGCAAGGATTCCACCACCCAGCAATTGCGGGTGACCGACCTGAACCAGCAGGTCTCCGCGGCTCGTGCGCGCACCGAGGAAGCCAAGGCGCGTTACGAGCAGGTGCAGCGCGATCTCAAGGCCAATGTCGAAGGTCCGGTGAAGCAGGATCTCCTGAGCATGCTGCGCGCGCAGCGCTCGACCCTGAACGACCAGATCGCACAGAAGAAGGCGGTCTACGGCGACCGCCATCCTGATCTTGCGATCTCCTACAGCCAGTTGGCTGACATCAACAGGCAGATCGAGGTCGAGCGGAAGAAGAACATCGACACCGCGAAGTCCGAATACGAGGCCCAGCTCGAGCAGCAGGCCGCGCTGGAAAAGCAGCTCAAGGCGGTCGAGACGCAGATGCTGGTGGACGGCCAGGCGCTCGTGAAGCTGCAGGAGCTGCAGCGCGATGCCGATGCCAACAAGAACATCTACGAGCAGTTTTTGTCGCGGTTCAAGACGACCAACGAGCAGCGTCAGCTTCAGAGCTCGCAGACCAAGATCGCTTCGCCCGCGATCCCGCCGCTGCGCTCGACGCGTCCGCCGCTCGCCTTGCTGCTCGCCGCGCTCGCGATCGGCTCGCTGCTGACGTCAACCGCTACGGTTGCGGCGATGACGAGCATGTCCGACAAGTCCGATCCTGCCGAGGCTCCGGCTCGAACGCCCGCGCGGGCGGAGGCGAGGGAGACGCCCAAGCGGCAAGCCCAACGTCCGGCTCCGGCCGTGCAGCAACCCGAGGCGATGCCGAACCTTCCGGTCTGGTCCCGCATTCCCGAACTGATGTCGGGAGCGGCGCCCAACACTGTCTGGCAACGACCGATTGCCGCCCCAGCCGAGGTCGATCTCGGCGCTTACCTGCGTCCGCTGCTCGAGCGTATCGATCGTGCCCCAGTGCGTGGCTGCAAGGTCGCCCTCGTGCTGTCGGTCGGCAAGAGCGCCGGCGGCAACACCGTTGCGCGCTCGCTCAACCGCGCGGCCGTCAATCGCGGCATGATGAGCGTGCTGATCCGGCTGCAGCCGGAATTCGCGGGCGCCCAACCGCCGGTGACCGAATGGCAGGACGGCTCGACCACGGCAGGACTCCAGTCGATCGACGAACTGCTGAGCGCCGGCAGGAAGGCCGATGCGCGGCCGGAGGACGACATTCGCTCGGAGTTCGACCTGATCATCGTCCATGCGAACAATCTTGCCTTGCAGCCAGATGCGATCGCGCTCGCCGCGCACGCGGACCTGATCATCCCGGTGGTGCGCGCCGGCGAGCTCGGTTCGGCGGCGATGCGACGGGTGACCGCCGCGCTGTCGAAGTACGACACCGTGCCGACCGGTCTCGTCGTCAATCATGCGCCCGCCGGCTCTGCCGCGCCTCACCCTGACGGCGGTGCGCTTAGCAGGGCGGTTTGACGATGGCGACGCCGTGCCGTCGTCTGCTCCTTGCCACGATCTTGCTATCCACGATCTTGATGCCAACGTCGCTCGCCTCCGCGACATCGGCCAAAACTTGCGTACCTGCCTCGCAGACCGTCGCGCCGGACAGGCTCGCCGCACTGTCGCGCGGGTTCAATGCCGACGGCTGGATCAATGGCGAAAAATCCGCGCCTCCAACTCGCGAATTGCTGCAGCAGCTTCGCAAGGCCGGGATGGGCCATGTCCGCTTGCCGGTGCCGGCCGAGCGCGTGATGCTGCGCTTCGCTTCGAAAGCGGAACGCGATGAGACGCTGCGTGCGCTCGACAAGGCATTGAAGCAGCTCATCTCGCTCGGCTATTCAATCTCCGTCGATCTTCATCCCGGCGATCGTTTCAATCGCCTGCACAAGGACGACGCCGACGCCTCGCTGCGCGAGCTGGAGGATGCGTGGGGCACGCTCGCCCGGGTCATTCAATCGTTTCCGGCCGACCGCGTGTTCGCCGAGCTGCTCAATGAGCCCGACATCGAAGCCGACAGATGGCAAAAGCAGGTCGAAACGCTCGCCGCCTTCGTTCGCCAATTGCTTCCCGCGACCACGCTGATCGTCGGCCCGGTCGACTGGCAACGCGCGGACTCGCTGCCGCGGTTTCGCCCGTTGCCGGATCCAAACGTCGTCTACGCCATCCATTTCTACGATCCCATGGTGTTCACACACCAGGGCCACTGGGACGTGCAGGATCCGCTGCACGACATCACGGATCTGCGTTATCCGATCAGCGCCGGCGATCCCGGGGTTCAGGCGCTCCGCCGGGATTTGCAGGACAGAGGCGCGACGAAGGCGCTCCTCATGCTCGACACGGCGATTGCCGCCGCCAGGGACAAGCCGGATGTCAGCCGCTGGCTCGCGCCCGCGGTCGCGTGGCAGCAGCAATTTTCGCGGCCGATCATCATCAACGAATTTGGCGTGTTGAAAGCCGCGGCGCCCCGGGACAGCCGCGTACGCTGGCTCGCGGCCGTGACCGCATATGCGCGGGCGCATTGCTGGGGCTGGGCGCATTGGGAGCTGGCGCAGGGATTCGGCCTGCTCGAAAACGGGACCGGCAAGCCCGATCCCGACGTCATGCGCGCGCTGTTCGGCGCCGCGAAGCCGGGCCGCCGCTGAAGCCGGTCCGTCATCGTTAACGAATCCTTACGCATCCTGCCGCTATCGTGGCCGCCGCGCTGCGCCAAAGGACGAGTCATGAGTGGCGGGACCTCACCGCATCTTCAAGCCGTGCAGGCGGGCTGTCCCGAGCCTTCGCGTTCGCCTTCACGTTCGCCTTGGCGCGAGCTGATCCCGACGCTCTGCATCGCCATCGCAACGATCGGCTTTGTGCCGGTCCTGCACGGGGCGAGCCCGGTCCTGTCCCTGACCGTCGAAGTTCTCGTCGCCATCGCCATCGTGGTTGCGGCTCCAACCTACGCGCCGGCGATCGCGATCTTCGTCCTGTTCTTCCAGAACCTGTTCGTCTCGATCCTGTCGCCGCTGATTTCGGCGCCGTCCGATCTGGACTTCATCAAAGGCTATAATTTTCTCGTCTGCTCCGTGATGTGGCTGACGACATTTGGGCTCTACGTCGCCGGCCAAAGGAACCGGTCGACTGAGGTCAATCAGATCATGCGCTGGGGCGTCGTGACCCTCGCCGTGGTGTCGTTGTATTTCGCGATCGGCTTCGTCCAGGACGGCCAGGCGGCAACGGTCTATCTGCGCAACATCGTGCTGCCGCTGTTCCTGTTTCAGCTCTCGCTGCTGACGGCCGCGACCTATGAGGTTCGCGCCACGCCGTTCCTGGTGACGCTTGGAGTCATTCTGATCCTGTGCGGATACGTCGAGTTTGCGTTTCGGGATTTCTGGCTGGCCGTCACCAACGGCTACACGTTCTGGGGTTTCGACGAGCTCAAGGCGGCCCGCTCCGGCGCTTGGGAAGCCGAGATGCGCGCCACCGGCAACGTGCCGGTCGATCTGAAGGATCGCTTCAGCTTCGACTTTCTCAATACGCCCCTGCTCGAAGGGTTCGGCGTGTCGAAGATCCTCCGCATCCACGGACCGAATATGCACCCGATCAGCTTCGCGTACGGGATCGCGTTTTTCGGGCTTTTCCTGTTTTCGGTAGGGCGTCCGGTTCTGGCCCTCGTGGCGTTGCCGCTGCTGATCGTTTGCAGCGTGAAGGGAGCGCTCATCGTGGTGGTGTTCGTCGCCACGGCCTGGATATCGACCCGTCTGCTCGGCGCCGTGGTGACGCTATGGCTCGGCTTCGTGGCCTTGATCGTGTTTGCAATTGTCGCGATCCGCGTCGGCTTGCAGATCGGCGACTATCACGTCCTCGGCCTCATGGGCGGCTTGAACGGATTTCTCGAAAAGCCGTTTGGCCGCGGCCTGGGCGTCGGCGGAAATCTGTCGGACGATTATTTCTCGATCGACTGGAGCGCCGCGCAGGCCGCCGGAACGACCAACGGCGCCGTCGAGAGTGCGATCGGGGTCCTGCTGTACCAGATGGGCATCGCCGCCCTCGTTCCGCTGGCGTTTCATTTCGCGGTGGCGCTGAAGGCCTGGCGTCTTTATGCGTTCTCCGGATATCTGACGCAGGGGCTCGCGGGCTTCGGCGTCATGGTCGTGCTGCTGAATGGATTGTTTCAGGAAGAGGCCTTGTTCGCGCCGCTGGCGCTGGGGCTCATGCTCTCGCTCACCGGACTGGTCATCGGCAGCCAGATCAGGGCGCAGACGGTCTCCGTTCCGGATGCTGACCCGGAGCGGCTGGCACACTACCAGCCCGCGACGTAGCCTTTAAAAGCCGTAACCTCAAAAATTGCGCGCAGTCCAGGCGTCACCGCCACCCGAGCGCCGGCGCCACATGCGTGAGGATCGCCTCGATCGCGTGCGCGCAATAGCCGACACCGAGCTGGTTAGGGATTGTCAACAGCAGCGTGTCGGCCTCGGCGATCGCCTCGTCCGCTCGGAGCTGCTCGATCAGCGCATCCGGCTCCGCCGCATAGGAGCGGCCGAAGATCGCGCGGGTGCGCGGGTCGATGAAGCCGACCTGGTCCTCGCTGCCGCGCTCGCCGCCGAAATAGGCGCGGTCGCGATCGTCGATCAGCGCGAAGATGCTGCGGCTGACGGACACGCGCGGCTCGCGGGGGTGGCCGGCCTCTTTCCAGGCTGCGCGATAGGTACGGATCTGCGCGGCCTGCTGCACATGGAAGGCTTCGCCGGTCTCGTCGTTCTTCAGCGTCGAGCTCTGCAAATTCATGCCGTGCTTGGCGGCCCAGACCGCCGTCGCATTCGAGCCGGCGCCCCACCAGATCCTCTCGCGCAGGCCTTCCGCATGCGGCTCGAGCCGCAGGAGCCCCGGTGGATTTGGGAACATCGGCTGCGGGTTGGGCTTTGCAAAACCTTCGCCGCGCAAGATGTCGAGAAAGACCTCGGCATGACGCCGGCCCATGTCAGCGTCGCTCTCGCCCTCGGCCGGCTGGTAGCCGAAATAGCGCCAGCCATCGATCACCTGCTCGGGCGAGCCGCGGCTGATGCCGAGCTGGAGGCGCCCGCCTGCGATGAGATCGGCGGAGCCTGCGTCCTCCGCCATATACAGCGGGTTCTCGTAGCGCATGTCGATCACGGCCGTGCCGATCTCGATCTTGCTGGTCCTGGCGCCGACCGCGGCCAGCAGCGGAAAGGGCGAGGCGAGCTGGCGCGCGAAATGGTGCACGCGGAAATAGGCGCCATCGGCGCCGAGCTCTTCCGCCGCAACCGCAAGCTCGATGGATTGCAGCAGCGTGTCCGCAGCCGAGCGGGTCTGCGATTGCGGCGAGGGCGTCCAGTGCCCGAAGGAGAGGAATCCGATTTTTTTCATGGAGGCAACATATGGATGACCGGAGGAATTTGCGACATCTCGGCCGGAGGAAAGATGGCAGCATGGAAAGGCGCGTGTGCCTAGGTGACGCTCCTCCGTGGGAAAGCAGACCTAAGCAGACAATGTTGCAAGCGCGCCTTTTGACCCGAAGCGGACATTTTAGAAGATGCTATCGAGATTGTTGTAGTCGTACTCGATGATCGTCGTCTTATCGAGGCGATCTTCTCGCCTGCGGACCAGACCCGTCTCAGGCGAAATCCAAAATTCCGAGAGCTGCTTTCCAGCCGCATCTCCTTCCAGAGTGGCGTAAAAATGCTCGGTAGTGATCCCCTTTGTTGTTGTTGCACCCAACATGCGACAGGCCGAGACCTTGGGGAAAGCCTCAATTTCCTTATAGGGAGCGTAAGCGGGTTCATTCGCGTTGTGTCGGGATATGCCTGCGTACGACCTGCATAGACCATTCTTGTCCCACTCGGTCCCATGGTAGAGAACGCGAAACGACGTGTTCGCCTGCTTCGCCAAAGCCTCCACAATTGGCTTGCAGTCGTCGGCCCAAGTTCCGCCTGAAGAAACGGCTGTCAAAATTGCTAGATATCTCAGAATAGCTGGGAGCTTCATTGAACGCCTCTCTTAGCAGTCCAAAGCCGATTTGCCCTTGAGCTGGTTTCAGAGGGTCGTTCTCGCCTTCATTAAAACGAACAGGTGAGAACCGGCAGCGATCAGCGAGAAAATGACTATCCCTAATTCAGTACCGTGCACATGCCGCGGGGAATATGTCGAAGCGAACCAGATGAAGAACCGGACCACGGCCATGAAGGCAATCATCCCCCACATAGCAAGCCATTTTGGGGCGTACCAAATTGGCTCGCCGTTGGGGCCCCATTGCATAGCAACGCGCTCGGTTTCGATACGTGGGCCAAGATAAAGGTTTAACCCGACGACCAACGCGATAGCGAAGCCAAAGACGTAGTCTGCTGGTACCATGCTTGGCGCCTTCCAATGCTATATCCGAGGTAACAGCTGTAGATCAGGCGACCGTTGATCCCTACTTCGAGCGGAGTCTCTGCAGCCGCTTCACGGCGAATTCGTCGCCAGGATTCAGTATTAAGACAGCCTCGTAGTCGCGATACGCACGATCAAGCTCGCCTGCCCGTTCATGGGCCAGTCCTCGATACCTCAGGGCCGTAGTGGAGTTGGGGCTGAGTTCGACAGCCTTATTCAAGCTTTCGACCGCGGCCCTCTCATTCTTCAGTTTGAGATGTGCGTCTCCAACGCCCACGCGAAGTCGATAGGTATCGTCTTGCGTAAGATATCCGAGTGCCAGCGCCTTGTCGTAATCGTCCAGCGCGGTTTGCGGTCGGTCCGAACGATTGTAGGCCTCGGCCCGTCCGAACATGAAGGCGCCCGACGTCGGATCAAGTCTTATTGCCTCGTCAAATCGATTGATTGCTTCCTTGAACTTGCCTTGTTCCACAAGCGCCAGCCCCTGGCCATTGGGGAAAGCCCCGTTATCCGGGAACAGCTTCGCCCCGGCGGTGTAGTCGGCCAGCGCAAGCTCAAAGCGACCTTGGTGGTGATAGAAAAAGCCGCGGCCTATATAAGCGCGCGGGTCGGTAGAGCCGACCATTTCGACGGCCGCCGTGAAATCGGCCTCGGCTTGATCCCATCTTTTTGCCAGCTGAGCCGTTACACCCCTCATCCGCAGCAGTTCCGCCCGGTCCTCAAGACTGAATTGCTGTTCGAGCCCTTTGGAGTAGATTTGAATGGCTCGCTCAAAGTCCAGCTTGCTTACGGCAACGGCAGCAGCCGTCTGGTAAGTCTGGGCGTCAGACGCAATTGCCGCAGAACAGAACCACCAGAGCACGGACAGGAAGGCAGTCCCGCGCATCACCCGCCTCTGTGCCAGGCCTATTTTCATTTGCTTCTCCGGGCCGAGAAATCGCTCTTGCCCGAAGTTAGCGCAATCGAGAATAGAGAGTTTCAAACAATGCAACTGCAATGCTGATTGCGGTTAAACAATCGTCAAGCGAGAAGGGCTATTCGCCATTGCGAAGCAAGTGCAGCGTGGCCTCCGCATGAAGCTCGAGGATATCGATACGGAGTAGCGGTTGGCGCTCGCCCTATCACGCGTGCCGCGACAATGGCATCTTGCGCCTGTTTTGCCCGACGAGTCAATATTTCGTCAAAACATAATTTCGGTTTTTCCGTTATCTCACCCCGCGGATTCAACGGATTCGGCAATCGCCTAAGTCATTGATCCCGCTCATGCCGGCTACTGTGCATGGGGTTGTTTTCGAGGTTTTTGTTTTGAGGGCGACAATGCGAAGCTGAACCGGACCTGGTCCGGCTTGTCTGCTACTTCATCACCCGCAGGTTCTTGGTCGTGAACCGCTGGGTTTTGTCGCCGGGGCGAACCGGCCGCGGCGTGCCGGCGGCCTTTCCGGTGCCGGGCGGCTGGTGCGCGGGGACCAGCTGGTCGGGGCGCGAACCGATCAGATCGGCGCGGCCCATCTCTTTCAGGGCTTCACGCAGCACCGGCCAATTGTCGGGGTCGTGGTAGCGCAGGAACGCCTTGTGCAAGCGGCGCTGGCGCAGGCCCTTGATCGCCTCGACCTTGCCGCTGCCACCGCGCCGCACGCCGCGCAGCGGGTTGACGCCGGTGTGGTACATCGCCGTTGCGGTCGCCATCGGCGAGGGCAGGAAGGTCTGCACTTGATCCGCGCGGTAGCGGTTCTTCTTCAGCCATAGCGCCAGGTTCATCATGTCCTCGTCGGTCGTGCCCGGATGTGCCGCGATGAAATACGGGATCAAATAGTATTTCTTGCCGGCCTGTTCGGCCGCGGCATCGAACATCCGCTTGAACTGGTTGTAGGCGCCGATGCCGGGCTTCATCATCTTGTCGAGCGGCCCGCGCTCGGTATGTTCGGGCGCGATCTTGAGATAACCGCCGACGTGATGGGTGACGAGCTCCTTGATGTATTCGGGGCTCTCGACCGCGAGGTCGTAGCGCACGCCGGAGGCGACCATCACCTTCTTGATGCCCTTGGTCTCGCGCACCTTGCGATAGAGCCGGATCAGATCGTCATGCGAGGTGTTGAGATTCGGGCAGATCTCGGGGAAGACGCAGGACGGCCGCCGGCACGCGGCCTCGACCTTCGGGTCCTTGCACGCCATCCGGTACATGTTGGCGGTGGGACCGCCGATGTCCGAGATCACGCCGGTGAAGCCCGGCGTCTTGTCGCGGATCTTCTCGATCTCGCGCAGGATCGAGCCCTCGGACCGGTTCTGGATGATGCGGCCCTCGTGCTCGGTGATCGAGCAGAAGGTGCAGCCGCCAAAACAGCCGCGCATGATCGTCACCGAGAACTTGATCATGTCCCACGCCGGGATCTTCGCGTCACCGTAGGACGGATGCGGGGCGCGCGCGTAAGGAAGATCGTAGACGGCGTCCATCTCCTCGCTGGTCAGCGGAATCGGCGGCGGGTTGAGCCAGAGATCGCGATCGCCGTGGCGCTGCACCAGCGGCCGCGCATTGCCGGGATTGCTCTCCCGGTGCAGCACGCGGGACGCGCGCGCATAGGCTTCCTTGTCCTGCTCGACCTGCTCCAAAGCGGGCAGCCGGATCACGGTCAAGCCTTTCGTCCGCGATGCGCCCTCGTCGGCGGAGTCGAGATCGTCGGCGTGCAGCTCGGTGTAATCGTCGGGCACGTGGCGGAACAGCGCGACGCCCCTGATGTCGCCGAGCTCGCGCGGCGCCTCGCCGGCGGCAAGACGGTTCGCCACTTCGACGACGGCGCGCTCGGCATTGCCGTAGAGCAGCAGATCCGCCTTGGCGTCGGCCAGCACCGAGCGGCGCACTTTGTCGGACCAGTAATCGTAGTGCGCGATCCGGCGCAGCGAGGCCTCGATGCCGCCGAGTACGACCGGCACACCCTTGAACGCCTCGCGGCATCGCTGCGCGTAGACCACGGTGCAGCGGTCCGGCCGCTTACCGCCTTCGCCGCCCGCGGTATAGGCATCGTCGCTGCGTATGCGGCGGTCCGCGGTGTAGCGGTTCACCATGGAGTCCATGTTGCCCCCGGTGACGCCGAAGAAGACTTTTGGCTTGCCCAGTGCCTTGAACGGCTCGGCCGAATGCCAGTCCGGCTGCGAGATGATGCCGACCCGAAAGCCCTGCGCCTCCAGCAGGCGGCCGATGATGGCCATGCCGAAGCTGGGATGGTCGACATAGGCATCGCCCGTCACCAGCACGATGTCGCAGGCGTCCCAGCCGAGCGCATCCATCTCGGCGCGGCTCATCGGCAGGAACGGCGCCGGCTTGTGCGGGCGTGCCTGCGCCATCAGGGGTTTTTCGGCGGCGATGATCTGGATGTCCATGGCGCATACGCATAGGACTCCGGGCCTCCGAATACAACCGACGGGCAGGTGAAAGATCCGGTTCCGCGACCGGCAGCCCGGGCGTGCGACCGCGTTAACCGTTCGCGAGCGCCGCCATCAGCTGTCTGCACCTTCTCGGGTCACGCGCAGGAACCAACTGCCCTCGCGAACATTCTGATGCAGGGTTGCGCTGGGCCCGGCTGGCGCGCGCTCGCCTCCGGGGTGTAATATTGCCTCGATGTTCGCCCCTGGCGGATGGGGGAGCCGTGAGTACAGTCATAGAGAACTTGCTGCTCCGAAAGCAGAAGCTGGTTGAGCAGCTCGAGAAGGCGCCCACGGCCGAGGACCGCGACAAAATCGAACACCAGCTCGAACAGATCAACACCGCGCTGGATTTTCTGGACAGGCCCGGCACGAAAAATGCGCGGTAGCAGCGCTCAATCGACCTGCAGCGCTTTGGCGTAGACCACGCCAGAATTGGTGACGTGCGTGGTCATCAGCGTCGCGAAGGCGGCGAACTCGCCGCGCGCGAACAGATCGAGCAGCTTGCGATGCTCGTCGAAGGACGTGCGGGTGCGCACGTCGATCGGCGAAGTCAAATTGGTGCGCAGTGCCGCGACGCGGCTGGATGCGAGCTGATAGGATTCGGCGAGATAGTGGTTGCCGCAATGGCTGAACAGCGCTTCGTGAAAGGCAGCGTCGGCGCGGCCATAGGCGATGTTGTCCCTGGCTGCAATCGCCGGCTCCATCGCCGCGATCGCCTCGCTCATCGTCGCGATCGCACCGGCGCGATCATGGCGGAAGGCGAGCTCAGCGGCCTTGGGCTCCAGCGCGATCCTGAACGTGCAGAGCGCGGTGATGTCTTCCGCGCTTGGCGTAAAGACAAAACTGCCGACCTGCGGCCGGATCACGACGAGGCCCTGCGCCTGCAGCTGACCCATCGCCTCGCGCACCGGGGTGCGGCTGACGCCGAAGGAGTTTGCCACCATCTCCTCGGAGATGGCGGCGCCGAGCGCGAACTCGCCGTCGATGATGGCCTGGCGCAGCCGCTGCACGACCCGTTGCGACAGCGATTTCGGTGCATCGAGCTTCAGCGATCGCATCGGCTCTCTCAGATCACCTTGCCGGGGTTGAGCAGATGATCGGGATCGAGTGCGGCCTTCAGCGTTCGCATCAGCGCGATCTCGGCCTCGCTGCGGGCATGACCCAGCCACTTCTTCTTCAACGTGCCGATGCCGTGCTCGGCCGAGACGCTGCCGCCCATCTCGCGCACGAGACCGTAAATGATCGCGTCCATCTCTTCCTTCGGCTGCTGCTCGACGGCAAGGCCGGTGACCCAGGAGACGAGATGCAGATTTCCGTCGCCGATATGGCCGTAATAGACGCTTTCGCATCCCTCGACGCCATCAGCCAGCGCCGCCTTGCAGCGCGTGACGAACTCGTCCATCCGCGCCACGGCGAGGCCGATGTCGTAGGAGATGTGCGGCCCCAGCACCTGGCCGAACTCGGCACAGATGTCGCGCACGCGCCAGAAGCTTTGCGTCTGCGCCAGCGATTGCGCCACGGCGGCGTCGGCGAGAAGCCCGCGCTCCATCAGCTCTTCGAGCCAGCTTTGGAAGCGCGGTGCGTCGAGGCTCTCGTCGGTGCCCTGCGCTTCCACCAGCACGTAGAGGCCATGGCCTGCGGCGACCGGCGGCTTGACGCCTGCGCGCGACGTGATCACGTCCCAGTAATCCGGCCACATCACCTCGAACGCCGACAGCAGCGGGCCGAGCCCGCTTCGCGCGGCGCCGAGCAGCGCGATCACCGCGGCATAGTCCTCGAGCGCGCAGAGCGCGGCCATGGTCGAACGCGGTTTTGGAAACAGCCGCAGCACCACGCGGGTGATGATGCCGAGCGTGCCTTCCGAGCCGATGAACAGATGCTTCAGATCATAGCCGGCATTGTTCTTCATCAGCTTGTTGAGGCTAGTGATGATGGTGCCGTCGGGCAGCACGACTTCGAGCCCGAGCACCAGCTCGCGCGTCATGCCATAGCGGATCACGCGATTGCCGCCGGCATTGCTCGAGAGGTTGCCGCCGATGGCGCAGGAGCCGCGCGAGCCGAGATCGAGCGGAAAGAAGAAGCCGGCTTCGTCGGCTGCCATCTGAATCGTCTGCAGCGGCGTGCCTGCTTTCACCGTCATCGTCATCGAGGCGTGATCGATCTCCTCGATCCCGCTCATGCGCTCGAGCGAGATCGCGACCCAGCCTGCTTCAGGCGATGCGCCGCGGCACAGCCCGGTCAATCCGCCCTGCGGCACGAACGGCAGATGCGCCTGCCGGCAGGTCAGAATCGCGTCGGCCACGCCTTGCGCATCGACCGGGCGGATCACCGCGAGCGGCGTTTGCGGCAGGCTCGCGCTCCAGTCGTTGCAATTGCGCGCGGGCACGTCGGTGCCGACAAGCACGGCAGCCGCGCCGAGCCTGTCGCGCAAGGCGCCGAGCAACTGGGTGGGCCGCTCGACCGGGGTCACCATGTCCATGCGAGACCTCCTCGGAATCTGGCTGCGTGTTATGCGCGCCATGACGGCGGAAAGGATTTGCGCCTTTGTTGTATGTAAGGTACAAGCCGCAAAGTAAAGCAAAAACAAGGCTTGCCAAGCTCTGGGTTTGATCGTCCGAGATCAGACGTGGTGCGAAGCCACAGCAACGGATGGTGCGATGACGGAGGCAATTCGCGGGTTCTGGGTGGCTTCGGCGACGCCGCTGGCGACGGACGGCAGCGTGGACTCCGCCAAGCTCGCCGCCCACGCCAAGCAACTCTTCGGTAAGGGCATCGACGGTGTCGTGCTGTTCGGCACCACCGGCGAGGGCACCTCGTTCAATGTCGCCGAACGCGTCGCGACCATCGAAGCCGTGCTCAAGGCCGGCGTTGCGCCGGACCGAATTGGAATCGGCGGCGGCTTCCCCGCGATCGGCGACAGCATCGCATTGACGCGTGCCGTGCTCGGTCTCGGCCTGCGCCACGTGCTGTATCTGCCGCCTTACTTTGACCGAAGCGTCAGCCCTGAAGGCATCGAGGATGCCTTTGCGGCGATCCTCGACGGCGTCGCCGACGATCGCCTGCGTGCCTACCTCTATCATATCCCGCAGATCTCGGGTGTCGCGATCCCGACCGGCGTCGCCGCGAATTTGCGCAAGCGCTACGGCAAGGTCGTTGCAGGCCTGAAAGACTCCAGCGGCGACTTCAAGCAGTTCCAGGCGTTCCGTGCCGCCGCTCCCGAGCTCGCCATCACCGTCGGCAACGAAGTTGACATCGCCCGCGCGATCGCCGCCGGCGGTGCCGGCACCATCTGCGGCATGGCCAACATCGCGCCGGAGCTGGTCAAGGCAATGATCGACGGCAAGGATGTCGAAGCACGCATGCAGGCTGCCGTGGACATCGTGGTGAAATCACCATCCTTCCTCACGACGCTGAAAGCCATCCTCGCGGCACAGACGGGCGACGCGAGCTGGCTACGCGTGCGGCCGCCGCTCCGGGCCTTGTCCGACGGCACCGCGCTCAAGCGCAAGCTCGACGAGCTGATGGCTCCCGCGATCGCGTGAGATCGCGCGAAGCCGCGACACGTTGCCGCGAATTCGCGCGCTGCGTGTCGCGGTCGCTGCGCAATCCATCGAGGATAGGAAATAGCGCGATCAAAGCCTAGAACCATTCAACACTAGAGCGATTCAAGGCCGCTTGCGGTTCTCTTCACGAACAACGGCTGTTAGACGCGCCAGCTTCTGCGTCTGACTTGGAAGTGAATCGAAAGTGCGTGCTCATCTGGATGGCCAGCGCGTCAGCGGCCGTCGAACTCCTGCCGGCACGAGCTGCGCAGTCCTCCTCATTGGAGCAGCCGTTCTGCTCGGCGCACCTTTCTTCAGCGCGACGGCCGCCCAAGCGCAATCGGCTCTGCCGCCGGTGACGGTCGAGGCGCCGGCACCGCGGCCGAAAGCGGCGCGTGCATCGGACCAGTCTCCGCCCCGCACGCAAACCGCCGCGCGCCAGCGCAATCACAATCCCGCACCCGCAGCGCCGACGCTCTCGGAGCGCGCCGCGGCTGAAGCCGCCGCGCAACAGGCCGCCAAGCTCGGCTACCGCGCGATGCCGAGCGCGACCACGCTGCGCAGTGGCGCTTCGCCGCTCGATACGTCGCAGGCCGTCAACGTGGTGCCGGGGCAGGTGCTGAAGGACCAGCTCCCGCGCAACATCGACGACGCGCTGATCAATGTCAGCGGCATCACCCAGACAAACACGCTCGCCGGCAGCCAGGACGCGGTCATCCGCCGCGGCTTCGGCGACAACCGCGACGGCTCGATCATGCGCAACGGCATGCCGCTGGTGCAGGGGCGCAGCTTCAATCCCGCAGTCGAAAGCGTCGAGGTGCTGAAGGGGCCGGCCTCGCTGCTCTATGGCATCATGGATCCCGGCGGCATCGTCAACACCATCAGCAAGCGGCCGGAGCTGTACCAGCATGGCTCGGTCACGCTGCTCGGCTCAGCTTTCGCGAACAATCGCAACGGCGCCGACGGTTTGCTCGACGTCACCGGTCCGATCGGTGACCAAGGCCTGGCCTATCGCTTCATCGGCTACGGCGTCAGCGAGGATTATTGGCGCAATTTCGGCCGCCATCGCGAGATGCTGGTCGCGCCGTCACTGGCCTGGTACGGCCAGGACACCACGGTGCAGCTCAACTACGAGCATCGCGAGTTCATCTATCCGTTCGATCGCGGCACGGCGTTCAATCCGGTGACGAAGGCGCCGCTGGCGGTGCCCAAGACGCGCCGGCTCGACGAGCCCTTCAATAACACGTGGGGCACGTCGGACCTGATCCAGGCGTCTGTCGAGCACCGTTTCAATCAGGATTGGAAGCTCTACGCCGGCTACAGCTACAACACCGAGACCTTCAGCGCCAACCAGCTTCGTATCACCGGCATCAACTTCACGACAGGCGCCGAGACCCGCAGCAACGACGGCACGCAGGGTTCGCTCAGCAACGCAAGCTACGGAACGTCCTACGTTTCTGGCGGCTTCTGGCTCGGCGAGATGCGCAATGACGTGGTGTTCGGTGGCGACGGCCAGTATCGCACCATCTACCGGGACAATCTGATCCGGCAGACAACGCCCGCCTTCAATGTCTACAATCCCGTTTACGGCCTGATCGGGCCGGGAACGACGGTGTCCAATCCAGACAGTGCGCAGACCGACAAGCTTGGCCAGTGGTCGATATTCGTCCAGGACACGTTGCATCTGACAGAGCGGTTCGCCTTGGTCGGCGGCGTGCGCTACATGGACTACGACCAGATCGCCGGGCGCGGGAAGCCGTTTTTCACCAACACCAATGTGTCCCAGGACAAGGTGCTTCCGCTCGGCGGCGCCATTTTCAAGCTCACCGACCAGATATCGCTCTATGCGAGCTATACTGAATCGTTGAAGCCGAATTCGACCATTGCGCCGATCGGCGTCACGATCGGCTCCAACGTCGCGCCGGAAGAAGGCGTGTCATACGAGACCGGCGTCAAGTTCGATTTGAACAAGCGCATCTCCGGAACGCTGGCGCTCTACGATCTCGACAAGAAGAACGTGCAGACGACCAAGACGAACAGCGCAGGCGTCGTGGAACTCCACACCGTGGGCCGTGCTCATTCGCGCGGCGTCGAGCTGGATGTCACCGGCAGGCTCACCGACAGCTGGGCCTTGATCGGCAGTTACGGCTACACCGATGCCCGCGTGACGGCATCCGAGGATGTCACGCTGCTCGACAGGAAGCTGCAGAACGTCGCGCTGAACACGGCCTCGCTCTATCTGGTCTATGACTTCGGCACAGCCCTGCCGGGTCAGCTCCGCCTCGGCGGCGGCGCGCGTTATGTCGGTGATCGTCCCGGCGATTCGATCAACTCCTTCTTCCTGCCCCCTTATGTGGTCGCCGATATTTTCGCGACCTATGAGATGAAATACCAGAACACGCCGGTGATCTACCAGCTCAACGTCAAGAACCTGTTCGACACTGTCTACTATCCCTCCGCCGTCAATAATCTGAACGTCGCCCTCGGCGACGCGCGGCGGGTCTCGCTGTCGGCGACGGTGAAGTTTTAGCGATGGGCATGTCGCGCAGGGACGCCCTTCGGATGATCGCGCCGAGCAGGAGGGCTCGCGCCGATGCGTGAGTCCTGGCGCACGATCAAGGCCGCTCTGCTTCATGTCCATTCCATCGCGGGCCTCGTGCTGGCGCTGCTGCTCGCCGTGATCGCACTGACCGGTGCGATCATGAGTTTTGAGGACGAGATCGTCGATCATCTCAACGCCGGCATCATGCAGGTCGCGCCGCGCCAGGCACCGGCGCTGATGCCGGACGAACTGGTTGCGCGCCTGACTGCGGCGCAGGACGTCGGCAAAATCTCCGCCGTGACGCTGGCGAGTGATCCGTCCGCCGCGGTGCATGTGCGCTTCGCCCGCGACGAACGAGGCGCGCGGCCGTCCTCGCTCTATGTCGATCCCTATGACGCGCGCGTGTTGGGCACACCGGACGGCGAAGAGTTTTTCGCGACCGTGCGCAAGCTGCATCGCTGGCTGTTGATTCCCGGCGACGCCAAGGGCTGGGGGCGCCAGATCACGGGCGTGGCCGCGCTCGGCCTGATCGTGATGCTGATCTCGGGCCTCGTGCTGCGCTGGCCGCGTCGTGCAGGCAGCGTGAAGATGTGGCTGAAGCCGAATCTCGGGCTCAGTGGCCGCGGTCTGCATCGGTCGCTGCATGCGGTGATCGGCACCTGGGTCCTGCCGGTCTATCTGGTGATGACGTTCACCGGGCTCTGGTACTCGTTCGACTGGTACAAGGATGGCGTCGTCTGGTTGCTGTCGCGCCCGCAGATCGCCGCGGCGAAGATGCAGCCCAAGATGCCCACAAAGGCGTCGCGTGCTGCCGGTGTCAGCGAGACGGCACAGCCGATCGGCTTTGATCGCGCGTGGGCCGCCTTCCTGCACGAAGAGGGCGGCCGTTTCTCCAAGGCGTTGCTGACGCTGCCCGCCGGTCCGGGCACGGTGATACGGATCCGCTCCTGGGGGAAAGACTCGACCCTCGACACCACCCGTGACGAATTCCGCGTCGATGCCATCACAGGCCAATTCGTGTCTGCGGAGCGTTATTCCGATAAGACCCTCGGCGAGAAGACCATCGCGAACGTGCTCGATATCCACCGCGGCGCATTTCTGGGCTGGCCCGGCAAGCTCGCGTTCATGCTCGCGGCTGTGCTGATGCCGCTGTTCGCGGTCACCGGCGTTTTGCTTTATTTGTCGCGTCGAAAGCTGAGGCGGCTGGCGCAGCCACGGCTCGGGCGGCTTGTTCCCGGCGAATGAACGGGCTGCCGCAAAGGCTAGCCAACACTTCTGCAATCGTTCAAAAGCCCATGGCCAATCCTCGTCAGGGTTTACGCCATGAAGATCACCACCGTCACTCCCGCCGACATCCGCCGTGCACTGCTGCTCCGCGAGGAGATCGCGTTGCTTGATCTCAGGCACGAGGCTGGTTTCGCGACGGGACATCCGCTGTTCGCCGCCAACATGGCTGCCGATCGGATTGCGATCGAAGCGGACGTCAGGCTGCCGCGCAAGAATGTGCCGATCGTGCTCTATGATGACGGCGAAGGGCTCGTCACCGCGGGTGCCGAGCGGCTGGCCGCGCTCGGCTATACCAACGTCCGCGCGCTCGATGGCGGACTGAAGGCCTGGCGCGACGCGGGCTATCAAATGTTCGAGGACGTCAACTCCTACTCCAAAGCCTTTGGCGAGCTGGTCGAGTCGCGTAGGCACACGCCCTCGTTCAGTGCCGACGAGGTGGCAAAACTCATCGCGGACAAGGCCAACATTGCCATCCTCGACGTCCGCCGCTTCGACGAATATGCTACCATGAACATTCCGGGCTCGGTCAGCGTGCCCGGCGCGGAGCTGGTGCTGCGGGCAGGACAGGCGGCACCCGATGCCGACACCACCATCATCGTCAATTGCGCCGGCCGCACCCGCTCGATCATCGGCACCCAATCGCTGATCAATGCCGGCGTGCCGAACAAGGTCCGGGCGCTGCGCAACGGCACTATCGGCTGGACGCTGGCGCGGCATACGCTCGACCACGGTGCTAACAGGCGTGGCGCGATCGGGCCGTTCGAGGGCGGTCCGGCCAATGCGCGCGATGTCGCCTATCGCGCCGGCGTGCGCCACATCGGTGCGAGCGAGATGGCTGCGCTTGTCGCGCAGACCGATCGCACGCTCTATCGCTTCGACGTGCGTGACGCCGAGGAATATGCAGCCGGCCATCTCCCGGGCTTTCGCCATTATCCCGGCGGCCAGCTCGTCCAGGAAACCGACATGGCCGCACCGGTACGCGGCGCGCGCATCGCGCTGACCGACGACAAGGGCGTCCGCGCCGACATGACGGCGTCCTGGCTCGCGCAGATGGGCTGGGAGGTCTATGTACAGGAAGGCGGCTACGACGGCGCGCTCGAAATCGGGCCGCCGCACGTCTTCCCCAAGCCGGACCCCGCTCACCGCTACCGCCGCCCCTATGAAGGCACCGGCGTCGACGAACGCGCGATGCAGGCCTATCTCGACTGGGAATATGGCCTGGTCGAACAATTGCGTCTGGACGGGACGCACGGGTTTTACGTGATCTGACGACCGCTCCGCCATCTTCTCCCCGTATCCGAACCCTATTGTGCTGCGCATCCCCCGCGGTCTATGAGCTGCGGCGAAGCTGTGACCCACGGAGATTTCATGTCAGTCCCAGGCCGAAGCCCTGAGCGGAGCGCGAAGGCGCTGCTGCTCGAAGGCGTCAATGACAGCGCCGTGGACCTGTTCAGAACGGCGGGTTTCACCAATGTCGAGCGCCTGACCAAGGCGCTGGACGGCGAGGATTTGCGGCGGGCGCTCAAGGGCGTGTCATTGCTGGGCATCCGCTCGCGCACCCAGATCACCGATGAGGTGCTGGAGGCCGCCGACCAGCTTCTCGCCGTCGGCTGCTTCAGCGTCGGCACCAACCAGGTCGATCTGCTGGCGGCGCGCAAGCGCGGCATTCCGGTGTTCAACGCGCCGTTCTCCAACACGCGCAGCGTCGCCGAGCTCGTGATCGGCGAGATCGTGATGCTGCTGCGGCGCATTTTCCCGCGCTCGGTGTCGGCCCATGAGGGCGGCTGGGACAAGTCGGCGACCGGCAGCCGCGAGGTGCGCGGCCGCACCCTCGGCATCATCGGCTACGGCAATATCGGCTCGCAGCTCTCGACCCTGGCCGAGGCGATCGGCATGCGCGTGATCTATTTCGACCGCACCGACAAGCTCCGCCACGGCAACACCGAGCCAGTCGAGAAGCTGGAGGAGCTGCTCGCGCAGAGCGACGTCGTCAGCCTGCACGTGCCGGAGACGCCGGAGACATCAGGGATGATCGGCGAGAAGGAGCTGCGGGCGATGAAGCCCGGCTCGCTCCTGATCAACAACAGCCGCGGCACCGTCGTCGATCTCGATGCGTTGGCGGGGGCTCTGCGCGACGGCCATCTCGCGGGTGCCGCCATCGACGTGTTTCCGGTCGAGCCGTCCTCGAATTCGGACCGCTTCAACAGCCCGGTGCAGGGCCTCGGCAATGTCATCCTCACGCCGCATATCGGCGGCTCGACCGAGGAGGCGCAGGAGCGCATCGGCGGCGAGGTGGCGCGCAAGCTGGTCGACTTTTTCATCACCGGATCGACCACGGGCGCGGTGAATTTTCCGGAAGTGCAGCTGCATCTGCGTCCCTCCGGCGCGCGCTTCAGCCACGTCCATCGCAACGTGCCCGGCATGCTGCGCCGGCTCAACGAGGTCTTCCTCCAGCGCGACATCAATATCGCCGCGCAATATCTGGAGACCTCCGGCGACCTCGGTTACGTCGTGCTCGATGCCGACCTCGGCGGCCAGGATTCAGGCGCGCTGCTGCAGCAGATCCGCAGCCTCGAGGGCACCGTCGGCGCGCGGCTGGTGTTTGAGCACTAGCACTGCATTGACGAGCGGCCGCAGGGCGCCTTGAATGCGGCCTGCTGGCAGAACGAACAGAAACTCAGGGGGAAACGATGGCGCAAATCCATGTGAAGCTGTGCGCATTGCTGGTGGGCGCAGCGGGCGCGCTGGGCGCGAATTCCGCTTCAGCGGTGACGCTGACTGAGGATGCGGACACTGTCTGCAACGGCCTCGTCGGCGGCGCCGACGCCGTGATCGATTCGGCGACGTTGCTGGCGCCCTCGCAACTGGCCGTCGCCGAACGCGGCCCGACGCCGTCGGGGCGCGTCACGCCCGCCAATCCCGGCTTCTGCAAGGTGCTCGGCCACATCGATCCCACCGATCCCAAGGCGCCGCCGATCAAGTTTCAGGTCAATTTGCCCGTCGAATGGAACGGCCGTTCGCTGCAATATGGCGGCGGCGGATTCAATGGCGTGCTGATCACGGGCCTGGCGCTGCCGCCGGCCTATCCCTTCGACAAGCCGTCGCCGCTCGCGCGCGGCTTCGTCACCTACGGCACCGATTCCGGTCACGAGTCCAAGCCGGGCGAGCCGCCGCAGCTGTTCGCGCTCAACGACGAAGCCTTCGAGAATTTCGCCCATCGCGCCTACAAGAAGGTGCGCGATGCCGCCGTCGCGCTGATGCAGCGCGCTTACGGCAAGGCGCCGGAGAAAATGTACTTCATGGGGGCGTCCGAAGGCGGCCGCGAAGGCCTCACCATGGCGCAGCGCTACCCTGATGATTTCGACGGCATCTTTGCCCGCGTGCCCGTCATCAACTGGGTCGGCCTGCAGCATGCCGGCACGCGTTCGGGGCTCGTGACCATGGGTGACGGCTGGATCAATCCGGCGCAGGTGAAGCTAGTCGGCGATGCCGTGCGGGCCGCTTGCGACAAGGCCGACGGCTCCGATGACGCGCTGGTGCAAGATCCCGTTTCCTGCAAGGCGGCCTTCAAGGCGGAGACGCTGCGTTGCGAGAGCGGCAAGACGGGCGATCAGTGCCTCACCGACGCACAGATCAAGGCGATCGAGACCTTGCATGCGACCTACAAATTCCCGTTCGCGCTCGCCAATGGCCTCGACGATTATCCGGGCTGGGGCGTGTCGGGCGAGGACACGCCGGCGGTCGGCCCGACCGGCGGCTGGGTCGCGTGGTGGCTTGGCACGGCGCCTCCCGCGCAGCCGCCCGCGCCCAATAATGGCATCGCCTGGATCTACGGCGCCGGCGGCATCCAATACGTGTTCGCGCGCGATCCCAAGCTCGACGTGACGACGTATAAGCCCGAAGCGCACAAGGCGCGGCTGCTCGAGGTCTCCAGCCTGATGGATTCCACCGACCCCGACCTCAGCCGCTTCCGCGCTCGCGGCGGCCGGCTGATCATGCTCGAACATATGGCGGACTACGCGCAAAGCCCCTATGCCGGCATCCGCTATTTCGAGAACGTCGAACGCAAGGTCGGCAAAGCCGAGACGGCCGAGTTCGCGCGGCTCTACACCGCGCCAGGGGTCGACCATGTCGGCTCCGGCGCGCCGGCCAATGTCGACATGCTGAGCGTGCTGGTCGACTGGGTCGAAAAGGGCAGGGCGCCCGGCGATCTGGAAGTTACCGAGCAGAAGGTCGAGGCGCCGTCGTTTGCGACGCTTCGCGCGCTGCCGCTGTGCCGCTGGCCGGCCTGGCCGCACTACAAGAGCGGCCCAGTGACGGAGGCGTCGAGCTTCATGTGCACGCCGTAGCAGGCGCGCCACTTCGGAGCGTCACCCGGTGGCCATTGCCTGCGCGCCGCCGAGCAGCTGCGCGTTAAGCCGGCCGCCGGAGAACAGCATGTCGTCAAGCGCCTCGTCGATATCGGCCGAGATCACGGTGTTGCCGCCGTCCCGCGCGATGCTTCCTTGCGCCAGTCGTCGCATCAATTCCTTGATGAAGGCGCAATTTGTGCCCGCGCTGCGCCGGGCAGCCTCTGCGATCACCGCCCCATCGAGGGGCAGTCCCTTGCCGTAGAGCCGGACCAGCTTGCCGCGGCCGGTCTCGTCGGGCAGCGGCACTTCGATGGCCTGATCGATGCGGCCGGGACGACCCGCGAGAGCTCCCTCGAGGTCCTCCGGCCGATTGGTGGTCAGGACGAACAGGATGTCGGCATCTTCCTTCAGCCCGTCCATCTCGTTGAGCAGCTTGTTCAGCATGGATTCCTCACACGGCCCCATGTCATCGCGGTCACGGGCGATGAGATCGACATCCTCGATCACCACCATCGACGGCTGGAGCAGCCGTGCCAGGCTCATATAGGCGCCGAGCAAACCGATCTGCTCGGCCGTGATGATCAGCGTCGTATGCCCGGGCAAATGCGTTGCCAGATAGCGGATCGTGTGGGTCTTGCCGGTGCCCGGCGGCCCGTACAGCAAGATGCCTTTGCGTGTCGATTGGCCCAGCCGGCGCAATTGGTCTCGGGTGTTGACGAAGGTCAGAACGTTGCGATCGAGCAGCCGCAGGGTCTGCTCCGGCAGGATCACCTCGTCGCGCGTGACCTGCGGCAAGCGATGCACCGTGATGCCGCGCGAGCGACCGCGATAGTCGGAATCGGCATCGAGCGACAGGATCTTGCCGCGATAGGTCCGCGCAGCCTGTACGGCTTCTTCCAATTCACTGAAGCATTGCTGGACGAGAGCCGCGCCTGCGGAACCTGAGGGTACCAGGATTTCGATCCGAATTCCGGGCTCGCGACTGTATTCGCGGTGTGCGCAGAGCAAAACCGCATAGCGGAGATGATCCTGCTCACACAGCCACAGCCCGTTATCCAGACACTTGACCGGGCTCTTCTCGCCTACGTCGACGTCGGAATATTGCAGCGGGGCAATCGCGATCGCATAGCGGCCCTCCTTGAGCAGTCGTGGAATCGACAGCGTTTCGTAGCGCTGCTCCTCGTTCAGTCCCACCAGCCGGATGGCCTTGCCGAAGAGCCGGTCGACGGCGGCCTGGAGATCGACCCGCATGTGGCCAGGAAACTGGCGGATCGTGGTCACGAGTTTGCTGCGCGCGGTGCTGGCAAGGTGCCAATCGAGAACGTCGCAAGCAAAGTCGAAATCTTCCTCTTGTTCGTTCGAGGGTTCATCCGCCGCACGCATGCAGTCGCTGCACAGCCAGACCGTTCGGTCGCCGATACGAACGTCGGTCTGTCCCTCAGGCTTGCCACAGAGTTCGCAAGGAGTCTTGACCGCCTCTAGCGTGACCTGCAGTTGGTGGCCGGCCAATTCGATGGATTGTTGCGCAGATTTGAAAAGGGCTTCGGCAACCGATTGCGGGTAAGGTCCGCAAACCGCTTTTTCCTTCTGCTCGATCTGGGTGATCAGCGCGGTCGCTTCACGGTCTGATTTGCCGAAAACCTGCCGAAGCAGATCCATCACGAATTGGTCCGGCGTATCATCGTCATTATGAATTACGAGCTGGGTCGGCTGGTTCTCGCCACGCATACTGTTCATCACGAAAGGTCTCCGGGACAATCTATGATTGAATAGAACGAATAGAGAACACAAAAGGAAGCGGCCGTCAAGCGTGACGGCGGCGGCTAATTGCGATTGGTGGGTGAGGTCCTGGTGCGCCGGGGCGGCCCTGTTCCTCGACGACTGCCGCGGCACATGTCCAGCTGCCGTCCTTTGACAATCTGATCCGCCTCGATTATCTATTTCGCATGCGAAATAAAGACGCGGGCGCGAGACACCATCGGTTGATCTACCTGTTGAGCGTGGCGCAGCGGCGCGTGCAGCGCTGGATGGCGGCGCAGCCTTCGAGCGAGGTCACGCCGGCGCAAGCGGGGCTGCTGTTCATCCTCGGCAAGCAGAACGGCGTCCTGATGGGTGAGGTGGGCGCGGCGCTCGACATGGGGCCGGCCGGCATCTCGGGGCTGGTCGACCGTACGGCGGCGGCTAAACTGGTCGAGCGGCGCGCGGATCACGAGGATGGTCGCGCCTGGCGCGTCTGGCTGACGCCGAAGGGGCGGACGGCACTGGCGCAGGCGAAGGCCAGCGCGGCACAGGTCAACGCGGCGTTGACGGACGGATTCACCAGTGCGGAGATCGATATCGTCGCGCGCTGGCTGACCAGCATTCAGGACAAGTTTCCAAGACAGCTTTCAACAGAGCTTTCTAGAGATCCATAGGAATAGAGGAGAGACCCATGACCGAGCACGTCCGGATCCGGAACGACGGCGGAATTCTCACGCTCACGCTGGCACGCCCCGACAAGAAGAATGCGCTGACGGATGCGATGTACGGCAAGCTCGCCGATGCCATCGAATCAGCCGAGCACGATCCGTCGGTCCGCGTGATCCTGATCCGCGGCGAAGGCGACATGTTTACCGCCGGCAACGATGTCGGCGAGTTCGCGGCGGTCGCGGCGGGCAAGTCGGAAGGAAGCCGCAACGTCGTGCGCTTCATCCAGTCGCTGGCGCGCTGCTCCCGGCCCTTGGTGGCCGCGGTGCAGGGCCGCGCCGTCGGCGTCGGCACCACGATGCTGCTGCATTGCGACCTCGTCGTGCTTGCCGCCAACGCGCAATTGTCGACGCCCTTCGTCAGCCTCGCACTGGTGCCGGAAGCAGCTTCCAGCCTGCTGATGCCGGCGCGCATCGGCTATGCGCGGGCCTACGAGATGTTCGCGCTGGGCGAGACGGTGCCGGCCAAATCCGCGCTGGAATGGGGGCTCGCCAACCGCGTCGTGCCGCTCGACAAGCTCGATGCCGAGGCGCTCGCGCTGGCGCAGCGTCTTGCCCGTCAGCCGGCCGGCGCACTCACCGCCACCAAGAAGCTGATGCGCAACGGCGAGACGCTGGTCGCGCAGATGAATGCCGAAGGCGAGCAGTTCGGGCTGCGCCTGCGCACCGCTGAGGCGCGCGAGGCCTTCACGGCGTTCGCGGAACGCCGCCCGCCGGATTTCACCAAGGTTGCGTGATATCCGGGACTGCGCTGAGGCTCGTCGGGCCGGAAACTCACGCCCATTCGATTAAAACCTTAACGGAACATTGGCATGTCGCGGGCAAGGTGGCGCTCGAAAGAATAGGCCCCCGACCCAGGCCCCCGACACCATGGCAATGTTTAAGAAATCGGTAAGTTCGCTCCTTCTGACCTTGATGGCCCTGCTGGCTGCGGGTGCGCTGGCCTCCACGGCGATCCAGATGGTTGGGGCGTTCGGCCGCTATAGCGACAGCCTCGAGACCGCGCGGCTTGCCGCGGCCGACAAGGCGATCTTCCATGGCGTGCTGGCGCTGCGCAACAATCGCGGCGATGCCCAGAGCGCGATCCTCGGCGAGGATGATCCGCGAGCAAAACTCGAGGCGGCGGAGAAGGCCGAGCAGGGCGGCTATGACGCCATCGGCGCCGCGCTCGCCACCGTCGATTTCGCCCGCCGCGACGAACTCGCCGGCACATTGAAGCAGGGCTGGAGCGCCGCCGCGCCGCAGTTCCAGCTGTTCTACGACGAGGCCAAGCGCCCGCGCGCGGAGCGCAAGATCGAGCGCACCAACTCCTGGTATGATGGCGTCACCAAGGTGATCGAAACGGCCAACCTCGCTTCCACCGCGGTGTCGAACCGCGCCTGGATGGACGACCCCTTCATCGCCCGCATGATCCAGGTCCGGCGCTTCGCCTGGCAGGTGCGCGACCGTTATGGGATCCATTGTTCGTCGCTTCGCTCCAACGTCAACAGCAGCAAGCCGCTCGACGACGCTCAGAAGCGGTCAGTGGCGCAATGGGATGGCACGATCGCCTCCGGTTGGGCGGGCATGGCCGAGTTGCTGGCCGCGCCCGGCGTGGCGGCGGAGCTGGTGACGGCAGCGGCGGACGCGAAGGCCAAGACCGACGGTGCCCTCAAGCAGATCGGCGACCTCACCAAGAATTTCGACGGCAGCGGTAAGCCCGCGATGCCCGCCGCGGAGTGGAATACGCTGTGTCAGTCACCCTTTGCGTCCATCGTCGCGGTGGCCAACAAGGCGCTCGACCAGTCAATCGTCCGGGCGGAAACGGTGCAGGCCAAGGCGCTCACCAATCTCGTCGTGCAGTCGCTCGCGTTCCTGCTCGCGCTCGCCGTGACCCTGACCGGCGTGTACGTGGTGCGCAATCGCCTGATGCGCCCGGTGCGCGCCATCCTGGACGCGATCGCCAAGATCAGCGCCCGCGACTACGCGACGCCCGTCCCGCAATCCAGGTATCCCGACGAGTTCGGCACCATGGCGGCCGCACTCGAAAGCCTGCGCGAGAGCGCGGCGACCGCGGAACGCCTGGGCCAGGAGCGCGAATCGCAGCAGGCGCTCCAGCTCGCCCGCTCCGGCACCGTCGATGCGGCCTGCCGCAGTTTCGACGACACCGTGCAAGCCGTCATTCACAGCGTTGCGGCGTCGACCAAGGAGCTCGATGCCACCGCGACCGACGTCCGCTCACTGGTTTCGGAATCGAGCAGCCAGACCGCGGCGGTCTCCTCCTCCGCCGAGCAGGCCACCAACAATCTCGAGACCATCGCAGCGGCGACCGAAGAACTCTCGGCGTCCGTCGGCGAGATCTCCGCGCAGGTGCAGGCCAGCGCCCGCGAGGCCCGCGAAGCCGTGTCGCAGGCAGCGCAGACCAATGCGACGGTCGAAATCCTCGATCAGACCGCTGGCCGCATAGGCGAGGTCGTGAAGATGATCAACGCCATCGCAGGGCAGACCAATCTCCTGGCGTTGAACGCCACCATCGAAGCCGCGCGCGCGGGCGAGGCCGGCCGCGGCTTCGCCGTGGTCGCCGGCGAGGTCAAGAGCCTCGCTTCGCAGACGGCGACGGCGACGGAAGAAATCTCCCGCCAGGTCGCGGAGATCCAGGGCGCGACGGGCCAGGCGGTCGCGGCCATCCGCGCGATCGGCGGCGCGATCAGCGGCATCGACGAAAAGATGACGGCGATCGCGGCAGCGGTCGAACAGCAGCGTGCGGCCACCACCGAGATCTCCCGCAACTTCCAGCAGGCCGCGCAGGGAACCCGCGAGGTCACCGACACCATCGGCAGCGTCGCCAGGCTGAACCAGGAGACGGGCAATGCCGGTTCGGTCCTGTCGGTGTCCGTGACGAAAATGTCCGCCGACGCCGATCGTCTCCGCGTCGCGGTCGAGGGCTTTTTGGGCGCGGTGAGGACCGCATAGCTTCGACAATCTTCCGTCCTTACGTCGTGCGATCGGCATTGCCGCCGATGCGCGCGGCGGGTACATCTGTGGCGCTGCGCGAGCGTCGCGGCAGATGTAAGAGATATCAGGGATGGAGAGTTCGATGCCGGTCACGCCCCAACACAAGGCCCAGCGCCCCTATCGCGGCGTGTTCCCGGTCGCGCCCACCATCTTCGACGAGCGCGGCGAACTCGACCTTGAGGGACAGCGCCGCTGCATCGATTTCATGATCGACGCAGGCTCGAACGGTCTGTGCATTCTCGCCAATTTCTCCGAGCAGTTCGTGCTCACGGATGCCGAGCGCGAGACCGTGATGCATGCGGTGCTGGAGCATGTCGCGGGCCGCGTTCCCGTGATCGTCACCACCACGCATTTCAGCTCGGCCGTCTGCGCCGCGCGCAGCCGGCAGGCCGAGGCGGCCGGTGCCGCCATGGTCATGGTGATGCCGCCCTATCACGGCGCCACCTTCCGCGTGCCCGAAAAAGGCGTCGTCGAATTCTTCAAGGTGCTGTCGGGCGCGATCAAGATTCCGATCATGATCCAGGATGCGCCTGTCGCCGGCACCCCCCTGTCGGTCGAACTGCTCGCGCGGCTGGCGCGCGATTTCGCCAACATCCGCTATTTCAAGATCGAGGTGCCGGGCGCGGCTGCAAAGCTGCGCAGCCTGATCGACGCCGGCGGCAGCGATATCGAGGGTCCCTGGGACGGCGAGGAAGCGATCACGCTGCTCGCCGATCTCGATGCCGGCGCCACCGGCGCGATGACCGGCGGCGGCTATCCCGACGGCATCCGCCAGATCGTCGATCCCTATTTCGCCGGCAAGCGTGAAGAGGCCAAAGCCGCCTACGAACGCTGGCTGCCGCTGATCAACTACGAAAACCGCCAATGCGGCCTGATCGCCTGCAAGGCGATGATGCAGGCCGGCGGCGTGATCAAGTCGGACACGGTGCGGCATCCGCTCCAGCCGTTGCACCCGGCGACGCGGGCCGGGCTGCTGGAGTTGGCCAAGGAGCGCGATGCGCTGGCGTTGAGGTGGGGGAAGTAGCGCAACGCTGTCGTCCCGGCGAAGGCCGGGACGACGCTGAGTGTGAGGTGCGCACCCTGGCCTGATCCCGCCAGCTTCCATCTGGCTGAAGGCGTCGAATTAACGCGGTTCGGGCGGTTTCCCGCAGCCCGGCGATGACATATTGTACGCTCGCCAACCTGGCCCGCGGAGCAACTCAAGACATCGCGCAACAGCTCTTCATTATGCCGCTATTCCGAACCAGGTTGGTGCGAACCAACGAAACAGGGAGGCAGTGCCATGACGATGAGGCCGGATCCCACCTTTCACGCATCGCCCAAGCTTGCGATGGAAGCTCCTGCGGAGAACTTTGCCTACACGTTGCTGCTCAGTCCGGATTTCTCGAAACCGGATGCTCTCGCGGTGATCGACGCCAAGCCGGGATCGCCGACCTACAGCCAGATCGTCCACACCGTGACGATGCCCAACAAGGGCGATGAGTTTCATCACTTCGGCTGGAATGCCTGCTCCTCCGCCTTGTCGCCGCTCACTGGGCATGCCTTCATCGAGCGGCGCTATCTCATCATCCCCGGGCTGCGCTCGTCGCGGATTTACATCATCGATACCAAGCCCGATCCGACCAAAGCCAAAATCCACAAGATCATCGAGCCCGAGGAAGTCTTCAAAAAGACCGGCTATTCGCGGCCGCACACCATCCATTGCGGGCCGGACGGCGTCTATGTGAGCACGCTCGGCGGCGGCGGCAAGGACGGCACCAACGGGCCTCCAGGCGTCTTCATCATGGATTGCGAGACGTTCGAGGTCCTTGGACGATGGGAGATCGACCGCGGTCCGCAGACGCTGCACTATGATTTCTGGTGGAACCTGCCGCGCGACTACATGGTGACGAGCGAATGGGCATTGCCGCCGCAGTTCGAGAACGGGATCGTCCCGGAAGATCTGCTGGCGAACAAATATGGCCATCGTCTCCACTTCTGGGATCTCCGCGCCCGTCGCAACGTGCAGACCATCGACCTCGGCGCCAATCATCAGATGGCGCTGGAGGTACGGCCGGCGCACGATCCGGTTCGCGAATACGGCTTTGTAGGCGTTGTGGTCGACACCACGAATCTCGAAGCCTCGATCTGGACCTGGTGGCGCGAAGGCGGAAAATTCCATGCGGAGAAGACGGCGACGATCCCGCCCGAGCCTGCGCCAAAGGAGAAGCTCCCGCCGCTGCTTCAGGGCTTTGGCGCCGTGCCGCCGCTGGTGACCGACATCGACCTGTCGATGGATGATCGTTTTCTCTATGTCTCGTGCTGGGGCACGGGTGAAATGCGCCAGTACGACGTGAGTGATCCGCGAAAGCCGAAGCTTGCGGGCTCGGTTCACATCGGCGGCATCGCGCGCCGCACCCCCCATCCGAACGGCAAGGCATTTGCGGCCGGTCCGCAGATGGTCGAGATCAGCCGGGACGGCAGGCGGGTGTACTGGACCAATTCGCTCTATTCCACCTGGGATGACCAGTTCTATCCCGATGGCGTTCCGGGTTTGGAAGTCATGGCCAATGTCGGTCGCAATGGTGGCCTCGAGCTCGACAAGAACTACTTCGTGAGCTTCCCCGACGGATATCGTGCGCACCAGATCAGGCTGGAGGGCGGCGATTGTTCGACGGACTCCTTTTGCTACCCGTCGGCCTAGATTGGGCACACGCGAGCCTCGGCTGGCTGTGGCTCGCTCTTGTTGCGAGCGGTCTCTATCACGGGGTCAATCCGGGAATGGGCTGGCCGCTCGCCGTTTCGGCCGGGCTCATGGACAAGAGCCCGCGCGCGCTCTTTCGTGCGTTGTGGGCTCTGGCCGCCGGACATCTCCTGGCAACGCTTCTCGTGCTGCTGCCATTCGCGTTCCTGCTCGTGCTGGCCGAGTGGCAGCGTTCGATCCAGCTCGGCGCGAGCCTTTTCGTCATCGGCTTCGGCGTCTATCGGCTGGTCGAGCGGCGCCATCCGCGCGCGCTGGCACGAATTCCGCCGACGCAATTGGCGCTCTGGTCATTTGCCGTTGCCATTGCTCACGGCGCCGCCTTGATGCTCGTGCCGATCTATCTCGGGCTCTGCCAGGCCTTCGAACTCGATGCCGGCCATGAGGCCGCCGGCGCGCTGATGAAGGCGAGTCTCGGGATGGCGGTTCTGGTGTCTTTGGTGCACGTCGCTGCCATGGTCAGCGCCGGCGGATGTCTGGCGTGGCTGGTCTACCGCCATCTGGGATTGAGGTTCGTCTCGCGAAGCTGGTTCAATCTGGATGTAATCTGGGCCACCAGCCTCATTCTGGTTGGCGTTGTGGCCTTCGGCTTCAATCTCGCGAGCTGGCACTGACGCTTACTGGGTCAAAGCCCACTCGCCGATGATGCGGAAGCGAGCCTTGGCGTGGTCCTGTTTGAACAGCGCGACGCGATCGATCGCAAGCGTCTTGAGGCCGAGCGCAGCAAACCTTCCCTGCAGCATTTCCAGAATCGGCCCGCGCCGCTCCACGTCGAGCCGGCCCGTCAACGTCATGTGGAAACGGAATTCCTCCATCACGTAAGGATAGCCCCAGCGGTCGAGATAGTGGCGCTGCCGTTCGCTCAGCTTCTCCGGCTTGCGCCGCGCACGGTCTTCCGCGCTCAGCGGCGCGCGGAAGGAGTCGAAGTCGCGCGCGCAATCGGCGGCGAGCTGCTGGAGTTCGCCGACCGGCTCCCCGGGAATGACGGCGATGAAGCCGCTGATGGAATCGACGACCGGGCGGATCACCGGAATTGCGCGTGCCCTGCCGGCGAATGTCGCGCAGGCCGCAACAAGCTCGACCTCGCGCCTGTCGGACGCCAGCGCCATCGGCGCCTTCAGCGTGGCGTGAAAGCCGTATTTGCGGGGATCGGCGGTAACATCACGCCAGTCCGGCGCGAGACGCGATGCGTCGGCGGGAAACGGCAGCTCGTTGCCGGTATAGGCATCGTAGCCGAGCAACTCCGCGCCGAAGCGGGTGAGCGCGCTGTCGCTGCCTGCGGCAAAATAGATCGCGTAGCGGGGGAAACTCGTCATCGTCCGAGCATAGCGGGTTTATGCCGCGGCGACAGCTTGGCGCGGGGTAGCTGGCATGCCAAGCAACCGCGTCGCCTCGGTGAGATGCACGAGCTTGCCGCCTGATATCACGGCGATCAGCCGCGGCCGCAGCGGCATGCTGTCGTCGACCAGCAGAATGTCCGCGCGCCGGCCTTCCGCGAGCACGCCGCGATCTGCAAGACCGGTCGCGCGCGCGGGCGCGGCGGAGACCAGATTCCAGGCCTCGGTCAGCGGCAGCACGCCATCGGCGGCGAGCCGGAACGCAGCGAGCAGCTGCGCGGGATAGTAGTAGTCCGAGGCCAGAACCGAGCAGAGCCCTTTGGCGATCATGTCGGATGCCCTGGTCCAGCCCGTGTGGCTGCCTCCGCGCACGACGTTCGGCGCGCCGTAGACGATGGCGTCACCGTGGCTTGCTGCCGCCCGCGCTGTCTCCTCGTTGATCGGAAACTCCGCAATCGCCACGCCCATGGCGCGAAAGCCTTCGCGCATCGCCGGCGTCGCATCATCGTGCGAGAGCATCCGCACGTCGGCGGCGCGGGCCGTCGCGGCCAGCCGTGACACGGAAGCCGGCACATCCGCGGCGCGGGACATTATGTGTCCGACCAGCCGGTCGAATTCCTCGCTCGACAGGCCGGTGCGCTCCACCATGCGATTGCGCTTGCGCGGCTTGGCCATGTCCCCAACCGTGCCGTCCATGTGGTCGTTGAAGGCGAACAGGTCGACGCGGCCCTCAGTGAGCCATTGGCTGATCTCGGTTTCGGCGTCGAGATTGTAGGTCTCGTGGCGCAGGTGAAAGCGGGTGTCGGCGGCGAATTGCGGGCGCTGCCGTTCGATCGCCTCCATCAGGCTGCGCGCATTGCCGGCGCTGCGCAGGCCCGGCTCCCACGAACAGGTCGTGGCGTGAAAAACCGTGGTGATGCCGTTGCTGATCGCCTGGCGGTCGCTGTCGGCGAGCGCGACGTCGATCGGGAAATCGACCCCGGCGCGCGGCATCATCTGTCGCTCGAAGGCATCGCCATGCAGATCGACGATGCCCGGCAGGACCAGCAGATCGCGCGCCTTGATCGCCAGCCGCGCCCGGCTGCGCGAGGCATTGATCTCTGCGATGTCCGTTCCGGACACGAGAAGCGACGTTTCGGCGAACTCGGAGCCGATCAGGGCCCGCCCGCCCTCGAGGAATATGTCTGTCACGCGACCGCGCTTCGTTTGCTGGCAGAAGAGGGTGCCCCTGCTTCGTATGCCGTGAGGAAATCCTCAATCCCGAGCTTGCGGAAATTGGGCAGGGCTTCACGCAACTTGTCGTGATCCCAGTCCCACCAAGCGAGCCTCGCAAGCCGCCCCGCAACCTCTTCCGAGAACCGCCGGCGAACGATGCGCGCCGGATTGCCGGCAACGATGGTGTAGGCCGGCACGTCCTTGGTGACGATGGCGCCGGCCGCGATCACCGCGCCGGTGCCGACGTTGCGGCCCGGCAGCACGATCGCGCCATGGCCGATCCAGACGTCATGGCCGATATGGACGTGATGCTGGCGCCGCCAGTCGAAGAACTCGGTGTCGTCGCTCTCGCCTTCGAAATAGGCGCTCGAACGATAGGTGAAATGCGCCTGCGTGGCGCGGTGCATCGGGTGATTGCCCGGATTGATCCGCGTCATCGCCGCGATCGAGCAGAATTTTCCGATGGTGGTGTAGGTGATCTGGGCGTCGTTCACGACATAGGAGTAATCGCCCATCGTCACTTCGTGCAGCATCGTGCGGGCGCCGACCTCTGTGTAGGCCCCAAGCCTGGTGTCGTGCAGCTTCGCCGAGGAATCGACAGTCGGCTGGAGCGAAAGAGCTTTGGCGGCCATGTTGTATCCGAACGAGAGGGCGAGTGTTTCTCTTCGAGCGGCTTGATGACAATGTCATGACGGCGCGATGACAGGGGATGAACAGGGGATGAGGTGTGTAGGATCGCCGCATCGCAACGTCCGTGTCACACAAGTGTCAAGCGCCGGCGTTAGCGGTGGGTCCCAGCTACTCTGGAGCCCTGCATGCTGGTGGTTGAAGGTCTGACGTGTCGCTTCGGCGTGAAAGCCGCGGTGGACGACGCCTCGTTTCAAGTCTCTCCCGGCGGCTTCGTCGGCGTGATCGGACGGTCCGGCGCCGGCAAGTCGACCCTGCTGCGGACCATCAACCGTCTCGCGACCCCTTCGCAGGGTCGCATCCTGTTCGACGGTCTCGACGTCACCGCGCTACGCGGCAAGGAGCTGCGGCAGTGGCGGGCGCGCTCGGCGATGATCTTTCAGCAGTTCAATCTGGTCGGCCGGCTCGATGCTCTCACCAACGTTCTTATGGGACGGCTCGCGACGATGCCGGCCTGGCGCTCGCTGTCGCAGAGCTGGCCCGAGCAGGACAAGGCGCTGGCGATGTCCGCGCTCGAGCAGTTCGACATCGCCCCACTCGCAGCCCAGCGCGCCGACCAGCTCTCCGGCGGCCAGCAGCAGCGTGTCGCGATCGCCCGCGCGCTGGTGCAGCAGCCCGACATCATCCTTGCCGACGAGCCGATCGCCTCGCTCGATCCGCGCAACACCAAGATCGTGATGGATGCGCTTTTGCGCATCAACAAGCATTTCGGCATCACCGTGCTCTGCAATCTGCATTCGCTCGACCTGGCGCGCAGCTATTGCGACCGCCTGATCGGCATGGCGCAGGGTCGCGTGGTGTTCGACGGCGCGCCGGCCGAGTTGACCGAGCACGTTGCGCGCGAGCTCTACGATCTCGAAGCCGCCGAAGTCATGGGCGGCACGCCTGCACCGGTGCGACAGGGCATTCCGGCGCTTGGAACGGCGGCCGCCGCCTGAGCTGCGCCGCATCAGGACTTACCAATTTTGCGTCAACCGACCTCAACCAATGAAGAGGCTATCATGATTACTCGCAGATTGATTCTCGCCGGCGCCGCCGCGCTCGCGTTGACGACTTCGGCCTCCGCCGAAGACTGGAAAGCCAAATATCCCGAGCTGACCTTCGCGGTCATTCCGGCGGAAAACGCCTCGGGCGTGACCGAGCGCTGGGCGCCGTTCATGAGCTATCTCTCCAGGGAATTGGGCGTGAAAGTCACGCTGCGCATCGCCAACGACTACGCTGCCGTGATCGAAGGCCAGCGTGCCGGCAACATCCACATCGCGAGCTATGGCTCGGCTTCGTTCGCTCGCGCCCGCCTGACCGGCGTCAAGACCGACGCCTTCGCCAACGACATCAACTCCGACGGCTCCACCGGTTATTACTCGGTGTTCTTCGTCAAGGCGAGCAGCCCCTACAAGAGCATCGATCAGCTCAAGGGCAAGAACCTCGGCCTGGTCGATCCGAACTCGACCTCCGGCAACAACGTGCCGCGCTTCGAGCTCGACAAGATGGGCATCGCGGACGCCGACACCTATTTCAGCAAGGTCGTCTTCACCGGCAGCCATGAGAACGCGATCCTGGCACTGGCGCAGGGCACCGTCGACGTCGCCGCCAACCAGTGGACCAGCGACGACGATTCGACATTGGCGCAGATGTTGACCAAGGGCATGCTGAAGAATGCCGACGGCTCGGCGATGAAAAAGGACGATTTCCGCATCATCCACAAGTCGGCGCCGATCATCAACGGTCCGTATGCCTACAATTCCGACCTGCCGGAAGAGGCCAAGGCCGCCATCGCGAAGGCGTTCTTCGACGCGCCGGCCAAGGACAAGGCTGCCTTCGACCGCCTACAGGACGGCCAGAAGAAAGGTTTTCATCCCGCGACCAGCAAGGATTGGGATGGCACGATCGAGCTGATCAAGTTCGTCGATGCGCTGCGTAAGAAGAAGGCGTCCTGAGTTTCGGGACGATGCCACTGGAGCCGGGTCGATGGACCCGGCTCTTTCTCTTTGATCGACCACCTTTCCTGATCAGATGACCGTCGCGGTTTCGATTCTCCCCGAGCAGCAGCTCGCCGTGCTCAACGCCGCCTATCGCCAGGCGGTGGCGCGCAAGCGGCTCCGAATCCTGTCTGGAGCCGTGATCTTCGCCGCAGCACTGTGTCTGGCCGCGATCGGCGCTGAAGTGAATCTGCGCACGCTGTTCGCCCACTTTGGCAACTTCATCAGCTATTTCGACCGCATCCTCACACTCGACACCGGCCAGCGGGTCTGGACCGATGTCGGCGAGTGGCTCTGGGGCTGGCGCAAATGGCTGAGGATGCTGGGCGAGACCCTGCTGATCTCCTATGTCGGCACGCTGATCGGCGCGACTCTTGCGTTCTGCCTGAACTTCTTCGCCGCTGAAAACACCTCGCCCGCGCCCTGGCTGCGTTTCATGGTGCGGCGCCTGCTCGAATTCGCGCGCACGGTGCCCGGCATCGTGTTTGCGCTGATCTTCGTGATCGCCTTCGGGCTCGGTCCGATGGCCGGCGTGCTTGCGATCGCGATCCACTCCACCGGCGCGCTCGGCAAGCTGTTCTCGGAGATCGTCGAGAATGCCGACATGAAGCCGGTCGAAGGCGTCCGCTCGACCGGCGCAAGCTGGCTCTCCTGCATGCGCTTCGCCATCCTGCCGCAGGTCACGGCAGGCTATGCCAGCTACGCGCTGCTGCGGTTCGAGATCAACGTCCGCGAGGCCTCCGTGATGGGCTTCGTCGGTGCCGGCGGCATCGGCCAGGAGCTCGTCGTCGCCATCCGCAAGTTCTATTACTCCGACGTCAGCGCCATCCTGCTCACCATCATCGTCACGGTCTTCATCATCGACATCAGCACCGGATGGCTGCGCGGCCGTCTGTTCGGCAAGGAGGCGCGGACGTGACGGGACCGCAGGAGACCGACACTGCGGCGCTTCGCGCGCGCTATCCTGACGTGTTCGACCGGCCGGCCTCGGCGCGGCTCGCCATGCCGACGATGAGCGTCGCGACGCTCGCGATCCTGATTTACGGCCTCGTCGATCTCGACTTCTCGCCGTCGCGGTTCGTCGCGGGCCTCAACCAGCTCGGCTGGATCAGCCTGATGATGATCCCGCCGGATCCCGGCTCGTCGCTGCCGGTCTATCTGAAGGCGCTGGGCGAGACGCTGTCGATCGCGCTGCTCGGCACAACGCTCGCCGCGCTGTTCGCACTGCCGGTCAGTCTTCTTGCGGCGCGTAATGTCGTGCCATCAAAGCTGCTGCGCTTTCCGGTCCGACGTTTCCTGGATTCGATTCGCGGCGTCGACACGTTGATCTGGGCGCTGGTGTGGATCAACGTGGTCGGGCTCGGCCCGTTTGCCGGCGTGCTCGCCATCGCCGTGTCGGATTTCGGCGCCTTCGGAAAACTGTTCTCGGAGGCGATCGAGGGCGCCGATCAGAAGCAGGTCGAGGGCATCCGCGCCTCCGGCGGCAGCGCGCTGCACGAGATTCGCTTCGGCCTGCTGCCGCAGGTCCTGCCCGTGATTGCCGGGCAGGTGCTCTATTTCATCGAGTCGAATACGCGCTCGGCCACCATCATCGGCATCGTCGGCGCCGGCGGCATCGGCCTCCAGCTCGCCGAGCAGATCCGCGTGCTGGAATGGCAGAAGGTGTCGTTCCTGATCCTGATGATCCTGGTCGCAGTCGCCGCGATCGATTTCGTTTCGGGCAAATTGCGTTTTGCGATTATCGGGCGGCGGGCGGTGGCGTAACCTTCTTCCTTCTCCCCTTGTGGGAGAAGGTGGCGCGAAGCGCCGGATGAGGAGTCTGCATCCTCAATTCAGATCAGTGCGCGGAGGCAACCCCTCACCCGTCTCGCCGCTAGCGCGGCGAGCCACCCTCTCCCGCAAGGGGAGAGGGGCAGAGGGCAGCCAGTTTACCCGTTCTCCACCAGAAATTCCACCCGCTCCGCGGCAAAGCGCGAATGCTTGGTCACCAGCGGCTTGCCGTCGAGATCGTGATCGGTGGCGTCGACCACCAGGATCGGCCGTCCCAGCGCCAGATCGAGCCGTGCGGCGTCGGTTGCGTCGACGATACCGGCGGTGATCCGGGTCGCGCCGCGGCGATAGTCCCGGACGCCGTAATGCTCGAGCAATTTCGTCATCGAGCGGGTCGCGGCAAAGACGTCGCCCGCAGCCGGGAATAGCTGCGCCGACAGCCACGTCGTGGAGACACAGATCGGCGTGCGGTCGGCGAGGCGCATCGCCTCGATCCGAACCAGCGGTGCGCCGGTCTTGAGGCCAAGCTCCCGCGCGAGTTCGCGGGTCGCAACGTCAGCGGACGCCTCGATCAGCCGGCCATGCGGTTCGCGGCCGTCCGCGCCGACGATCTCGGAGAAACGGGTCCGCGAGCGCAGTGGATAAGCGAGCTTCTGCGCCTCGACATAGGTTCCGCTGCCGCGTTCTGCCCGCACGATGCCGCGCTCGGCAAGCGCGGCCAGCGCGCGTCGCACGGTGTGGCGGTTGACGCGATAGGTTTCGGCGATCTCCACCTCGCCCGGCAGCTTGTCGCCCGCCGCAAAGCGGCCGTCGGCGATGCCGCGCTCGATGCCGTCGGCAACGAGACGCCACAACGCGACGCCGGAGGAGGCTGTGTCCTGCATGCTCATGTGGCCGGGAAGCTACTCCAGAAATCACGCCTTTGTCACGAAACAGTCATGGCGCTCCGCTATCAAGTTGTCTAGTATCATAGACAACTTAGATTCGGCAAGTTCTGCAGAGAAGTCGGTGGATGCGGTGACCCAGCACAATAATCAGCAAGCCCAGCGCAAGGCCGCAATGGCCGTGCTGGCGCACGCGGAGGCGGACGAGATCGCCGCTCGCCTCCAAGCTCTCGCTTTGCCGGCGCATCAGGATCTGCGCGCGCCGGAAAACGGCCTCGTCATGCTGCGCGGCCGGGTCGGCGGCGATGGTGCGCCGTTCAACCTCGGTGAAGCCACGGTGTCGCGCGCCGCGGTGCGGCTTGCGAGCGGCGAGGTCGGTTTCGGCTACACGCTCGGTCGCGACGGCGAGAAGGCGCGGCTGATCGCGCTGTGCGATGCCCTGGTGCAGTCCCGCGATTTCGCCGGCGCGGTGGAGCGGGACATTATCGCGCCGTTGCGTGAGCAGCTTATGGTCAGGCGCAAGCAGGTGGCGGCCCAGACCGCCGCGACGAAGGTTGATTTCTATACCATGGTGCGCGGTGAGGGGTGAGATCATGACCACGATTGCGGAACTGCCCCCCGGGTTCGCCGACAAGGTGCTGTCGGCGCAATCGACCTTTCGTTCGGTCATGGACGCGATGGCCCGGCCGGGGTCGGTCCAGCGCATCGTGCCGACATCAGGAGCGCCTCATGTGATGATGCGCGGCACGGCCGCGATCGCGTTGACGCTGTTCGATCACGACACGCCGCTCTGGCTCGATGCGCGCATGCATGAGAGTTCCGACCTCGTGAAATGGCTGAAATTCCACACCGGTGCACCGTTGGTGCAGGATTCCTCGATCGCGAGCTTCGCGCTGATCAGCGACGGCGGGGCGCTCCCTTCGCTGGAGCGCTTCGCCCCCGGCACCAGCGAATATCCGGATCGCTCAACCACATTGATCCTTCAGGTCGAGAGCCTGGACGGAGGGCGGAGCTTCGAGCTGCGCGGCCCCGGCATTGACGGTGTCGCCACGCTCCAGGCTTCGATCAAGCCGTTCGACCTGTTCGAGCGCCTGCGCGTCAACGAAACGCTGTTTCCGCGCGGCATCGATGTGGTGCTGGTCGCCGATGATGCCGTGGTTGCGATTCCGCGCACCACGCGTGTCGTGAGCAAGGGAAGCTAAGCATGTATGTCGCAGTCAAAGGCGGCGAACGCGCCATCGAGAACGCCCATCGCCTGCTCGCCAGTGCACGGCGCGGCGACCAAAGGGTGCCGGAAATTTCCCTCGACCAGATCTCGGAGCAGCTTGGCCTCGCCGTGGACCGCGTCATGAGCGAAGGCTCGCTCTATGATCGCGAGCTCGCGGCGCTCGCCATCAAGCAGGCGCGCGGCGATCTGATCGAGGCGATCTTCCTGGTCCGCGCCTTCCGCGCGACGCTGCCCCGCTTCGGCGCCAGTGAGCCGGTCGAGACCGGCGCGATGCGGGTACGGCGGCGGGTGTCCTCGACCTTCAAGGACATTCCCGGCGGCCAGATCCTCGGCCCGACCTTCGACTATACCCACCGCCTGCTCGATCCCTCGCTCGCCGAGGGCTTTGTGCCGGAAGCGCCGGCGACGGCCGAAGCATCGTCTGCGCCGACCCCGCGGGTGACCGACATCCTCGGCCGCGACGGGCTGATCGAATCCTCGCCTAAGGCCGAGGAAGGCGCCAGCGTCGGCGATCTCACCCGCGAGCCGCTCAATTTTCCCGCCGATCGTGACCTGCGCCTGCAAAATCTCGCGCGTGGCGACGAAGGTTTTCTGCTGGCGATGGGCTATTCCACCCAGCGAGGCTACGGCCGCAACCATCCGTTCGCTGGCGAGATTCGCTTCGGTGAGGTCGAGGTTGAATTCTCCGCGGAAGACGTCGGCTTCGCCGTGCCGCTCGGCTCGATCGAGCTCACCGAGTGTCAGATGGTCAATCAGTTCAAGGGCTCCGCGACGGAGGCGCCGTGCTTCACCCGCGGCTATGGCCTCGCCTTCGGCCAGAGCGAGCGCAAGACGATGTCGATGGCGCTGGTCGACCGCGCGTTGCGTGCGCGCGAGCTCGGCGAAGAGGCACTCGCCCCCGCGCAAGACGAAGAATTCGTGATGTCGCATTCGGACAACGTCCAGGCTACCGGCTTCGTCGAGCATCTGAAGCTACCGCATTATGTCGACTTCCAGTCTGAGCTCGGCCTGTTGCGCAAGCTGCGGAAGGAATTCACTGAGGCCAATGCGCCCGATGCCATGAAGGAGGCCGCGGAATGAACGCGCCCGCCTACAATTTCGCTTATCTCGACGAACAGACCAAGCGGATGATCCGCCGCGCGATCCTCAAGGCGATCGCGATCCCCGGCTATCAGGTGCCGTTCGCCAGCCGTGAAATGCCGATGCCCTATGGCTGGGGCACCGGCGGCGTGCAGGTGACGGCCGCGATCCTCGGGCCCGAGGACGTGCTGAAGGTGATCGACCAGGGCTCCGACGACACCACCAATGCGATCTCGATCAGGAAGTTCTTTGCCAAGACCGCCGGCGTCGCCACGACGACGGCGACGATCGATGCGACCGTGATCCAGACCCGCCACCGCATCCCGGAGACGTCGCTACACGCAAATCAGGTGCTGGTCTACCAGGTGCCGATTCCGGAGCCGCTGCGCTTCCTCGAGCCGCGCGAGACGGAGACGCGGCGCATGCACGCGCTCGCCGAATACGGCCTGATGCATGTGAAGCTCTACGAGGACATCGCCCGCTTCGGCCACATCGCGACGGCTTACGCCTATCCGGTGAAGGTCAATGCGCGCTACGTGATGGACCCGTCGCCGACGCCCAAATTCGACAATCCCAAGATGGACAATTGCCCCGCGCTGCAACTGTTCGGCGCCGGCCGCGAGAAGCGCATCTACGCGATCCCGCCCTATACGCAAGTTGTGTCGCTCGACTTCGAGGACCATCCCTTCGAGCCGTACCGCTTCAACGCGCCGTGCGCGTTGTGCGCCGCTGAAAATTCCTACCTCGACGAGATCGTGACCGACGACAAGGGCGGGCGCATGTTCGTCTGCTCCGACACCGATTATTGCGAGGGACGTCAGGCCGCCGGCCATCACGGCAGCCTCAGCGCCGCGCCGTACAAGGACAAGGCGCAGGAGGCATCGAATGGCTGATCAAGACATGCTCGAGAACGACGAGCCGCTGCTGGTCGCAAAATCCCTCAGCAAGTCCTATGGCCGGATCGCGGCGTGCCGCGACGTGTCCTTTGCGCTCTACCCCGGCGAGGTGCTGGCGATCGTCGGCGAATCCGGCTCGGGCAAATCGACGCTGCTGCAGCTGCTGTCGGGTCAGCTCGCGGCCAGCGACGGTGAGGTGTCCTACCGGATGCGCGATGGCGTCACCCGCGATCTCGCCACGCTGGGCGAGGCCGAGCGGCGCTTCCTGTTTCGTACCGATTGGGGCTTCGTTCATCAGGATCCCGCGCAGGGGCTGCGCATGGCCGTCTCGGCCGGCGCCAATGTCGGCGAGCGGCTGATGGCGGTGGGGTGGAATCACTACGGCCGCATCCGCGATACCGCGTCGGACTGGCTGACTCGCGTCGAGATCGACATCGCGCGCATCGACGATGCGCCGCGGACCTATTCCGGCGGCATGCGCCAGCGGCTCCAGATCGCCCGCAACCTCGTCACCGAGCCGCGGCTGGTGTTCATGGACGAGCCGACCGGCGGCCTCGATGTTTCCGTGCAAGCCCGTCTGCTCGACCTCGTGCGCAGCCTGGTCGCGGAGCTGCATCTCGCGGTCATCATCGTCACCCATGATCTCGCGGTCGCGCGCCTGCTGTCGCATCGGGTCATGGTCATGAAGGGCGGCCGAGTCATCGAGACCGGCCTCACCGATCAGGTGCTCGACGACCCCCGCGAGCCCTATACCCAGCTGCTCGTCTCCTCGATCCTGCCGCCATGAGCCTTCCAACGTAATGAGCCTTGCAAGAAGAGTTCTCCAATGACCGCCATGATCGACATTGCCGACGCCAACAAGACCTTCACGATGCACCTGCAAGGTGGCATCGAGCTGCCCGTGGTGCGCGGCGTGACCTTTCACGTCAATCCCGGCGAATGCGTCGTGCTGTCGGGGCCATCAGGCGCCGGAAAATCGTCGATCCTGAAGATGATCTTCGGCAATTATCGTTGCGATTCCGGCCGGATCGGCATCCACCATCGCGGCGCGCTGGTCGATCTCGCCACCGCCGAGCCGCGGCAGGTTCTCAACATCCGCCGCGCGACCATTGGCTATGTCAGCCAGTTCTTGCGCGCGGTGCCGCGCGTCGCGACCCTCGACGTGGTCGCCGAGCCGCTGATCGTCAACGGCCTGGCGCGCGCGGAGGCGCAAGCCCGTGCTGGCGAACTGTTGCATCGCCTCAACATCCCCGAGCGGCTCTGGCAGCTTCCGCCCGCGACCTTTTCCGGCGGCGAGCAGCAGCGCGTCAACATCGCGCGCGGCTTCATCTCGGATCTGCCGATCCTGCTGCTCGACGAGCCGACCGCGTCGCTCGACGCCGCCAACCGCGCCGTCGTGGTCGGGCTGGTAGCCGAAAAGAAGCGCCAGGGCGTCGCCATGGTCGCCATTGTCCATGACGACGAAATCCGTCATCAGATTGCCGACCGCACCGTCGACGTCACCAGCTTCGCCGCCGCGGCCTGAAGGAAATGGACATGAACGCCAAGAAGGACATCGTGATCGCCAACGCCAGGATCGTGCTGGCGGAACGGGTGATCGAGCAGGGCTGGCTTGCCCTCGCCGATGGACGCATTGCCGAGATCGGCGAGGGCAGGGCGCCCGCGGGGGCAGAGGATGCCGGCGGCGATCTGATCATGCCCGGCTTGATCGAGCTCCACACCGATCACCTCGAGGCGCATTACGTGCCGCGACCAAAAGTGTTCTGGAATCCAGTCGCCGCCGTCGTCTCCTATGACGGCCAGCTCGCGACATCAGGCATCACGACGGTGTTCGACTCGCTCCGGGTCTGGCGCGAGGATGGCGCCGAGGAAGTCGACGGCCGCGCCGGCACGCTTGCCGCCGCAATCACGACCGCTCGCGATGCTGACCTGCTCCGCGCCGATCACTTCCTGCATCTGCGCTGCGAAATCCCGATGCCGAGCGTGGTCGAGGAGGCCAGGGAGCTGATCGACCGTCCCGACGTGCGGCTGATGTCGCTGATGGACCACACCCCCGGCCAGCGCCAGTTCCGGGACGAAGGCAAGCTGCGCGACTATTATCGCGGCAAGGGCGGCGGCAAGACCGACGCCGAGCTCGACGAGCTGTTCGCGAAGCGCTTCGAATATCAGAAGGCCTATGCCGCGACCAACATGCGCGAGATCGTGGCGCTGGCCCACAAGTACAAGATCCCGCTGGCGAGCCATGACGACACCACTGAGGAGAACGTCGTGGACGCCGTGCGCGATGGCGTTTCGGTGGCGGAATTTCCGACCACGCTGGAGGCCGCGCGCGGCCTGCACGAGGCCGGCATCGACATCCTGATGGGCGCGCCGAACGTCGTGCGCGGCGGCTCGCATTCCGGCAATATCGCCGCGGTCGATCTCGCCCGCGAGGGCCTGCTCGACATTCTGTCGTCGGACTACATCCCCTCGAGCCTTCTGATGGCCGCGCTGCACTTGCCCGAGCACGTGCCCGCCATCACTCTTCCGGCGGCGATCCGCACCGTGACGAAGGCGCCCGCGGAGGCAGTCGGCCTGTCCGACCGCGGCGAGATCGCGATCGGCAAGCGTGCCGATCTGATCCGCGTGCATGTCGCGGGCCGCGTCCCCGCGGTCCGCAGCGTCTGGCGCGAAGGAAGCCGTGTCGCATGAGCGAGGCCGTCACCGTGGCGGGAAAGACAACGGGTGCGATCGGGCCCGGGCGGCTCGTGCTCGTGGTCGGTCCCAGCGGTGCCGGCAAGGACACGCTGCTGCGGCTGGCGCGGGCAGCCTGCATCGAGGATCACGACATCGTCTTCCCGCGCCGTGTCGTGACGCGGGAATCCTCGGCCGACGAAGACAATATTGCGGTGAGCCCTGACGAATTCCGTCGCGCGCGCGAGCATGGCGAATTCGCCGTGCATTGGGAGGCGCATGGGCATTGCTACGCGCTGCCCCGCGACCTCAACGACGATATTCGTGCCGGACGCGCCGTCGTGGCCAATGTTTCGCGCACGGTGATCGGCGCGCTGCGCCAGGCCTATGCAAACATCGTGGTGGTCGCGGTCACCGCGCCGCCGGATGTGCTGGCGCAGCGGCTTGCTGCTCGCGCCCGGGACAGCGACGGCAATATCGCCGAACGGTTGACGCGCAGCGTCGACGACGCATCGGCCCAGGCCGATGTCACCATTCTCAACGCGCACAGCGCGGAGTATCATGGCCGCCAGCTTCTGCGCGTGATCAGGAATCAAGGCTGGCACGAATAGCCGGCACAACAAGGAGACTGGAATGTCGGTGATCGAAACGGTCGAGCAGCTGGAGGCCATCTACGGCGTCACCAACGACGCCTCGACCGTGAAAGTCGCCGACCACGTCACCCCACTCTATCGCGTCTTCATCGAAAAGGCCCCGTTCGCCGCGCTCGCTACCATCGGACCCGAGGGGATCGACTGCTCGCCGCGCGGCGATCTCTCCGGCTTCGTCCGCATTCATGACCCGAAGACGCTGATGCTGCCGGATCGCCGCGGCAACAACCGGGTCGATTCCTTGCGCAACATCGTGCGCGATCCCAGGGTATCGCTGATGTTCCTGATCCCCGGCTCCGGAAATGCGGTTCGGGCCAATGGCCGGGCGCATCTGTCCATCGATTCCGAATTGCTGGCCTCGTTCAAGGTCGACGGCAAGGCGCCGCGCAGCGTCATGGTGATGACGGTCGACGAAATTTACTTCCAGTGCGCCCGCGCCATCGTCCGCTCCGATCTCTGGAATCCCGACAAGCGCATCGACCCCAAGACGCTGCCGACGCCCGGCCAGATCCTCGCCGAGATGAGCGAGAACAAGGTCGGCGGCGCGGAGTATGATCGCGCCTGGCCGGAGCGTGCGGCCGCGACGATGTGGTGAGTTCGTTCTTCCCCTCTCCCCTTGCGGGAGAGGGTGGCTCGCCGCGTAGCGGCGAGACGGGTGAGGGTCTCTCTCCGCGTGCGACTCTCTTGAGGATTCGCGGAGGCAAACCCCTCATCCGGCGCTTCGCGCCACCTTCTCCCGCAAGGGGAGAAGGAAGAACTCATCGCGAGATGAATTCGTTTGTCGGCGCTCGCACCCGGGGACGCGCCCCTGTGCGCTCATCGCAATTATGGATAGCCATTTCATTGACCGTTCGCGCTAAACGCTCGATATTCGACGCATCGACACTGCTCCTTCGAGCCGAAGCCGCGATATGAGAACCGATCACCAGCGCAGTAACAATGACATGCATGCGTGCATGACGCGCCGCTGTTTCTCGGCGGCCACCGGCGCATGTTGTTGTTGCTGACCGCCGCCTCCTAGCAGCACCTCACCCAGCAAATCCCAAGAAGCAAATCCAAAGACAGGAACGCCGAGACCCGGCGGACGAGCAGTCATGTCCCGAACTCAATCGAATGCCTACGTCATCGAGATCCACGACCGCGCCGCCGGCATCGTCACGAGGGATACGCGCGGCTTCCGCTTCTTCTCCTCCGAGCGTCTGTTCGACAGCCTCGAAGGCCGCCAGTTCCGCTCGCGCGCGAGGCGGAGCGCGCCGCCCGTGCGGTATTCTCCGAGCGGGGCCGGCGCGCGAACTGATCAGCTCCGGCGGCGCGCCCTGGTGCGTGCCGCCTTCTTTGCGGCGGTGGAGCGGGCCTTGGCGCCCTTGGTGCGGCTCGCCTTGCGCGCGGCGGCTGAACGCGACGCGGCCGTTCGCCGGCTCGCGGCGCGCTTGCCCTGCTTCGACAGTGCGCTGCGCGATGCGGTCGAGCGCGGCTCCTTCTTCAAAACCTTTTCGACGGCTTGCGACACGCGCGGCCGGCGCTTCGGGGTGCGCTTGCCCTGACCGACGTCATAGGCATATTTGGCGCTGCGGCGCGTCGCCTTCTTGACGCGTCCCTTGCGCGGCGGCGGCAGATCGACGCCGGCGCGGCGCGCTTCGGAGAGACCGATGGCGATGGCCTGCTTCGTCGAGCGCGCGCCATGCCTGCCCTTGCGGATCTTGTCGATCTGGTCCTTGACGAATTCGCCGGCCTGCGTGCTTGCCGATTTTCCGGCACGCTTGTCTTGCCTGGCTTTGCGAATGACTTCCTGTCTTGGCATGGGTCCAGTTCCCTCTGGAATTCACGGGAATGTCTGACCGCAACGCGCAAGATGGACGATTGATCCTGTCAGTTCCGTAGCGCAGCGAGCAGTTCATCGGGGCGTTCGGCCATGATCATGTGGCCGGCGCCCGGCACCACGACGGTCTTCGCATGCGGGATCGCGGCGGCAAGTGCCTTGCCGGCCTTCACCGGCGTCATCATGTCCCGTTCGCCGAGGATGAGTGTGGTGGGCACCTTCACGCTTGCGGCTGCTTGCAGCGCATTGGCGTAAGCATTGCAGGCCGACAAATCCCTGAACAGCACGCCCGGCTCGCAGTGTTTCAATACGGCCTGGGCGCCGCCATGCATCCACAGGCCCGGTGCGAGGCTGCCGCCGAACTCAGCGTTGAAGCCGAGTCCCCAGATCGAGACCATGTCGTTTGCATCCTGCGAATTGGCTTCGGCCGCTTTCAGCAGATCCGGGCCGACCGTCATGGTCGCGGCCGTGCCGATCAGGCTGAGCGCGGAAACCTTGTCGGGGTGACGTGCGGCCGTCTCCAGCGAGATCAGCGATCCCATGGAATGGCCGATCAGATGCGCTTTCGTCGCTTCGGCCGCATCGAGCAGGGCCGCCGTCCAGTCGGCCATTTCGGCGATGCTGCCGAGCGAAGGTCCGGGCGAGCGGCCGTGGCCGGGCAGATCCGGCGCCAGCACGCCAAAGCCGTGATGGGCGAACCAGCGGGTGTGCAGTGCCCAGGTCGAACGGTCGAAACCGGCGCCGTGGAGGAAGACGACGGCGGGCAGGGACTTGTCGAAGTCGCGGCCGCCGGTTGCGACCAGCACCTCGGCGCCGTTGACGGAGAGCTTCATGGTGTCAGACCTTTTGCGAGATGCGCAGCGCCTGCGCGAGATCGTCGATGATGTCGCTTCCGGTCTCGATGCCGACCGAGAGTCGCACCAGCTCTTCGCCGATGCCGGAGGCCTTGAGCTGCTCGGCGTCCATCTGCTGGTGCGTGGTCGAGGCGGGGTGGATCACCAGCGTCTTGGCGTCGCCGACATTGGCGAGATGACTGATCATGCGCAGCGATTCGATGAATTTGCGGCCCGCGGGCCGGCCCCCCTTGATGCCGAAGGAGACGATCGAGCCGGCGCCGCGCGGCAGTAATTGTTTTGCGAGCTGGTAGTCCGCATGATCTTCCAGCGAGGGATGCAGCACCCAATCGACCGCCTTGTTGGCTTTCAGTGCTTCCAGCACGAGGTGCGTGTTCTGCATGTGGCGGTCCATGCGCACGCCGAGCGTCTCGACGCCCTGCAACAGCTGGAAGGCGTTGGTCGGCGATAGACAAGCGCCGAAATCGCGCAGGCCTTCGGTGCGCGCGCGCATGATGAAGGCGGCGGTGCCGAACTGCTCGTCGAAGACGATGCCGTGATAGCCGCCATAGGGCTCGGTCAGCACGCCGAATTTTCCGGATGAGCGCCAGTCGAAACGACCGCCGTCGACGATGGCGCCGCCGATCGCGATGCCGTGGCCGCCGATCCATTTGGTCGCCGAATGCATGACGATGTCGGCGCCGAGCTCGATCGGACGGCTGAGATAGGGCGTGGCAAAGGTGTTGTCGATCAGCAGCGGAATCTTCGCGTCATGCGCGATCGAAGCGACGTTCGGAATGTCCAGCACCTCGAGCCCGGGATTGCCGATGGTCTCGCCGATCATCAGCTTCGTGTTCGGCTTGATCGCCGCGCGGAACGCGTCGAGATCGCGCGGCTTGACGAACGTTGTGGTGATGCCGAAGCGCGGCAGCGTGTGCGCCAGCAAATTGATGGTGCCGCCATAGAGCGAGCTCGATGCCACGATATGGTCGCCGGCGTTCAGAAGCGTGGCGATGGCCAGATGCAGCGCCGCCATGCCGCTCGCGGTGCAGATCGCGCCGACGCCGCCTTCCAGCGCCGCAAGCCGTTCTTCCAGCACGCCGGTGGTCGGATTGGAGATGCGCGTATAGATGTGGCCGGCGCGTTCGAGATTGAACAGCGCGGCGGCGTGATCGGAATCCTGGAACACGTAGGACGTGGTCTGGTAGATCGGCACCGCGCGGGCGCCGGTCGCGGGATCCGGATGCTGGCCCGCATGCAGGCTCAGGGTCTCGAAGGCAGGCGGTTTTGGCGCGGGCATGCGGGGCCTCGTTGCTCGGTCGGCGGAGGCGGCTCTTGTGCCATAAAATGGCGCGCGGCGTCAGCCCATTGACAGCGTTGTCTAACCCCGGATCGCCTGCTCGATGATCCGCGCCTCCCGCAGCAGGATCTCCGCGACCTCCTGTTCGCGTCGTGGGCCGAGCCTGGTGCGAACGGCGGAGACGGTCATGGCGGCAGCGGGACGGCCGTCCGGGGTCTTGATCCAGGTCGAGATCGACTTCGTGCCCTGCACGAGACCAATTTCCCTCATGCCGTATCCCAGCCGTCTTGCGGCGGTGACTTGGCCCAGCACCGTCGCAACATCGGTCCGGTAGGCCTCCAGTCTCTTCTCGTTGGCTGCGACGATTTTTCGCGCGTCCTGCGCCGGCATCGCGGCGAGGATGGCGACGCCTGCGCTGGAGACGCCGAGCGGTCGGCGCGCGCCGACCTCGATCGACAGCACCTGGATCGGATAGACGCCAATCCGGCGATCGACGCACAGCGTGTCATTGCCGGTCCGCACCGTCAGGAACAGCGTGTCGCCGATCTCGGCCGAGGCGCGTTGCAGCGACGGATTTGCCGCGATCAGCAGCCGCGACGGCCGAGGCCGTGCGAGCGCGAGCTCCGGCACCTGGTTGCCGATCGCGTAGCGGCCGGTCCGGTCATGCCGTTCGACGATGCCTTCCTCGATCAGCACGTGGACGATGCGGTGCACGGTCGGGCGGGTGAGGCCGGTCGCCCGCACCACCTCGGCCAGCAGCACGCCGTCTTCGCGGCCTGCGGCAAGGATGCGCAGCACCGCGAGCGCGCGCCGGATCGCCTGCGCGCCCTGTCGCGGTCCCGTGATGCGGCGGGTGGATTTCGCGGAAGTCGTCTTGTCCATAATATGGACGAGAACGCCACAATTCACTCGACAGGTAAAGCGCCCATCTGGAGATTGCGCTCCGAATCGACATGCCGTGTACGACGTCAGGCAAATCGACGTAAAATTGGAAGCGCCGCCGGGAGGTTAACATGCGATTAATCTGGATTGCCCTAGCTGCCGCAGCGGCGATGTTGACGGGACCGGCGTCGGGCCAGCAATGGCCGGCGCGCAACGTCAAGCTGATCGTGCCCTATCCGGCCGGCGGCAATGTCGATAGCGCCGCGCGCATCATCGCGGACAAGCTCCAGGAAAAGCTCGGCCAGCCCTTCATCATCGAGAACAAGGCGGGCGCCGGCGGCATGATCGCGGGCGAGGCTTTCGCGAAGTCCGCGCCCGACGGCTACACGCTGTTCGTCGGCGCCAACGGCCCGGTGCTGTTCGCGACCGAGATCAACAAGCGCGACGTCTATAATTGGAAGAAGGATTTCCTGCCGATCTCGACGATCTCGATGACGCCGCTGGTGCTCGAGGTGCATCCGTCGGTGCAGGCGACGACTTTCAAGGAATTCATCGGCCTCGCCAAGCGCGAGCCGGGCAAGCTGACGATGGCCTCGCCCGGTCCCGGCACCACCAACCATTTGCTCAGCGAACTGATGCAGTCCAGCCTCGACCTGCAATGGGTCACCGCGCACTATCGCGGCAATGCGCCTGCCGTCAACGATCTCTTGGGCGGGCAGGTGCAGTTCGCGTTCGACCAGCTCACGGTCAGCCTGCAGCATATCAAGGCCGGTCTGTTCCGCGCGCTGGCCGTCACCAGCCCGCACCGCCTGAAGTCGCTGCCCGACGTGCCGACCTTCGCCGAGCTTGGTTACAAGGATTTTGACGGCCAGACCTTCACCGGCCTGTTCGCACCGGCAGGCACGCCGGCGCCCGTGATCGACAAGCTGCACGAGGCACTGACCGCGATCCTGAAGGACCCCGCCGTGGTCGACAAGTTCGAGAAGCTCGGCGGTGAAGCCGTCGCGATGACGCCCGACGAATTCAAGGCCTATCTCGCGCGCGAGGACGCCAAATGGATTCCGATCGTGCGCAAGGCCAACATCAAGGCGGATTGATCGATGCGGATCGACCCCAGCGAGCTCGGCGCCGAGCGCATCTACCGGCTGATGACCGGCATCGTGGTGCCGCGTCCGATCGCCTGGGTGACGAGCCTGTCGCGCGCAGGCGTGGTCAACCTCGCGCCGTTCAGCGCCTTCACCTTCGTCTCGCAGAAGCCGCCGATGCTCGCGATCAGCGTCGGCCGCAAGGGCGCGGACTACAAGGACACCGCGCATAACATCCTCGATACCGAGGAATACGTGATCCACATCGCCGATACCCCGCTGATGCAGGCGGTGCACGACTCATCGGTCGAGCATCCGCCCGAGATCAGCGAGGTCGCGGAGCTCGGCCTTGAGACGCTCCCGAGCGAGCGCATCAAGGTGCCGCGGCTCAGCGTTGCACCCGTTGCGATGGAGTGCCGCTTTCGGCAGTGCCTCGAATTCGGCGACGCCCGCAGCCGTCTCATCGTGGGCGAAGTCGTGATGTTCCACCTCCGCGACGGCCTCGTGAACGACGGCAAGGTCGAAACCGTCGCGCTCGATCCGATCGCGCGCATCGGCGGGCCGCGCTACGCCCGGCTCGGCGAGATCGTGACGCTGCACGGCGTGTTCCAGACTCCCAAATCGAAAGACTGAGCGCGCCGCCCCCGCGCGCGCCCCAAGACCATTGGAGAACGACCATGCGACTCCTAAGCTATCTCGTGGACGGAGAGCCGCGCTACGGTGCCGTCATGGAAGGCGGTGTCGTCGATCTGACCCGGCGGATCGGCCGCGACTTCTCCGACGTCAGGGCGCTGATCGCAGCCAACGCGCTGGCCGACGCGCAGGAAGCCGTCGCCGGACAAAAGCCGGACTACGCGCTGGAAGAGCTCGTGCTGCTTCCGCCGGTGCTGGCGCCGGAAAAGCTCTGGTGCATCGGAGTCAATTACGCCGAGCGCAATGCGGAGTATAAGGACAGCTCTGACCTGCCCAAATATCCCAGTCTGTTCGTGCGCAGCATGTCCTCGATGACGGGCTCAGGCCAGCCGCTGGAGAAGCCTCACGTCTCCGAGCAGCTCGACTATGAAGGCGAGCTCGTCATCGTGATCGGCCAGGGCGGCCGCCACATTTCGCGCGAAAAGGCCTGGGCGCACATCTTCGGCATGACGCTGTGCAACGAGGGCACGATCCGCGACTGGCTCCGCCACGGCAAGTTCAACGTCACGCAGGGCAAGAATTTCGACCGCTCCGGCAGCATCGGTCCGTGGATCGTCACCGCGGACGAGCTCGATCCGCGCGGGCCTCATGACATCGTCACGCGCGTCAACGGCGAGGTGCGGCAGCAGGACACCATCGAGCGGCTGATGTTCCCGTTCGATTTCCTGATCTCCTATCTCTCGACCTTCGCAACCCTCAAGCCCGGCGACATGATCGTGACGGGCACGCCGACCGGCGCCGGCGCCCGCTTCGACCCGCCGCGCTGGCTCAAAGTCGGTGACGTCGTCGAGGTCGAATCCAGCCGCATCGGCGTGCTGCGCAACACCGTCGCGGCGGAGCAATAGGTCATGCTGGATACTGCCACGATCGAACGTCTTGCCACGCGGCTCGACGAAGCCGAACGCACCAAGACGCTGATCACGATGTTTTCGAAAGACCATCCCGATTTCAGCATCGAGGATGCCTATGCCGTTCAGCGCGCCTGGACCAGACTCCAGCTCGGACGCGGCCGGGTCATCAAGGGCCACAAGATCGGCCTGACCTCGAAAGCGATGCAGAACGCGGTCGGCATTTCCGAACCCGATTACGGCGTGCTGTTCGCCGACATGTTCTATGCCGACGCCACGCCGATTCCGTTCGACCGCTTCCAGGCGCCGCGAATCGAGGTCGAGCTCGCCTTCGTGCTGAAGGCGCCGCTGCGCGGGCCCGATTGCACCATCTTCGACGTGCTTAACGCCACCGACTACGTCACCCCGGCGCTGGAGATCCTGGAGACGCGCATGCACCGCGTCGATCCCGAAACGGGCAAGGCGCGAAAGGTCATGGACACGATCTCGGACAACGCGGCGAACGCCGCGCTGGTGCTTGGCGGCCGGCCTTTCCGTCCGATGGACGCGGACATGCGCTGGATAGGCGCGCTGTTGTTCCGCAACGGCGAGGTCGAGGAAACCGGGCTTGCCGCCGGCGTGCTCAACCATCCCGCCAACGGCATTGCCTGGCTCGCCAACCGCCTCGCGCCGCATGACGAGCATCTGGCCGCCGGCGAGGTGGTGCTGGCGGGATCGTTCACGCGTCCGGTCGACATTCGCCGCGGCGACACGTTTCATGCCGATTATGGCGCGTTCGGCTCGGTGTCGTGCCAGTTCGTCTGAATCAACACATGAAAGGGAGCGCATCATGACCGGTCACACGCGGCGCAAGAGCATCCATATCGGCGGCTTCAAGCATGCCAACCCGATTCCGAACGCCTGCCGCATCGGCAATCTCGTGATGTCGGGCGTCATTCTCGGCCGCGATGCGACTGGTGCGATGCCCGAGAGCCTGGAGGCGCAATGTGCCAACATGTTCGCGCATATGAAGGCGACGGTCGAGGCTGCCGGCGGCACCACCGACGACATCATCAAGATGACGGTGTGGCTGAAGGACCGTACGCAGCGCGGCCCGGTCAATGTCGAGTGGCTGAAGATGTTTCCGGACGAGCATTCGCGCCCGGCGCGCCACGCGCTGCCGATGGACAACATGGACGGCGGCGCGCTGGTGCAGTGCGACTTCACCGCCGTAATCGACTGAGGGAGTTTTGCGCATGCCGACCTATCTTCCGTTCGACCCGAACCCGCGCCGCCCGGTCAAGGGGCCGCCGCCCAAATCCCTCGACAGCCAGTTTCACGTGCTCGGCCCCCTCGACAAATATCCGGAGCGTCCCGGTGCTGCCTATCGGATGCCGACCGCGACCTGGGAGGCGGCGCTGCGCGTGCACAAGACGCTCGGCATCGAGCGCGGCATCATCGTGCAGACCACGACGTATGGCGCCGACCATGCCGTCGTGCTCGACGGTCTCGCCGCGATGGGCCCGAACTATCGCGGCTGCGCCAACGCGCTGGTGTTCGCCGAGGCGAACGATTCGTATCTTGCCAAGCTGCATGATGCTGGGGTCCGCGGCGCGCGCTTCAGCTTCCGCCAGGAGCTCGGCGCTGTGCTGTCGGATGCCGATTTTGCCCGCGCGATTGCGCGCATCCGCGAGCTCGGCTGGTACGTCAAGATCCAGCCCGAGAAGGACGGCATCGTCTCCAGCGTCGCCAAATACGAGAATCTCGACGTGCCCGTGCTGATCGACCACATGGCACGGCCCGATCCTGAAGCCGGCAGGAACGATCCGAACCTGCGCAAGATGCTGGAGCTGCTCGGCAAGGGCAATTTCTGGGTGATGCTGTCGCTCGGCGAGAAGACCTCGAAGCTCGGGCCGCCCTACGACGACGTCATCCCGATCGCGCGTGCCTATATCGAGGCAGCAGTCGACCGCTGCGTCTGGGCCAGCGACTGGCCGCACCCGGTCTCGGTCAAGCAGCCGCCCAACGACGCCGATCTGCTGGAGTTGATGTACCGCTACGCGCCCGACCAGTCGACGCTGGAGAAGATCCTGGTGCACAATCCGGCCAAGCTGTTCGGCTTTCCGGATTAGGGCGCTCACGGCCTGCCACGAGCGCAGCTTCACCGTCGCAACAATCGCACCCGCTCACCCCGCCAACCGATCCCTTACCCCGGCCGCGATCTCGAACGAGCGCAGCCGCGCGGCATGGTCGTAGATCTGGCCCGTGGTCATCAATTCGTCCGCGCCGGTCTCGGCGATCAGCGCCTTCAGCTTCGCTTCGACCATGTCAGGCGAGCCGACCGCCGAGCACGACAGCGACTGGCCGACCATCGCCTTCTCGGCTGGCGACCACAGCGCGTCCATGTCGTCGACCGGCGGCGGCAGCGGGCCGGGCGTGCCGCGGCGCAGATTGATGAACTGCTGCTGCAGCGAGGAGAACATGCGCTGCGCGTCCGCGTCGCTGTCGGCGGCGAACACGTTGACGCCGACCATCGCATAGGGCTTGTCGAGCTGCGTCGAGGGTTCGAACCGCGCCCGATACTCCCTCAGCGCCGGCATCATCATTTGCGGTGCGAAGTGTGAAGCGAACGCGAACGGCAGGCCGAGCATCCCTGCGAGCTGCGCGCCAAAGGTGCTGGATCCCAGGATCCACAGCGGCACCTTCGTCCCCATGCCCGGCACGGCCCGGATGGCCTGGTTCGGCTGCACGTCGCCGAGCAGCGCCTGCAACTCCAGCACGTCCTGCGGAAAGTTTTCCGAACTCGTCGCGAGGTCGCGCCGCAGGGCGCGTGCGGTAAATTGGTCGGTGCCCGGTGCCCGCCCGAGCCCGAGATCGATCCGCCCGGGATAGAGCGAAGCCAGCGTGCCGAACTGCTCGGCGATGACGAGCGGCGAATGGTTCGGCAGCATGATCCCGCCGGACCCGACCCGGATCGTCTTCGTCCCGCCCGCGATATGCCCGATCACCACCGACGTCGCCGCGCTCGCGATCCCCGTCATGTTGTGATGCTCGGCCAGCCAGAACCGCTTGTAGCCCCAGCCCTCCGCATACTGCGCGAGATCGAGCGAATTGCGGAACGCTTGTGACGCATCGCCGCCTTGGCGGATGGGCGCGAGGTCGAGCACGGAGAAGGGGATCATGGAAGGGTCCGGATGGAGCGTGCGGTGGTAACGTGGACTCGACATGTAGGAGCCGGTCGCAGGAATACCAGCCGAAACGATCATGGTGCTGCGCCGGCGGCTCCATCGCGCGGAGACGAGGCCATCGCTGCGCTGCATGCGGCAAATTCGCCTGTATGGAAACCGCGGGCCGCATTGCCGCGTTGCCGGCCGGTTTGATCAACGGCGACGATTTTTATTTCGGGGGCTTTCTTTGGACAGATTCAACATTGGTGTTCATGTCGTTGCGCTGGCTGCGGCCTTCGCACTCGCCGTTCCCATTGGCTGGGACCGCGAGAAGCGGGCGCGAAGCGCGGGCTTGCGCACCTTTCCACTGGTCGCAATGGCAAGCTGCGGCTTCGTGCAGGCCAGCGAAAGCCTGCTCGTGCATTCGCCTGACGGAATGGCGAAGGTGATCGAGGGCCTCATCACCGGCATCGGCTTCATCGGCGGTGGCGCAATTCTCAAGCAGGGGAATTCGGTGCAGGGGACCGCGACGGCCGCGAGCCTCTGGGCGACCGGCGCCATCGGCGTCTCCGTCGGGCTCGGCGCTTTTGATGTCGCGGTGACGGTCGCCGTATTCACGTTCCTGACGCTTCGCTTGTTGACGCTGGTCAAGGAAGAAGACGATCACTGATGCATGTGCGAGCGGCCTGCACCCCGTTCACAACAACGTCATCGCGACCCGCTGCGTCCCCCGGCCCAACTGTGCGTCTGGCGCGTTTTCTTGTACACTCACTGAGCCATTGGACGCTCGCCAGGAGGAACCGACATGACCACGGTCGTACTCAATCGCCGGAGCCTCCTCGCCGCGGGCGGCTCGATCCTCGCAACCGGGCTCTTGGCGACCGGCGTCCCCGGCCTGCTGTTGCCTGCACGCGCGGACGGCCTCGCACCGACCGAGACGATGTCGGGCGGGGCGAACAACTACCGCAAGGGCGCGGCGATCGTGGAGCGGATCGGAAAGGGTGGCTTCTGGATGAGCGGCACCGTGCGCCGCGCCGGCGACGGGACTCCCTTGGCCGGGCAGCGCATCCAGATCTGGGCGCACACGGTCGAAGGCCAGGAGCACGAGCCGCAGAGTCATGGCGCCACGCTCACCGACAAGGACGGCAAGTTCCGGCTCGAAATGCCGCAGATCATTCCCATCTTCGGCCAGCCGCATGGCCACCTCGCCTATGACAGCGGTGAATTCAAAACCGTCTTCCTGCGGCCGATAATGCGGAGCGCAAAGGAAACCAGCCTCGAGGCGCACTTCGTCCTGCAGCCGGCCTGATCGCATTGGAGATGAAGGGGCGGAGATCGGCCCGGGCGCCCCTGATCTGGATCGCCCTTGCCTTGGCCATCGGCGTGCCGATCGCGCTCGCTGCGGGAAGCGAACAGCTCACATGGCGCGGCCCGGTCTACATCCTCGCCGGCTTCGCCGGGATCATCGCGCTCGGTCTCGTGCTCGTTCAGCCCCTGCTGATCGGCGGATACCTGCCGGGCTTGTCGGCCTATCGCGGCCGGCGCGCCCACCGCTGGATCGGCGGCGCGCTTGCTCTGGCGGTGGTGATCCACGTCGCCGGCCTCTGGATCACCAGCCCGCCCGACATGATCGACGCCCTGACTTATACGTCACCGACACCGTTCTCCCCCTTCGGCGTGACCGCCATGTGGGCCATCTTCATTGTTGCGCTCCTGGCTCTGCTGCGCCGGCGGCTGGGATTGCGGTTGCGCACGTGGCGCATCGTCCATATTCCCCTCGCGATCGTCATCGTCGCAGGCAGCGTCGCCCATTGCCTGCTGATCGAGGGGACGATGGAGACGATCTCGAAGGCTGCGCTTTGCGCAGCTGTGCTGGCGGCGACCGTCAAGGTGATGGTTGATCTCTGGAGAAGGCGGACGTTGCGCGATAGCAGCATTGCGCGGCCGTAAGCGTAGCAACCATTAAAGGCTAGGCGGCTTTTTCGATCCAGGGCGTGCCCCGTTGCACGACAGTATTGGCGTAGATCAGGAGCTTGCGGGCGCAGGCGATGAGCG
>NZ_JBHTFN010000058.1:0-693 GCF_042666195.1 Bradyrhizobium sp. GCM10028915
GACCGGTTGAACAAGCGCTTCGGCAAGGATTTCCGGATCCTGAAAGGCATCGAGTCCGACATTCTGGCCGACGGCTCGCTGGACTATGCAGACGACGTGCTGCAGCGCTTCGACTTTGTGGTCGCGAGCATCCACGGCCGTTTCAAACTCGACCGCAAGGCGCAGACGCAGCGCCTGCTTCGGGCCATCTCCGATCCTCACACCACCATCATCGGCCACATGACCGGGCGCCAGCTGCAGCGGCGACCAGGCTACGAGATCGATGTCGACAAGGTGCTGCGCGCCTGTGCCAAGCATGACGTCGTGGTGGAGATCAACGCCCATCCATGGCGCCTCGACCTGGATTGGCGCTGGCACCAGGCCGCCCTTGAGTTCGGCTGCTTGATGAGCATAAATCCGGACGCGCACTCGATCCCCGAGCTCGACCACATGCACTGGGGCGTCGAGATGGCTCGGAAGGGCGGTGTCCCCGCCGACCGGGTCCTGAACGCGATGGCTCTTCCGGAGATCACGCGCTACCTCCGCCAGAAGCGGCGCTCGTTCGCCCGGGCGGCCTGATGCAGCAAGGGCACGGCTTCTCGCTGGAGGGCACCGTGGTCGCAGTTGCCGCCGATCGCGATCACCACTTCAGCAAACCGCCGCAGGACCGGATCATGCTGGTGGAAGGCCATGGCGTCGAAGGCGACGCCCACG
>NZ_JBHTFN010000059.1:0-5132 GCF_042666195.1 Bradyrhizobium sp. GCM10028915
CAGCGGGCTTTGTCCGCGCAAACAGGCCGGACATCTGATAGCAAGCGATCTGGCCAAAAGTCTGCTACAATCCTGACAAGTGGGGGGCCGTCCACATCTGCAATCTCTACTCGATCACGACCAACCAGGCCGCCATCGGCGAGCTGTTCCGGGTGGTCAACCGCTACGTCGGCAACCTGGCGCCGATGCCAGGCGTGTTTCCGGACTACAAGGCGCCGATCATCCGGACCGGCGCCGAGGGCCGCGAGCTCGCCACCGCACGGTGGGGCATGCCGTCGTCGTCAAAGGCTCTCATGGACGCCACCAAGAAGCGCGCCGAGAAGCTGCAAGCGAAGGACAAGACGGTCGATTTCAAGGAATTGCTCGGGATGGAGCCGGACGGCGGCACGACCAACATCCGTAATGTGAAGAGCAAGCACTGGACCCGATGGCTCGGGGTCGAGAACCGTTGCGTGGTGCCGTTCAACTCGTTCAGCGAGTTCAACAAGGCCGAAGGCGGTGACATCTGGTTCGCCCTCGATGAAAGCCGGCCCCTCGCCTGCTTTGCCGGCATATGGACCAACTGGACGTCCGTCCGGAAGGTCAAGGAAGGCGAGACCACCAACGACCTCTACGCTTTCCTGACGACGGAGCCGAACGCCGAGGTCGGCGCCATCCACCCGAAGGCGATGCCCGTGATCCTGACCACGCCCGACGAGGTCGAGACCTGGATGACCGCGCCTGCAGACAAGGCCCTGAAGCTGCAGCGGCCGCTTCCGGACGGGGCGCTCCGGATCGTCGCCCGGGGCGTCAAGGAAGATCCGGCGGGGCGAGCGATGTGAACGTTCGCAGCCCGACCCCGGTTAGGGGGCCGAGTAGATCTGCGGCCGAACGGGCGTCGCGGGCCAGAAGTTTTAGGCCCGCAGATGCCGCCTACGCGTTCTGGAGCGCCGCCGTGCGATCACTTCTGGTCCGGTCGCTTGGCGGGCGGACCATTCTTGTTTCCAGGCAGGCCCTTGATATTCGAGGTGTCCTGCTGCTGCACCGTCGGATTTTGCTGGTTCATCGTCGAGCTGGAGCCGACAGTGTCGCCGGGCTTGACCGCCGGGCCGTTCTTGTTTCCGGGCTGTCCTGATATGCCCGCGCCGGAATTCTGGGCGCTCGGTGCCGCCGATACGTCTGGCTTCGTCTGGGCGAGAGCCGCGGGAGCCGTTGCAGCCAGCGCAAGCGCGGCCAAGCTCACAATCCATTTCATGAGACATCCCTCCTTGGGATCAAATTTCGCCGGAACGGGCAATCGATCACCGCGAACGTGTGCCCGACACGCACGTTCCTCATGGAAGGGCAATAAAGGTAGCGGCGCCACGGATGATTCAGGCGAGGGGGCGGTCTAACAAGCGTAGCCCCGCCTTGGGGGGCTTTTGGGGGGCTGAGGCGGAGCCACGCAGGCCTTCGGTTGGCCGAGGCCCACCAAGTCAACCGGGTCTGGCCACGCTCCTTCCCAAGGCGAAGCCCAGCGCGCAAGTGCCAGCGCGGGCGCGCTTTACTTTTCTGGTGGGCGGAGCGGGCTGTCCACCCATTTGCGTGCGGTCGGGTCGCGCAGGGGATCGCCATCGCACTTGGCGCAGACGTAGCGTAGCCGCCCCTTCCGAGCTTCGTCCGGAAGAGCCGTCATCGGCCTGCCGCACTCCGGGCACGCCTTGAGCAGCGCCATCTGATTTTCCCCCTGCAATCGCTAGTGTAGGTCCGCCGACACAAGGGACTCAAGCAAGTCGCGGAAAGTTGTCCGGGCAGGCGGGGCTTCTTGACTCCGCGGTCGCAGGCCATTCAACTCACGGCAGTGATGTTGCGGGGTGCGTCATGGAGCAGGAATTCTATCAGGGTCTCGCCCAACGGGTCCGGACCATCGCCGAGAAGGCCGACCCGTTCACCAGGCTGCGCCTGCTGGATCTAGCCAAACGGTACGACGCCAAAGGAGGCTCGCGCCCCGCGCACTCGGTCGAGCGCCCAATTCCGCTGCCGCGCACGACATCGCCGGCGCCGATCCTCTCCGGACTTGGCGAGGCCTGACGCCCAGCTAATTCTTGACTATATCGCCCTCACAGTACGGAAAGAGCCGGCCGCCCCCCAACGCCACATGCGCTGGAGACGTGACGGCCTCAACGCGGCCGAATTGAAGTCGCTAGGCCCGAAAACGCCGTGAATCCCCTGTCTTCCCGGTACCGTGTGGGCCGGGATTGTGCAAAATCGGTCTGATCGCACCCGGGACACTTCTTGAGAGCCGATGTTTCAAGACACCATCAGCCTGGCCGCCATGGCGGAGGCGTTGAGCCAGTCGGCGGACTACCGGGTGTTGCGGCGCCTGGTCCCTCGAGAGCCGTGCAAGGCGACTGTCGGACAGGGGGCAAGGACTGGCATCCTGCTGGACACTGAGACCACCGGCCTCGATCACGCCAGGGACGAAATCATCGAGCTCGGGATGGTCAAATTCGACTACTCGGCTGATGGTCGGATCGTCAGCCTCCGCGACACATTCTCCGCCTTCAACGAGCCGTCCGCGCCCATCCCGCCCGAGGTGACGGCGCTCACCGGCATCACCGACGACATGGTGGCTGGCCACAAGATCGAAGAGGCCGCGGTGAACGCCTTCGTCGACGGCGCGGTGATCTCGATCGCGCATAACGCGGGCTTCGATCGCAAATTCGCCGAGCGGTACTGGCCGGTGTTCGAAGGCATGGCCTGGGGTTGCAGCGCGACCGAGGTCGATTGGCGAAAGCACGGTTTCGTAGGTGCGCAACTCGCGTATCTTCTAAACGGCGCCGGATTTTTCCACCAGGCCCACCGGGCGGTGGACGATTGCCACGCTCTGCTGGAGATCTTGGACTTCACGCTTGCAATGACCGGAGCGCCGGCGCTCGCGCTCCTGCTGGAGACAGCCCGCAAGCCAACCGTGCGCGTCTGGGCCGAGCAGTCGCCGTTCGAGCTCAAGGATTCGCTGAAAAAACGCGGGTACCGATGGAACGACGGCAGCGATGGTCGTCCCAAGTCCTGGCACATCGACGTCTGCGAAACGGCGCTCGACGACGAGATCACGTTCCTGAGGTCCGAGATCTACCTACGCGACGTCGAGCCGCGTCTGCAGACGCTGACCGCCTTCACCCGCTTCTCGTGCAGGGTCTGAGCGCCGCAGGCCGTCAGCGGCCGAGGCGCTTCTCGACCTTCTTGCGCGAGTTGCCGACTTTCTTCGCGGCCTTCTTGACCGAGGCGGCGGAGCGGCCGGTCTTCTTCGCCTCATAGCCGACCTCGTACTTCTGCCCGCCTGCGACGCGCGCCCGGTCCTGCTTGCGTCCTCGCGCGGTCTTCTTCTTCGCGGCTGCCATCGCGCACCTCCTTCTGCGAATCTTGGCGGTGCAACGCCCCAAGGATTCCGGAGGTTCCCCAAGCTCCTCGCAGTTGCCATAAGCCCTCAGACCGTGAGCGACGCACCCGTCTCTGCTTCATCTTCAAACAGCGAGAGGCTATGCGATCTCTCCGCGAACGTTTGGCATCGCGCCCACGCACTAGGTTCCTAATGGACCAGCCGAACCGGCCTCCAGTCCCGACCGACCGAACCATCGGCCGTGGCCTGCGTTTACCGAGATCATGTCTGACGCATTTGATTACTTCCGCGCCGACGCCGTGCGGGCTCTTTGCAAAGCGCGGTCGATGCCGCGGGGCAGGATGAAGCATCTGCAGCTGATTGCGGGGCGAATTTATAATCTCCTCAAGAAGGAGGCCGCTTATAGCCCGAACACGGAGCACCTTGAGGACTTCCGGGCAGCGCAAAAACTTGAGGCATCTCTCGATCCCCGGCGCGATGACGGCTCACCCACTAAGGGAGCCTTTGCGCCGGTGAGGCCCGGCGCGGAACGGGAGGCTCGTTGAGTGGCCTCCGTCGATGTTCGCACGATCGCCAGTCTCCTGCGAGAATACGCACAGCGGACAGCGTTGCGTGGCGGCAACCCCTACAGGGCCAAAGCCTACACGCGGGCCGCAGACAGCTTGGCGGCCCTTGCCGTCCCTCTGGACGTGTTCATCGCCGAAGACCGACTGACCGAAATCCCCGGCGTCGGCGATGCCATTGCTGACATCATCACCAAGCTGCACAAGACGGGCACCCATCCGAGCCTTGAGAAGCTCCGGAAGGAGATACCCGAGGGCGCGCTCGAGATGCTCGCCGTTCCCGGCCTCCGCCCCGAGAAGGTGCTGCGGCTCTACAAGGATCTCGGCATCACCTCGCTCGCCGAGTTGGAGGCCGCCGCCAAGGACGACCGCATCAAGAAGGCCAAAGGCCTCGGCGCCGCGCTGCAGACGAAGATTCTGCAGAACCTTTCCATCGCGAAAAGCGGAGAAGGCCGCCTCCATCTGCACCGTGCCGCCGTCCTGCTCGCGCACGCCAAGGATTCGCTCCGCAAGGCCCGGCCGGAGCTTAAACGCGTGACGATCGCAGGCGACTTCCGCCGCGGCTGCGAACTCGTCGGCGACCTCACGATCGTCGCGGAGGCTGTCAAGATCCAGAAGGCGACGAATGCTTCGGCGGCGGACGGACTGCAAATCCGCTTGTCCGACCGCAATCACTTCGGCGCCGCCCTTCTTTTCGGCACCGGCTCAGCCGCTCACATCGAGAGGCTCCAGGCTTTGGCCGCGGAGAAAGGAATGCGGCTGGAAAGCGACGGGTTGCACAAGGGTCGCACCCTGATCGCCGGCGACGAGGCCCAAATCTATAGTGCCCTCGGCCTGCCGTTCATCGATCCTGAACTCCGTGAGGGCCGCGGCGAGGTCGAGCTGGCGCTGAAGGGCAAGTTGCCGAAGCTCGTCACTGACAAGGACCTGCGCGGAATCCTTCATTGCCACACCGATGCCTCCGACGGCACGGAGACCTTGGAGACGATGGCCAAGGCCACGCGCCAGCGCGGCTTCGAGTATTTCGGGGTCGCCGACCACTCCAAGTCCGCGCACTACGCAGGCGGTCTCTCGGAGCAAGAGATCGCCCAGCAGCACCGGGACGCCGACCGGTTGAACAAGCGCTTCGGCAAGGATTTCCGGATCCTGAAAGGCATCGAGTCCGACATTCTGGCCGACGGCTCGCTGGACTATGCAGACGACGTGCTGCA
>NZ_JBHTFN010000060.1:0-516 GCF_042666195.1 Bradyrhizobium sp. GCM10028915
ATTGAACGTTTCGCTGGCGGCGAGACTGCCGAGATCGGTTGCGGTTGCCTTTACGCTGAGCGTACCGACATCGCCAGACGCCGGTGTGCCGCTGAAGGTCCGGGTGGCGGCGTTGAAGCTCAGCCAGGCAGGCAGTTGCGAGCCGTCGGCAGCGGTTGCCACGTAGGCAAGCGAATCGCCGGAATCGACGTCCGTGAAGGTGCCGGCAGGCAGCGTCAGCGAGAAGGCCGAACCAACCGTTGCCGTTTGGTTGCCGGTCTGGATTGCCAGCACCGGCGCGTCATTGGCGCCGTGGACGGTAACAGTGAGCGTGGTCGACGATGTCGCGCCGGCGGTGTCACGCATCGTGTAGTTGAAGACGTCAGTCAGCGTGTTGGTCGCAAGCCGCAGCGCCTGCACGGCGGGATCGGCTTCGTTGACGGTGTAAGTGAACGCTCCCGTGGCATTGAGCACCAGGCTGCCGTGCGCTCCATTCAGAGCGGAGCCCAGCGTGCCGGAGGTCGATCCGAAGCTGAC
>NZ_JBHTFN010000061.1:0-551 GCF_042666195.1 Bradyrhizobium sp. GCM10028915
GCATCTGGCGGGCGTTGAGTTCGACGACGAGGCCGCGGATGGCCGCATTGAGCTCCGCCAGGGAAAAGAAGCGCTGGTTGCGCAGGCGGGCCAGGATCCAGCGCTGGGCGATCTGGACGGCGACCTCAACCTTGGCCTTGTCCTTTGGCCGCCTCGGTCTCGCCGCCAGGATCGCGGTGCCGTAATGACCGGCCATCTCGGCATAGGTTCGGTTGATCCCGGGATCGTAGCGATCGGGGTTGGTCACGGCGGCCTTGAGATTATCGCAGACCACGAACTTCGGCACGCCGCCGAGATACCTGAACAGGTTGGCATGCACGCCGATCCAGTCGGACAGGCTCTCGCTTGGGCAGGCCTCGGCGTAGGTGTAGTTCGAGGCCCCCATCGCCGCGACGAACAGCTTCATGGCGCGCACTTCGCCGGTGATGGGATCGAAGATGTCGATGGTGTCGCCAGCGAAATCGACGAACACCTTCTCCCCACCGATGTGGGTCTGACGCATGCTCGGCTGCGCCCGCTGCTTCCAGGCCTCGAAAGTCGTGCAAAACCAG
>NZ_JBHTFN010000062.1:0-567 GCF_042666195.1 Bradyrhizobium sp. GCM10028915
ACGCCTTGTTCAACCTCTCCAAGCTCTCGGTGTGGTGGCTCCGACTTGGTATTGCAATCGAACGCATCAAGCCGGGCCACCCGCAACAGAACGGACGTCATGAGCGCATGCACCTCACCCTCAAAAAGGAAACCACCCGGCCGCCGGGCGGCAATAGCTTGCAGCAGCAGGAACGCTTCGATGCCTTCGTCCGCGAGTTCAACTCCGAACGCCCGCACGAGGCCCTCGACATGAAACGTCCTGCCGAGCTCTACGTCGCCTCAGCACGTTCCTATGCCGGCCTGCCGGAGCTGACCTATCCGTTCCACGATCGCGAGGTCCTTGTAACCGCGTGCGGCCGCCTTTGCCTGCACCGCAAGCGGATCAACATCTCAACCGTGCTGGCGGGCCAGAAGCTCGGCATCAAGGAGGTCGACGAGGGCATTTGGCTCGTCAGCTTCATGCACTATGATCTGGGATACTTCGACCTGGAGCAGAAAACCCTGCAACCTCTCGACAACCCGTTCGGCACGAGGCTGTCACCCATGTCTTAGGTACGTTCCGTTACCCATGTCTTCGGGCCGGACA
>NZ_JBHTFN010000063.1:0-40210 GCF_042666195.1 Bradyrhizobium sp. GCM10028915
TGCAGCACGTCGTCTGCATAGTCCAGCGAGCCGTCGGCCAGAATGTCGGACTCGATGCCTTTCAGGATCCGGAAATCCTTGCCGAAGCGCTTGTTCAACCGGTCCGCGTCCCGGTGCTGCTGCGCGATCTCTTCCTCCGAGAGACCGCCTGCGTAGTGCGCGGACTTGGAGTGGTCGGCGACCCCGAAATACTCGAAGCCGCGCTGGCGCGTCGCCTTGGCCATCGTCTCCAAGGTCTCCGTGCCGTCGGAGGCATCGGTGTGGCAGTGAAGGATTCCGCGCAGGTCCTTGTCAGTGACGAGCTTCGGCAACTTGCCCTTCAGCGCCAGCTCGACCTCGCCGCGGCCCTCACGGAGTTCAGGATCGATGAACGGCAGGCCGAGGGCACTATAGATCTGGGCCTCGTCGCCGGCGATCAGGGTGCGACCCTTGTGCAGCCCGTCGCTCTCCAGCCGCATTCCTTTCTCCGCGGCCAAAGCCTGGAGCCTCTCGATGTGAGCGGCTGAGCCGGTGCCGAAAAGAAGGGCGGCGCCGAAGTGATTGCGGTCGGACAAGCGGATTTGCAGTCCGTCCGCCGCCGAAGCATTCGCCGCCTTCTGGATCTTGACAGCCTCCGCGACGATCGTGAGGTCGCCGACGAGTTCGCAGCCGCGGCGGAAGTCGCCTGCGATCGTCACGCGTTTAAGCTCCGGCCGGGCCTTGCGGAGCGAATCCTTGGCGTGCGCGAGCAGGACGGCGGCACGGTGCAGATGGAGGCGGCCTTCTCCGCTTTTCGCGATGGCCAGGTTCTGCAGGATCTTGGCTTGCAGCGCGGCGCCGAGACCTTTGGCCTTCTTGATACGGTCGTCGTTGGCGGCGGCCTCCAACTCGGCGAGCGAGGTGATACCGAGATCCTTGTAAAGCCGCAGCACCTTCTCGGGGCGGAGGCCGGGAACGGCGAGCATCTCGAGCACGCCCTCGGGTATCTCCTTCCGGAGCTTTTCCAGGGTCGGATGAGAGCCCGTCTTGTGAAGCTTGGCGATAATGTCGGCGATCGCCTCGCCGACGCCGGGGATTTCCTTGAGCCGGTCTTCAGCGATCAGCACATGCAGAGGGACGGCAAGGGCTGCCAGGCTGTCGGCGGCCCGGGAACAGGCTTTTGCCCGGTAGGGGTTGCCGCCGCGCAAGGCGGTGCGCTGCGCATATTCCCGCAGCAGGTTTGCTACACCACGGGTGTCGAGGGAAGGCATTCAACAAGCCTCCCGTCCCGCGTCCTGCGACCTCGGCGGACTAAAGCAAGTCCCAGCGCCCGAGCCTTGGCCAGGCGGACGGTCGAGAGACCTCTCCAGCCTCTGGGCTGCCCGGAAGTCTTCAAGGTGCTGCGTGTTAGGAGTGTAAGCTGCCTCCTTCTTGAGAAGATTATAGATCCGCCCGGCCAGCAGCTGCAGATGCTTCATCCTGCCGTGCGGCATGGATCGGGCCTTGCATAGAGCTCGGACAGCGTAAGCCCGAAAGTAGTCGAAAGCGTCTGACATAATGTCGATAACGCTCGGTCTCCCCTATGGTTCGGTTACTGGCCTGGCCCTGCTGGAAGGGCGCCCCAAAGCATCGGCTCGACCCAACGCCTAGAAACGAAACGCAGCAGCGTGGCTTCTTCGCCAAAGGAGTCGCGCAATGAAACGCTTTGGCATTGCAGTTGTCTTAGCTATCGTCATCCCTTGCGCAGCATTTGCGCAAGGTGGGGGTGGAGGCGGCGGCGGTAGTGCCGGCGGATCTGCCGGTGGAAGCGCTGGCGGCGCGTCGTCGTCTGCAGGTGCAGGGGGCTCAACTGCAGCATCTCCGTCCGCTACAGGAGGCGCAGGCCCCGCGAACTCGGGCGGGACGGCAAGCCCGTCGGCTACTGCCCCGAATGCAAATACCCATCCAACCACCGGCACCACCAATGCGACTAACCGGTATCGCCAATGGTACTCCTACTCCTCAATCCGGGCTCAATCAGGGAGCGACCAATGGAAACAGCACGAATGCCGCAAGCCCCGGCACCAATGCTGCCGGAACCGCAGCTTCATCCGGAACGCCTGCTGCCAATACCCAAGGGGCCGCCGCGGGCGGCATCGGTCGGCCGACGACCACTGATCAACACGATAGTGACGCCAAGATCGATCAGGAGAACAGCACAGTCGACCAGACCGTGAAAAAGATATGCAAAAATTGCTAAAGTTTCGACGACAGAGGTGATGGGCCACAGAAGCTTCGGCGTCAGGCGCGGCAAAGCGAGGAGGCCCCAGGCCTGTTCGGGTGCATTAAGGGGTCTAACTCAAAAGGGTGAGCTTCCATCCACTCGCGCGCTGCCACACTGAGCCGCAGCTCAGCCTACCGACGGCGGTGAAAAGCGATTCGCAAGCAGCAGCAACATTGGTTCGCGACCGCCCGGCTCCGAACGGTCAGACCTCACGTTTTCGGACTTGGCTGCGGCGCGGGCGCGGCTTGAGGAGGTGTCGGATTGCTCTGCTGCTGAGGCGGCGTGGGGTCGCCGCCGGCATGAGGAACGCACGTACCGATATTGCTGAGCAGCCGTTTGGCCTGGAGGTCGCGCCTTTGTGTATTCGCGTCGTCGCTCGATGTTGGCTGCGGCCCATCGGTCCCAGGCCTCGAAAGCGTCCGTATAGTGCTTTCGCATCTGCTCCTCGGCGGCAAGGCAATCGGCGAACTTGTCGAAAACCAGGTTGGTGTTGACCGGGGTCATGCCTCCTACCAGGACAACGAGCATCCATTTCATCGTGCCGATCGCCTTTTGCGCCGGGCGAATTCTCCGCTAACGCGAAGAATTCCGTCCGTTGGTTAGATGGCCCGGCGGCTGCGACCGGCCACAAAACCGTAGACGAGAAGCACGATGATGGCGCCTACCACTGCCCCCACTAGTCCTGCGCCTTCTCCGGGCCGATACCAGCCCAGAGATTGGCCAAGATAGGTCGCAACGAACGCACCCACGATCCCCAGGATCGTAGTTAGGATGAAACCTGAGGGCTCGTTGTCGCCGGGCATGATGAACTTCGCGATAACGCCTGCGATGAAACCGATGATGATCGTCCAGATTATGCTCATGTCTCTCCCTCGAGGCTTGCGATAGTGTTATCCCGCCGATTGCGCCGGGAGACGTCCGTCAGGCGTGTACTTGTCCACGGCCGTCGGAAGTTCGCGCGACAATCGGTCGAGGATCTCCTGCTGAGACAGGCCGGTCTGCTGCTCCAGTTTTTGAAGAACGTCCGGACCGATAGCCTGCTGGAGCTCGGGCGGAGTGACTTCGCGGTTTGGCCCCTGATTGATCCAGGATTGAGCCGCGTCGCCCTGTCCGTTCTGCTTGAAGTGCTCGAGCAACTCGCCGATCCCGCCATTCAGCAGCGAACCGACGCCACCGCCTCCCACAAGGCCACCAAGATTGCCGAGCATGCCGCTCAGGGAATCCTTGGCACCCGCCGGCTGACCGGAGGTAGCATTGCGAAACATGTCGGCGAGCTTGTCCCGATTTTGATAACCGGCGATTGCGAGCATACCCAAGAGGGCGGTCATCGATGGCATTCCGCGGCTCATTTCGGCTCCTGAGTTCGATAATGGGTAATCGTGCGCAAGAAATGGCGGCCCGCCTGGTGTGCGGGCGGCGGTTATTCATCGCATTCCGGTGCCGTAGAGTTGGCGTTCTCTGCGGACCTCCTCCGCCCCGTAAGGTTTGGCGGAGGGATCGTAGCTCTTCCACCCGGCCTTCTGCCAGACTGCGCTTCGGTCGCGCAGATTGACCGCGGACTGGTTCAGGATCGCTTCATATCGCGCGCGGTCCGCATCTGCCACACGAGCCGAAACCAGCGTGCCGCCGCGCCTCACACCTTCGGCGTAGAGTGGTGCTTCCTCGTCGGATACGCCAGCCTGCGTCAACGCCCCGACGACTCCGCCCGTCGCGCCGCCGGCAACGGCTCCGAGCGCGGTGGACGCGAGCCATCCGGCCGCCACTACCGGACCGAGGCCGGGGATAGCCAACAAACCAAGGCCCGCGAGCAAACCGGCCGCGCCACCAAGACCTGCGCCGAGGCCCGCTCCCGTAGCCGCGCCTTCCGCCCGATCGTCAACCCCATCGCGATCGCGATCGACTTTCCTGTCGGTGCTGTACCAGTTGTCCGAATTGTTCGCGACGATGCTCAAATCCGAATGCGGCACGCCCGCGGACTCCAGGCTCGTCACCGCGCGCTGCGCATCGGAATAGTTGTCGTAGAGACGTGAAATCGTAATGGTCATCTTGGATCCCTCTAAATCTTCGCTGCTGCGCGAAATTATTTGGCCGCGTTGACGTTGCCCTGGAAATCCAGGCTCACCTTGGATGAGGCGCCGCCTTTACTGGCCTTTCCGCGCCAAACGCCGTTGTCGTCCTTCTTCAGCGATGTGACGTTCGTGTAGCCCGCGTCCTCGATCTTGGATTTGGCCTGGCCCTCGGTGAAGCTGTTGGCGCCTGCAACCGGCTTGCTGGAATTGTTCTGGCCGGAACTGTTGACCGCATTATTGTTGGGCCGATCGGCAGCCGGCGGCTTTTGCGCAAACGACGGGCCGGCGAGTAGCGAGGCCGCCGTCAGCAGAAGAAGAAATTTATTGTTCATGTCGTCCTCCAATAGTGGCACGGCACAACAGGTGCTGGTCCGAGAAGTTCCAAGTTTGCCCGGTCCAGTCGGCTTGGGTGGAGGGGTCCTCAGGGCAACTACAAGATGGCAGCTGGCGCCGTCGCGTACTGCGCGAGGTCTGCGTCCTCGCCTCATGATGCCGAACAGTGCTGCCTCTTGACGACATCATTCGTTTGGTTCGACTTGGCGCGACCACTGTTGGAAAGCATCGAAGCAGCCGCGACAGGAGGGGCTAGATACACCTGTCGAGCTACGCCGATGCAGGCCGGTCCATCCCGGTTGCCGCCCGCCGTCGCGCTCGGATAGAGGGACCGTTCCGGAACCTGCGAATCCTTACAACGTTGCATTGCCATTAGATTCGCAGAAGGAGGACTTGATGGCAGCCGCGAAGAAGAAGACTGCGCGAGGACGTAAGCAGGACCGGGCGCGCGTCGCGGGCGGGCAGAAGCACGAAGTCGGCTATGAGGCGAAGAAGACCGGACGGTCCGCGCCCGCGGTCAAGAAGGCGGTCAAGAAAGTAGGCAATTCCCGTAAGCGGGTCGAGAAGCGTCTCGGGCGCTGATGCGCAGGCGGCGGCTTCTTCCCGAGCTGCCGACCTCAGATCCGGCTGGAGAAGCGCGTGAAAGCGGTCAGCGTCTGCAGCCGCGGCTCCACGTCGCGAAGATAGATCTCTGACCGGAGAAATGCGAGCTCCGCGTCGAGCGCGGACTCGCAGACGTCGACATACCAGGACTTTGGCCGACCGTCCGTGCCGTCGCTCCAGCGATAGCCGCGCCGCTTCAGCGAATCCTTGAGTTCGAACGGCGACTGTTCGGCCCAGATCCGGATGGTCTTCTGTCGTGCGGTCTCGAGCAGGACGGCGAGCGCGGGCGCGCCGGTCGTTGGTAGGTCGAAGTCCAAGATCTCGAGCAGCGCGTGACAGTCGTCAACCGCGCGGTGCGCCTGGTGAAAATAGCCGGCGCCATTCAGAAGGTAGCCGAGCTTCGCTCCATCGAAGCCGTGCTGCCGCCACTGGACCTCGGTCGCGGAACATGCCCACGCCTTGCGCTCGAAGACGGGCCAGTAGCGTTCGGAAAACTTCCGATCGAATCCACTGTTGTGCGCGATGACCAGGACCACGGAATCATCGACGAAGGCGTTCACGGCGGCCTCGTCGATGTTGTGGCCGGCCACCATTTCGTCGGTGATGCCGGTAAGCGCCGTGATCTCGGCCGGGATCGGCTTGGACGGCTCATTGAAGGCGGAGAACGTGTCCCTGACATCAATGATGCGCCCGTCCGGCGTGTAGGCGAACTTGACCATGCCGAGCTCGATGACTTCGTCTTTGCGGTGGTCGAGGCCGGCGGTTTCGGTGTCGAGCAGGATGCCGATCCTCGTTTCCTGTCCGGAGGCCGGCATCGACGTTGGCCGTGGTACCAGGCGCCGCAGCACCCGGTAGTCGCTCGATCGGCCTAGTACCTCGGCCATCGCGGCCAGATCCGATGCGTCTTGAAACATCTCTTCTCGTGGTGAGCCGATGAGGTAGTCCCGTCAGGCCCCACAATATCGGGACCGCTCGGCGTGAGATATCTGAAAGACAAGCAATTCACGAGCTTTTCGGGAGTGTCGGTGCAGTTGAGTCGTCTTGCAGGGGCGCTCGCGCAGCGGCTGCCGAGCGCGAGCGCTACGAATGTGGCGCAGCCAGGCCCCTGCCCAGGCGCCACCGCTGAGCCATCTTCGCCGCTTGTTTAGCGCTGAAGGCTGGTCGAACTACGGCTCGTTAACGCTGTGGCGTGTAGGTTTGAGGGGCCATGCAATACACAGACGGTTCTTTCGCCGATGTGAAGTCCATCAGTCAGCAGGCCATGTGCCGGTTTTGGGCACGCACGGCCGGCAATCTGCGCTTCCCTTCTCTAGATCAGTTCAGGCCGGAAGCGCGGCTGCATGACCCAAAACAACTGATCATCTGGAGTGTTGAGCGCCGGGCAGACGGGCAAACGTTTCGAGCGCTTTACCAAGGCGCCAGCGTAGGAGAGGTCTTCAATTCGAGCTGGGCCGGAAAATCGATGGAAGAGGTTCTGCCACCGGCGTTGAAGGAGTTCGGTCTAGCTGCCGCCGAACAATGCGTGTCCAGCGGCTGCGCCATCTACAACGTGTTTTCGACCTACAACAGCGGGGGCCATACGATCGATTGTGAGCGCTTGCTCCTGCCTTTGGGACAAGCGGACCGGGTCGAGCAAATGGTTGGCTCGCTTCAACTGATCAGCATGGCGGGATCGTTCAACCGCGAGACCGTCATCCGACACTTCGAATGGAAAACGGACGTATCCTGCGCAATCCGCATCTACGCTTCACGCGGTCTCCGGCAATCATGACATTGACGAGCGAGGAGCGGGAGCGCATCGCACTTCTTAGGATGCGGGGCTAAGGAATGGGGCACATCGGGCGGGTATCGGACGGCTACACAGCCCCGGCGTATGGTGCCGACCCCGGATTGCTACGGTCCCACTGGTGCGTGATCGTTTACGATCTGCAGCTATATTTGGGTACATGGAATCCTCGTACGACTCCGAGCGCGAGGCCGTCGCGGCAGTGCTGGATCCGTCTCCACCGCCGTCGTTGTTACGCTCTCTTGCCGAATACGAAGCTGTGGTCGGTGGAGGCTTCTGATGGCGTGGGGAAAGAAGATAATAGAAGAAACGATTGATCCGCTCGATGCCATGCTGGCGCGATTGCAGCTCTCCTGCATCCGCGATCAGCTCGACAGCCTGCTCGACGAGGCGGCGCGCGCGAACCTGTCGGCGCGTGAGACGCTGATCCTGCTGTGCGAGCGCGAGATCGCACGCAAGGATCATCGCCGCATCGAGATGGCGCTGAAGCTCGCACACTTCCCAGCCGTCAAGGAACTGGCGGGCTTCGACTTCGAGGCGCAGCCGTCGATCGATCCCAAACAGATCCGTGACCTTGCCGCGTCACGTTGGATCGCCAACGGAGAGAACGTGCTGTTGCTCGGGCCACCCGGAGTCGGCAAGACGCACTTGTCGATCTCGCTGGGGCGAGAGGCGATCCTGGCCGGGTACACGGTGCAGTTCACCACGGCGACGACGCTGGTCGCAGGCCTTGCCAAGGCCCATGGCGAACGGCGTCTGGACGAGAAACTGCTCGCGCTATCGAAGCCAAAGCTGCTGATCGTCGACGAGCTCGGCTACCTGCCGCTGGAACCTGACGCGGCACATCTGTTCTTCCAACTGGTCAGCCGGCGCTACGAAACTGGCGCCATGCTGATCACCTCGAACCGCAGTGTTGCCGAATGGGGCACCGTGTTCGCTGATCCCGTGGTCGCCACCGCGATCCTCGACCGGCTCTTGCACCACAGCCACGTGCTGACGATCCGCGGCGACAGCTACCGGCTCCGAGCCAAGCGCAAGAGCGGCCTCATCAAGACGCCGACCGCCGGTGACGGCCCTCCGGTCGGCTCCGCCTCCCTCCGGCCCGTCACCGGCGGAAACAACCTTCAACCGAAATCATAATCCCGATGGTGGGGGGCAGTTCTTCATGACGCAAAGGGGGCAGTTCCGGATGGCGTTTGACACTCAGGCAGTGGAACGGGCTCGGCCGGATGCCGTTGGTCTGGCGGGTCCGCGCGAATGCAGGGCCTGCGTGGCTCCGCCCTCTAGCCCCCCAGCCCCCCAAAGGCGGTGCCACGCTCAATCTCGCAGTCATTCCGCAGAATTCTTCGTTGGCCGTAACTTGCGTGAATCCCCGGCCGGCCGGTTTCAGGCAGAATGCTGCTTTCGCTGGGGAGACCTCCAATGTTCGATACTGAAACCACCGCGCTTTTGCGCGCGGTCCTCCTCGAGGTGTGCGAAAGCGTGTCACGCTACGAGAGCTCTGCCCGCACCCACGTGGCCTCCATGATCCTCGAAGCTGCCAGCAAGGGCGAGACGTCGGTTGACGGGCTGAAGCAGATCGGCAGGAGTGCACTTCGCGAGGCCCCGATAGTGCGGAATTGATCTGCTCTGAAGCGGAGCAGCGCGGCCAGAGCCGCCCGGCTCTACTAAGGTGCGTACGCATTCAGCGGCTGGACGTCTGATGTCCGTTTGCCGTCAGCATCTGCCCAAGAGCGGATCACCTCCGAGCTCGCAGATGGGCCGGAAGCTGACCAACTTAGCAGCAGAAAGGACGGACCAAGGAATTCGGGCGGCGCGCTTGCGAGATGCCGGCCACGTTTTCATGTCCTCGCTTCCAGCACTATATTGAACGGACCCTGGGTGGCGCGACGGACCTGACGGAAGCCACCTTCCTTCAGCACCTCAGTGAGCTTTGCCTCCCCAGCCTGCGCGCCGAGTGCTTCGCCGACTTCTTGGGCCATCGAGGTCGGTACGCAAATCATCGTCGATGCATTATAGTAGAGACGGCTGACCGGATTGCCGACATTGTCGACCGGATCATCCGCGGCAATCGGCTCTACGATCATCCAGGAACCACCGGGCTTAAGCAGGCTCCGCACATGCCTTGCGCAGCCGCGGGGATCACCCATGTCGTGCAGGCAGTCGAACATGGTGACGAGATCGAAGTCTCGCTCAGCGATGTCCTTGGCGCGCGCGGTCACGAAGCGGACGCGGTCGGCGAGACCGTGCGCCATGGCGTGTGCGTTGGCCTGCTCAATGGACGGCGCATGGAAATCATAGCCGACGAATATGCTCTGCGGGAACGCCTTCGCCATCAGCAAGGTTGAAAAGCCGACCCCGCATCCGATGTCGGCTACCTTGATACCCTCGGAGAGCTTCGTGGGCATGCCCTCCAGCGCCGGTAGCCAAGACTGCACGATGTTGTTGACATAGCCCGGACGAAAGAAGGAGCCAACAGCACAGAACAAGCAGCCCGAGCTTTCACCCCAAGCAACGCCGTTTCCGTTCCTGAATGCGGCTTCGACCATCGGTCGCCCTTCCACCATCGCCGCCGCAAGGTCGAAAGCGCCTTCCAAGTAGACGGGACTGTCCTTCACGGCAAATACCATTGCCTGTTCAGGTGTCAGACTGAACCGCTGGTCTGTCTTGTCGATGGTGATGTAGCCGTTCGCGGCCTGTGCAAAGGCCCATTCACGGACGCACCTTTCGGTCAGGCCGGTTCGTTGTGCGAGTTCAGAAGCAGTCGCGGGGCCGTCGCGGTGCAGCGCCTGGAACAGGCCGAGACGGAAGCCGATCCCAGCCGTCGGTACACTAAAGGCCCCGCCCAAGTCCCCCAGCATCTTTCCGACGAGGGCGCCAAGTCTGTCATTGTCCACTGTTCGCATGACTCAGTCCTTCTCTGGCTTTCGAGTTGAACAACAGTCAGATCTAAATTCGGTCGGTCGGCCGAATTATGTGCTGCGATGATGCGCGGAGTCAAGTAGGCTGTCTCTTGTTGACTGTGACCACGGCGCGCCCGACGTTCGGCCGATGGACCGAATGCTGTAGCCAAGGAAGGGGGACACGGATGCCGCGAAACGGCGTGAAGGCAGACACCAGGACGGTAGTGCTGGAGTCCGCAAAGAAGGTGCTTAGGCAAAAAGGATACGCCAAGCTGTCCACCCGCGATGTTGCTGCCGCGGCTGGTGTCCCACTCAGCCAGATCCATTATCATTTCGGTTCGAAACAAGGGATGATGCTGGCGCTGTTCGAGTACCTCAACTCGCAGCTACTCGCCCGCCAGAACGCACTGTTTCGAGATTCCGCGCTAAAGCTGTCCGAGCAGTGGGACCGTGCCTGCGACTATCTCGACGAGGACATAGCCTCGGGATACGTTCGCGTGCTGCAGGAGCTGATGGCTGCCAGCTGGGGTGACGGCCCCGTGGCAAAAGTGGTCCAGGCCGGCATCATGGGCTGGATCAAGCTGATCACGGACCTCGCCCGCCGAGCCGAGCGCGAATTCGGCGGTCTCGGCCCCTTCACGGCCGAGGAGGTCGCCGCGTTGGTCGCCCACGCCTTTATCGGCGCGGAGAGCCACTACCTGCTCGGATTGGAAAAGAAAGGCGTTCCTGTCCGGCCGGCTCTTCGGCGCTTTGGAGATCTTATTCGGATCGTCGAGAGCGCTCACCGAAAATGAGGTGCTGACATGCGCGCCAAGCTTCCAGTTTTCGAAGGAATAGTTGAACGTAACGGTGTGAAGCTTCACTACGAGATCTACGGTAGCGGCCCGGAAACTATCATCTTCGTGCCACCGTGGAGCATCGTTCATTCGCGGGTTTACAAAGCGCAATTGCCCTGGTTCAGCGAGCGCTTCCGCTGCGTCACTTATGACAGCCGAGGCAATGGCCGATCCGATCGGCCGGACGAAGTGGCGGCCTATACGCTGGACAACTACGTCGCAGATGCACTTGCCGTCATGGATGCGGCACGAGCTGGCACTGCCATTCTTGTCGGCCTCTCGCTCGGCGGGATGATCGCATCTGTGATAGCGGCTCACCATGCGGAACGCGTCAAGGCCGCGATCCTGGTCGGTGCATCGGCCAGCGTAGGGCCCGCCTATCCTTACATGACGCCGGACCACTTTCAGGCCAGGCGCGCAGAGTTCAAGGACTGGGACAAATACAACAACGCCTACTGGCTCTCGAACTATCAGGATTTCGCGGCTTACTTCGTCGGCTCCATCTTCTCCGAGCCACATTCGACCAAGCAAATCGAGGACGCCGTGGGCTGGGCCAGCGAGACTACGGGATCCATCCTCGCCAGGACGGTGAACGCGCGGACGATACCGCCGGCCTTCGATGCGAGCGAGGCCATGTATCGCAAAATCAGCTGCCCGGTCCTGATGATCCATGGCAACGACGATCGAATCCAGCCACATGCGCGAGCGCAAATCGTGGCCGACCTGACAGGTGCGGAGTTAACGACCCTCGAGGGAGGAGGCCACAATCCACTCGGTCGCTTTCCGGCGAAGTGCAACACCCTGATTGCAGATTTTTTGCAGCGCCGGCTCGGCCTGGCTGCTCGGCCTAAACGGACTCCTGCGCGGCCAGGGCCGAAGCGCGTCCTCTACCTGTCATCCCCAATCGGGCTCGGCCACGCCCGTCGTGACATCGCCATCACGCGGCAGTTACGTAACGTGCTTCCTGATCTGCAGGTCCACTGGCTGGCACAGGACCCGGTCACCCGGTTGCTCGAAGCGGGTGGCGAGACCGTTCATCCGCTCAGCGGTCGCCTGGCCAGTGAAACCCGCCATATCGAAATGGAATCCGGCGAACATGAACTGCATGCCTTTCAGGCGATTCGCCGAATGGACGAAGTGCTGATCGCCAACTTCATGACATTTCAGGATGCCGTCGAGGAGTTGCGTTATGACCTCGTGATCGCCGACGAGGCGTGGGACATCGATCACTACTGGCACGAGCATCCCGAACTGAAACGGGCACCGCTGGTGTGGTTCACTGACTTCGTCGGGTTCGTTCCGATGCCCTCAGGTGGCGAACACGAGGCATTCCTGACAACCGATTACAATGCCGAGATGATCGAGCATGTAGAACGGCATCCCGGCGTGCGTGATCGCGCGATCTTTGTCGGAAACGCGGACGACGTCATTCCTCGGTCGTTCGGTAGGGATCTTCCCGAAATGCCGAACTGGGTGCCTAAGCACTTCGAGTTCGCGGGTTACATTCTCGGTGAACACCCGCAGACATTCGGGCCGCGCTCCGAGCTTCGACGACGGCTCGGCTACCGAGACGGGGAGCGCGTCTGCATCGTCACGGTGGGCGGTTCAGGCGTCGGTGCGCCGCTCATCCGGCGCGTTTTGGAGAGTTATCCGCTGGTACGGTCCAGGATACCGGAGTTGCGCATGATCGTGATCGCCGGTCCCCGGATTGATCCGGCGACATTGAGCGCTCCGGCCGGCGTTGAAGTTCGATCATTCGTGGCCGATCTTGACCGACATCTCGCAGCCTGCGACCTGGCCATCGTGCAGGGCGGACTTACGACGTGCATGGAGCTGACAGCGGCTGGCACCCCCTTCATCTATTTCCCGCTGCAGAATCATTTCGAACAGAACTACCATGTGGCATATCGACTGGATCGCTATAGCGCCGGCCGGCGTATGAACTATGCGGGCTCAACTCCCGAGATGATTGCTGAAGCGACTATCCGCGCCCTGACCGAGCCGACGTTCTCTAAACCGGTCGAAAGCGGCGGCGCAGCACGCGCGGCGCACATGCTTGCGGAATTGCTCTGATGCCGCAGCCGGCCGCAGTGTCGATCCGTGCTTGAAGCTGCTGTAGGTCAGGCCGAACTACGAGCTCGTGTTGCCGGCCACGTGGCGGCGCGTCCGCTCCGCGTCGCAGCGAGAAATCGACATAGATGCTCGCAGCTGCCTTCGGACAATCTGGAACGGATGATCGTCCATTCGATTGGTCGGTATGAGCGAGCGAGTTCTCTACGAAAGCAGCAATGGTGACGTCTGGGCGCTGACGCGAGATCCGCAGACGAATACGCCCGTCGTGAAGCACCAGCCCAACATCGGCTCAGGGGGCCAAGTCTCCTATACGGATATCGGCCAATTCCTGCGCAGTGGCGCCCGGGGTCCAGAGCGTCAGCAATTGCTGAAGCTGATCGACACGCCGCTGGAGGACTGAGAGAAGGCGCTCAGGCCGACCATTTGTCCTCCTCACGGCGCGCTTCGTCGTCGTTGATGCGCTCGGCCAGGTCGGCAGCGGTTTCATGATCCTCCGTAGTGGCGATGGGCTCGCCATCTTGCTTCTTGATCTTTTGTCCTTCGGCGGTCACCGGAAAATCATGGGGTGCTAATCGCTTCTTGGAAGTGGACATGTGTCTTCCTCCTAGCCGCGATGATAACACGCTAACCAACGAGCCCTCAGTTGATTTCAGACGGTTAGACCTGACGGCCGGACGAAGGGTCCGTCCTATCCTCGGAAGGTTCGCGAAACGGCTGCGGATCCCGCCCCGAAACCGCGGCGGCGGGAGATGTTTGCCTGCCGCCTTGAAATTCCCCCAGTTAATGTCCATTTACCATCCAGCCGCCATCCTTCTGGATGGTCCCAATGGATGTACCTAATGACCGACAATGTACGCGAACTGCGACCCCGGACCCCGGATACGGAGAAGATCACAATCAACCTGGGCTATGTGGACCTCGGCCAGGTCGATCTCATGGTGCAGGAAGGGTTTTATTCGAACCGCACCGATTTCATCCGGACGGCGATCCGCAACCAGCTCGAGCGGCACGCGGATGTGGTCAAGCAATCGACGGCCCGTAAAAGTCTCGACCTGGGGCTGCGTAATTATTCCCGCGTCGATCTCGAGAGGGCGCGGCGCGACGGCGAGATGCTGCACATCAACGTCCTCGGCTTGGCGACCATCGACCAGGACGTCACGCCCGAACTGGCGCGCGCCACAATCGCCTCGGTCTCGGTGCTCGGAGCCCTTCATGCCAGCCCCGCGGTCAAGGCCGCTCTCGCCGACCGAACGAGGTGAAACGATGCTGAATCCAGACATGGTCCGGGAAGCGACCCGCCTCACACGTGCCGGCCAACTGGTCGAAGCCACTGCAGTGCTGCAGCGAATGCTGCGCGGCCATGACGGCCCCGCAGCGACAAGCGGAAATGCTGCGCCTGTCGAGCATGCGAGGCTCGAGCCGCCGACACTCGAGCTGAAGGCCAATGTCGTCGAGGAGAGGGAGAGCGGGCCGTGCACGCAAGCCACCCCTGCCAAACGCCACAAAGGCCGCGCGCCCTTCGGCGGCATTAAAGATCTTTCCGATTTCAGCCTGCCAGGTCCGGTCGGGCGCGCTCCACTGTCCAAGGCGGATATTGCACCGGACGGCACAAGGTTCGTCGCTGCCAGCTTCACCAACGCGGCGGGAAGTCGGACCTACAAGCTGTTCATTCCCAGCCGCTCTGATAGAGGACCGCGTCCCCTCATTGTCATGCTTCACGGCTGCACTCAGTCACCGGACGATTTCGCCGCCGGCACCCGGATGAATTTTCTGGCGGACGAGCGGAATTGCTTCGTTGTCTATCCGGAGCAGGCACGCAGCGCCAACCATGCGAAATGCTGGAACTGGTTTCGCACGGGGGACCAGATGCGGGATGGTGGCGAGCCTTCGCTGATCGCCGGCATCACGCGCCAGATCATGCAGGAGCATCCTATCGATCCCAAGCGCGTCTACGTCGCAGGCCTGTCGGCCGGCGGGGCCGCCGCGGCCATCATGGGTGCGACGTACCCCGACCTATACGCCGCCATCGGCATCCACTCCGGCCTGGCCTGCGGGGCTGCCAGCGACCTTCCGTCCGCCCTGGCCGCTATGCAGCAGGGCAGTGCTGGACCGATCGGGACGGCTGGCGCGTCGGTGCCGACTATCGTCTTCCATGGCGATCGCGACACCACGGTGCATCCGAGCAATGCTGACCGGATTCTCCGTGGGCCGGGCGAAGATGCGAGCGTGAGGACGAAGATTCTTCGCGGGCGAGTACCTGAGGGGCACGCGTATACCCGCACTATCTTTACCGATGGAGGTGGCGTGGACATGTCCGAGCACTGGAGCGTCCACGGCGCCGCCCATGCCTGGTCGGGAGGCAGTCCTGCCGGGTCCTACACGGATCCGCACGGGCCGGACGCGACCAGGGAGATGCTGCGTTTCTTCCTCGAGCATTCGCTGGCAAGCTTCACGCGGAGATAGGGCGCTGCCTGAATTCACAATCGCCGCATCCGGTTTGACTGAACGCGACGGAGCAACCCGCCGGTGGGGGTCTAATCAGGCCTCGACCGGTCCGGAGAAAATGGAACCCGCCGGTGTGGTGCGCGGAAGCAGCAGTGGTCGTTCGGTTCACCTCGCCGGCTCCGCAGCGACGTGCTCAGAAACGATCGCGCATTGCAAACAGGACCGATCCAGGCATCCAGACGCGGATTTGGGGTGTGCGCAGACATCCGATCGCCGAAGCGCTCCTTTAGCGGAGGAAGCACAGTGTCACAGCTTGATAGGTGCCTCTCGCCTCTTGAAATCGCCTCAGCACTTCTGCCTCTTTCGATAGAAAAGCCTATCGTTTGCCGTTGTCTGTGAACGAATCCGCGCTGATGATAGTTTAGCCCATTGCGCTTGCCCTACCTCGGCTCATACTAGGGAGTGGACGACGGATGACCTACGTGACAGACCGCTCGAGCCCCTTGGACGAGACGATCACCATCGCGGACCTCATTCGCGATCCCTATCCGATCTACAAGCGCTTGAGGCGCCAAGCGCCCGTGTTGCGGGTCAAATCAGTGGGCCGCACGTTTCTCACCAAGGCCGCTGACACTAGGTACATCAAAGACAATCCAACCTTGTTCAGCTCCAATGATCCGAACACGCCCATGAAGCGCGCCTTTCTTGCACATACGCTGATGCGGAAGGACCACGAGGAGCACCGGAGCGAACGCATGGCTATGATGCCCGCCTTGATGCCGAAGACAATTGAATCTGTCTGGGCGGCGCTATATGCGGACCTCGCGGAGAGGTATCTCGACCGTTTGCCGCGCGGCGAGGTTGTTGATCTGTTTCCAGCGCTCGCGGGGCCCCTTGCTGCACGGATTCTGGCGCATGCGATGGGCGTTCCGGATGCGAGCGATGAGGACATGCAGCGGTGGTCGCAGATGCTGATTGACGGTGCCGGCAATTTCGGCTGGACGCCCGGCCCTTTCCAAGCAACCGACATCGCCAACGCGGAGATGGATAGATGCATCCGGGCTAATGCCGAGCGGGTGCGAGCCGAGCCAGACTCCTCCGCCCTCTCCTTCATGGTGAATGCAAAGAATCCGATTCCGGAAAGCCAGATGATCGCCAACGTGAAAATCGCAATTGGCGGCGGCATCAACGAGCCGCGCGACGCTCTGCTGACGGTCCTCTACGGCCTTTTGACCAACCTCGATCAGCTTGAGGCCGTGCGCGCAGAGGGCAAATGGCGCGCAGCCTTCGAGGAAGGAATCCGATGGGTGGCGCCGATCCAGGCCAGTTCACGGCTTGTAATGGAGGACACGGAAATTCGCGACTACTTCATCCCGAAGGGCGAAACCGTTATGACAATCCAGGCCTCCGCCAACCGGGACGAGGAGGTCTTCCAAGACGGTGAAAACTATAACGCCCTTCGCGAACCCAACCCTCACCAGGCGTTTGGGAATGGCCCGCATCATTGCGCGGGCGCGCACCTTTCGCGGCGAACTGTGGGGGACGTCCTCCTACCGCTGCTGTTCGATCGCTTCCCTAAAATGACCTTGCCTGATCCAGTGAGTGTGCGCTGGCACGGATTCGGTTTCCGCGGCCCGCTCAATCTGCCGGTTCTGCTGCAGTAGCCTCCGAGCCGCCTGCAGCCGCATTCGACACAGATAAAGCCGACAAAGCTCTTAGTGGGACACTTCGCCGGGTTTTGTCAGAAGAGAGATAGATGGCTCCCGGGCAAGCTCCCGAGCTAACTCGCGGGACCGCTAGGTACCAATTGGAGCCCGCGCAGCACGAAGTTCGAGATCAGCGGCCTCCAATTACGCCGTCCGAAATAGCTGAACGTGTTCGGCATACGTAGTAATGATCTAGGGAAATCGCGGTCTCCTGAAGCGCGACGGCAGCGCCGGGGCAAGAGCCGGGAGCCATCACCAAATCTCAGGAGGCTGTCTAGAGCTTTACTCGCTTATAGATCGCCGCCCCCCGGCCTCTGAACGGAAAGCCCGCCGACAGATTGCATTAGCCGTGGAATATCAGCCGGGATCTCCCGTGCGAGTAGTCCCAGTTGTCCGTTACGTTCCACCCACCTACGTCCGGCTTCGCCGTGAAGAAAGACGGCCCACGCCATTGCCACTAAGGGAGGGGCGCCGCGGGCAGCCAAGCCTGCGACGATTCCAGCCAAAACGTCTCCCGATCCGGACGTGCCGAGAGCAATAGGACCTTGCTCGAAGCAGAGTTCTTCTCCTTGGGGCGAAACGACGTGTGTGCGCCCTCCCTTCATGGCGACGACGGCATCGAGCATGAGCGCCGCGGACAGCGCCGCAGCGACCGGATCGGCCTCGATTTCCTTCTTGTCCATCCGCAGAAACGTCGCCATCTCTCCCGAATGGGGAGTTACGATGGTGCTCCGTCCGGTCGGCGCGGCAACTCCGTGCGAAGTCCTGAGTGACGTGAAGGCGGATGCATCGAGCACGAAAGCCGGCCTGGTGGCACGACCGGTCAGTTCGGCTCGCAATTCCGCGATGGGTGCCTCGTCGATGAGGCCGGGACCCATCAGGACCGCATCGGCTTCCTTTGCGAGATCGACCAAGCGGACCGAATTCGACGGGTCGATCTCGCCACTGCAGGTCTCGCGGCAGCCGATAATCATCGCTTCGGGCATGGCCATCCCAAGATGGGAGGCATTCGATTTGCAGGTCGCTATCTGAAGAACTCCTGCTCCGGACCGGAGAGCGCCTAGCCCCGCCAAGAGCGCGGCACCTGGCACTTCGACGCTTCCCGCGATGATCAGAACCCGCCCACGGGAATGCTTGTCCCCGCTTCCATCGTGGTCTGGGAGCGGATTCGCCGAAAGATAGGCGGCGTCGATCTTCACTTCGCTCATCGGGCGGCCACGTTCTCATCCGGCGCGGTCGTGACCGGGGCGCCCTCGCGCTCCAAGGGCGCAACAAAATTATATCTCTGCAGGACCAGCCCCTGCGGACTTTCGGTCATCGCCAGGTCGTATTCCGTCACGGCGCAGTTCGCGACGTCCCCCTCGGAATCGATCGTCAATATTCGAGCTTCGTCCAGATTTTCCAACAGGTACCGCATGCAGAGGACAACGACTTGATGGGCCACGATCAGCACGCGCTTTCCGCTGTAGTGCAGGCTGATGCTGTCGAGGACGCTCCTGAGCCTCAGGATGACGTCGCACCAGCTTTCGCCGGCCGGAGGTCTGAAGTAGAACTTTCCGACCCGTGCGCGCGCTTCCGCCAGGTCGGGGTGGCGCTGTTCGATGCCGAGCCGTGTCAATCTGTCTAGGATTCCGAACTCCTTTTCCCGCAACCGTTCATCTATGACGAGATGCACGAAATCTGGCGCGATCCCTCCCCCGCCTCGGATCGCATCGGCGGTGCTTTTAGCCCGAAGGTAGGGCGAACTGAGGATGACGTTGGGCCGCCCCTCCGGCGGTAAGGATGCGAACCAGTGGCTTAAAGCGTCGGCCTGCCGTTCGCCGAGTTCGCTTAGAGGTACGTCGACGTCGCGGGCTTCGATTTTGATCCAGGCCTCGCCCGCGGCATGCGCTGCGTCACGGGCGACATTACCTGCGCTCTCTCCGTGACGGACGATCCATAGCTTTGTCGGCCAGCGCTGCAAAATCACTCTCTCGCTTTCAGTGCGACCTTAACGGAACTCCAAACGCTCGGTTCCTTGAAATGTGTAGCAGGGTCGGGGTCTCGCGCGGCGGGGCCGGGCCATCGCAGAGCAGGCCTTGACTTTCTGGTGGGGTGATCTGGATTGCTCAGCCGCGTGCCCTTCGCAGTAGCTCTGGCCGATGGCCTGATCTCCCATTTGCAAAGGGGGCGACCACCTACGCAGCGACGGCGCCGCTGCGCTTTTATGCGGACACGCGGTCACCGAAATAGCTAACGTCCGAGTTCGTCTAGAAGCGGACGCGGCATTGGAAGGGCTCCGGGCTGAAAATGACCAGCCTCACTAGCTGAGGAGGTCAACATGACCAATATCCCAAGGACCATCCCTCCCGAAGCACGTTCCTTCGAACAAGGGGAAGATCGTCGGCGCAAAGCCGCCGCTCCGTCCGAAGCACGTCTGTCAATCCGAACCAAGCTGCAGGTCGAAGGCCGAATGCGCGATCTGGCGCTGTTCAACGTCGCCATCGATAGCAAGCTGCGCGGCTGCGACGTCGTCCCGTTGAAAGTCGATGACCTTGCGCCGGGCGGATATGCCGCCAACCGCGCGACCGTCCGACGAAAGAAGACCGGCCTGCCCGTCAAATTTGAACTGACGGAATCGACCCGGCAGGCAATCGACGACTACGTGCGGCTTACTGGCAAGCAGTCAGGAGAATACTTGTTCACTGGCCGGCGGCCGAGTGGGCACATGACGACCCGCCAGTATGCCCGACTTCTATCTCACTGGATCGCTGATATCGGACTGGACCCCCACCTGTTCGCCGGACCAAGGCGACCTTGATCCATCGCCGAACCGGCAATCTGTGAGCCGTACAGCTCCTTCTGGGGCATACCAAGATCGAGAGCACCGTTCAATATCTAGGCATCGACGTCGACGACGCCCTCGCAATAGCAGAACAAGTTGACGTACGCTGATGGAGAGCACATCCACGAAGCACCGCTGGATAGATTCAGGCTCGTTTAGTACGTTGCTTCTTTTTCCCGCGCCGGAACGCTGACTCAATTTGCGCGTTCGTTCGATGCATTGGAGCGAGCGCCATGGCATCAAACGGAAGTATTTTCTTCGCCGGAGTTGGAACCACATTCCTAGTCCTTGGCGCGGGGTTCGGCAGTGGCCTCTTCATGGCGAACTCGGCTTTGAAGGAACCAACCGGTGTTCACAGCCGCGCAAAAGAAGAGGTGCCAGCACCTATTCGCGTGATCCTTCCGTCTTCTGCGCAAGCCGCAGAGCCGAAACTGATACCTCAGCAAGCTGAGCAGCCCGGACCGCCCAGCCCGCAAGCAACGGCTCCCGTGAAGGAAGCGCAAGTAGCTCCCGACAAAGCTGAAAAGTCCAACAGCAAAAAGGCTGATGAGGACAAGCGGCGGAAACGCGTGGCAGAGCGTAAGGCCAGACGACTTGCTGAGCGTCGCAATCATCGGCCGCAAGAAGCGCCAGTTATGGCCTTTGGCGGTGATGAGTCGCGTTCCGCAAGTCCAAGCTTCAACTTGTTCAACAATTAGAAATAATTGCCTTACCCCGGCCAATCGGAAGACTGGTGGCGGTCAAACGGCATTCAAATTGTTCGGGGGTGGACGGAAGCTGAGTCTCAGCTCAGTAGCGGCGGCGCTGGCGTTCCGACCGAGCAATGCTTTCGAACAACACCACAAAGAATCCGGTCACCGCGACGCCAAGAATAGCCATTATAAGGATCATTTGAAGCATGGCGTTACGGCCCATCAGCGGCGTCCGACCCGGACAAACCCCCAAGCTCTGCACATGCGCTGTGACTTCGGCTTGTCGCAAAAAGTATTCTTCAGTTGGCACCCACAACTCCCGCATCTAAGCCGATGCGAATTGACTCCGGTGCGGGCTATTTCACAGAGCATTTGGGTTCCGCCAACTGGCTTACCCCTCACAGTCCGATGAAACGTATCCGACCACGGCGAAACACTTTTCCTGCTCGCCCGAAGCCTTGCGGCAACAAAGGGCGTCTACGGTTTTGATTCTGGCGCATTTAAGGAAGTGGCTATGAAAACAATTACAAAAACGAGAACGCAGCAATCGCTCGTGTTTCTGGCTTTACGTGGTTTTTCTCGTCTGTGTTCTCGGTGTACTGTTGTCGCCTGGCTTGGCTTTCAAAGGTGTCGATGTGAGTGCCTGGGTGATAGGCTACCGTGCGCACCATCTCGTCACCGGCCAGCGTGATTCCGCCCGTGACGTCCTTTTCTCCCGATTGGTACTTCTTTGGCGTGAGCCCGAACAGCGCACCTGCCGCCTTCGATTTCGCGATGCGATGAGGGTCATCAATCGCCGATTTGTAGGTGATGGCCACCAAGGGACCAACGCCCGGCACGGTCATAAGCCGGCGACAGACCGCATCGTCACGCACAGTTGCCAGCACAGCCTTGTGCAGCCTTCCGTACTCTGCCTTCAAGGCAGATCGCGCCGAAAGCATCGCACCGGCAATGCGCTCTAATGTCGCCTGACCAGTAACCAACTCTCGGATCCGCGCTTCGAAATTCCTCCGCGTCACCGGGCCAACCTTCAGCCCGAAGCCACGCAAAATCCCTCGGATACTTAATTCCACATCGATAAGTCGCCCGAGAAGCTGTTTGCGCGCGATCAGGAGTGCCCGGATCTCCTGCGCACCGACCGACTTTGCGTCCACCGGCTGGAACCAGCCCATCCGGATCAACTGGGCTATCCCGCGGGCATCCTTGCGATCAGTCTTTACCGTCATCGCCGATAATGCGGCCTTTACGTGCCGTGTTTCCAGCAGAACCGTTTCGAATCCTGCTTTTCTCAGCCCCGCATGCAGCCATTGGGATAGCGGCCCAGCCTCCAGCCCGATCCGCTCCACTGCAAAGCCGAGCGTCTCAAAAAACTCAACTAAGGCGTCGGGTTCGCTTGCGACCTTCGCCTCTCTCAGGATCTTACCCTGGGCATCCACAACGCACACGCTCGACAGTTCCAATGACACGTCGATTCCGGCATAGTTCTCCACGGCTGTCCTCCGTCTCTAGATGCTTGGGGCCGACTCAAGTCGTGACCCCGTTTCATCATCTATCGGGGGACAGCCACCATCATGACCCCTTCCTCGGAGCAGGGCCCATTACGGCATCTAGCGGAGGCTCATGCGACGAGCTACCAGGCTCGCGTCCAGGTGCACCTGATCGACGCATCGTTGTACCGGTCCGGGGTAGTCTTGCTCTATCCAGGGCACATCGGCGAAGCGGACCTGGTCAACCAACGAGAGCCGTAGGCAGATCCAGCTGGTTGGAGAGGACGCTTGATGCCCGAACCGGCATCGAAGCGCGAGTGCGCGCTCCTCCCCGGCGGCGTGGCCTAGTATGTAGGGGCAGACCGTCTGGCGCTGGCCGGCATTGCTCACGTGCACGGGCCGCCGCTCGAGAAGCGCCCCTCGGAGCGCAGTGAAGACTTCGCTGTGGCCTTCGCTCAGTATCTGGAATGGTCGCTTGCGACCGCGGCGGGGTCCGCCACGTCCTTTCCGAATTGAGCCTTGAGCAGTTGCCAAGTCTCGGCCAGCACCAGGTCGGTGGTAAGGTGCTGGTCGATGCTCCGGAGGATCGATTTGGCACGCCCATTCTGAGCGTCCCGCTTGGCGGCGGCGGCAAACCAGACCGAGCTGTCAACGAACGCACTCATCCGCGTCACTCCTGAACAGGGTACTCCCAAATGTCGCGATTCGGCTCGTTGGCCTCAACCCATTTCTTCGCGCTCTCTTTGGAAGCAAAGAGCCTGACCCAATCGACGTCCCCGACGTCTCGGGAGCCCGGGTCCGGCGAGTAGAGCCAGACCGATCCTTCGGCTGGACCGCCGTCCACTTCGTATTCCCAGGCAACGCCTTCAGGGTCGTTTTCCTTGAACCACCTGTCGGCCGTATCGGCAGACGCAAACACCTTTATCCATCCGGGCTCGCCTATCGCGCGCGTTTTGCCGTCCTTGTAGTCGTCGAGGTAGAGCCATACGGTTCTGCCCTCGCGGCGAGCCTCGTCATGGTGGCGCACGGCCTCGTTCACCCTCTGTCGGTCGGAATGATCGGCCTCAGGCAGGGACATCACCGCGGCGTAGAGTTCGGCAGGAGTGCCGCGCCTGTCGCCCGGCGACTTTGAGCACCATTCCACCCATCGATCAAATGCATCCGACATGTGGCTCACCTCGTCGACCTGGCGCGGAATGGACTGTCCATGGTGAAGGCGTTCGGCGCGATCCCGCTCTCGATGCGCTTCCAGGTCACGGGCGCAGCGATGGGAAATCCCTCTCGGGCTCGCGGGGAATAGGTGCCGATCGCGGTCGTGCCGCGACCATTCCTCAGATAATCGAGGAAGATGCGATCGCGACGCTTTGCCTGCGCAGACAGGAGGTAGCGGTCTGGATAGCGCGCTGCGAGGGCGGAGACCAGCTGATGCGCGACCCGATGCGCCTTATCGTGCAGCATCGGCTGATCCAGTGGCGCCATGAGATGAATTCCTTTGCCGCCGGTGAGCTTGGGCCAGGTCTCGAAACCCTCGCGCTTCATCAGCATGCGCAGATCGAGCGCGGTCTCTACGACGGCATCCCAGTCGACGCCCTCGCCGGGATCGAGATCGATCACGATGCGGTCGGCATGCTCGAAGTCCTCGATGGTCGCAGTCCAGGGGTGCAGCTCGATGGCCCCGATCTCGACGAGGCCAAGGAAGCCATCCAGGCTGTCGACCCACAGGCGCGTTCCCTCGCCACCCTCGCGCTTCTGAATCCGGAGCTGGTGCACGGCGGCCGGAATGTCCTTCGGCAGCGGCCCCTTGTGATAGAAGGTCGTGCCGTGCACGTGACGCACCAGCTTGAGCGGACGATGCCCGAGGTGCGGCAGCGCCTTCTTCCAGACCCGGCTCCAGTAGTCGGCGAGTTCTTCTTTCGATGGAGCAACGGCATCGGGCAGAAGCTGCAGGATGTTCTCTCGGGGGACGCCCAGCTTCGGCGGTCTGGCCACGAAGGGCACCAGCCGCGGCGCCTTGACCTTGCGCGCCGCGAGATCGTCACGAAAGCCCTTGAACACGGCTTCGCGAAGCAGGCCATCATCGGTCAGCGCGCCATACTGGACCTCGATTTCGAGTGTCGGCTCGACCCAGGTCGCCTTGGGCTTTTTGACCGCGACATCGAGCGGAGAAGACTTGCGGATGAGCGGATCAAGCCGCTCGCGTAATTCGCGCGCAGTCGCCTCGGTGTAGCCGGTACGCACCTTGCCGGCGTAGAGCAGTTTGCCGCTCTCGCGCCGGCCGACGTAGAGAGACGCCACTTTCCGGGGGCGCGCCCCTAGCTTCTCCACGAACGCGACAATCGGAAAGGTCTCGCTCTTCTTGCACTTGAGCTTGATCCAGCTCTCCTGCCGCCCCGAGCGATAGGGCTCGCCGAGCCGCTTGCCGATCAGGCCTTCCAGCCCCAGCTCGCACCCTTTTTCGAAGATTACGTTGCCCTCGCCCGCAAGCGCTTCGACATAGATGAATGTCTCCGGTGCGTCCTTCAGAAGCCGCTGCAGCAGGCGCTTGCGTTCCTCGTACACGACGCCGCGCAGGTCGTACCCGTCAAGGTACAACAGATCGAAGGCGTGATAGCGCACGCGCTCGCTTTGCTTCGGGCCGAGCTCTCGCCTGAGCTGCTGGAAATCCGGCAGGCCGCCACTGCCGTACACCACGGCCTCGCCGTCGATGACCAAGCTGTTTGCGTTGAGCAGGTGGGCGCCGGCTGCGATCGAGGAGAACTGTTCAGTCCAGTCCAGGCCCGTACGCGAATAGACCCTGGCGTCGTCATCTTTGAGATGCAGCTGCGCGCGGTAGCCGTCGGCCTTGATCTCGTAGACCCAGTCTTCGCCGCGCGGCGGCTGCTCGCGCAGCGTGGGATCACATGGCTCGATGTAACCAGGGATAGCAACTTTGATGGCGCCGTGGACACGCGATACTCCCGAACGAGACTGACGCAACGCCACGGCACACATGCCGATTCAACGCGGTTGCGCTGTTTCGTTCCGTTCGCCCGTCTAGGACTCGTCCGGAACGCGGGTTGTCTCCAAGCGTTGGCGAGCTGTGGGCGCGGTTAGGAGCGGTGCGATGATAGAATCTGAGACCCTGCTGGAGAAATGTCCCCAATGCGGCGCATGGCCTATGGCGGCGAACATCCAAAAATCCGCCTCCGCGCAACGCGAAATCCAGTTCAGATGTCGAAGGTGCCAGGCCGAGGAGGTCGGCCGGCTCCCTCGTCCAACGTCCCCGCTGCGCGCTGCCTGACACCACGCGGCCAAAGAACCGGAGGAGCTATTGCCGGCTTCTCGCGGCGGTCGAGACCGAGCTGACCAGGTTCGATCCCAATGGTCCCCTCGAGGAAGACGACTAGCTCGCGCGCTTCCCATCCATAGCAACAGGCGTCTGGAACGTAATTGACGTTCCGGCTTTTTGCTCCGTGATAGTCGGAGGAAAGTGCGATGAAATCGGTGAGCACTCTCGCATTGGCACTTGTCGTCTCGACTGCGACGGTCTCGGCGCAGCCGGTGCGATGGACCAAGTACACGATTCCCCAGACCGGCACCTCGATGGATTTCCCATCTTCGATCTTCACGGAAGAAGCTGGCCGACCCGACGGCTACGGGCAACGGTTCCGAACCGCCGACGGACGTGCCGACATCACGATCCAGGCCGCGCTTAACGTCGAGAACGATTCACCCGCGGCCTTTCTCGCGAAAAAGCATCCGCCTTCACGCATCCAGTACAAGCGAGTGACACCACGGTTCTTTGCGGTCTCCAGCTACAGGGGCGACAAGGTTTGGTACAACCGCTGCAACTTCTCGGGGCGGCTGATCCATTGCGTGTTGATCCACTATCCCGCGGAGGAAGAGCACGCCTGGGACAACATCGTCACTCGCATGAGCCTGTCGCTCAGCGGAAAGTAGTTGCCTTGCGGGGCTCCGCGCGGCACTTCTCCGCGCGTTCCTTCACGGGGTGCTCAGGTCTTCCGGAGACAGCCACTGGGAGGACTAGCGCTACACTGATACTGTCGACCAGCAGCACGGCGTACAGCACCGGAACCTGCTTTCGCAGAATGCGGAATTGCTCCACGACCAGCGAACGACCGAGCGGATCGGTTATATCTCCCAACGCGAAAGCCGCACGAATTCGCCCGAATAAGCCCATCGAGGTTGGTTCCTACCCTCTCCAGAACTTAAGCGGGAGAGACGAAGATCGCGTAAATGGGCGAATTCACGCAGCCTTGACCCGCGCCTGCCCCGGTGAGCGAGCGGCCCAAACGTCGAAGGTCAGCCCGCCCGCACGCCATCCAGGAACTTACCGACCTCGAGCTTGAGGCGATTGCTGTCCGTCGATAACGACTGTGCGGCCGACAACACTTACGCGGAAGCCGATCCGGTCTCGCTCGCGCCACGCTGGACGTCAACAATGTTGGATGAGACCTGATGGGTACCTTGCGCCGCCTGCTGCACGTTGCGGGAGATTTCCTGGGTCGCTGCGCCCTGCTCTTCGACTGCGGCTACGGTGGTGGAGGATATTTCGGAAAGGCGCTCGATCGTGCCTGAGATTTCCTTGATCGCGTTCACCGATTCATGGGTCGCGGCCTGAATGCCGGATATCTGCTGACCGATTTCTCCGGTGGCCTTGGAGGTCTGCTCGGCGAGAGCGTTTACTTCGGAAGCCACCACCGCGAATCTACGGCCAGCGTCCCCGGCGCGAGGCTTCGATGGTGGCATTGAGCGCCAAAAGGTTGGTCTGCGCGGCGATGGTATTGATGAGCTCGACCACGTCGCCAATTCGGGCCGCCGCCTTGGACAACTCGCCGACACGGCCGTTCGTCGTGCGTGCCTGGCCGACCGCCTCGCCGGCCATCCGCGCCGATTCCTGCACCTGACGGCTGATCTCATTGACGGACGAGGACAGTTCCTCGGTTGCGGAGGCGACGGACTGAACGTTCGTCGAGGCTTCCTCGGAAGCGGCAGCGACCATCGTCGTCAGCTCTTGTGAACGTTCGGCCATCGTAACGCAGTTCTACTACTCGCAGACCTTTCCGTATTTGATGTTCAAACATCATGCGGAAATTCGTCGGCGACTCGTCGACGTTCCTCGCGAACTGCGGCAGCGCGAGTTGGTACCTCAACTCATCGCACTGGGCGAAGGTGCAGGCGATCCGGCGTGGGTCATCTTCCGTGCGTATCTGGATAAGGTCGAGGCAGAGATCGCAGCGCTCGTTCGAAGTCACTCTCCCGGTTTCTGGTTTCACCTCCATCGGCGTCTACGTCCCATGCTCGCCGAGGCGCACGGTTCGATGAAGAAAATGCCGGCGAGACCAAAGCGGAACGTGGCGACACGATCAAGCTCGCTCAGTTGAAACCGAATCCGAAGACGGAGGAGTATCCCGCTTGGAACAGCATCGTGGGTCGCATCGGGCGCGGATACGGCGCCACCAACTTCGAGATCGGCACGTTTTCCCTGGCGCAGTTCCGTAAGGAAAATGCATTTATGGGCGAGCCGTTCAGGTTGAAATACGGCATCAATTTCGACGCGGTGCTGTTCGTAATTTGGGCTGCGGCGTTCTTTGGAACCTACGTCGGCATCACAATGCACAACTCGACTTGGGCGCAACGTCACAACAGGACGATGAGTAACTTCTCGAACCTGATGTTCCGCGGTTACACGATGGTCAGCTTCGACCTGGACGAATTCGCAAGCGAAGCGGTTTGGTTCGCAAAGCAACTCGGACACGAAAAGTCATTTGCTATCGAAGAGGTGCGCAAAGCCGTCGAGTTCATATCTTTGAGCGAAGAAGCCCAGAAGACCATAGGCCTCTGGAGTGGTGGCAAACCGAGCGTCTTCGACAAGAGAAAGAAGTTCATCCTTGAGAAGGTCGACCAGGCGAGGTCGCTTGCAGACAGGATCGCGAAAGAGCCCAAGGGCACAAACTCCGATGTTTCTTGGGCCAAATCGATCGAGTGGCGGGTCTTATCGCCATTCGTCGAATTCGCGTGGCTGATCGACGAGCCGCTCTACGACGAAGCGGGCATGCCGCGTGTTCTTCAAGTTCAGGAGCTATTGGACCATCTGACAGATGGACGGGTGCCAACCGAAGGATTGGTCCCGTTGATTAAGGAACTGAGAGGGGTCGAATTCCAGGGCAACTGGTACTGAAGATCGACGTCCCGCAGCTGTTGACGGTCCCATCGATTTCCCTGCTCGCGCGCGCGACGTAATTCATTCTTAGCAAAACGTTCTTTTGCGCGCGCCGAAGCGAGCGCGAGTGAGAACGTTTTTCTGCCCGCACGCCGACTGTCGGTTGTAGATGTGCCATGGCACCAACCGACTCGTTCTTATTGCGCCTCCGACTCGTTCTTTCGGTGGCGGCATACAAAAAACAAAGAGCCGCATCGCTGCGGCTCGGACTCTATTCGTCGCGATAGACCTTTTCGCGTTTCTCGTGGCGCTCCTGCGCCTCCACCGAAAGCGTCGCGATGGGACGGGCCTCGAGCCGCTTCAACGAGATCGGCTCGCCGGTGTCCTCGCAATAGCCGTAGGTGTTGTCCTCGATACGCTGGAGCGCGGCGTCGATCTTGGCGATCAACTTGCGCTGGCGGTCGCGGGCACGGAGTTCGATGGCGCGGTCGGTTTCGGACGATGCCCGATCGGCGAGATCGGGGTGGTTCACGTTCTCCTCCTGCAGGGCTTGCAGGGTGAGCTTGGACTCTTTGAGGATCTCATCCTTCCAGGCGAGGAGCTTCAAGCGGAAGTACTCCTTCTGCCTGTCGTTCATGAAAGGCTCTTTTTCGGTCGGTCGGTAGTTTTTCAACTTTTCCAAGGGTGGCCTATCTGTCTAAGCAACGACTCGTACACGGAACGGGGTCCGCTGAGCGGGGCGTTATATAGCGACCTCCTGTGACAGACAATGTTTCCCTGATCGCCCGACCGGCGCCCCCAAGCCCTTGCACAGGAAGGTTTATCCTAGAGGGCCCGGGAGCAGCCGACGGCCTAGTAGCCGACTGTGAAACGCTGCCTCTCATGGGCCGGCCGCTCGATCTCGTCGGCTAGCGCGATGGCGTAATCCGCGAAGGTGATCCAGCTCTTCCCGTTCGCATCTGCGAGAAGCTGATCCGTCCCAAGCCGGAATTTGCCGGTGCGCTCTCCCTCGATGAACAGGGCCGACGGCGAGATGAAGGTCCAGTTCAGCTCCTTTTCCTGCCGCAGCAGGTCGAGAAAGGCTGAACCCGCCTCCGCCTCAGTCTTGTACTGAGCCGGAAAACCGGGAGTTGTCACCAGCTTGACGCCCGGAGCTACCTCCAGACTGCCGGCCCCGCCGACGACGAGGTAACGGCCGACCTTGGAGTCCTTGGCCGCGCCGATCAGCTTGAGCGCGTCGCTGGCCAGGAAGTGCACGGAACTCACGGCCACGTCGTGCCCGGCCCACAGCTTGGCAAGGGCTGGCTGGTCGAGCACATCCCCCTTGGTCGGCGTGACGTTCGGCAGGACCGCGATCTTCTCCGGGTTGCGGGCGATGGCCGTAACCGCGTGGCCGCGGCGGGACAGTTCCTTGGTGATCTCCGACCCGGCCCGGCCCGAGGCGCCGGCAACTGCGATTTTCATGGAAGGCTCCTTTGCTTCTGTAGTAACCAACGGTGACTAAATATCGCAAAGAGCGCTGGTGTTAAGAGAGCACTTTGTGCTTACCTGATTACACGGGAGTAACCGGCGGCGGCCGGCAAATCAGCGGAATGGATCGTGAGGACCCGACGATGAAGCCAGACGTCTATGCAGCGAACTGCCCCACGCGACAGATCCTCGACCGCGTCGGTGACAAATGGGCGGTGCTGATCCTGCTGCTGCTGCGCGAGGATCCGATGCGCTTCAATCAATTGCGCCGCACGATCGAAGGCATTTCGCAGAAGATGCTGAGCCAGGTTCTCAAGTCGCTCGAGCGCGACGGATTGATCAAGCGTCACGCCATCGCAACCGTGCCGGTGACCGTGGAATATTCGATCACGCAGCTCGGCGTGACGCTCGCCGCCGCCGTCGATCCGCTGCGCGATTGGGCCGAACAGAATCTGAAAGACGTGCTCGCCGCCCAGCGCCGCTATGACGCGCAGTTGAAGGATGAAGCGGCGTAAGCCGCTACGCCTGCCCGGCCTTGGCGAGCTCGACCTCGACGCGCAGCTCGATCTCGGACAGCACCGAATCCAGGCCGGAATCGCCGGAGGACGATTTCAGGTTCGCCGCAGCGTCACGCAGCCGCATCACGGTCGAGGCGTCGAGCTTGCCGGAGAGGAGCCCCATCTTGAGATCGTCGAGCACGTCGAGCGCGGTCTTTCCGCGCACGACCGAGCGCTTGCGACGCTCGACGGGATCCTCCTCGATGCCTTGCAGCGCGAGCAGCCCGTCGATGTTGGCGGCCGCCTTCGGTGCGGCGGCGCCTCGCGTCTCCGGCGCCGACGAGGTGTCGGGTAGCACGAAGGTGCCTGAGCTCGTCCGCCTGGCCTGGCTGGCCGGCGTTCCAAGCGTGGTGCCGTTCGGTCCGTAGATGCGCATCGGAAGCAATCCGGGTGATCGATGCGCCACATTCGCCGTTTTATGGTTAACGGCCCGTAAACAGCCCGGCAAAATCTGCCGACAGGCGGCAGTTTCGCTCCTCAGGGACAACGCAGGCTGAGGTCGCTCGAAACAGATTTATTCAACCTATTCAGCGACCTACCCCCGCTGCCCCGAGTTGGCACAGTGCTCGCAAGGACAGCGTCGGACCAGCTCGTCATGGGAGTGTCGTGATGGTCCTTTGATTTGAGGAGCCTCGGGGAGCAGAGGATGCCAAGCGTTCGTTGGGTGAGACTTGTGGGGGTGGCCTGCGCCGCGCTGTCAGCGCTGGCGCTCTCGGTCAATTCTGCGAGCGCGACATCGCGCATCAAGGATCTCGCCAACATCGAAGGCGTGCGGCAGAACCAGCTCATCGGCTACGGGCTCGTCGTCGGTCTCAACGGCACCGGCGACACCCTGAACAACATCCCCTTCACCAAGCAGTCGCTGCAAGCGATGCTCGAGCGCATGGGCGTCAACATCCGCGGCGCCACCATCCGCACCGGCAACGTCGCCGCCGTGATGGTGACAGGCAATCTGCCGGCCTTCGCCACCCAGGGCACGCGCATGGACGTCACCGTCTCCGCGCTCGGCGACGCCAAGAATCTCCAGGGCGGCACCCTGCTCGTCACCCCGCTCCTCGGCGCCGACGGCAACGTCTATTCGGTCGCACAGGGCTCGCTCGCGATCTCAGGCTTCCAGGCCGAAGGCGAGGCGGCGAAAATCGTGCGTGGCGTGCCGACCGTCGGACGCATTGTCAACGGTGCCATCATCGAGCGCGAGATCGAATTTGCGCTCAATCGCCTGCCGAACGTCCGGCTTGCGCTACGCAATGCCGACTTCACCACGGCCAAGCGGATCGCCGCCGCGATCAACGACTATCTCGGCGTCAAGACCGCCGAGCCGATCGACCCATCGACCGTGCAGCTTGCGATCCCGCCGGAGTTCAAGGGTAACGTCGTCGCCTTTCTCACCGAGATCGAGCAGCTCCAGGTCGATCCGGATCTCGCCGCCAAGATCATCATCGACGAACGCAGCGGCATCATCGTGATGGGTCGCGACGTCCGCGTCGCCACCGTTGCGGTCGCACAGGGCAACCTCACCGTCACGATCTCCGAGAGCCCGCAGGTCAGCCAGCCCAACCCGCTGTCGCGGGGGCGGACCGTGGTCGCACCACGCAGCAGCGTCAGCGTCACCGAGGACGGCAAGAAGTTCGCCGTCGTCAAGGACGGCGTCTCGCTTCAGCAGCTCGTCGACGGCCTTAACGGTCTCGGCATCGGCCCGCGCGATCTCATCAGCATCCTGCAGGCGATCAAGGCCGCCGGTGCGATCGAAGCCGACATCGAGGTGATGTGATGCAGACCGGCATGGTCAACACCGCACGCGTCGCCAGCTCCGCCTTTTCGGTAGAGAGCCGCAATGGCCGGCCGGACTTCGATCTCGCCGCGGCACTGCAAAAGGTCTCGCCGAAGCAGCAGGCCAAGGCGCAGAAGATCGCCACCGACTTCGAGGCGATGTTCCTCAACAGCATGTTCTCGCAGATGACCTCGGGCCTGAAGGGCGAAGGCCCGTTCGGCGACACGCCTGGCACCGGCGTGTGGCGCTCGATGCTGACCGAGCAATATTCCAAGAACTTCGCCAACGCCGGCGGCGTCGGCATCGCAACCGACGTCTATCGCACCCTGATCATGCAGCAGGCAAAAACGATCCGCACGGCATAAGGTCAAACGAGATGAACCATTTCAACGCCTCGCGTCAGCCCGTGCAAGCGCAGCGCCCGAACACCGCACCCGGCAGCGCCGAGGCGCGCAAGATCGCCGAGCAGTTGATGGATGCGATGAGTGCCCTGCTCGGTCTGATCGAGCGCGAGACCGAGCTCGTGCGCGCCGGCCAAGTCCGCGAGGCGATGACCCTCGAGAGCAAGAAGCAGGAGCTGTCGCGTAACTATGTCGGCGCCGTCACCCAGTTGAAGGCGAACCAGGCCCAGCTCGCCAAATCCGCGCCCGAGCTGCTCTCGACGCTGCATCGGCACCACGATGCATTCCGCGCGATGCTCCAGGTCAACCTCACCGTGCTCGCAACCGCTCACGCCGTCTCGGAGAGCGTCGTGCGCGGCGTCAACACCGAGATCCAGAAGCGCAACGTGCCGAACACCTACACGGCCGCGGGACGACGCGCCACGCCGGGCCCGCGCCACATCACGCCGCTCGCGGTCAGCCGCTCGCTCTGAGCGCGCGCAACAACAAGCGACAATTTTACGAAAAACCGCGCGGCAACATCGTCGAGCGGTTAGGCACGTTTCCTTACCGGATGTTCAATCCCGGTGTTCCATGGTTGCGTATTGAGAGGGGTTGGGATTTGACTCACGTGAGGCAACCAGGAGGCTGCCATGAGTACAGATTTCAGCATCAGACCGGTGGGGATACCGGTTGCCGTGCAGATCGTAACGACGTCGAATACGGCGGCGAACGAGGCCGTGCAAACCGATCTGCCGGTGAGCCAGACAGTGGCCGCTGGCGAGGCGAGCGCGCCTGCACGCAATGATTTGCGAAGCAACGAGAACGTCTCACGCCAGGTCGTGTTCGACCAGGCGGCGGCGTCGTTCGTCTTCCAGGTCGTCAACGACAGGACCGACGCGGTGGTCAACCAGTTCCCCGACGAAGCAATGCTGCGCCGGCGGGCCTATTTCCATGCGCAGGATTTGAAATCCGAGCCCTCGCGTCCAGCCAGCACGGACCGCAGCGCCTAACAATCAGGCGTCGAGCGTCGCAACGGCAACATCGAGATCGCTCGCACCGGTCCCGGGACCGGTGGCGACGTTCTTGATCTGCGTCTTGCCGGTATTCGTCAGCATAATTTGGTGTTGCCGAAGGAACGAGCCGTGCTCGATCACGGACGGCCGGACAGACCAGCGGCGATATTGCGGTTGATCTCGATCAGCGGACGGAAATGATCGAACTGCGGGCTCATCTGCAGTGCGGCGGTCTGGCTCAGCACGAACACGCTGATGTTGGCGATCTTCTGCCGGACGTCGATCGGCTGCGGATTGTTCTCGCGCATGGCCTCGCTCAGGAAAATCGTCCAGAGCTTGCGATTGAACATCAGGGCCTGCGTGGTCTGCTCGCTGAACGGCTCGGCGCTGTTGATCGCATCCTGAAGCTTGTTCGCGGCCTTGAGCAGGGTCTGCGCTTCGATGTCGCGAGGAGATGCGGTGGTCGTTGCAACACGCGCGTAGGCCGAGGCAGCGGAATTCGACATCAATCACACCCTGGAGGTTACCTAGCCCGTTGAACGCGCTTAAGGATTTCTTTCCCGACCCTAGGCAGCACCGCTTAAGATTTGCTTACGTGAGTGCTTGGAAGGGCTCCGGATAAATACGGGCCCGGAGTCCTTCGTCGTGAAGCTAGATGCGCGGATGCATGCTGTAAACACGCTTCCATGATGCGCATCAATCTCGGCTAATCCTGCCTTACCGATCTCAATAAAAACGGCGGAGCATGAGCCCCGCCGCGATATTCCGATTCAGTATCTTGCGCTCCGAGATTAGCGGAGCAGCTGCAGCACGCTCTGTTGCGACTGGTTGGCCAGCGACAGCGCGGACACCGCGATCGACTGGCGGGTCGACAGCGCCTGGCTGTTCGCCGCTTCCTCGTTGGTGTCGGCGAGCGTCAGGTTGGATGAGCCGGTCTGCAGCACGTTGATCAGGTTCTTCGAGAAGTCCTGGCGCACCTGCACGATCGAGAGGTTTGAGCCGAGCGCGGAACCTTCCGAGCGCAGCGTGCTCGAGGCCGCGTTCAGGCTCGTCAGCACCTTGTTGGTTGCGCCGTTGTCGATGAAGTCCGTGCCGGGGACGAGATTGCTGAGGCCGAGCCCCGCTGCGTTGAACACCACGCCATTGATGCCGAGCGTCGAGCTGCCGGTCTCGTTGAAGACCAGCTTCAGCGTGTCGCCGTTCAGCAGGTTGACGCCGTTGAAGGAGGAGTCCTGCGAGGTCGTGTCGATCTGCGCCAGGATGTTGTTGAACTGGCTGACCAGACCGGAGCGCGCCGTCTGTGCGACGGGATCCTGGATCGGGGGCTGTGCGGTGGTGAAGGCGAGCACACCGGTGAGCGTACCGCCGACCGCGCCGCCCGCGGCCGTCGAACCGAGTGTCGAAGAGGCGTATTCGTTGACGGTGGTGACGGTTAGCACGCCATTGGCGTCGATCGTCGCCGTCAGATGGTTGGCCTGAAGCTGCACGTTGAGCTGGTCGAGCGTCTTGACCGTGCCGTTGGTGCCGTCACCGAAGGTGACGTTCACCGGCGTGCCGCCGTTGAACGAGCTGAAGGTGAGCGTCTTGCCGCTGACGCCGCCAACGCCGGAGGTGCGCGCCGCGCTGAAGGCGGTCGCCGTTCCGGTGTTGCCGCTGAGGCCGAATGCGGCGAGCGCATTGCCGGTGCCGGTGATCGAGAGGTCGGCGTTGATGCCGGTCGAGAGCGCCAGCTGGCCGCTGGTATTCACCGACGACGGGATCTGGCCTGCGGTGGTCGAGAGCGTCGCGGCACCCAGGAAGATGCTGGCGGTCTTCACGCCGGTAGCAAGGTCGATCGAATTGAGCAGGTCAGTCAGCGTCGCGCTCTGGAGATAGATGGTCGAGTTGCCGTTGCCGTCGGTGACGATGTTGCCGCTGACGCCGCCGGAGGTCACGCTCGTGGCCGATTGCGGCGTCTCGGCGTTCTTGAAGGTAATGGTGTGGCCGTCGATGTTCAGCGTCGAGCCATCCTTGACGAGACTGCCGAGCGAACCCGCAGTCGTCTGGCGGTTGGCGCTCACGCTGGCATTGCCTGCGCCGGTCGCCGAGGTCAGTCCGAGCGCCTTCAGGAAGTCGGCCTTGCCAGTCACGCTCAAATCGGAACCGGTCGAGCTCTTCAGCGTAACCGCGCCCGCGGTAATGGACGACGGCGTCTGGGCCGTACCGACTGTCGCGCCGCTCGTCGCGATCGTGGCGGCGCCTGCGCTGATCGTCGCTGTCTTGACCCCGCTGGCAAGGTCCACCGCGCTGAGGAGGTCATTGACCGTAGCCGTGGGAGCGCCAGTCGTTCCCATGTAGATGATCGAATTGCCAGTGCCGTCCGTGGCGATATGGCCGCTCGGGTCGAGGCCCCAGCCGGTCGGCTGCGCCGAAGGTGCAGCACCGGTGCGGAACGTGACCGTCTTACCGTTCACGGTGATCGAGTCGCCGTCTGCCGGCGACGATCCGAACGTGGTCGCGGCGGTCGCCCCGATCAGCGTGTTGGTGCCGGCGAGGTTCGTGGCGTTGTCGGCTGCCTTGGTAACCGCGCCGGTCAGTGTGCCGGCGGTCGATCCGAGCGACGCACCGAGCGAGGCGCCCGACGTTACCGGCGTCACGCCGCCAGGTGCGCCGGTATAAAGCACGTTGCTGTTGGCGGTCGCGCTGGCATAGGAGGTCGTGCCGCGGAGATCGGCGGGCGTCGCACCGGGAATCGTGGTGGAGACGTTCGATTTGGTTGAGTAGCCGACCGTGGTCTGCAGCGCCTGGTTGGCGATTGACTTCGCAGAGTCGATCAGCTTCTGCAGTGAGGTGATGCCGGTGTTGGCGGCCTGGAGCACCTGGACACCGTTGTTGATGCCATCGAGCAGGTTGCTGATGTCGCTCGCCCGGTTATCCAGCCCCTGCGCCGTGAAGAAGTTGGTGGGATTGTCGAGCGCGGTGTTGACCTTCTTGCCGGTCGACAGCCGCTCCTGCGTCGTGGCCAGCAAGTCGGCCGTCGACTGCAGCGACAACAGGTTCTGGCGAACGGACGCCGAGAGAACGATGTTGGACATTGGCAGGTCTTCCTCTTGAACCGGATACGAATCGGCCACGCGGGTCTGGAAGCGGGCTTTTGTCCAGTCTTAGAGCCTGTCCTTTAAAGTATGGTTAACGCCGGTTTAAGGGATACGGTTAATGCGGGGTTAGCGCCCCCTCCCCCGGTATCACACGGCTTCACGCCAAAAAGAAAGCGGCGGGGCCGAAGCCCCGCCGCTCTAAATCTTCTTGTAACTTCAGTTATTTAGCGGAGCAGCTGAAGCACGCTCTGCTGCGAGGTGTTGGCCAGCGACAGCGCCGAAACCGCGATCGACTGGCGGGTCGACAGCGCCTGGCTGTTGGCGGCCTCCACGTTGGTGTCGGCCAGGGTCAGGTTGGACGAACCGGTCTGCAGCACGTTGATCAGGTTCTTGTTGAAGTCCTGACGAACCTGCACCACCGAGAGGTTCGAACCGAGCGCGGAGGCTTCCGAGCGCAGCGTGCTCGACGCAGCGTTCAGGTTGGTCAGCACCTTGTTGGCTGCGGCGTTGTCGATGAAGTCGACGCCGACGGTCAAGGAGGCGAGGCCGAGACCCTTGGAATTGTAGGTCACGCCGGTGATGTTGAGGCTGGACTTGGCGGTTTCGTCGAACACCAGCTTGAGCTGATCGCCGTTCAGCAGGTTGACACCGTTGAACGAGGAGTCCTGCGAGGTGGTGTCGATCTGGTTCAGGATGTTGTTGTACTGAGACACCAGGTTCGCACGGGCCGTCTGTGCCACTGCATCCTGGATCGGCGTGGACGCCGTCGAGAAGGTCAGCGCCGAGGTCAGCGTACCACCGATCGCACCGCCCGCAGTGGTCGAGCCGAGAGTCGACGACGCGTAGTCGTTGGAAGCGGTGATGGTGAGCTGACCGTTGGCGTCGATCGTCGCGGCCAGGTTGTTGGCCTGCAGCTGCGTATTGAGCTGGTCGAGCGTCTTCACCGTACCGTTGGTGCCGTCACCGAAGGTGACCTTGACTGCCGTGCCGCCGTTGAAGGAGCCGAAAGTCAGGGTCTTGCCGGCGATGCCGCCGATGCCGGACGTGCGGGCCGCCTGGAAAGCGTTGGCCGAACCGGTGTTGCCGGCGAGACCTAGCGCGTTGAGCACATTGCCCGAACCGGTGATCGAGAGGTCGGCGTTGATACCCGTCGCGATCCTCAGCTGACCGGAGGTGTTGATCGAGGACGCGGACTGGCCGGTTGCGGTCGACAACGTCGCGGTGCCATTGGCGGCAATGCTTGCGGTCTGCACGCCGGTGGCAAGATCGATCGCGTTCAGCACGTCGGCGACCGTGCCGGCCTGCAGATAGACGATCGAATTGCCGTTGCCGTCGGTGATGACGTTGCCGCTCTTGCCGGAGCCGGTCGGAATCGCCGGTGCACCGGCGGATCCCGGAACCGGGGCGTTCTTGAAGGTGATGGTGTGACCATCGACGTTCAGCGCCGAGCCGTCCTGGATCAGCTGACCGAGCGAGGCCGCGCTGGTGGTACGGGTCACGCTCAAGGATGCATTGCCTCCGCCCGAGGCGGTGCTGAGACCGAGAGCCTTGAGCAGATCAGCCTTGCCGGTGACGCTGAGGTCGGCACCCGTCGAGCTGCGCAGCGTGACCTTGCTGGCCGTCGTGGTGCCGACGTCCGATGGCGTCGCACCAGCGCTCGTGCTGATGGTGGCCGCACCGGCGCTGATGGTCGCAACCTTGACGCCGCTGGCGAGATCGATCGCGGTGGCGAGGTCGCCCACGGTCGCAGCCGGGGTACCGCTGGTGCCGAGATAGACTGTCGAGTTGCCGCTGCCGTCGGTGACGATGTTGCCGCTGAAGCCCGAGCCGCTGGGAACAGCAGCGGCGGCAGGAGCAGCCCCCAAACGGAAGGTGATGGTCTTGCCGTTGACGGTGAGCGTGTCGCCGTCAGCCGGCTGAGCGTTGCCGACCAGGCCGGTCGCCGTCGCCGCACCGCTCGCGATCAGGGTAATGCCCGCGGAGAGAGCCGTCGTGCCGTCACCAGCCGTTGCAGTCGCACCGGTGTTAACGCCCTGGGTCGCGCCCAGAGTGATCGCCGAAGTCGCCGCGTGCGTGCCGCCCGCAGTGCCGTCATAGAGCACGTTGCTGGAAGCGATCGCGCTGGCAAAACTGGTGGTGCCACGCAGGTCGGCGGCAGTCGCACCCGCGATGGTGGTGGAGACGTTGGACTTGGTGGAATAACCGACCGTGGTCTGGAGCGCCTGATTGGCGATCGACTTCGCGGAATCGATCAGCTTCTGCAATGAGGTGAGGCCGGTGTTGGCGGCCTGCAGAACCTGCACGCCGTTGGCAATGCCGTCGAGCAGGTTGTTGATGTCGCTGGCGCGATTGTCGAGCGACTGGGCGGTGAAGAAGTTGGTGGGATTGTCCAGAGCCGAGTTGACACTCTTGCCGGTCGACAGACGGTTCTGTGTGGTGGCGAGGAGATCGGCGGTGGACTGGAGAGACAGCAGGTTCTGGCGAACCGACGCAGAAAGAACAATACCGGACATGACTCTTACCCTTCTGGTTTACGCGTCTTCGTTCGATCGCTTCGGATCGAGTGACGGGGACAGCGTGCCGCGACATGGCTAACAAAGGGTGAAACGAGCCTCGCCTGCGTAAGTGCCGGTTCACCATAAACCGACCGAAGGCGTTGGCACGGCCTGAAATCCGACTGAATCTATTGGCGATTTTCCGTGCTTACGCTCCATTAACCATAACCGCTGGTTACTTTTCGGAGCACGACACGACGCTGCGGACGCAGGACAAACGCAAAAAGAAAGCGGCGGAGCCGAAGCCCCGCCGCAATGTCTTGCTTAACGATGTCTTTTTGCTTGCGATGTCGTCCGCTTGTTAGCGGAGCAGCTGCAGCACGCTCTGCTGCGACTGGTTGGCCAGCGACAGCGCGGAGACCGCGATCGACTGGCGGGTCGACAGCGCCTGGCTGTTCGCCGCTTCGACGTTGGTATCGGCCAGGGTCAGGTTGGACGAACCCGTCTGCAGCACGTTGATCAGGTTCTTGTTGAAGTCCTGACGAACCTGCACGATGGTCAGGTTCGAACCGAGCGCCGACGCTTCCGAACGCAGCGTGCTCGACGCGGAGTTCAGGTTGGTCAGCACCTTGTTGGTCGCAGCGTTGTCGATGAAGTCGACGCCACTGGTCAGCGCAGCGAGGCCCAGACCCTTGGAGTTGTACGTCACGCCGGTGATGCTGAGGCTCGACTTGGCGGTTTCGTCGAACACCAGCTTGAGCTGATCACCGTTCAAGAGGTTGACACCGTTGAACGAGGAGTCCTGCGCAGTCGAGTCGATCTGCTGCAGGATGTTGTTGTACTGGGACACCAGGTTGGCACGGGACGTCTGCGCAACCGAGTCCTGGACGGGGCTGGAAGCGGTCGAGAACGTCAGCGACGAGGTCAGCGTGCCGCCGATCGCACCGCCCGCCGCCGCCGAACCAAGCGTCGAGGACGCGTAGTCGTTGGTGGTCGACACCGTCAGCAGGCCGTTGGCGTCGATCGTCGCAGTCAGGTTGTTGGCCTGCAGCTTGGTGTTGAGCTGGTCGAGCGTCTTGACGCTGCCGTTGGTGCCGTCGCCGAAGGTGACATTGACCGCCGTGCCGCCGTTGAAGGAGGAGAAGGTCAAGGTCTTGCCGCTGATGCCGCCGACGCCGGAGGTGCGGGCCGCGGTGAAAGCGGTCGCGGTGCCGGTGTTGCCGGCGAAGCCGAGCGAGTTCAGCGCATTGCCGGTGCCGGTGATCGACAGGTCGGCGTTGACGCCGGTGGACAGCTTGAGCTG
>NZ_JBHTFN010000064.1:0-694 GCF_042666195.1 Bradyrhizobium sp. GCM10028915
GTCACCACGATGAAGCCGTTCTCGGGATCGGAGACGGCGCCGTCGTCGATCTTGAGCAGCTTCTTGAGATGGATCAGCGGCAGCAGCTTGTTGCGCAGCCTGAGGACCGCGGTGTCCTTGATGCGCTCGATGCGGTGCTCCGAGTTGGCGCGGGCCCGCACCAGCTCGACCACGGAGAGCTGCGGGATCGCAAAGCGGTCGCCGGCGGCTTCCACGATCAGCGCGGAGACGATGGCGAGCGTCAGCGGGATCTTGATGGTGACGGAGGAGCCTTCACCGGCGACCGACTTGATGTCGATGGTGCCGCCGATCTGGTCGATATTGGTGCGCACCACGTCCATGCCGACGCCGCGTCCCGACACCGAGGTGATGGCGGCCGCGGTCGAGAAGCCCGGCGCGAAGATGAACTTGTGGATCTGGGCTTCGCTCATCTTCTCGAGCTCGGCCTCGGTGACCAGACCTGAGGAGATCGCCTTGGCCTTGATCCTGTCGGTGTTCAGGCCACGGCCGTTGTCGGCGATGCAGATGATGATGTGGCCGCCCTCGTGATAGGCGGACAGGCGAATGGTGCCCTGCTCGCCCTTGCCGCGGGCGAGACGCTCGGCCGGGGTCTCCAGGCCATGGTCGGCGGAGTTGCGCACCATGTGGGTGAGCGGGTCCTTGATCAGGTCGAGCACCTGGCGGTCGAGCTCGG